>CAYSHY010000015.1:0-31390 GCA_964430955.1 uncultured Puniceicoccaceae bacterium | reverse complement strand
CCCCCTTCCCCAGCACCCGTACCACCCCTGCAGAGAGATCAACCGATTGCCAAGTCATCGACGCAAGCTCGCTGACACGCAGGCCTGCGCCATACAAGACTTCCAGCATAATCTCGTCTCGTGCACGTCCAAACTCAGAGGACTCGCCCTGCTTGCAGAGCACGGAGGGAGCGGTGAGCAATAGCTCCATTTGGTCCTGCGTGAGGTATCGCGGCAGCGGCCGCTGCAACTTTGGCAGAGAAATTCCTGTTAACGGGTTATTTGCACAGTAACCGTGCTTCCGCAGATAATTGAAAAAAGACCTGAGAGCAGATGCGCGCAGGTGAGTGGTGCGACGTGACAAATGGCGCTGAGTCTCAATGAGAAAGCCACGCACGCTTCGCTGGTCAATCGAAGCAAGGTTGCCCTTCCACCCTTCGTTGTTCTCCAGATACTCCAGGAAAGCTGACAAAGCCTGACCATAGTTGCGCAAGGTATATTTAGAGACCTTACGCTCGCTCCACAACGCCGCCAGAAAACGATCCGACAAGACATCGGCCTGCAACTGCGACTGTTCAGAAGCGTCACCGTCCACAAGCTACTCCAATCCCAATACCTTGCGTCCCTCGGGTGATATCATGTGGGGAGACCACTGCGGATCCCAAACGATTTCCACATTGGCGGACTCGACAGCAGGTAGTGATTCGATTTTGCGCTGTGCGTCGGCTGCGATAACGGGTCCCATCCCGCATCCAGTAGCCGTCAATGTCATCTTGACGTCTACCTGGTATCGCTGAGGCGACACCTCTGTCAGATCGAGATTATAGATGAGGCCCAGATCGACAATATTGATGGGGATCTCCGGATCATAGCAGGTCTTGAGAACCTGCCAGACAGTATCCTCAGAGAAAGGTCCTTCCTCGCTAACTTCAGAGTCATGTTGCTGCGCCAGCTCAATGGCCTCGGACCCCAGCGCCTGAATCTCTTCGCCTTCGATCCGGTAAATTCCACCACCGTCGCGAATAGTGAGGCTTCCACCAAGCGCCTGTGTTACCTCAACCAGAGAGCCAATGGGCAAAAGGATTCTGTTACCGGCGGGAATCTCCGTAACAGTTGCATCTCGAAGCAGTCTGAATTCACGCTGAGCCATACGAAGACCTTATTGGGTATTCCAGCTGAGTAAAGCGTTACCGGACTACTTGAACTCGCACCGGACTCCACGAGTACAGCCCCCTTGGGTCATTGAACAAAGACGCTTCTGCAGACCATTCCAACGCCTGCCTGACGACAGGGTTCCGCAAGGCGACCTTGCCAGAGACCTTGCTCTCAAGCATTGAGACAAACATGTTCCACCCTGTATCGTGGGGAACATCCTTGACTGAGTAATCATCAAGGCCCGCCAGTTCTGCAGCCTTGTCGATAGCCATTCCGAGCCCGCCGAGCTGATCGATCAATCCAATTTCCAGGGCGCTTTCCCCCGTCCATACACGCCCCTCTGCGACCTTTCGCACGTCATCGACCGTCATAGAACGTCCCTCTGCGACCAAGAGCAGGAAGCGATCATAAATCGACGATACGAGTTCTTCCAGGCGCTGGATCTCCTGCGCATCCTTGGGCTTCGCGATCGACCATAGGTCTGCGAAGGAGGACGTTTCCACGGAGTCAAACGTGATGCCTATATCATTTGCAAGGCCCTGAACATTGGGAAGGAAAGCGAATACGCCGATGGAACCAGTAATCGTTGCCGGTTCCGCAAGGATGGAATCCGCAGTCGCCGAAATCCAATATCCGCCCGACGCCGCTACGCCGCCCATTGAGATGACCACTGGTCTCGATTCTCCAATCAATTCGATCTCCTTACGAATCTTCTCCGAGGCAGTCACACTGCCTCCGGGACTATTCACACGAACAACTACGGCCTTGACGTTTTCGTCCTCATGCACTTTCCGCAAGTTCCGAACAATGCGATCGCTGCCGGCCTCGTTCCATTGACCTTCCCCATCCACAATGGCGCCTTCTACGTATACGATTGCGATCTCTGAGGCCTCGCCTCCACGTTTCTGAATCAGGCTCTTGGCGTACTGCGGCAAGGCGACACTCTTGAATGATCCTGTCTCCTCGTCCTTCCCCACCAACTCTGTCAGCTCATCAGCAAGCACATTCCAATGGCTGACGCCAGTGATGAGCCCGGCTTCTACAGCCTGTTCTGCTCGGAGGAGTCCCACTTGCTTTGAAAGTCTATCCACCTCCAGAGCATCAATACCGCGTGCGCCGGCGATGCCGCTGGAGAGAACACTCCAGAGCCCATCGATCAAGGACGCCCCCTGCTCGCGGTCTTCCGGGCTCATGGAGGTGCGCGTAAAGGTATCGAGCGCTGACTTGAACCCGCCGGCAATTGCCGATTGAACACCAATTCCATATTTCTCGAACGCCTCTGCAAAATACATCCGCTGGTATGCGATGCCATTGAGGGTCATTACGCAATATGGGTGCATATAGATTTCGTCAGCCACTCCCGCCAAGAAGAAGTCGAGTTGTGAGACATCTTCGAGGTAGCCATAGACGGGCTTGCCTGTCTCCTTGAACCGAAGCAGTGCGCGCTGAATTTCGCTCGCGCTTGCAAGCGAGGTGTTAACGCCACCCAGCACACTTCCTCCACGAATTAGGATGGCCTGAATGCGATCGTCCTCTGCTGCATTATCTATGGCCTCAACCAGTGCTCTCAAGTGCAGCTTTTCCGGCGATTCAGGATCCATTGCCTCAAGAAGACTCGTCAATGAGTCCACGCTGCGGGGAGAGTCCGGCACGGAAAGATTAAGGTCAAACTCCAGAACCGCCTTCTCCGGGATACTCACTACCGGACCACTCGCCAATGCGCCAATCATCGCAGAAATCACGAAGATCGCGAGGAACGTAAACAGTATAGAGGCTAAGACAAAGGCGCCGAGAAAGCGTAAGACACTGACGAAAAAGCGTTTCATGGAGCATGACTCTGCCCTTGGCGCTATAGCCTGACAAGACAACTCGCGAGAATTGGAGCCGCCTTCGCAAGAGCTTGAAAAAAGGGAAGATACCTGCTTATCTGAAAGGCAAACCCCATGAAAAAAAGCGGCATCATTGTAATCCTACTGGCATTGGCGGCCTTGGCCGGATTTTCACTCTGGTATGTAAGCAGCAAGAAAGCTTCAGATCTTGAAGCCCGGGCGCAGCAATACCAGCAAGAGCATGAACGTCTTGAGGCAGAGCGACTCAAGCTGGAACAGGCTGCCGAGGAGGCTCGCGCCCAGGCCGACCGGCTCCGTCAGCAGGCTGCTGACGCAGATCGGATGGCCGCTGAAGAGAAGGCGCGGCAGGAAAAGGAACGCCAAGAGCGAATTGCCGCCCTCAATGAGCGCCTGGCTCGCGAGGCGGAACAGCGCAAGCAAGCTGAAGAAGCTTTGGCCAATCTGCAGGCTGAGCGTCAACGTCTGGCTGAGTCACAACGGCAGATGGAACAGCGTCTTGCTTCTCTGGAGCAGCAGGCTCAGCAGTCGCAACAATCCCCTGACGAGCTCGCGCAGCTGCGTCAGCAGGTCGAACAACGTAATCGTGAACTTGAAGAGCTTGCCCGCGCTAACCAACAGCTTCGTCAGGAATACGACGCAGCTCTTGCAAGCCAGCAGCAAACTGAACAGCAGATTATTCAGGAAGGTGGCGAAATTTACTCGATTCCCTTCCCGGAGATCCGCTCCACAAACTACCGTCGTCGCGATGCGGTGCTCTTCAGAAGCCGCATGGGCGGAAACTAAAGAGCATTTGATCACGGTTAGAGATTTTTGCTTTGCAATCTGACCAGCAAACGTTTTCCTCGAACCCTTTCATCCAGGAATTTTCCAATGTCTCAGCATCCAAGTTTCAAAGTAGGCGGTTCCTCAAGCAAGAAGCGGCGTAATGTCCTCAAGCGTTTTGAGCGCGTTGCTCTTCTACAAAAGAGAGGACAATGGAAGGAAGGGGACCGCGTGGTCGGCCTTCGCAAGACCCGCCCCGAGGAATAAAGCACCTTAGAAATTAGACTTTTCAAGAGCCTTCCCGTAATCACTCGGGAAGGCTTTTCTGTCTCTAGTTCAATTTACGATGGCCACCGCACTGATCGATCTCAACTTTAAGTCCCAGACCTTGGGTATGCAGAGCGAGCTACGCTTGCTCGTGCCACAAGGTGAGAGTCCTCCATCAGGGTGGCCTGTGCTCTGGTTGTATCACGGCCTAAGCGATGACCATACCGTCTGGACCAGAAAGACAAGCATCGAGCGGTATGTCTGGGACCTTGGCTTAGCTGTCGTGATGCCAAACGCACATCGAAGTTTCTATACGAACATGGCCCACGGCCTACCCTACTTCGATTTCATAGCAGACGAGATACCGCAGATTTGCTACAATCTGTTTCCTCTGTCTCGTGAGCGCAGCAGCAACTTTACAGCAGGTCTTTCCATGGGTGGGTACGGAGCCTTTAAGATCGCTCTAACGCATCCTGAACGTTACGCAGCCGCTGCATCGCTTTCAGGCGCTTTACATATCTCGGCCCTTAGTAAGATCCAGGATCAGCCAGCACGCGTTGAAGAGATGGAGAATATCTTTGGGCCATTGGATAAGGTTACCGGCTCTCAGCATGATCTTGTTGAACTCTGTCGACGCGCTCCGCGTCCAGTGCCCGCGCTCTACCAATGCTGTGGCGTCGAGGATTACTTGTACGAGTCCAACATTGAGTTCCGAGACTCTGTAAAGAATCTCTCAGATGTCAGACTGACATATGCAGAAGGACCGGGCGAACACAACTGGGACTACTGGGATCTCATGATTCAGGAAGTCCTGCGTTGGCTGCCGCTTCCAAACCATTGAGAATCATCCATCGCTAGGCTACTCCTTTAATCCCGCTTCTGAACGATCCAAAACCTGCACTCGTCGCTAAATTCCCGCACCACAAGTGGTTCGTTTGCGATTCGAGACCGAAGCATATCTGCTGTGATACGCCAGCCTGTGGCAAGCAGGTCTTCCCTGACCTCATTGGCAGTGGGAACGTGAATGAAGAGTTTCCCTAGAGGAGTATCTTCATATCGATCTCCAAACTCGAGCAGCTCGGGATTCTGCAATCCCTGATTCCAAAGTTCACGCTGTTCTTTCCAATATCTCTGATGACGGGAAAACTCCCTGTCGTGCGTGGTAAATACGAAGCAAGCACCGGGTTTGACCACGCGTTGAACTTCTCTGAGCGCGTCTCTTCTCCGCTCTCGCCCCGGTATCTGCATCAAGCCGTTGAAGCCAAATATCGCGCCGTCGAATGCATCTTCCTCAAAAGGCAAGGCAAGCGCATCGGCATCCATGAACTTCACAACGGATTTGAATTGTTCCGCCAGGTAGCGCGCCTCCTCGATCATTTCTTTGGATAGATCGATCGCCGTGATCTCCTTATATCCGAGCAGCTCGAGACCAAACGCAATGCGCCCTGCGCCTGTGCCTAATTCAAGCAAGTTATCATCATGCTGAAAGAAGCGGGTAAACAACTTCTCCTCAGACAACCACAACCCCACCGAAGAAGCCGCCTTGGCATAATGCTCCAGTACCCGTGGCTGACGGTAAAACTCCTTTACTGCGTCAGGATCCATATCTATCAGACCATGGCCGATCCTACGCGCTGCTGCAAGCGGAGGCTATTCAGCTACGCCAAAGCGCTTCGAAAACGGATAATATATGAAGATGGCCTTACCTACGACCGCCTTCTCGGGAACAGCGCCCCAGTACCGACTATCACTCGATTCATCCGAATTATCGCCCATGGCGAAATAGGAGTTCTCAGGCACGGTGAAGGAATGACCTTCCGCCAAGAACTTCTCAGAAGTGTAGCCCTCATATTCACCTGATCGCGTGGCGTTTAGTTCGAATGCCTCTGCGCCTTCGATGGGTTTCCCATTCCGATACAGGACAGGATCCCGCACCTCCAAAACATCACCCTCGGCAGCGACCAACCGCTTGATGTAATACTTCCCCAAATTATCAACGCCCACCCCCGGGATCTCGTCGGTGCGAAATACAAAGGGCTCACCAACCCGAGGTTTTCTGAAATGGTATGTGAAGCGATCTACAAAAAGCTGATCTCCGGTAAGGATATCGTAGGTCATCAGGCGATCCCCCGCTTGAACGCGCTGGCCGGTATGGTATAGAAGCGATCCACCCGGTCCCGCAGTTAACTGTGTGGGGGCTCCAAAGCGCTCGTACAACACCTTCGTCAATCCAAAGTCAGCAGGAACCTGAATCTCTTGCCGCTTATTATCGATGAGGATTGTGTACTCATCAACAACCGCTGGAAGCAGCCCAAACCACTTGCGCCCCGGCTTCCTTTGCACAAATGGAATGTAACCGCTAGAGCTTTGCCTCAAAGGAATTATCACCTCACCACTGGCCTCAGCCTCCACCACTTTCCTACTGGCGCCCAACGTAATAAAGCGGAACGCTGAGCCCAATGCGCCCGGAGCCTCCTCGGCATCCAAGTACAACTCGTGCGTCATCCCATTATAGGTCGGATACATCGAGTTTGTTGGAATCTTGAATGGCTGAATAAAGTAGGTTCTCGCCCCAATCGCCAGAATCGCAGCCACGAGAAACATCTCGATATTGTCGCTCCACGACCGCTTTGTGTAAAAGGCCCCGCCGGTCACTTCCAGGACCGAGCGAGTCTCGGAAATACTCGCCTTCAGGTCGTCCCCGGACGCTTCAGGATCCTGACGTACTCTCTCGAGGCGTTCTAAGGCCCCCTCCAAGCGGTCAAGCTGATCTGCAGACAAGACATCGCGGCGATAATGCCACACCTTGTGAGCCAAACGGCTGATATCGTCGGCCTCCCGAAGTGTCTTCGACCCGGCGCCCCGCTTCCGTTTCAGGATCTTCATCAAAAAGCTACTACTGGCTGGTTTTTAAAATGTCCACGAAAGCTTCCTGCGGAATCGAGACCTTGCCAATCTGTTTCATGCGCTTCTTACCTTCCTTCTGCTTTTCCAGAAGCTTGCGCTTACGGGTTATGTCGCCTCCGTAGCATTTTGAGGTTACGTCCTTACGCATCGCGCTGAGCGTTTCACGAGCAACGACCTTACCGCCAATCGCAGCCTGAACGGCGACCTTAAACATCTGGCGCGGAAGGATATCTTTGAGCTTGCTGCACAGCATGCGACCTTTACCGGCCGCACGGTCCTGGTGCACGATTGAGGCAAACGCGTCCACGGGATCCCCGTTGACCAAAATCTCGAGCTTTACTAGCTTGCTCTGTATATAGTCGCTCAGCTCGTAGTCCATCGAACCATACCCTTTGGTGATGCTCTTCAGGCGGTCGTTAAAATCTACTAGGATTTCATTGAGCGGAAGGGTCGCGTGAATGATTACCCTGTGAGCGTCAAGCGTTTCTGTATTTTCACAAACCCCGCGCTTTTCCATAATCAGCGAAAGAATATCGCCAATCGCAGAAGAAGGGATGTGTAGAGAAGCTTTGATCGTAGGTTCCCAGATCGACGCAATCTCGCTGGGATCTGGCATGTTCACCGGATTATCGACCTCGATGTTAGATCCATCATTAAGCTTCACCTTATATACGACGCTTGGATAGGTCGAGATGATGTCCAGATCGTATTCGCGACGAATGCGCTCCATAACGATCTCCATATGGAGCAGGCCCAGGAAGCCGCAACGGAACCCAAATCCCAGCGCTACAGAGTTTTCCTGAGTGAAGGTAAACGCTGCATCATTTAGTTGCAGTTTTGCTACGCTCACCTTCAACTTCTCGTAATCCGAGGAGTCGATTGGATATAGGCCGGCGAAGACCATCGGCCTGACTTCTTTATATCCCGGGAGCATGTCAGCCGCTGGAGCAGAAGCATGGGTGATGGTGTCACCAATCTTGATTTCAGACAGATCCTTGATGCCGGTTGTGATATAACCAACGCTACCGGGCTCCAATACCCCTGCCTGGATCATTCTTGGGCTGAAGCGGCCGACCTCCTTTACCTCGGTCTTGGTGCCATCGCTCATCATCACGATCTGGTCGCCTGGCTTGATGGCCCCAGAGAACACCCGGACATAACAGATAACGCCCTTAAATGCGTCATAGACGCAGTCAAATATGAGCACACGCGTCCCGTTGTAGTCTGCCCATCTCGGACCGGGAATACGGTTAACAATCGCGTCCAGAATCTCTGCAACGCCAATCCCGGACTTGCCGCTGGCCAATAGTGCGTCATCACCGGGCATGGCCAAGATGTCTTCAAGCTGCTGCCGGGCATTATCGACATCTGCGCTGGGCAAATCGATCTTGTTGATGACGGGCACCACCTCCAAGCCCTGATTCACGGCCAGATGAGCATTTGCGACGGTTTGCGCCTCGATCCCCTGAGCAGCATCAACCAACAGCAAGGCTCCTTCACAGGCAGCAAGGCTCCGCGATACCTCATAGGAAAAGTCGACGTGCCCGGGAGTATCGATGAGGTTGAAGATGTATTCCTCCCCGTTCGTATGCTTGTAACGCAAGGTGACTGGATGGCTCTTGATCGTGATGCCGCGCTCGCGCTCCAAGTCCATAGAGTCGAGCAATTGGTCCTTCATCTCACGCTTTTCAACCGTCTGGGTAGCCTCCAGAAGACGATCGCTTAGCGTCGTCTTGCCGTGGTCAATGTGCGCGATGATGCAGAAGTTTCTGATGTTTGCCGTGCTCGACATCTCGAATAATAAAAGAGAAGGGATGACAGGAACTTACCTATCAATAACTCAAAGAGACTGGACGTCCTTCCATTCAGAAACGGGCGAAACCTTAATGTTTCGATCGATTCTACGGGCCAATCCGGCCAAAACGCCACCCGGACCACACTCAACGTAGTCTGTGATCCCCAAACTGATGGCGCTTTGCATGCAGTCTTCCCACAGAACAGAGCTTACAACCTGCTGCGCCAGCGCAGCCCGTATCTCATCTGGCGTGCGAACCTGCTTTCCGGTAACATTTGTCATCACCGTAACCTTAGGTTCGTTTATAGAAACGCCGTTCAGATACTGCGCAAACTGACGACGGGCGTTCTCCATCAATCGACTATGGTATGCCCCAGCGACCTTTAGCGGCACAATCATACGGAACTTTCCTGATTCCTTTGCCGCTTCTCCGGCAGCCGTTACACGCAGTGCATCCCCTGAGATTACGATCTGCCCGGGGCAGTTCACGTTGGCCATATCCACGTCATATTCAGTGCAGATGGCCTTTACATCCTCCAGTGAACCGCCAATCAACGACGTCATGCCGCCCTTGGTGGCTTCGCAGGCTTCCTGCATTAACCTTCCACGCTCTGCGACGGTGCGCAACCCGGTTTCAAAGTCCATTGCCCCCGCAAACGTCAAGGCAGTCAACTCTCCCAGGCTGAGGCCCATCGAGACCCCTACCTCCGGCAGCTTACCTGCCTCTCGCAGGCATTCAACAACTGCCAGGCCGTGAACAAACAAAGCAGGCTGGCATACCTTGGTCTCGGTAAGCTTTTCGGCCGGGCCTTCGAACATCACTGCTCCGAGGCTCCAACCCAAAATCTGGTCAGCCTGCTCAATTAGAGAACGTGCTGCGGGCGAGTACTCATACAGGCTCTGCCCCATCCCAACACTTTGGGCGCCTTGTCCCGAAAAAAGTAGTCCGATGGCCATATTTTCGCGCGATTAGATGAAGAAATGCTTAAAGAGCAATCCAAACAGTGCTGTTCACAGTTTATGTGAGGCCAGCCAAAACGAACGCCCGCAGAGCGGTATTTGCTCGGCGGGCGTTGAAAATCCGTGCCGGAAGATCCGATTAGGCCCGGCGGCGAGAAAACTTCTTGTTGAACTTGTCGACACGACCTGCGGTGTCTACGAAGCGCTTTTCACCCGTATAGGCCGGATGGCTGTCCATGGTGATGTCGCGCAGCACCACAACATACTCGACACCGTCGATCGTTTCCTTGCGGTCGCTGCGTACAGTGGAGCGAGTCAGAAACTTGCGCCCAGTCGAGACGTCAATGAAGCACGTCGGATGTGTCTTGGGATGAATATTGGCCTTCACGGGAAATTCTCCTTTGCTGCTTTAGCTGCGATTAACCCTGGCGGGCCTTGTAGCGCGGGTTCGTCTTGCAGATAACGTAAACACGGCCACGACGACGCACAACCTGGCAGTCGGGATGACGTGTCTTAAGGGACTTTAGCGAGGAAACTACTTTCATGACGGAAAAGGGGCGATCTAAGTAAGTCAGCCCCGCCTTGTCAACCGACAACGAAAGAAAGTTTCCGTGCACGAGCGGTCTCTCCAGTGTCCGATCCGGTGGCGTGCACTCGTAACACAATCGTAACATTTGTGACACTGATCCGTTACAGCGCTGCTTCATACTTGGAAATATCAACTGCATGAAACGCTTTCTGTTTTTGATAATCGCAGCGCTGGCGTGCGCCAGCCTACAGGGACAGACTCTCGTCATCAAAGGGTCTGATACCTTGGGCGCCAAGCTGGTCCCACAGCTCAAGGAGTTCTATCGGGCCGGACACCCCGGAATTTCCTTCGAGATTGCTGCTGAAGGATCTTCCACTGGCGTGAGCGCCATCATCACTTCTACGGCAGACATCGGGATGTCGAGTCGCCCGATTAGCTCATCAGAGTTTGCACAGGCGCGGCTGAACGGCGTGGAGATCCAAGAGATCACCGTTGCCTATGACGGGATCGCAATCATCGTCAATGAAGCCAATCCCGTTAAGAACCTGACAGTTGAGCAGGTGCGACAGATCTTTACCGGGCGCATCCGCAACTGGGCGGCGGTAGGTGGAAAGCCTGGGGAGATCTCCATCTATACCCGGAATACTGCTTCGGGCACCTACAAGGATTTTCAGAAGCTGGCGATGGCTCAAGACGACTATGCTCGTCATTCCCAGAAGCTGGCTGGCAACGAGCAAATTGCATCAGAAGTAGCAGGAAATCCCAATGGTATCGGCTATGTCGGCCTGGCATATGCAAAAACTCCCGGAGTAACCGTGGTGGCCATCGACGGATTCCTGCCAACCAAGGAAGCCATCGCGGAGGATAACTATCCGTACGCCCGCCCTACATTTTATCTGGTAAATGCAAACAGGCCTAATCCACTGGTGCAGGACTTCGTCGATTTTACGCTTAGTCCTGAAGGGCAACGCATCGTCGAAGCAGTTCACTTTATTCCAGTTCGTTAATCGATGAAATCGAGCGTAGAATTCACGACTGCGCAGGCGCCAGGTAAACACGCTCCATTTGAGAGTCGCCGGTTCCGGTTGTTTGGGGTTGATAGCGATAAGCTCATCAAGATCTTCTTCGGCGGGAACGCCACAATCGCCATCGTGGTCCTGTTGCTCATCACCATTTTCCTGTTGCGCGAAGGATATGGGTTCTTTGGCCAAAATCGCGATCGGCTGGAGCTCTATCGGAAGAGTGGCCTTGAGTACGTCGACTATATGCGTGCTCAGGTGGACGATTTCTACGCCCTGAGCAGATTCCTCACACACATCAAGACACGCCGCTTGGATGAACTTCAACGCAGCCAAGGCTTGTCATGGCAGGAGGCGTCGAGAGCGCTGCAACCCTTTGATGAGTTCACTCAAGAGTTTGGACTGGCGGTAGCTCCACTGCAATCGCTGGTGGATCGATTGAAGATCAACGCCACTAGTCTCCGCGACGATATCGAATCCAGTCGGAGCGCTCTCCTCTCACGCAAGAAGCGTCAGAAAGCTGCCGAAGCGGCCCGTAATGCTGGCGATCTGGAACTTGCAATCGAAGAAGAAGCAGCCGCAGCTGCTATCCCGGTGAAGGAAGTAAGGCTGGAAGATCGCCGCCTAGCACTGTTTCAGGCCGCAGATGACTATTATCGACTGTCCGACGAGTTACAGTTGAAGGTGAGAGCACTGGCCAACCAGGCCCCTGCTATCGTTCTCCCTGAACGAGCTCCCCTCACCCGTCGCTTCAACGACCTTATCGAAAAGTTTATTTCCGATTCGGAGAACGCTGAACGCAAGGTGGGTGCTTGGGATCCACGTGAACCGGTTCCGTTCTATACCGCGATCACCACGTTCATATTTGGGACTGAATGGGTAACAAACAGCTTTTTCCAAGACTGGTATGGCGTTGTTCCACTTCTTATGGGATCTCTGATCGTCTCGGCAATTGCGCTGGCGCTTGCTGTTCCCTTCGGCGTGGCTGCAGCAATCTATGTCAGCCAGTTTGCAAACAAGCATGAGCAAAAGTGGATGAAGCCGTTCATCGAGTTTATCGCCGCAATCCCTTCAGTAGTGATTGGGTTCTTCGGAGTCCTGGTCTGGGGCGAGTTCGTAAGAATGGTTTCAGGATTGGAATTCCTTTCATGGCTACCGTTTTTCCCGATCGCTGAACGACTGAACGCCTTTACTGCAGGATGCCTACTGGCCCTCATGGCCATACCCACGGTATTCACTTTGGCAGAGGATGCACTCAACAGCGTGCCCCGCGCATTCAAGGAAGCGTCGTATGCCGTGGGCGCTAACCGCCTTCAAACAACATTTCGAATCATCGTTCCAACAGCCATCTCGGGCATTATCTCCGCTGTGTTGCTGGGGTTTGGACGAGTCATAGGAGAGACAATGGTGGTGCTCCTGTGCGCCGGGAACCGAATTGCCATCCCGGATTTCAGCAACGGCCTCGGCGGCATCTTCGAACCTGTTCATACAATGACTGGCGTCATAGCCCAGGAAATGGGCGAGGTTGTCTCAGGCAGCATCCATTACCGGGCGCTCTTCCTAGTGGGCGCACTGCTCTTCTTTATATCCCTTCTAATCAATTACTTGGCGCAGAAGATTCTTCGCCGCTTCCGTCTTGCTGCATTGTAATACAGAATGAGCGACAAGCATCCATTTCGCCGCAATTCCCGTAATCCCGCGTATCGCTGGGAACGCATCGTATCGTGGCTACTGCGGGGCATGACCTATTTCGTCCTCCTCTGCGCGTGCTACATATTTCTCGATATCGCCATCAAGGGAAGCAAGACCGTCTTTACCACCCAGTTTCCATTCTTGAACATTGAGTTCCTGACTGGCAGTCCCGAAACACTCCACGTCTTCAATTACGATGGCGAGTACTACCAACTCAGTGATTCTGACCTTCGTGAATGGGCTAGGATAAACGACATCGATCTGGCGAAGTTGAACACTGAAACATACTCGTATTCAGGTGGTGGGATCTTCCCCGCAATTGTTGGCACTATCCTGTTAGTCATTGGTTCAATGGCTATTGCCCTCACGCTCGGGGTCCTCAGCGCAATATATCTCAGCGAGTATGCGCGCGATTCCAGATTTATTCGCATAGTACGTCTCTCAATTTTGAACCTCGCCGGTGTCCCCTCAATTGTCTTCGGCCTCTTCGGCATGGGGATGTTCGTACTGTTTCTTGGATGGGGAGTCTCACTGGCCGCTGGTTGGTTCACCCTGGCTTTCATGGTTCTCCCCATCATCATCTCCGCAAGCGAGCAGTCACTGCGGGCAGTCCCTCAGGGATTTCGGGAGGGAAGCCTGGCGCTGGGCGCAACCAAGTGGCAATCGATCCGAAGCACGGTCCTCCCATATGCGTTGCCCGGGATCCTTACCTCCTCGGTGCTGGGCATCGCCCGTGTTGCTGGTGAAACGGCTCCGATCATGTTTACAGCCGCATACGCCATTTTGGACAAGATGCCTTGGGAGGTTGAGGGGCCCATAGACTTTCTCCTCCAAGGCGTAATGGCCCTTCCTTACCATATCTACGTTGTGAGCTCCAAGATTCCGCAGAATGAGTACACGGAGCGCATGCAATATGGGGCCGCCTTCGTTTTCCTTCTTATTGTCGCCGCCATAGCACTATCTTCAATCATTCTACGACAGCGCGTGCGCGCCCGCTACAAGTGGTAATCATGGCATCAGCAGCTCAATCGATCGACAAGCAAGCCAATACGGCAAGACCCACCATGGACTCTGTTCCACGCACTGCAATCGAGGTAAGGGACCTTAACTTTTATTACGGCAGCTCTCAGGCGTTGCACGACATCAACCTGCAGGTCCTGGAAAAGGAGGTAACGGCCTTCATCGGCCCCTCCGGTTGTGGCAAGAGCACCCTCTTGCGCTGCCTGAACCGCATGAACGATCTCATTGATATCGCGCGGGCAGAAGGCGAAGTCCTCATTGACAACGTTAACGTCTATGATCCGGACATTGATGTCATCGAGCTTCGGAAGCGGGTTGGAATGGTCTTTCAGAAGTCCAATCCATTCCCAATGTCGATTTACGACAACATTACCTACGGACTAAAGATTCAGGGCATTAAAAAGAAGGCGCGACTAGACGAAGTGGTGGAGCGGAGTCTTCGTGGGGCGGCCCTATGGGATGAAGTCAAGACGCGCCTCCATGAGAGCGCACTGGGACTTTCCGGGGGCCAACAACAGAGGCTTTGCATCGCACGCGCCATCGCCGTGGAGCCATCCATTTTGTTGATGGACGAGCCATGCTCAGCGCTGGATCCAGTAGCGACAGCGAAGGTGGAAGAACTAATTCACGAATTGAAGACGCAATACACCATTGTTATCGTTACGCACAACATGCAACAAGCGGCTCGCGTCTCTGACAAGACAGCGTTCTTCTACATGGGCCGGCTCATTGAGTTTTCAGAAACAGAGCAACTATTTATCAACCCGGCCGATCCTCAAACAGAAGCATATATCTCTGGTCGATTTGGATAATCATCTCCCTCTATCCCACCGGGTAGTCCCGCAAAGCATGAAACGGTTTTTTCATAACGAACTGGAGCGCTATAAATCCGATCTGATATTGATGGGCGAGCGATGCATTGAAGTTGTTCGCGCATCAACTCGCGCACTTCTTGAAGACAATCCAGATCTAGCTCGCGAAGCCATCAAGAAAGACGACATCATAGATGGACTTCAAGTTGAACTCGACCAGGAGGCAATCCGCTACATCTCTATGCGCGCGCCCGTCGCAAAGGATCTCCGCCTTCTAACCGTGGGTATGAAGGCGGCACAGGACTTGGAACGAGTGGGTGATGAGGCCACAAACATCTGTAAGCACATACTGAAGGTAGAAACAGGCAATCTTTCGGGAGACTTCCTTCACCTACCGGAGATGACGACCTTGGTGATCGAGATGCTCCGAGATGCAATCGACAGCTTGGTGGACGGTGATTTAGAGAAGGCCCACTGTATTTCGAAGCGGGACAACGAGGTAGATCGCATGCACAAGGAAAACCATGCGAACCTAGCCAACCAAATAATTAAGGACTCTTCTACAGTCCACCGCGCCTTGGCCCTCATCTTCGTCTCCCGCTCTCTGGAGCGCATCGGCGATCATGCTACAAACATCGCAGAGGAAGTCATTTACCTCTACAGCGCCGAGGACATACGGTATCCAAACCAAATTCGAGAACCCAAGAATTGAGGCGGCCTGACGCTAAGCAATGCGTCTGGCGCTCGTGGCGCCCTGCAACGCTTCCGCGAGCTTCGCGCTTCTTAGCGGTTTTGAGAGGTAATCATCCATTCCTGCAGCTTTGCATTTCTCGATATCTTCTGTCAGCGCATGCGCGGTCAGAGCGATGATCCACGGCTGTTGATCTGATGGCGTTTCATCCCGGATCTTACGAGACGTAGTGTATCCATCCATTTCTGGCATTTGGATGTCCATCAGGACCACATCATAGGTCCCTTCCTTAACCATCCTCAGAGCTTCAACTCCATTTGCGGCGATATCTGGAGTGTAACCCATCTTATTGAGAACCAAGCGAGCCACCTTCTGGTTCACGGGATTATCTTCAGCAATCAGGATCCTAAGAGGAAACTCATCTGCCAATCGGGATTGTATTCCGGCATCCAATCTATTCTGAACAGTGCCCGAAACAAGATCAGCGACGATAGTAAAGCTGAACGTAGAGCCATGATCTGGCCTACTCCTTACGGCAATCTGCCCTCCCATCATCTCGACGAGTCGACGGCTTATCGACAGGCCGAGCCCAGTGCCCCCAAACCGACGCGTTGACGAAGGATCCCCTTGGTCAAAAGGAAGAAAGATCTTCTCGAGATGTTCTGGAGCGATTCCGATACCTGTATCGCTAACCTTGAAACTCAGTTCCGCTTGCTGAGCTGACAGATATTTACAAGCAACCTCCAGGCTTATCTTACCAGTCTCAGTGAACTTGATGGCGTTACTTAACAGATTAAGCAGAATCTGGCTGAGGCGGTTACTGTCGCAAATGATTCCGCTCGGCACTTCATCATCGATCTTGCATACAAGAGCCAGTCCCTTTTCTCTCGCCGCTTTCTCCACCAGCCCAATACAGCTGTCGACAAAAGGTCGTAGTTCTGTCGGTCGTTTGTCCAAATCCATTTGACCTGCTTCGATCTTGGACAAATCCAGAAGGTCATTGATTACGGTGAGAAGCAACTGGCTAGAGTCCTTGATTGTTTTGATGTAGTCCCGCTGTTCTGCCGTCGGATTGGTTTCCATTAACAACTGAGCCATTCCGAGTACTCCGTTCATCGGCGTGCGGATCTCATGACTCATGTTTGCCAGAAACTGGCTCTTCGCTTCATTGGCCGCCTGTGCGTTCTTGGTTGCCGCCTCCAGCGCTTCAAGAGCACGCTTACGCTCGGTTACATCAAAGAAGACTGCAAATCCGTGTTCTCCGATTTGAGTGTAATTGAACTGGATATCCAGTAACCTTCCGTCCTTTGCGCGAACCTTCCATTCCTGAGCCCGGGGATCCCGCTTCTCTTGTTTTGCAGCTTCCAGTTCCTGGCGCCATGCTTCTCTAACGGCATCCCGATAGTGGGAATTGGGAAAGAACAAGCTCCAATGCTGCTGGTTCGTCAGCTCGGCAACAGAATAGCCAAATGTGCTCGCGTGCCTGTGGTTGATGTATGCAATGCCTCCATCCTTGCCGAGAATAGCGACAGGAAGCGGGGAATGCTCAAGATAGCCCCTAAGACGTTCCTCACTCTCCTGTAGGGCCCGAACCACCGCCTTCCGCCTGCGTCGGTGGGAGATGATATAGAGAATGAGCGCAGTCTCGAAGATTACGAAAAGAGCACCTGCGGACACGAGAAGATACTGGAGAGGCGTCAGTAATGGCTTAGGCTTCACAATCCGCGCGCCCGCCTCCAGCTGAGAGGGGTCAATCCCGAATCGTTTGAGCGCTACAGCATTGAAGATCCATGTGTGAGGCGTGCCTTGAACCGAGGCCACATTGGTTGGAGATGCTCCAGAGAGAATTTTTATCGCGAGTTCTCCAGCAACTGATCCCTGTTCCTCCGCAACGCCGGCGTTAGATCCCACAACGGAACTCCACAGCGGAGCTCGATCAAGCAAGTAGATCGAAGCGGAGGCGCCCCTACTGGCCTCACGAAGCTGCGTTCCCCAAGGAACATATCCCTCATCCGGCCCTTTTATCCTAAGAATACCAGCCAGTACGACCGTCTTCGGTGATGCAGACCGGAAAACCTCCCTCAATTCAGTAGCAGTAATCTCGCTAAATGCATGAATTGTTAGGTCTGGCTTCGATTGAAAGTGTTGGCGTGCAAGTTCTCCAAGGGAGTCGGCATGACGCGTCAAAAGTACAAGTTGGTCAAGATCCGGATGATGGCGCGAAATGAGGTTGAAAAGCTTTTCCCGATTCAGGTCCTCTTCCACGCCAGTGGCGTTGTCCAATAATGAGGCAGGCAGCTTCGAGAGGTCATCAATTCCAGAGAACACGATCGGCGCCTGCAGAATAACGAGGTCTTGCTTTACCCTCTGCACAAACTGGAGAGCGTCGTCATCCGTAACATAGACTAAGTCAAAATGCGCGTCATCGTACTTTGCCCGAAGATAGTCGTTGAAGCTGCTTATGTAATCGTCAGTCAGAACCTTACGTTTGGAGTCCAGGTACTCCCGATAAATCCTTGCCCGCGGCCACTGATCATGGATTGAGGCAGAGAAGGCGTCTGCCTGTTCATCAGTCCAATTTAGGCCCGCATAATATGAGTTTATATTGAGAATACTGGGGCCATCATCCGTTGGCTCACCAAAGACAACGCTGCACAAGAAGGCCGGTACAGAAATAAGGACGATAGCTATTTTTTGCAGGAGCCGCGGCATGTTGGCCTCTTAAACAAGATCGTCCAGATAATGGGATGCTAAAAATAATTCAGCAAGAATTGTGGCTTTTCATCAATCCCAGAGTGACTCGGGATATATCCCTTGTTGCGTCATCTCCCAAAGCCTCTTGGCGACATATTCTTTCTCCTGGGAATATGTCACCCCCAGCCACTCTTCGGGTGTATTGATTACCTGCATCCTGCACTGCCCCCGCTTGATCATGGTGCTCACGGCAACAGGCAAATAGAACTCACTCTTATCGCTCTCCCCATGCAGCTCGAGGAACTCGCGAAACTGCTCTTCCAGAAAACGAAAAACGTCCGGGGTGAATGCCATTAGATTTAGCGAAACTGGCGTTTCAGGAGCAAGTTTCATCCACTTATCTGCCTCCAGAGCTTCAGGACTGCCATCCTCTCCTTTGCGTATCTTTTCTCGCTCCTTAAGAGACTTCAGAAACCCATCCGAATCCGTTTCGCATACAGCCCTTGATACTGTGCCGTGCTCAGATAGAGTGTTCGAGAGCCGATATGCCGCCAGGTAATAAACCGGGGGCCAGCTGGTTATAGAGCGATCGCTGAGACTCTGGGCCAGCATTTTGTAAGACTCACGACCATAGAAGTCATCAGCATTAATCACACAAAACGGTTCACTGACAACTTGCCTTGCAGCAAGGACTGCATGACCGGTTCCCCATGGTTTGGTACGGTCGGGGGGACGGCGAAAGGGCGCCGGGAGATTCTCTATCTCCTGGAACGCGTAATCGATTTGAATCCTCGAAGAAAATCGGCTGGCTACCTTCTCGCGGAACTCTGCTGCAAACTCTCGCCGAATGACGAACACAACGCGGGAGAAGCCCGCGCGAATTGCGTCATATACCGAGTATTCCAGAATCGTCTCCCCGGACGGGCCAAAGGATTCCAGTTGTTTCAGGCCGCCATAGCGGCTGCCCATGCCAGCTGCCAGCACCAGTAATGTGGGGCCTGGAGCACCTTTGGCCAGCTGTAGTGAGTTATCAGGCTTTGCAGTCACGATTATGAGAAAATGACGCGAAAGATACGACCGTTCGGAGTAAGTCGCTGCTTCTCGCGTGCTTCTCTTAATCGTTGATATAGGGGCAGGAATCCGTAGCGCAAGTGGTAATCGCGTTCATCCGCAGGCTTGGCGCCAGAGGCATCGTTACTCTCACACTCTCCGTTCCAATGGAAATCCTGTGTAAGGCATGTCTCCACAGCATTCAGAATAGCCTCGAACTCCTCCTCCTCTAAATCCACGTAATCCGACGCATTGTTGAACGGGGGCCAGGGGGTGCCGGTCATTGCAGGTTAATGATATCCGAAGTGCCCCGTCGTTCAACCGCCAGGCGACAATTTTGGAGGAAAATCAGATTACTGATTTTCACCTTCCTCGTTACTTCACCAGGATAGCTACTGCCTGCGCATGTTGGGAGGTGTGCGCCAACGTCAAAAGAACGTCGCTTGCCCCTACTCTTCTCAGCAGCTCCTTTCCCTGCTCGTCAAACTCCACGTAAGGATCGCCGCGTTCTCCTTTTCTTACTCCCACAGACGTCCAGCCCAGTTCTGCGCCGATTCCCGTTGTGAAAGCCTTGGAAACAGCTTCCTTCGCAGCAAACCTTGCTGCGAGGTGCGGGTAAGGGTCCTTCATCTTCAGGCAGTAGTCCTGTTCCTCTCGCGTGAATACACGGCTCAGGAAGCGTTCAGGGTGCCTCTCGCAAACTTTGCGAATTCGATCCACCTCAACCAGGTCTACGCCGACCCCCACCACAACGCCGCCCTTCGGCAAGTTCAACTCTGTCATATCACGCCGCTCTGCATGAGGACCTTCATCGTGCGAACAGCCTCCTGAACACCGGTAAAGAGGCTGCGAGAGATGATGGAGTGACCGATATTAAGCTCATGAAGCTCTGGAATCTGCCGAATATGGCGGATGTTGTGGTAATTGATGCCGTGACCCGCGTTTACGATCAGGCCTGCGTCCGTAGCTTCAACTGCAGCATCCACTAACTGATCGAACAAAGCATCTCTTTCCTGAGAATCATGCCATGCGTTTGCAAACGCTCCAGTATGAAGCTCTATCATCGGAGCGCCAACTTCTGCTGAAGCTTGAACCTGCTCGGAAGTCGGGTCGATGAAGAGGCTCACCACGATGCCTGCGTCTGATAGTTGCTTCACAACTCGCGAGATCCGCTCCTTCTGACCGAAGACGTTCAAGCCTCCTTCCGTCGTTACTTCATCGCGACTTTCCGGTACCAGGCAGACATAATCGGGCTTTAACTCCAGCGCATACGCGACCATCGCCTCGGTGCCAGCCATTTCGAGGTTCAGATGCGTGCGGATCGCCTCACGAAGGCGACGGACATCGCGCTCTTGTATATGCCGGCGGTCCTCTCGCAGGTGCACAGTTATCCCGTCTGCACCAGCCATTTCGGCAGCCAGCGCGTAGGCTACTGGATCTGGCTCCAGAATGCCCCCACAGTCACTGGAATAGTCACGATATCTCGCCTGCCGCAGCGTAGCGCAGTGATCGATGTTAACCCCTAGTAAGATTTGGTCTTCAGGCATCAGTATTCAAAAGTTCCAAGTTTACCTGTTCATGGATCTCGGCGTCCCCAGCAAGCAGTTTTCGGAGGAAGAGCATGCGATGGTGCTCGGAAGCGCCATGAGTGCGAATTGCCTCACAATGCTGGGGAGTGCAATAGCCTTTGTGCTGATCGTAGCCGTAGCGGCCATCCACCTCATGAAGCTCCCGCATCATCCGATCACGGGTCACCTTGGCCGTGATTGAAGCCATGCCAATCACTAACGACAGAGAGTCACCGCCGACAATGCCGTTATGCCGAATCGGAAACCCGCTCAAGCGTCTTCCATCGATTATCACACTGACGCCAACACCGAGTTCTGGTTGGAACAGATCGTCGCCATCCAGAGGCGGAGGCAGACTCATCGCACCAGATGTTTGATGCGCAGCATCAATGGCTGCCCTGTGCATCGCAAGTTTGGTAGCGCCCAGGATATTATGCGTCCAGATTTCTTCGACGGATGCAATTCCAGCGGCGACAAAGATCCTTTCTTTAGACCTGCAATCCTTGATGCGCTCGAATAACTCCTCGCGATCTTCAGGGCTCAGCTTCTTCGAGTCGTCCACGCGACAACCAACGCGCCTACACCAGACACTCTCATAGAATGACCGGTGCGCCACAACACAACCTGCGACAACGGGTCCCGCCAAGCAGCCGCGCCCGGCCTCGTCTATACCCACAAGCCACTCACCATTGCCCATGCAGAGCAGGTCAAACTTGCGATGAGCATAACGACGAACAGCCATGCGAAGATTAGAGACTACAAATCACCCCGACTCAATGCGAAGAATGATCAGCCCCGCTGGAAAGGCTTCTTTTCTGGAACAGGAAGCCCCAGAACCTCGCTGGCTGTCCTGAAATGCATTTTGGCGATCTTTGGCAGAACATCTGGCCCATGTCTGCCCACCAGGCGCTGGGCCTGCTCCTTGACTGCCGCTCCCGCTCCCTTCAAAAGGGGCTCACCGGCAACTTCCTCCAGTTTCTTCATTTGACGAACGAACTCTGCACGGGCGCAGACAGAGGCTGCCGCTACAACCGGATCGCTCTCCCCATGCGTTCGCATGCGAAGATCAAAATCGACGCCATCCTTCTTTAACTGCCGCTGCACCAATGGCTGCTTACTGAACTGGTCCAATAGACCCCATGGAGCAGGACGTTTCTCAAGCGCAGACGTAAGAGCACGCGCATGAAGCCAAGCCAACAACTTATTCAGATTTGCGGTGGGCTTCGCCATTAGCGCGTTGTATTTCTCCATGCTGCACCACGCGCTCTGAACTACCACGCCTGGCGTCTTCAGAATGATCTTCTCAAGCCGCTGAATCGAGTCGTCAGACAAACTCTTACTGTCTTTGATGCCTGCCTTGCGCCACTGCCTGACCGCAACTTCATCAGCAACAACCGTGGTGGCGACGACCGGACCGAATAGATCGCCTTTTCCCGCTTCATCCAGTCCTGCATGTTCCTCAAACCACTCTGGATGGTGCACTTCTTCGTATCCCAGATAGGCCTCACCAGTAATCTGAGGTTCAATATAGTCCTGTACGAACTCCTGCGTTCCTTTACCAGAGATGACGACCTTTCCGCTTCGATACGCAACCAAGGTAACTTGCTTTGCCTTGTTCTTGAATCCGTAGTGCGCATAGTCCGGCTCAAAGGCCTCCCAAAGGTGATAGTCACAGTACTCCCGGATCTTCTCGATCTGCTCGGGATTCATTTCAAGGGTGTGAAGCGTTACCTTTGACTCCTTTTGTCCTTCGCTGTTGTTTTTCTTACGCGCCATAATATCGGGGTCCCTGAAAAAGAAACGGCCAAGACCGGAACAATCCGATCCTGGCCTGAAATTCCGGCAAGGAAAAACCTTAGGAACTATGGAAGCTTGCTGCGAGCGATTTCGACCAGCTCCGCGAAGGACTTGGCCTTAAGCGATGCGCCGCCGATAAGTCCCCCATCGATATCTTCCTGATCAAGAAGCTCACTGGCGTTCTCTGGCTTCATCGATCCGCCATAAAGAATCCTTACGCGCACTGCAGCCTCGCCGATCAGCTCCTTGAGCATGTTTCGGATGGCGGCATGCACTTCCTGAGCCATTTCCGGGGTGGCAACCTTGCCCGTTCCGATCGCCCAGACTGGCTCATAGGCAATGACAAGAGCATCTGCTTCCTCGGCAGTAACGCCCTTCAAGCCCTCGCGGACCTGGCGTCCAATGACATCAAGTGTCTTACCCGCTTCCCGCTCTTCAATTGTTTCACCGACGCATACGATCGGCTTCAGGTTGGACTCGAGAGCAGCAAGTGTCTTCTGGTTCACAAACTCGTCAGTCTCTGCAAAATACTGACGACGCTCGCTGTGCCCCAGAATCACGAAATTGCAGAACAGGTCACGGAGCATCACGGCTGATACTTCGCCTGTATAGGCGCCTTCAGCCTTGGGGTGCATATTTTGCGCTCCTAGTTGAACATTGGAATCCTCAATGGCTTCCGCCACTGTAGCCAGAGCGGTAAATGGGGGACACAGGACAACTCCGACATCCGTCTGTTGTCCAACCGCAGCGACAACTTCCTGCGTCAGCTCGCGGGCTTCCGCAGTTGTCTTGTTCATCTTCCAGTTCCCCGCAATGAGGTATCGGCGCTGGTTATTTTGCATGATTCAAAAGCTTCTGTTCTAGCGTGTTTCCAGTGCTTCCACACCGGGAAGCTTCTTACCTTCAAGAAACTCGAGGCTCGCGCCCCCTCCTGTGCTCATAAAGGTTACCTTGTCCGCATAGCCGCTGCGATTGATCGCCTTGACCGAGTCCCCCCCTCCAATGATCGAGATAGAGTCGGAATCAGCAATGGCTTTGGCTATCGCAAAGGTACCCTCAGCGCAGGCCTTAATCTCAAAGATGCCCATAGGTCCATTCCACAGCACGGTTCTAGCGCCTGCGATCGCTTCTTTGTAAAGCTCTACAGTCTTAGGGCCAATATCCACCCCTTCCCAGCCATCTGGAATGTCGCCATCGACTACCTTCAGCTCTCCAACTTCCTTGGCGCCAAAGTCCAGTTTGTTGGTGATCCTGTTATCGAGTGGTAGCATGAGCTCAACGCCCTTGGCCTTCGCCTTCTCCATCGCTGCCAGCGCGGTATCAACTTTGTCCGGTTCACTGAGCGAATTTCCCACCTTGACCCCCTGCGCCAACTTAAAGGTGTAGGCCATAGCGCCGCCGATGAGAATCTTGTCTGCCTTATCGAGAAGGGCGTCAATGACCGTAATCTTGTCGCTGACCTTTGCGCCGCCAAGAATCACAGTAAAAGGCCGCTCCGGATTTGAAGTCTTCTGACCAAGAAACTCCAGTTCACGCTCAATAAGGAAGCCGGCAACCTTGGGGCCGGAAACGTAGTCTGCTATTCCCGCGGTTGAGCTGTGCGCCCGGTGAGCCGCGCCGAATGCATCGTTCACATAAACATCGGCCAAGCGCGCCATTTGCTGGGACAGCTCCGGATCGTTCTTCTCCTCCCCTTTGTAAAAACGCGTATTCTCCAGGAGCATCACCTGACCATCTTCCATGGAAGAGGCGGCCTTTTCGACATCTGGACCAACGCAATCTTCGACGAAGATAACAGGAATACCCAGCTTCTCGCTAAGATTGCGCGCTACAGGACGAAGGCTGTCCTTTTCTGAGCGCTGCCCCTTTGGCCGACCAAGGTGGCTGGCAAGAATCACCTTCGCCTTGTTCTCCACCAGATAACGAATCGTGGGCAACGCCGCGCGAATTCGTGTATCGTCGGTTATTGTGCCGTCTGCATCGACGGGAACGTTGAAATCTACTCTGACGAAGCAGCGCTTCCCTGCAACGTCGATATCCTTGATCGTCTTGGTAGCCATTTTGGAAGATGTCGATAAAAGCTTAAAAGAAGGCCGCCGGCGGCTCCTAAAGCCGGCGCGGCGGCCTGCAAAAGATTGCCTCTACTTACGCCATTAGAGCAAGCCGCCAACGCGCTTCAGCAAGTCAACAACGCGGTTGCTGTAGCCCCACTCGTTGTCATACCAGCTCACAAGCTTGAAGAACGTGCTGTTCAGGCCAATGCCGGAGCCCGCATCGAAGATCGAGGAAGCCTTGTCATGGATGAAGTCACTGGAGACAACTTCGTCTTCCGTGTAGCCGAGAATTCCCTTCATTGGGCCTTCTGCGGCTTCCTTCATCTTCTGGCAGATCTCCTCGTAAGACGTTTCCTTCTCGGTCTTCACCGTGAGGTCAACCACAGAGACGGTTGGGGTTGGCACACGGAACGACATGCCCGTGAGCTTGCCCTTGACCGCAGGAAGAACCAGACCCACTGCCTTTGCGGCGCCTGTGGTGGAAGGAATGATGTTGATGGCGGCGGCGCGGCCACCCTTCCAGTCCTTGCGTGATGGACCGTCCACGGTCTTCTGTGTGGCGGTGTAGCTATGCACCGTGGTCATCAAGCCTTCCACGATCCCGAAGTTATCCAGGATGACCTTGGTGATCGGAGCAAGGCAGTTTGTCGTGCAGGAAGCGTTGGAAATGATATCATCATCCTTGGTCAGGCTGTCTTCGTTAACGCCGATAACCACGGTCTTCACATCACCCTTTGCTGGGGCTGAGATGATAACCTTCTTCGCGCCGGCCTCAATGTGACCGCGGGCCTTCACGTCTTCGACGAACAGGCCAGTGGACTCGATCACGATATCTACGCCCAGATCCTTCCAAGGCATAGCTTTCGGACCTTCCCGAACCGCCAGGCACTTGATCTTCTGCCCATTGACCACGATCGTGTCGTCTTCGGCCACCGAAGGATCACTCTTCTCGCTCGACACCGTGCCGTTGAAACGACCCTGGATTGAATCGTACTTCAACAGGTAGGCAAGGTTGTCCGCAGGCACCAAGTCATTGATTGCAACGACCTGAAACTTCTGCCCGAGCTCACCTCCAAGGAGGCCCTGCTCGCACATCGCGCGGAAAACCAAACGACCGATGCGGCCGAAACCATTAATAGCGACTTTTACTGCCATTTTCTTTTCGCTGTACTTAGGATTAAAATTGATCGCAGACTCCACTTGAGAGGGCCTGTCAAAGCTCGTGACTCCAAATGACTCCGCCGTTTCTTGGCAAGCGCATAATCAGATATTCCCGCGCGGTGTCCATTAAAATCTTTTATTTTATCCCAAAATCAAAATCAGAGTATCTAATCAACAGACCGCCGTTTTAAAACTAAGTTATCGCCGCAACAGCTGCAAGCAACTTCCGCCGCACCTATCATGGAGACGGGAACCCCGCGATCGGGTATCTTCACCGCGTGAAACGGGTTTGGCTCCAGCGAGACTGGAGCCTACCTATCTTCTACCCACAGGCCACAAGAGAATGGCATAAGTTCCAGGTTAAAGCCGCTCAGGAGCGGTCGGGCGCTGTCGATGCCGCTCCACAGAAGCCGCTCATGATCTGCGATCTGGCGAAATCGGGATACATCAAAGGCCTCGAGATTTAGTGTGACTGATGAAGCCTCGGGATTAATAGCGAAGAACAGTCGCCGGCCAGGCAATGCCCTGTCTGCGTTATATAGGACGCCAAGAGCTTTCACTTCGCTTGAACAGAAGAATCTGAAGTAACCGCTGCCCGGCCTGCTTTCCAGGCGGAGAATCTTGCCGAAGTCCGACTGCCTGAAAGCCAGCCACTTCCTAAAGTACTCATGGGTGCCCGAATAATAGATGGCCCGCCGGTAATCGATGGCGTTGAGGTCCCCGCGCTTGTAGGTATTATTGTGTCCCCGTTTTGACCGCATGAAGTCCATTCCGGAGTGTAGCATCGGGATGCCGAGCGACATCATGAGCATCGCAACCATTAGGTGAGTCCTACGGCGATCAAGAAACGACGGATCGAAACCATCAAAATTCTCGTTCTCAGTGATTCGGTCTATCCAGCAGCGATCGTCGTGGGATTCCACATAGTTAACGGTCTGCGCCGGCCAGGAAGCCATGTGGCCGAGCGAGCCACCGATAAAATATTGCATTGCTTCGCAACTGCCCCGGCCGAGGATATACTCCCTAACATTCTCGCGATAGCCGTCATTCCAGGAGGCAAAGCCGGTCTTCTTTAGCTCATGTTGAATGTGACCACGAAAGCTCCATGGCTCCGCGATAAGGATAATGGACGGCTTTATCTTTTTCAGTTCCCGCTCAATCTCGCGCAGGGTTTCCACTCCCAAGAGTTCAGCCAGGTCGAACCGAAATCCATCCACATCATACATTTCAACCAACCACTGCAGACTCTCAATGATCAGTCGACGCGCCATCGGCGATGAGCTGCAGAGCGTGTTTCCACACCCGCTCCAGTTCATGTAGTGGCCATCGTGGCTGAGCTCGAAATAGTAGTGCTTATCTATCGGTTGAAGAGGGTTTGGTTCTCCAACGTGGTTGTAAACCACATCGAGGATAACAGCTAGATTTCGTTCGTGAAAAGCGGATACCAGATCCTGAAACTCCTCGATCTGAGATGCCTTCTCCGGCGCCATGGCGTACTGGCTGGCCGGAGAGAAGTAGTTATTCGTCATGTAGCCCCAATGATATTCTTCAACCGTTGGAGCGTCGTGTTGCTGAATGGGTTGGAGTTCAACCGCATTGACGCCCAACTTCGAGAGATAGAACTCCGGACTTCTCACCCACTTGGCCAAGCCGGCGAATCCCAGCCGTTCGCGGTCACTCATCTGTACCGGCGCCAAAGTCGTTAAGTCTCTCACATGGGCCTCTGCAATGACCAAGTCATGCCAGCAAGGCGGCTGAAATCGAGTGGAGGGACGTCTTAACCTTCTTTTGTCGACAACTATAGCAGGTCCCGTCGCTCCTGTGCAGGCAACTGCCCATGGATCGAGGACTGGCCAGCTGGGATCAAAAGCGCTGTGTGCATCGCTTGCTTCCCCTCTTACGTAAAAGAAATAATAGGCGCCGTGCAGGTCCTGAGGAACGTGCACTTCCCAAGATCCGGCGTCCACACGTTCGCACTCATACAGCTGCCTGTCGGATTGATCCAGATTCCAAAACACGGAAACACTTACCCCGCTCGCACGGGGTGCAAAGAGGCGAAACGTAGTAAGCCCATCTTGGACGATTGCCCCTTGCTCCAGACGGGATCCAATCTTGTGCAGGTAATCGCCTGGCATCATCAGCGCCTCTTCCTCATGCCCATCCTGCCGCCAAATCACAGTGCTTTGACCGCTATGGTCGATAGGATGCGGAGTGCTGAAGAGGAACTGGTGATGCCCAGTGCGGTGAGGATGAACGAAAAAGTTCAGATTTCCTGACTTGTCGGTAATAGTGTTCGGCGCATCTGATGGGAGCTCAAGCCACTCCCCTGTCCCCGTCACAAACTTGAATGCGGTCTTAGAGCGCTTAAAAATGCGGTCACGTTGAACGTTAAGCAGGAAGTAGGTCTCGCCACTTATCGTTGCCACCTCAAGTCGCCAGGTTCGGCGACTCTGATCTGGAGACCAATCGTTGAACGCGCCTGCAACAAACACCCCGTTTTGCACGAGGTCGTAATTTGGAAACCTCGACGCACGCACACAGAATGTAAGCCACGCTCCCTGGGTAAAATAACCGCTCAGATCCCCATACATCAAAGGCGGCGCCCGTCTGAGATGTGGCAGAGGTTCATTGGTGCTGCCCCAAAACAAAGGCGGAAGGTCCTTCTGAACCCAATCTCGCGTCAGACTTACGACTCCAGACGACTCAGTCGTCCAGTAAGCACTCAGAATTTTCTTTGGAAACCGCCCCGAATGACCCATACCTATTTGTCCGTTGGTAGCTAGCAACAGCCGCCGCACACAATGTGGGCGAGCGGGAACTTCCCTTTGCCGAAACGTTTCTTCAAGACAACAATGAAAAAAGTCCTCGTAGCCTTGTCAGGAGGCGTAGACAGCGCCGTTGCGGCCCTGCTGCTGAAGAAGCAGGGGTACGACGTTGCAGGCGCGTATATGAAAAACTGGATAAACGAGGACTCCATTTCAGCGCATTGTCCCTGGCAACAGGACATTGAAGATGCAAGGGCAGTCTCTGAGACCATCGGGATCGGCTTCGAGGTGGTTAATTTTATTCGCGAGTACAGGGAGAGGGTCGTCAAGTACCTCGTGGACGGTTACAAGCGCGGCCTGACCCCGAACCCCGACGTCATGTGTAATCGTGAAATGAAATTCGGGGTCTTCCTTGATTATGCCCTAAAGCAGGGATTCGACGCAGTGGCTACCGGGCACTATTGCAGATCCCAGCAGCATCCCGGACGCCCGGCCGAGAATGCGTTGTATGAAGGCGTGGACAAGAATAAGGACCAGTCCTATTTCCTTGCCCTCATCAGCAACGATCAGCTCCAAAAGGCGATCTTTCCGGTCGGACACCTTACCAAGCAAGCAGTGCGCGAACTGGCAAAGCAGGAAGGGCTGCCAAATGCGGGCAAGAAGGATAGCCAGGGCATTTGCTTCATAGGCGAGGTGAAGATTGGCGATTTCCTGGAGAACTACATTCCGGACCAACCGGGAGAGATTATCAACCATCGCGGCGAGCTCGTTGGCACGCATCGCGGCCTTCACAGATACACGCTAGGCCAACGAAAAGGAATTGGCGTCCCTTCAAACACCGACAATGAGCATTATGTAGTGGTGGGGAAAGACTTAGAGACCAACCAGCTGCTGGTGGCCTTCGAGAGTGCGGAATGCGACGGACTGTTTCAGAAGAAAATGCACGTGCACTCCATCTCCTGGCTCAACGAGCCACTTACTGAGGAGACGACAGTCCTTGCCCGGCCTCGTTATCGGGATCCTTCAGTTAAGTCACGGTTCATACCTACAGGCGATAAGAGCGGCTGGATAATTTTCGAACATGAGCAACGAGCGCTGGCCTCTGGCCAAGTATGCGCCTTCTATGATGGAGAGCGTCTCTTGGGTGGCGGTGTATTTTCTTAATTACTGTAATTTTTGGAGCTTAATGAAGACTTAGGCCCGTTGACTGCGTACAGTCGTGGAGCTAGAGTGTTGTGAATATGGATTATGTGCGCGTAGAGATTGTGTCATTGTCACTGGTTCCGTCGGGCGGCGGCACTTGCGCGATCGTTCTGCGCGAGGTCAATGGCGACCGTTTTCTTCCAGTCATAATCGGGCTGCTGGAAGCGCAGTCGATCGCTGTGCGAGTTCAAGGGCTACCAACGCCCCGCCCTTTGACTCACGATCTGATGGCAAACATCATGTCTGAGATGGGCGCAAAGATACAAAGCGTCGCAATCGAAGAACTCCGCGACGGGACCTTTTACGGCAGCATTCGCTATGACAAGAATGGCGAGTCACGCCGAATCGACTCTCGTCCGAGCGATGCAATCGGTCTGGCCGTAAGGGTAAACGTTCCGATTCTGGTTTCAGAGTCGGTAATGCAGGAAGCGGGCACAACGCCTGAGGGCGAAGGGCTTCAGGGCGCATTCGATACTTCGGAGTTCTCTACAGAGGAGGACGAACAAGAGCAGGAACCCACATCCTTTGCATCTCCCATTGACCAACTTGAATATCGGTTGAAGAAGGCAATAGAGATCGAGGACTACGAAAAGGCCGCCGAAATCCGTGATGAAATCAAGCGGCTGAAGAGTGAGCAGAGCAACTAATCGATTACTTCGGACTTTAGAATGAAAGCCATGTTTCTTGATTGGAACATGGCTTTCTTGCCCTTCAAGCATCCAGCGCTAGCCATTCTGGGGAGAATCTCGGCCAACCTTGTCGACGATATGTATGGTTGTCGCCTGTGGTCCGTCCTCTCCCTGCTCCTCACTAAACATAACGCCAGCGCCAAGCTCCAGGTGGTCAAATCCATTGCTTAAGACGCTATTCCGGTGGAAGTAAACTTCCCGGCCATCAATACTCTTGATGAAACCATAGCCCATTTCACGGAAGAGCTTTGAAACGATCCCAGCGGCGATGTCCTGTTCCTTGGTTTTTACCAATCCCTTCTGCTTGTCATTCAGTTTCCTGAGCTGTTTCTCCATGGCGTCAAAGGCTTGACTAATCGACTGAAAGATCGTGCCTCCTTCGGTCCCCTGTCCCTCCTTGTGAGTTGCACAAAGCTCATGTCTTGGCGGCACTCTCACATCTACCCGAACCCGATATTCGCTGCCCGATCGTTGAGCCGTTTGCAGGTCTTCAACAGCCACCATACAACTTATGACATGGTCGCAGATTGTTTCCAGCTTATCCACCCGCTGCCGGATTTGCTTATCTATTTCGGTGGTGGCGCTGACATTTCGGTAGGAGATTTCAAGCGGTTTTTCCATGAGATGAAGTGATTTGATTTGAGGCCGTGCTGCGCCCATGATCCATGGAACGGTCCATCAAAACCGCCCCATGCATAAGCACGTTATGTCCGCATGCGGCTTACGCTTAAAACATGCCACTCGAGCATGGATCACTCCTTCAACTGATTTCCGCCAAAGAAGGGTTGACAAGCAATGCAGGCGCCCGCTACCTTTCCGGCTTCAATTTTCTGGTGGTAGTAGCTCAGTTGGTTAGAGCACTGGATTGTGGTTCCAGGGGTCGCCGGTTCAAGTCCGGTTTACCACCCCATTTTTCTTGGGTCTACACCAAAGTTTGGGGGATGGGCCATTGTTGATGATGATGTTGTTGG
>CAYSHY010000014.1:0-67412 GCA_964430955.1 uncultured Puniceicoccaceae bacterium | reverse complement strand
AATCTTGACGCCCGCAATGCCAATCATGTTGTGGCTGAGAATCTCGGTCGTCAGCTCCGGATTTTGCGTCCACTCATAATCCCAAATGGAAAGGGCTGAGAGCAGCGCAATGATCAGAAACAGCAGGCCAAACAGTGGTCTTGGCCTACCTTCTTTCTTACCAAACGTAGGAATATCGTTCTTGGCTTTACTTTTATTGCGTCGAGCCATCTATGGTTCTCCAAAAATTGCAGCGAATGCGAGGGCCGAAGATACTGAGCAGTTCGGCCAGAGTTTGCAGGTTTGCTGAAGCTAAAGTAGTTTCAACCGAGTGAACAGTCTTTCCTCCAGCGGGATTTCCCTCATTTGATCTAACCCTTCGACGATTAAGAGAATGCAGTTGCTTCGATTTGAACCGATTTACCAGGAACGCGTCTGGGGCGGGCGCGGACTCGAGAACCGCCTTGGCCGAAAGCTGCCGCTTGGTAAGACCATAGGCGAAAGCTGGGAGGTCGTTGACCGCCCGGAGGAACAGTCCGTCGTGGCCGAAGGAGAGCACAAGGGAAAGAAGATTCGTGATGTGCTTCGGGAACATGCCGTGGAAATTATGGGCCCTGATTATGATGGGAATCGGCCATTTCCTATTCTAGTGAAGTGGTTGGATTGTCAGGATCGCTTAAGTCTTCAAGTTCACCCGCCAGCGGAAGTGGCAAAAGAGCTGGGCGGCGAGCCCAAGACGGAGAACTGGTACATCGCTGAAGCCGATCCAAACGCAGCGCTGCTTGTGGGATTGAAACGCGGGGTAACTCGCGAGCAGTTTGAGAAGGCAATACATGACCAAACGTTGGAAGAATTGGTGAACAGGATCCCCGTTCGCTCCGGAGACAGCATGTTTGTTTACAGTGGCCGCTTGCATGCAATCGATGCAGGAAACCTGATTCTGGAGATTCAGCAGAACTCCGATACCACCTACCGCGTTTATGACTGGGGGCGGGTCGGTCTGGATAAGAAACCAAGACAGCTTCACATCGAGGAGTCGCTTAAGTCCATCCTGTGGGACGACTCTGAGCCCGAGTTGATTCACTCGACGAGCAAGGAGGAGCAGACGCTGGTAAAGAGCGATATCTTTTCGTTACGCAAGATCCCGCTCGAAGCACAATCGTCGCTCAGAATCGCATCGGGCGAACAACCCAGGCTGCTTAGCGTGGTCGAAGGCGCACTCCTCGAGAAAAACTCGAACATGCGCGTGATGAAGGGCGAAACGGTGCTTCTACCCTACTCTGGAAGTTTTGAGTTCGGTCCGCTCGATAATCAGGCCTCCGTGCTGATCACCGAGGATTTTACCTAGGCAGGTGGACGCTTCACTCTCCCATTCGGCCGGCCTCGGTGAGTTGCTGCAGGTCCTGAGATGAAATGGTGAGATTTGCAGCCCGTATGAGGCTATCCAGTTGCTTGTGACTTGTTGCACTGACGATCGGAGCGGTAACGCCGCGTTGGGCGCTGAGCCAGGCAATTGAAACTTCTGCGGGGCTTGCGCCAATCCGACTTGAGACGTCGTCCAAGGCTTTCAAGATGCGGTCCCCCTTCGGCGTGAAGTATTTTTTGACCATTCCGGCGCGCTCCTTGTCTCTCGCATCGGCTTCCGAGCGGTATTTGCCAGTGAGGAAACCGGCTGCGAGACCAAAATAAGGAACGGTGGCAATCGATTCCTTTATACAAAGATCCTGCAGCGGTCCTTCAAAAGACTCACGATCGTAGAGGTTATACTCTGGTTGCAAGACCTGATAGCGGGTAAGGCCATTCTTACGTGCTGCTTCAAGGGCGTCAGCGAGTTGAGTTGCATCGAGGTTGGAGGCGCCTATCGCGCGAATCTTACCTTGTTCCAGCAGGGTCTCGAACGCAGCGAGAGTCTCGACGTAGGGCGTCTTCGGGTCAGGCTTGTGAGAAAAGTAGAGGTCAATGTAGTCCGTCTGCAGCCGGCGCAGGGAGTTCTCGACGGCCTGAAGTATCCAGCGCTTTGAAAGTCCGCCTGTCCCCTCTCCATAAGTGGAGCCTACCTTGGTGAAGATGACTACTTCTTCGCGCTTCCCGGGGTTGCGTGCGATCCAGCGCCCAATGATGGTTTCGGACTCGCCGCCGCTGTTGCCATCCGCCCAGTGGGAATAGGAGTCAGCCGTGTCGATCGCGTTCAGGCCCTGATCAACCATCGAATCGAGCAAAGAAAAGGAGCTATTCTCGTTAACAGTCCATCCAAATACATTTCCGCCAAAAATGATGGGGGGAACACGAAGACCTGTAAGGCCGAGGGGTTGGGAATCCATGAGTAGTGAGTTACCCCGGGAGGCGCGTGAGTCAAGAAGGGGGCTTCTGAATGGACCTCTTTAGAGGGCTGGCAATCCGTTGATAAATGATCTTATATCGATGAATTCCCCCCAACATGAAGCTCTTGCCACTCCTTCTCTCCGCGGCGCTGATAACACCCGTTGTACGGGCAATTGAGCTGGGTATTGAACCAGTTGAACGAGGAGACGAGCAAACAGCGGCCGTCCTGCCTGAGTTCTTGCCGGATCACCCTCGTCTTTTGTCCACATCGCAAGATTGGGAGCGCGTACGTCGCCAGGTGAAGACGGATCCAGTATCTGCAATGATGTTCGCCGCCATGCAGAAGCGAGCTGAGCGGGTGATGGAAGAGACGCTGCCTGAGCGCGTCCTTGAGGGCCACAGACTGCTTGGTGTGGCTAGATCGGTACTTGCAGACGTATCGATGCTCGCCGCGTTGTACCGCATAACAGGCGAAACCAGGTATGCTGACCGCGCGCAGGCAGAGATGCTGGCGGCAGCGGCATTTACCGATTGGAATCCCGGCCATTTCCTGGATGTCGCTGAGTTGTCGCTCGCACTGGCGATTGGCTATGATTGGCTTCACGAGGAGCTGAGCGAAGAGGCGCGTGACACGATTGCCACGGCGCTAATCGAGAAGGGCCTGAAACCTTCGTTTCAGGAAGAGTTTACCTACTGGCATCGACGCACGAACAACTGGAACCAGGTCTGCCATACTGGTATGACAGCAGCTGCTATCGTGGTGGCTGACCGGGCGCCTGAGCTTGCGAAAATGACAATTCAGCGCACGAGGGAGTTTGCACCCCTGGCGGCGGCAAGCTACTCCCCGGACGGGGCGTTTCCCGAGGGCCCCATGTATTGGGGCTATGCAACAGATTTTCAGGTGCTTCTGATCGATGCGCTGGTCAAGTTTCGCGGAACAGCGTTTGGGCTGGAAGATACTCCCGGGCTGGAACGCACTGGCGGCTACATCATGGACGTGACCGCGCCAAGCGGCCTATACTTCAACTACTCCGACGCGGGCGTCCAGCGAGGCTTGCAAACGGCGCTGTTCTGGCTTTCAGCCCATTACGAGCGTCCCGAATGGCTGGAATATGATCTGGAGCGGTTGGATGAAGCCCTGCAGATGTACATAAGCGGCAAGAGCAACCATCGCTTGCTGCCAATGGCGCTGTTATGGCGTCGCCCCGAACTGGAGCCGAAGGAAGCACCGTCAATGCGCTCGATCATGTATCGGGGCGAAACGCCGATCGCCGTCTTCCGCGTCAACGAAGGAGAACATCCGCTGTATGCAGCCATCAAGGGCGGATCGCCGGGATCCTCGCACGCACACATGGACGCTGGCTCCTTCATTCTGGAAGCAGACGGCGTTCGCTGGGCGCTGGATCTGGGAATGCAGGGGTATAATTCGCTCGAGAGCCGAAAGCTGAAAATCTGGGACCGTTCACAAGAGAGCGATCGATGGAAAGTGTTTCGAATCGGGCCTGAGAGTCACAACATCCTTCGCATTGACGGTGATGCCCAATCCGTGAGCGGGAAAGCGGAGATCGTAGCGTTCCGGGAAGATGGCGGAGAAGCGCAAGTCGAGCTGGACCTGAGTTCCCTTTATCCGCGCACTGAATACGTAAAGTGCAGTATGAAGATTGTCGCCGGTAAAGCCGTAATGATTCAGGACGAGTGGAAGTTTCCGGCAGACGAAAGTGGGACGATCTCCTGGCAAATGGTGACCGCTGCAAGCGTCTCCGTGAAGGGGGACCGGCTGGAACTAACGCAGGATGGCCGGCGACTCGACATGCTAACTCTGAACGTACCGGGCGCAAGTATAAGCGTGGAGAACGTAAATGATCTCATACAGGCTTATGACCAACCCAACAACGGAATCAGCCGCATTGTTATCAACTACCCCGAGGCCGAACGAGGAACACTGCAAGTGTTGCTTGTGCCCGGGAGCGCAGGCAGTATTGAGCTCCCTTGATTAGATTCTGTCCGGTCTGGGTTATACAATCCAAGAACTACCTTGCGTCAAAAGTTCGCCTCGCGGGGCCACCTTATCGAACGGCGGCAGCAAATGCTTCAGCTTCACCGGGGATGCCGTGAAGGCGAAGCGAGGAGACAATCTCGTCTGCCTCTGGCTCCGGTATGGTGATGGTGGGATCCGCCGGGAGCAAAGGCATGGCTGTGCGGACAACGCAGCAAGCGGCCCACGCGCGCCACGAACGCTGCAGACGGCGGTGGCCGCGGAGACGGGCAGCTTGGTGCTGGAAGCTAAGGCGGGGGTTGCCCAAGAAGTAGTCGCCATGCGGCGGCAGGTTCACCAAGAGCCATCGCAGCGGTACGTAGGGCATTGGGTTGGCGTTGAGTAATGGAGAATCAGCAGGCATGTCCGCATAGAGCGCACGAGCCAGCGCGAGAATCGCTCGAGCAGGCAACTCCCTCAGCCATAGAAAGTGGGCATAGCGTAGAGCTTCGAGATAATAGACCTCGACATTGCCACGTGCGTGTTGGAGAGCCCTGTAATCCATGTGCGCATGCGGCGTCGGGAGGAGGTGGCAGCGAGGAAACCTGCTAAGCGGATCTTCGGGCATCGATTGCTAAATTGGAGGGGTGGAAGAAGCGCGCAAGCAAAGGGAGTAGTATAGGCAAGAATCCGCAACCTCAATGGGAGCAGAGCCGGCGAACAAATCATATGAAGACTCCAGTTCCCATTCAGGATCTCCGGATGATTTTGTTCCTCAGTGGGCTTGAACGAAAATGGAAAGAGAGGATGCTTTTGCTATGGCCAGGCGTGGACGTGACAAAGCAAGCCATACGAAGCATGTGCATCCAACCAGCGGCTATACAGCCACCGAGGAAGCATGGAACAGCATCACGCACGGCGTGGGGCTGGTGTGGGCGGTGGTGGCGCTGGTGTTGAGCGTTGCATATGCGGTGATGCATCAAGGGCCATGGCTGGTGACGGCTTGCTCGATTTACGGCGCCAGCCTGATCGTTCTCTACCTCTCGAGCTTCGTCTATCATACGGTGCGGGACCTGCGATTGAAGCGCGTGTTTCTGGTCCTTGACCACGCATGCATCTACCTGCTGATCGCCGGCACTTATACGCCGTTTACCCTCGGGCCACTGCGCGGAACGCTCGGGTGGGTGATCTTCGCAATTATCTGGACACTTGCCATCCTGGGAGTTGTGCGGGAGATCTTTAAGCAACAGCGCGGCGGTTTGATTTCCAGCCTGATCTACCTAGCGATGGGTTGGCTTTGCCTCGTGGCGATTGTGCCCTTGTTTACCACGCTCAGCCCACTGAGCTTCGTTCTCTTGGTCGTCGGCGGCGTAACCTACTCTCTGGGAGTAATCTTCTACCTGTGCCGGAGCCTGAAGTACCACCATGCAATCTGGCACCTTTTTGTGCTCGGCGGTTCGGCATGCCACTGGGTCTCCATCATGGCGCTGCTTCAAGCAGAATAGGAAGTCAGCCTCTACGCAAACACGGAGCTATCGAACTGAAGATACTCAGTAATTATTTGAACTGATTGCATTTCGCGCGCGTGGCGGGGCTGAGTCTTCCCGGCCAGAGCGAGATCCACTGCCGCAGTCTCAATATAGAAGTTTCGAATGAAGGAGTGACACAGACTTGAGTTTGACGCCGAGAGCGAATTGGCTGGCTTCAATGAATCCTCCAGCGGAGCCGGCCCACAGGAAGATGATTGTTCACGAAGTGGGTGGTTGGAAGGGCGTGGCATTATCGCTGTTTGCGGGAGTGGTGCGCCTGTGGTGCCGCACGCTCAGATTCGTGGCCAGCAAAGAAGAACTGGCAATGATCCAGGATACATCGAAGCCCACAGCCGTCGTATTATGGCACAATCGGATCTTTGTAGCTGGGGAACTACGGCGGCGATTACGTAACGGTCGCGTCATGTGCGGCCTTGTTAGCGCGAGCCGTGATGGCGCTTGGCTGGCCGGGTTCTTCAGACGGCTCGGAATCCAGACTGTTCGGGGTTCCAGCAGCCGCAGAGCGCTGGCCGCAGCCCGCGAAATGCTCAAGAGACTTCAGAACGGCAGCGACGTAGCGATAACCCCCGATGGTCCGCGGGGGCCCATCTATCGATTTCACGATGGGGCAACTTTGTTGGCGCTGGCGTCTGGCGCGCCGGTATTGCTGCTTGCGCCCAATTTTTCTTGTGCCTGGAGACTAAAAAGCTGGGACGGCTTCTACCTCCCCTACCCGTTCTCGAAAGTAACCTTGCGGGCGCGCCACATCGAACATGATGAACTCCCGCGCGACCGGGATGAATGCACTCAGTTCCTCAGACAGGCATTGCTCGATCTGACAGTGGACGGGCAGGCCGGACCCGTAAGATCTGAAGACTGATGCGAAGCCGGGAGCGCCTTAAGACCTTAGCAAGCTCGGGCAAATAGAAAACCTGCGGCGCCGGATTGATGAAACGGTGACTTGTCACCGCTTCAGATGCCATCTGAGGCGCCAGAACAGGCGTTACGAGAGGCTTTTGCCTCAGGAGGGGAACCTTGACAAAACTTTGCGAGTCGCCTTGAATGCGATAACAATGGAGGCTCGAATTTTGGCGGACTGCACCGCGGTGCAATATGTTATCTGCCCGGTTCGTGCCGGTCTTGCCGCATGATCGATGGCCGAACGCCGGCCTCATGATTCGGATTTTTGAGCAGGACCGGCATTGAGATGGTTGTATCGCCCGGGCAATGCCCGAGAGCTTGGCAGTTTTACTGTGGTCGCGGACCGAAAGCGGCCCGAACCAGAATCACATTTTAGGGAGTGAGGAATATGAAATACCGTCCTATTGGCTGTACGAACATCAGCGTGTCGGAGATATGTCTGGGAACTGTGAGGTTTGGGTGGAAAACGGGGCTGAGAAGCTCTTTCGCCATCCTTGATCGCTTCGTGGAAGCTGGAGGAAACTTTATACAAGCCACGGTGACTTGCGGACGAGGCGGCGAGAGCGAACTCGCGGCCGCAAATCTTGCCGAGGAACACGTTGGCAGGTGGTTGAAGGAATCTGGCGTGAATCGTCGCGATCTCGTTTTGTCTACGCGAGTCGTTATCTGCGGGGACCTGAAGGATGATCCCTCACGGTTTGAGTATATTCGACGATGCTTTGAGGGCTCACTACTGCGTCTGGGAGTAGATAGTCTCGATTTGCTGCTGCTGGAATGGAACCCCGCGCTATTGCCTGTTCGAAGCACCCTGAACCTCGCTGAAATGCTCACTGGGAGCGATCTAGTGAGCGCCGTAGGCGCTTCGGGTTTTCCCACATGGAGATTGATGGAAGCACATGCTGCAGCGAGAGAGAAAGGCTGGTCTCCATTTGCGACGGCGCAGAATGATTTCTCGCCAACCTGGCCACACCAATATTATGCGGAACTGGCTGACTTCTGTGGCGAGACTGGCGCGGGCTTCATCGCGCGTCCTCCAACAACAGGCCTACACACTAATATTGCGAAGGCCCGTGCTCGGCTGGCCCCAAGGCGGCTCAACGGATCGCGGGGTGGCGCCGGAACAACCTGGGACAGACTGGAAAGCGTTGCGCAGAAACGAGGTGCAACTGTGACAGAAACCAGCGTAGCCTGGGTATTGGCTCACCCGTTGGTTTCATCGGTCGTCGTGAACCCAAGCCAGCTTGATGACCTGGAGGCTCCAATTGCTGCTGTGGCGAACCCAATGCCGGTCGATGAAAGATCCTACATCTGGTCAGGCTCGTGCCCCAGAGACAAAGTCAAAAAACCGAGCGCACCGGTCCTGGTCTAACCAGTAAGCGAACTTCAGACAGTCTGCCCTCTGCAATCCGGAAGGAGCTGATCATATTGCTGACGTAGATCCTGCAGAACATATTGATGCTCAGGGTCGAAGATTGCGTTGCGCAACTCCCCCGGATCTTCCCGGAGATCAAACAGCGCCTCTCCGGGCTCGCCGATGGGAAATCGCATGTACTTGAAACGGCGTGTAATCAACGCGTGCCCGCAGAGGCGAGTCTCTAGCGGAAGTGCGTCCCGCCACGGCGTCCCTTGTTCTTCTTCAAGGATTGAGCGCAGGCTACGTCCCTTCAAATGGGCGGGTGCATCCCTTCCCGCATAATCGAGAAACGTGGGCAGCAAATCCAAGCCGTTGGAGACCAAGTGACAGCTGTTAACCTTACCCTGCTGAACGCCCGGGCCTGCCACAATGAATGGAACGCCGGCTGACTCCTCATAGGGAAGATCCTTGTGCTCCAGACGGTGAGCGGCGTTCATATCTCCATGGTCGCTGGTAAGCACGACAATAGTGTTATCTTCCAGCCCGGAATCGCGCAGGGCAGCCAGCACCTTTCCTATCTGGGCATCCACGCGCTCTGTTAGGCGGGCATAGGTCCAGCGGTGCAGTCTCCAGTCGCGCTTAGTCCATGTGGCGCGGGCCTTCTTGCGGAATGGATAGAGCTCGAGCAGATGCGTGAACGCCTCCGGCTCGTCTGCCTGCGGCTCGAAATTTGGAGGCAGCGGCGGGCAAAAGCGTTCGTAGAACTCATCCTCCGAGACGCCCTCGGGCAGCTTGAGCGCCTCCGCCAGCTCCTGCCGCTCCACGACGCCGTTATTGGTGATACGCTTCTCGCGAGGGGTGGTAGCGAACTGCTGGAGAGCGTTGTAGCAGATGTCGTGAGGATTGATGAAAGAGGCCACCAAGGCGAAAGGCTCTCGAGGTTTCTGACGCAGGAACGCGGCGCAACGGTCGGCCAGGATGTCGCGCTCGTCCCGCTCGATATACTCGAAGCCGATCCCTTCTGGCTGAACGTCCCCGGGCAGATGCACCTTGCCTCCAAAGAAGGTCTGGTAACCAGCTCTTCTTAGAAGCCACCCCATGCCGTCGGCATACAAGTAGTCTGGCACAGATGTAGGCATTTCGAAGCCCCAGCCTTCGGGCGTAAGATCGCTGGACATTCTGCCCGTGAATAAACTGAAGCGCGAAGGGACACACATAGGGTTCGCACAATAGGCGCGCTCGAAGCGAACGCCGCGCGCGGCGAGGGAGTCCATTGCCGGCGTGCTTACCCAAGCGTTTCCAGCGCAACTCATCATGTTTGCGCTTTGCTGGTCGGTGCAAATAAAGAGCAGATTGGGCGGAGAAGCGTGAGGCATGAGACCTATGCTAACGACGCAGGCGAGTTATTGGCAAGCGAGGGCACGGGGAGGATTTCCGGGAAGTGCTGAATCCAACATTCGTTTGAAACAACACTCTAATGCGATTGTTTGTAAGAATTATGAAACCCCTTATGGCAGCTATCACGGCCTTCGCGGCGCCCTTCTGTGTCCTCAATGCTGAAGACTTCTTCTATGCTGAACACCACTCTGTGGGACGGGGCAGCCTTCACCTGGTCGTTCCATGGATTGTGCAGGTCGATGAAGGGATGATCGTTTACACGGGCGCTTTTGGTGAACAGGGAGGCACCTATTTCGATCAATGGTTCACCTTGGAACTGGAGCTGCCGTTTCCGCTGATCGCGATTTCGGAATATAGAGTCGCTGACACGCCTGGAGCGCCCGAGGGCACTGTTCTCTTCGTCTCGTCCTGGAACTCCACCGGCTACTTGGAAGGGGAACTCGAGACAGAGGTGCTCGACTCGTTTGACACCAACCGCAACGCGGGCTGGGTGGACTCGCTCACACTTGGCTGGCTTTACATGCCGAACTACCCATGGGTGTTCAGCCCTCAGCTCGGCTGGTTAAGTGTCACCAACGGGAGCCCGGCATGGTATGCGATGACGTTTATCTGCTTTAGTCCGGAACAGGGCTGGCTGCTGGTTCCTGAGGCTACGCCCGGGTGGTATTTTTCGTATGAGACGGGCGAGTGGAAGAGCGTTTGAGGGCCGGGGTGTCGAAATCCGAAATCCTAAATCCTAAAGGAGGGCGGTTGTCGTGGGCGGACGCCTTGGCTGCAGCAAGCTGCAGGACTGATAGCGGTGGCAAGCCACTCGCACTCCACATCGCTTCGCGACGACGCGGGGCGAGGTTGTCGATGTTGATCAACCTTTTCCCCTTTGGCATTATTCGCGTCGTGCTACGGAGGTTATTGTTGGATTGCCTCGGCGATTAGCTGGAAGGAGCGGATGCGGGCGTTGTGGTCGTAGACGTCGGAGACGATGATGAGCTCGTCGGCGGCGGTCTCCTTGAGAAGAGCCTCCACGCCTTGGCGGACTGTTTGGGGAGAGCCGTAGATGGAGCGCGCGAGCATTTGGCTGGCCTGGGCCTTCTCAAAGGGCGTCCAGTAGTCGTCGATGTTGTCGATGGGCGGGCGACTTAATCCGCGGGCGCCGCGGACGAGGTCGGCAAAGGACATTTGTTGGGTGGTGGCGAGCCTGCGGGCTTCCTCGTCGGTATCGGCGGCAATGATATTGACGCCGACCATGGCGTAGGGGCGCTCGAGTTGCCTGGATGGCTTGAAGCGGCTGCGGTAGATTTCAAGAGCCTGCAGCAGCAGGTTGGGGGCAAAGTGGGAGGCGAAGGAGTAAGGCAGGCCCAGTTCTGCCGCCAAAGAAGCGCCGAAGGTGCTGGAGCCAAGGATCCAGATCGGCACGTGCGTGCCCGCTGCCGGAACGGCCTGAACGCGCTGGTCCGGCTCTGCGTCTGCGAAGTAAGTCTGTAGCTCGATCACATCTTGTGGGAAAGTGTCGGCGGCGGAAGGCGAACGACGTAAGGCGCGCACCGTTAATTGGTCGGTGCCGGGGGCGCGCCCCACCCCTAGGTCGATTCTACCGGGATATAGGTGAGCAAGGGCGCCAAACTGTTCTGCGATGATGAGGGGGGCATGGTTGGGAAGCATGATGCCGCCCGCGCCGACGCGTATCTTCTCTGACCCAGCAGCGATGTGGGCGATGGCGATCGAGGTGGCCGCGCTCGCGATCCCGGGCATATTGTGATGCTCGGCAACCCAAATGCGCCGATAGCCAAATTTCTCGGCTTGGCGAGCCAAGTCGCGAGCGTTGTCCAATGCCCCGCGGGCATCGGTTTCTTCAGTAACACGGACGAGTTCAAGAATGGAAATTGGCGCCATAACAGGAGAGCCCGGCGAAAGCCGACTCTTTACAAGCCAGAGGCACCCAAGCCACGATTTGTTCCCGGAAGAGGCTGAATGTCATCTGGCGCGACGCTTCATGAACGCGGCAATGCTTTACGGGCGTTTACCGCCGCCTACCCTTGGATATCGCCCAGGTGCGTATAGCGAAAGCCACGGAATTGCTTGAGTCCGTACCCGAGCGCACGGTCCATGCTGATATGAGCCAGCAATACGATGCCCGCCAGGAGCAACCATGAGCTTGGAAGGAGCATGCCTGCAGTCACCGCTGCAAGCGCCAGGGCCCTATGATGAAAAATGTTGTACAGGACTGCGCCGAGCTTTGGACCAAACGCATAGCCCAACATGCTTATGTCTGGAAGCAGGAGGAATGCTGGAAAGAACCACCACTGCCAGCTGCCCAGCGCGAAGGCTACCAGACACCCAGCGAAGATGGCGACCTCCTCAAGGACAAGAAGAAGCTTCATGCACTGGGCTAGATGCGCTCAATACGGAATATGTGAGCCTGACGACTCCCGGGACGCAGCGAGACAAAGTTTGAGCGTCCGGTCCAAGTGTAAACATGGGTCGATCCATCATCGAGATCCTGGGCGAATAGATCGCGCACGCGGTAGCTATCGTGATCGGAGATACCCATATGCCAGAGTGGCAACTGAAGCCAACCGCTTTGGGTATGCCTGGGGTCAAAGTTTACGACCGTAAGAATCTGGTTTGAGCGATCTGAAGTCTGCTTCACATACGCAATTAGCGCTGGGTTGTCAGTGTCGACAAACTGGATGTTGCGGGTGCGACGAAGGGCAGGGTTTGTCTTCCGGATGTAGTTTACCCGTGCAATGAGATGCTTGATATTGCCCGGACGATCCCAATCCCAGTTCTTGAGCTGGTACTTCTCGTTGTGGTTGTACTCCTCCTTGCCTGGAAACGGTTCAGTCTCGATGAGTTCAAAGGCAGGTCCGTACTGCCCCCAGTTGGAAGAGAGCGTAGCGGCAAGCACGAGCCGGCAGATGCTGGCGTTACGCCCGCCGTGGACAATGTAGTCGTGGAGAATATCCGGGGTATTTGGCCAGAAGTTAGGCCAGAAGTACTCTGCGACCTCGGTATGGGCCAGCTCTTCCACATAAGAGCGCAGCTCATCGCGGCTGTTGCGCCATGTAAAGTAGGTGTAGCCTTGAGTAAAGCCGCCTTTTGCAAGGCGATACTTGCGCTTGGGACGAGTGAACGCTTCAGCAAGGAAGATGACGTCTGGGTGCTCCTTCTTGATCTCCGTGATGCACCAGCGCCAGAATTCGAAGGGCTTGGTATGCGGATTATCCACACGAAAGATTTTCACGCCCTGCTCAATCCAGAAAATGAAGATGCTCTTTAGCTCCTCCCAGAGCGATTGCCAGTCGTCACACTCGAAGTTAAAGGGCAGGATGTCCTGGTACTTCTTCGGCGGGTTCTCAGCGTATTGGACGGTGCCGTCCGGCCGCCAGTTGAACCATTGCGGGTGCTCCTTGACGTATGGATGATCCGGGGCGCACTGAAAGGCGATGTCTAGGGCGACCTCCATGCCCAACTCACCGCAACGCCACACAAAGTCGCGGAAGTCCTGCAGTGTGCCCAGATCCGGGTGAACGGCCTTGTGTCCCCCTTCGTCGCTGCCGACTGCCCAGGGGCTGCCAACGTCGCCTGGCTGGCACTGCAGCGCATTATTGACGCCCTTCCGGAACTTGCGACCAATAGGGTGGATTGGCGGCAGGTAAACCACGTCAAAATTCATCCGCGCGATTTCCGGGAGAATCTCCTGGGCGGTTTTGAATGTGCCATGCTTGCCTTCCTTGCCCCAGGAACGCGGGAAGAACTCATACCATGCGCTAAATATGGCGCGTTCACGCTCAACCAGGACTGGATGGTTAGCGGAGCAGGTTTGGCGGGAGCGATCAGAATAGGCTACTGCCAAGTCATATAGCGTCTGGCTTTGCGCCAAAGAAATTCGCTGGTTTAAATCCGCAACCTCGTCGCGCAGGGCGTCAGCAGCGTCGAGCAGGCGCTGGCGATCGCCATCTTCCGCCCGGCTGGCGGCTTCCTCCACCAAGTTAGCCCCGATAAGCAGCTCCACCTTCATGTCCTGCCCCTCGGCCTGCTTCTTGCCGAAGCCCTCTCTCCAAAACCGAAAGTGATCCACCCAGCCGACAACGCGATACTCATGGAAGCCAATACCCATTAACCGGATCGTGGCTTCCCACTCGTCGTTGCCCAACGGTTCCATGGGGACCTCCTGCCATACCGAATCTCCACGCTGGCGATACTGCAGCACAGCCACCACAGTGTCGTGTCCGTCTGCAAACACATGAGCCCGCACACAAAGTGGATCCCCATCGGCGCGCTTGATTGGAAAAGCGCCATCGTCCACAGAAGGAATCACTTTGTCGATGACGACGCGGTTTGGCCCGGCAAAGCGTTCGAGGTCGGTGAGGAAGTATTCAGACATCGGCAGGAAAAGGGACAGGAAGTTTTGAAACCTTGAATCCCAAATCCTAAGGGAGAGGATGGGTTCGGCAAGTCTGGGGCGAGGATGGATTGAGCACAGCCAAGAAGACTAACCGCGGATACCGCAGAGTAGCGCAGAGGGAAAAATCATATGGCTAAGAGAGGTCGCTATTCTTGTGTGGCCCCGTCAGGGACAGCGGGCGGAGTGCGGCATTTCTTGCGGGCGCAGCTTAGCGGCTGCTGCCGACGGGGTTGTCGAGGAGGGGCATCATGACGCCGCGGCGGAAGAGGGTGACTTGGCCCGTGCTGGCGCTGACGACGATGGCCAGGCAGTTTGCTGCGCGGGTGACAGCGGCGGCGGCGCTGTGGCGGGCGCCAAAGCCGCCCGGCATATCCTGGTAGTATTCGCTGGCGGCATGAATAAGACTGCCAGCGCTTTCCATCACTCCGTCGCCGCGAATAATAAAGCAGCCGTCGAGCACGGAAAATTCCTTCAGGGTCTCGTCCATGAAAGGGTTCAGGACGTTGCGATCCTCCTCCTTGTAGCCGTAGAACGGATTGAGAACGAGTGGCTTGACCATCGTGTTGACGCGCCCGGTGTCGCCGAGAACAAACATGGCGCCTACGGGCCGACCTTCGCGACCTTCCACAGCGAGCTCGGTGGCGATGCCGAGCATGCGCTCGACAACCTCGATCTTGACGCTCTCCGGCAATAGGTCTTCGCGGGTAATGACCGATTGAAACTCTTTCTCGATGTCGATGACCACGATGGAGTCGAGCTGGTTGGAGCCGGGAAGCCCGCCGATGCAGCAGAGACGATCTGTGTAATTGAAAATGCCGCGCGTAAGGCCAATGAGCACGGCGCTGCGAAGCTGAGCCAGGCGCGAGTTTGAATAAGAGCGCGCCTCGATGACTTCCTCAATGAGCTCGCTGCGCGGGTAGCGGTCTGTGGCCGAGCGCGTGACAAGTATGTTGCGGAAGTTTGGCAGGGAGTCTGTAACGTCTACCTCGGCTGCGAAAGTGTCGCTGAATAGGAGGATGGAGGAACAGCGGGCGGCGCGAGCGATTTTCTCGCCCTCGCGCAGGAGCATGCGGTTGAGGCGGTTCTGCTTCCGTCCGGGCTTGGAAAGCAAGCCGCCGAAGGCCATGAACACGCGCTCCTGAAGGCCGCGCAAATCCGGCGCCTCAACGATATGCTGCACGGTGCTGCGCTCGCGGAAGAGGCGGGCCAGGGAAGCCAGGACGTTCAGGTAGTTTTTCTCTCCTTCTGCAGCCAAGAGTAGGAAGATGAGGCGCACATCCTGGTATTCCTTGAGTTCTTCTCCTTGCAGGCCCTGTGCACAGCGGCCAACGGCGAAGATATAGGGCCGCTCCATCTTTACACGGATGTGCGGCATGGCCACCCCGTTACCCAGGTAGGTGGTCATGGTGTTTTCGCGCTGCATGAGCTCCTTGAGGAGTTGCTCGCGGTTCATGCCGGGGACCCGCGACACCGAGGCCTGCAACAACGCGTCGAGCGCGCCGCGAAGGTTACCGCATCGAATATCGAGTATTCGGGATTTGGCCAGGTAACGGTCTAGCCTCATGTAGCGAAGGGCCCCGCCGCGCGATGGGGCGCTGCTTGAAAGTTTGGGTTATACCTGCTGAAAAGACGACTTATCGCTCCCACTCCAGGGCGCCTTTCTTCAGTTCGTAGATCAAGCCAACCACCAGTACCATAAAGAAGAACAGCACCGGCATGAGAATGGGGATGCCTGCCTGCAAAAAGTCCCTGTAGACCATCACCCACGGGAAAAGGAAGACAACCTCTATGTCAAACACGATGAACAACATCGCGGTGACGTAAAACTTCACGCTAAAACGTGGATGTGGTGAGCCTTCGGCAGGCAGGCCGCACTCGTATGCGGTGTCCTTGATCTGACTTTTCCTGCGCACTCGCTGGCCAAACATATGCGACAGCGAAATGAGCCCTACGGCGATCCCAAGGGCTAGAGCTATCTGCAACAGGACGGGCACGAATGCGTCATGTGTCATCGTATAGCAAAAAGTTACAAATCCGGCCCCTTTACAAGCGTAAAGAGGAGAAAAGGCCGATAGAACCAGCGCTGGAAGCCGGGTTCTGGAGCAAGAAAATCGGAGATCTGTTCCGCCACTACAAATCGTCACTCAGCCGTTTGGTGATCCCTGCAACAAGGACGCCAATAAGGATGAGGCCAAAGAGCATGTGAAAGAGATAGAGATATATGGCGTAAATGAATCCTACCGGGTCCTTCCAGTTTGGTTGCCACGCACGCTCCTGGCCAAGATCGAGAGGAGAAATCATGGTATCCAATGCGAAAACGACCGGGTTAAAATCTGGATATTCTCTTGGCGAGCCGGCCCACGGGTCTAGCTCGCCGCTCAGGTAAACGTCCTCAAGTGCGGGAACAATCGCCTCGCGTCGCCACTGAATGATAGTGAGATTAATGAGGACATTCCCGGCGAGCAGGAGCAGCAGGACCCAGAGTACCTTCTCCGGGCGATAGCCATAGTCAGCAAACCACCAGAGGGTATTGAAGATCTTTCTCCGGGCACGCTTGAAGCGCATTGCAAGCCGTTGTCCCGCGCCAAGCGCCGGATCCTTGATTCGGCTGGCGTGTTCACGGGCTTCGACACGCTTTGCTTCGCACTCCATCGCAACCAGTATCTCAAGGGCCTCATCATTATATCCTTTCTGGCGCATACTGTGCGCAGCCTGTCGCCATGGCTGGCGATAAAAACCCGGGCCATTGCGCAAAAGCAGGTTGACGGTCAGGTCCTTGTCGAAAACGGTGATTTGGTATCCCGGCTTCTGGCGCTCGATAAAGGTCAACGCATTGAAAGTAGTCCCCTCCAGAGAAATCCTGCCAGCGCGGGGCCAGACATTCTGGTCCCTGCCAAACTGCAGGATGCACATGCGGGAATAGTCCACTGCGATGCGCGTGTTCTCCCCGCAGATGGTTTGAGAAAGGATCAGCTTCTCGCCGATCTCACAGTTGGTGCAAATGAGGCCATTCTCCACTTCTGACAAATCACGAAACGTTACACCCCAAAGATCCAAATCGCAGCCGATACGAGCATTCGTCATACGAAAACGACGATCCATCACCGCGTCGCATAAACGCACCGACCCCTCGACCCGTCCGTCGAGCAGGCATCCCATCTCCTGACGCTGGTATGCTTCGCGACGGACATGACCCTGATCAGACTGATCGGTCTCTCCCTGGTGCTCTGGCGGGCCTTCGGAGTCAAACGGTGCGGTGAGGTCCGCGTTGCGCAGGTCAAGCGCCCCACCGATTCTCGCGGCAGTCAGATCAAGGACATTGGAAATGCGAGCGCCCGTGAGGACAAGATCCCGCTCAACCTGAAGATTTCGCGCAAGAAGCGAGGGAAAGCGGGCTCCAGTAAGCTCGAGGTGGAGGAATGATGCCTGATCCAGGCAGATGGAATCGACGCTCGTTAGGCCGTGCAGGAGAAGCGCCTTTTCGCAGCGCAGCGAAGCGCCTTTCAGCGGACCAATCAGGCGCAGGTTCGGGAGGCAGATGAGAGAATGCGAAGAGTCACCGGATAGTAGCTTGATCAGCTCAATCAGGAAGGAAGCTCGACAATGGCGAGGCTCTATCTCAGCGGTGGGCCGGCATAGATGATCGCAGCATGGCGCTTGGAGTGAAGCAAGGATCGCAGACTCATCCTCGTGAAGGCTTCCGAATATTTCTGACAATCGACGCGACAGATCCATGTGCCGCATGCATGATATGCGAGAATCGACTTCTGACGAGAAGTAAAAATCCAGAAGAGCGGATCAAGGTCAGCGCTATCTGGCAGAGAACAACAAAGCCGCGGCGCATTGTGCAACCGCGGCTTTGGAAAGTTAATCTGAAACCCTCTTACCGGTTGAGGTTCATCAGGAACTCGACGTTTGTCTTCGTCTTCTTGATCCGGTTGATGAGCATCTCCATCGCTTCGGTGGAAGGCACGCCCTTCATCGCACGGCGCAGGCCATAGACCTTGAGCAGCTCGTCGGGGTGGTAGAGGAGCTCTTCCTTGCGGGTGCCTGAGCGCTCGAGATTGATCGACGGGAAGATACGCTTGTTGACCAACTCGCGGTCGAGGTGGATCTCTTGGTTGCCGGTTCCCTTGAACTCCTCGAAGATGACTTCGTCCATACGGCTGCCCGTTTCCACCAGTGCGGTGCCAAGGATGGTGAGACTGCCGCCGCCTTCGATATTGCGAGCGCTCCCGAAGAAACGCTTAGGCTTCTGCAAGGCCGTGGCTTCGACGCCACCGGAAAGGATCTTGCCGCTGTTTGCCGCCAATGCGTTGTAGGCGCGGGCGAGGCGGGTAATCGAATCGAGCAGGATGATAACGTCCTTGCCCACTTCAACCATCCGGCGGGCCTTTTCGATAACCATCTCGGCAGCGTGAACGTGGCTCTCGGCAACTTCGTCAAAGGTCGACGCGACGACCTCTCCACCGGCGCCGATCTGGCGGCGAAAGTCCGTCACTTCCTCGGGCCGCTCGTCAACGAGCAGGATGATGAGGTGGGACTCAGGATTGTTGCGCATGATGGCGTTGGCGATGCCCTGCTGGAGAATCGTCTTGCCGGTGCGGGGCGGCGCAACGATGAGGCCGCGCTGGCCCTTGCCGATTGGCGTGAGCAGATCGACCACGCGCATGGAGATATTGTCCCACTTCACGCCCGGCTCTGTCTCGAGCAAGAGACGCTCTGTGGGATAATACGGCACCAAGTCCTCGAACGGGGTGACGTTCAAGTTCTCTGCGGGATCGCGCCCCATGATGGTCTCAATGCGGAGAACAAACGGGCACGTTTCCTTTGCACCTTGCGCCGGCTGAGTCATGAGACCATCGAAGTCGTCGCTGTCGTCTCCCTCTTCATCGAGAGACTCGCCGCTGTTCTGTGGCGGCTGTTCCTTTTCGGGGCGCGGCGGGTGGATCTGGGCGCGAACGATATGTCCGCGCTTCAAACCAAATCGACGCATCATCTGCTTGGAGATGAACGTGTTCAGCGGCTTGATCCGGTAGCTGTCAATCGTGTAGGTTAGCAGGCCGTAGCCGTCTGCCGTGGTCTCTACGACGCCCTCAACGTAGATTGCGCGCTTTAGCTCGAATGCCTTCTGAAGAACCTGCTCAATCACCTGCTGGCGCACCGGCGCGCCTTCGATGGCGACATCAAATGTCTTGCGAGCCAGCTCCGCCAGCTCCAGAAGCGGCATGGCGAAGAGCGCATTGAGATCCACAGGATCGCCGCCATCGCGGTGCTCGAGGGCCAGCTTTTCAGCAGCCTCAAGATCCTTGAGAAGCTCAAAATCCGGCAGGTCGCCAACCTCGATGCTCACGCCCTCCTCGGCGCCAAAGAAATCAGCCCTACCCCGCCGTTGCTGTTGCTGCGCACCTGCTTTCTTCTTTTTCTTCTTCTTGTTCTGCTGGTTGTTGCCTCCCTGCGGGCCTCCACGATCCGGGCGCGGTCCGCGATCTTGCTGCGGCTTGTTGCGGTCCTGACGCTGGCGATTTTCGCGCCGGTCATCACGCTGCCTATCATCGCGGCGGTCCTCTTGGGAGCGGTCATCGCGGCGGCTATCCTGAGAACGTTCGTCCCGCCGGTTGTCGCGGCCTCTGCCATCCTCGCGCTGACGATTGTCGTTGCGATCGCGGCGAAAGTCCCGGTCACGCCGGTCATCACGGCCCCGCCGATCTTCACGGCGGTTGTCGCGTTCCTGCCGGTCTTCCCCGTCTGCCTGCTCAGACTGTTCGCTCACGTCTGCAACCTCAGATTCGGCCTCAGCCAACCTTGCCTGCCGGCGCTCCATACGGCGCTCCTGCGCCGTCTTGCCCGGGCCGCCTGATGCGCCTTCGTCTTCATGGCTGCCATTGCGACTATCGGAAGAATCGTCAACGTCATCATCGCTCGAGTAGTATTGAGGAATCTCCTCATCGAGCTTTGGAACGCGAATTTGGGGAACCGCGGGCGACCTTGGCGCTGAAGGAGTCATCTGGGACTCGGGACGCTCGGGATCGCTCTTCTGGGGCTCTGGAACAGCTGCAACCGGCGTCTTGCGATTGCGACGTGCGCGCTTCACAGGGGCGGCAGCCTCCGCATCGCCCTCTCTTGAACCCTGTTCAGCAGCAGGCTGTTCCGGGGCAGACGCTTGCTCAGCAGGCTCCTCCGGGGCGTTTGTGGCCGTCTTCCGGGCCGTCTTACGGGCAGTTTTCTTGGCCGCAGTCTTACGAGCAGCCGTTTTGCGGGCCGTCTTCTTTGCGGGAGCAGTCACTTGCTCTTCCTTACTGTCCAATTGCAGCGTTTGCTGTGGGTCGTCGCTGTCGCTCATTGTTGCAACAATCCGCCACTCAGGGGTGGCATCACGGATATGAGGTAAAAATGCCGCGTATTGCGGTCTTGAGAATGCTTAAAGTTTCAGAGTTGAGACCAGGTGCGCCACCTGTGCGCGTGTGAAGTCAACATGTCCGTTATTCGAGATCACGCGGCTCGCACGCTTTTCCTTTTCTTCAAGAGGCAATTGCCGCGCCATTCTCTCACGAGCCTGTTCTGCGGTAAACCCTCGTTGGGCGAGCCGTTCCACCTGTGTGGTGGGATCAGCGCTAACACAAACGGTCATATCGAATTGTTTTTCAAGATTTTTTTCGAATAGGAGGGGTATTTCGACCACCTTGAGCGTTTCCTGCCGCGCTGCGAGCCAACGCGTCCACTCCTGTCGCACCCTTGGGTGCAGAAGCTCTTCCAGCCAGCGAAGTTCCTGCTCATTCGCGAAGACCCGGCTCGCAATGACCTTGCGATCTGCCTCGCCATTTTCCCCAATCGCCTCGTCGCCGAATCGCCGCCGCAGGCTCCCCTTTACGTCCTCGTCCGATGCAAGGATGTTCCGCACAATGGCGTCACTTTCAATCGTGGCGGCGCCTAGGTCGCGAAAAATCGAAAGTACAAGGGTTTTTCCACACCCCATCCCTCCAGTAAGCCCGATGTTCATAATATCCTGCAAAATGCTCCGTGCCGCAAAGGTTCAAGAGAGGATCTGCAAAGTAGCGGCGCCAGATGAGCGCTTGTCATCAAACGTCTGATATCTTTTTAATAGCTTTCATTGTCGCGCGTAAACAACAGTCCTATCCCCGGGCGGATATTGTGGCGTCCTTGTGCTTCGCTAACACAGGCGCGTTGGGGACTAAACGACTGCTAACGCACACCTTCTGTCCTCACTCTCTGGTCCCATGAAAGACATATTCCTGGTCTTGCTGGCAGCTCATGCGGTTGGCGACTTTGCCCTGCAAACGAGCTGGATGGCGCGAAGCAAGGAAAGCGGCGGCCTGCTTGCCCGGCAGCCTGCGCTACTCCTCCACGTGGCTATTCATGCGCTGGTCGCCTACGTCTTCCTCCAGCAATGGGGGCTCTGGCTGACGCCTGTTGCGGTCCTCGTCACACATTACCTGGTAGATCTTATCAAGCCGCTATTGGGCTCGTCTGCCCGCTCGCTTGCATGGGACCAGGCGCTGCATGTGATCGCCACTTCTGGAATCACGTGGCTCATGGTGGAACGTGGCATTTCCTTCAGCGGGATCGGCTTTGACTGGATGGTTCTTCTGGGGGCCTTTTCTGCAACCGTTTTCGGAAGCGGCTATTTTATCGGTCGCGTCACAGACCGCATGCTGCGAAGCAGCGCTGTGGAGCTCCCGTCGGGACTCAAAGATGGCGGAAAAATGATTGGGCAACTGGAGCGCGCGCTGATTTTTATCCTGATCTTCATCGGGCAACCCATGGGCATCGGCTTTCTTGTTGCTGCAAAGTCCGTGCTGCGATTCGAGGAGGCCAAACGTCAGCAGATGGCTGAATACGTTCTAATCGGCACGCTCTGGAGCTTCACACTCGCCATCACGATCAGCTGGGGCGCCATGTGGTGCCTGGGAAGATAGCAGAACGAGAGAAGGGGCTCGGGCAGGGGCCGGCAGCAGTCCACAGACGGCGTTTGCGCATGCACTTTCTTTACCCTTGCACATCAGCTGCTAACGCGATTCTGTCCAATGAATGCCGCTTGCAGTTGTTAGATCGGGGGCATTGCTTGGCGTGCGCGGGCATCCAGTTGATGTGGAGGTCAACACCGGCCAGTCGGGCGACCCCAAGATAGTCGTGGTTGGACTTCCGGATGCGGCGGTAAAGGAGTCCTCAGACCGCGTGATGGCGGCGATCCAGAACAGCGGAGGGCATTATGAATACACTCGCTCAACCATCAATCTGGCGCCCGCCCATATAAAGAAGGAAGGGCCCATGTATGACCTTCCAATTGCGCTGGCGGTGATGATCGCCACTGGGCAATTGAAGGCAGTGGATGACCGCCTGCCCATGAAATACCTGATCGCGGGAGAGCTGAGCCTTTCAGGGGAAACGCGGCCGGTGCGAGGTGGATTACCTTTGGCTGTGCTGGCGCGTGAGCAGGGATTACAGGGGATACTACTTCCCGAACGCAGCGCGCGAGAAGCCGCCATCGCCACGGGTATTTCAGTGTATCCGGTACGGTCACTGGATCACGCCCGAGCGTATCTTGAGGGGCGGGTGGAAATCACCCCGCTACCCTCCCCTCTTTCCAATGGCGCGTCTGTCACAAAGTCGACAAACGGGATCGATTTTTCAGAGGTGAAAGGCCAGCACGCGCTGCGTCGCGCGGTGGAAGTAGCTGTGAGCGGCGCCCATAACCTGCTCATGCTCGGGCCTCCTGGATCAGGTAAAAGCATGGTGGCGAAGCGCATTCCGACAATCATGCCAGAGCCGTCACTTGATGAGTTGCTGGAGATTCTGGCTGTTCACAGCGCCGCAGGGAAGACGATCGAGGAAGATGAGGCTTTACGACTGCGCCGTCCGTTCCGCAGTCCCCACCATACAATCTCGGATGTCGGGCTGCTGGGCGGCGGATCGATGCCCGGGCCGGGCGAGATCTCACTTGCTCACAATGGCGTGCTGTTCATGGACGAGTTGCCGGAGTTCAAGCGCAGTGTGTTGGAAGTGCTCAGGCAGCCGCTCGAGGACGGCGAAGTAACGATCTCGCGCAGCGCGGCCAAGCTCACGCTGCCGTCAACGTTCATGCTCGTGGCGGCCATGAATCCGTGCCCATGCGGATATCTTGGAGACAGGCGGCGTGAGTGCCGTTGTTCGCCGACGAACATCCAGCGTTACCGTTCGCGCATCAGCGGACCGTTGCTGGACAGGATCGATATTCATATTGAGGCCCCTGCACTTTCGATCGAGGAACTTCGCACCGAGGCGCCCTCCGAAAGCAGCCAAACCATTCGAGAACGTGTGCGCGAGGCGCGGAAGATCCAGTCAGAAAGACTTTCGAAGGAGGGTATTATCTGCAACTCCCGCATGAGCCACCGCCATATCCGCAAGCACTGCGCTCTCGACAAGGGACTCGGTGACCTTCTCCAACAGGCCATGGAACAACTCAACCTCTCCGCCCGCGCCTACGACCGTATTCTAAAGGTCAGCCGCACCATCGCCGACCTCGCGGGCAGCGAAAAAATCCAAGCCCCGCATTTGTTGGAGGCAATCCAATACCGGTCACTTGATAGAACGGTGTTTTACTGAGCAACTGCAAAGACCAAGAGAATTAACCACAGAAAGCGCAAAAGACACAAAAACCAGAACAAGACAGAAACCTATAAAGCAGTAAGCAGGAGAAACTTATTAGTTCCTTAATATTCTGTGTCTTCTGTGTTTTTTGTGGTTAAAGAACTTTCTGAGAGCGATGGATGACGATGTAAGGAAGCTGGTTGATTTGGTGAGGCAGACTGGCTTTGAGACTCACTGTTACCTGAAGAACGGATACCTTGAAAAGATTTACGAGAATGCGCTGAGTCACCGCCTCAGAAAGAAGGGGCTGAAGGCGGTGCAGCAGTGTCCTTTGCAGGTTTTTGATGAAGATGGAACGCTGCTGGGCAGATATGAGGCGGACCTGCTTATTGAGGATGTGCTGATTGTCGAACTGAAGGTGGCGCGGGCCCTGGATGATAACCACATTGCCCAGCTCCTTGCTTATTTGAAGACCTCAAGACTCAGGCACGGCATGCTCATGAACTTCGGCGCCGAGCGGTTTGAGGTGCGCAAGTTCATCCTGTAGGAGGAAGAGGAGTAACCACAAGAAGCACAAAATACACAGAACCAGAATAATAGCAGAAAGCTTTGATGGGATGAGCAGGTACAGGCTCCTGCGATAGATCTAGTTTTTGTGTCTTCTGTGCCTTTTGTGGTTAAAGGTTGCTCATCAAAACGTCCAATCAAACTATCAAAAGCTCTCCCTGCCTACGATTGAGATCGCTGACGCGGAAAAGCATCTGGGTGGTAAAAGGATTTTTGAGGGATAGGGCGTTGGCGTGCGTTTGAGTAGAGAGTAGGGGCAATTGACGCCCTGGATCTCTCAATCATGGAAGTTATGAAAACCATACACCTAACTGCGCTTTCGGCTATCCTGATTCTCTCTGCCAGCAGCCTCTTTGCCGGCCAGACGCCCGCCCGGCGAGCGGCAGAGGGTGCGCCTCAACTTGCGGCATTAAGTTGTCCGGCATGCAGCAATGCGCAGAGCCGTGCGGAAAGCTGTCATGGCGAAGGTAAGGCTCTTTGCGCAGCGAGTTCTGAGGCTGAAGGGACCAGCTGTAAGATCGTGAATCGTCGTGGACGCAAAGCAAAAGGTCGCCCGGCAGTGACGGTTCAGGACCAGCATAGTCCAGTATGTATGTTCGGGCCTGGGCAGAGCGAGTAAGCTTTCAGACAAGACGTAACGTCTCTCAGTTCATACCGTTGATGGCCAGGCACATAATGCCTGGCCATTTTTCATCCTTTCAGGAATCGCCTCGCAACAGAGATCCAGCCATAAGGTATATGAGCTCGCTCAAGATCGTCGGCATGAAAGGCAAACAAGTGGATCACTTGAAATTTTGAGGGATTCAAAGGGCTCCTGCGTTGAAAGAAGTATAACTGGTTGCGCCCCCCGGTGGCGCGACCCGGAGAACTGAAAAATGAGCAAAGGTTACAAAGGTGCTTTGTTGGCCGTGGCCGTGACGGCCGTATTCGGCTTGGGCTACTGGTTGGGCAGCGCCGGTGGAGACGATGCTGTGGCCGCACATGAACATACGCATGGGGCGGATGACGCATCGGCGCCAACAATCTGGACCTGCTCAATGGACCCTCAGGTGCGGCAGGATGGGCCCGGCTCTTGTCCCATATGCGGAATGGACCTGATTCCACTGGAGGACGAGGAAGATGATGGAGGCCCGCGGATTCTGACTATGAGTGAGTCTGCAAAGGCCTTGGCGCGGATAGATACCACCAAAGTGGAACGTGCAGTTCCTGAGCTGGAAGTGCGAATGGTGGGGAAGCTGGAACTAGACGAAACGAGAGTCAGCACGCTCGCCGCACGATTTCCCGGACGCATCGAACGGCTCTTTGTGAATTTCCAGGGGACTCGGGTGGTGAAAGGAGACCACCTGGCGACGATCTATAGCCCTGAACTACTGACCGCGCAGGAAGAGTTGCTGATGGCTGCGCGACTCGATCCCCACAGCCGTGCAACACAAGCCGCACGGCAGCGGCTCCGCCTGTGGGGGATCGCTGACGCCGAGATCGACATGCTACTCGAGCGCGGAACAACCGAAGAGACAACCACACTGCACGCGCCTATTGGCGGAATTGTGACCCGAAAGGCCATCAACGAAGGCGACTACGTTGAGACTGGCACGATGCTCTTTGAGATCGCCGACATGTCGCAACTCTGGCTGAACCTTGATGCATATGAGTCGGATATCGGCTCCATTCGTCTGGGACAGGATGTAACATTCTCTGTGCAGGCATATCCGGGGCGGGAGTTTCATGGCGCGGTGGCCTTCATCGAGCCGTTGCTGGACGAAACGACGCGCACCATCAAGGTGCGGGTGAATGTGGAGAACGAACAGGGGCTCTTGAAACCCGGCATGCTTGCCCAAGGCGTGGTGAAGCCTCGGGTAGGGCCCCAGGGAGAAGTCTATGCAGCGCAACTGGCTGGAAAGTATATCAGCCCCATGCACCCATGGATCGTCAAGGATGGGCCGGGTCAGTGCGACGTCTGCGGCATGGCGCTGGTTCCGGCGGAGGAACTCGGCTACGAGGTTGAGCCCGCTGGCGGCGATGAACCGCCAGTTATCGTGCCAACCAGCGCAGTTCTTAGGACCGGTAAGCGCGCCGTGGTTTACGTGGAGGTTCCGGACACTGAAAAGCCAACTTATGAGGGACGCGAGATCGTGCTCGGACCACGGTCTTCAAAAGGATTTGTGGTGCTTGAAGGGCTGGCGCCCGGAGAGCGGGTCGTGACAAACGGCGCTTTCAAGATCGATAGCTCGCTGCAGATTCAGGCGAAGCCTTCCATGATGGCAGCCTCTGAGAATGGGAGTAGTAGCGAACCGGCGACAGAGGCGATTGAGCTGGAAATGGGAGTGGCTGGAGCACTGGTTGAACCTTACCTGGAACTGCAGGATGCTCTGGCTAGTGATGATTTGGAGGCTTCGCGCACTACCTTGCGGGCGATGATGGAGGTGACGGGGCACACAGGGCCTGTCGCCGATCTGATCCACACGATGCTGGCTGCCGAGGATCTTGAGGGCATTCGGCGTCCACACTTCGAAACACTCTCCAATGCGCTAATCACTGCTGCCCGGGAGAATCCCTCGGCATTGGATAAGCCGCTTATCCAGATGCACTGCCCGATGGTCTATGGCGCAACAGGCGCCGATTGGCTACAAGCCACCGAACCACTTCGGAATCCGTATTTCGGAGCTGAGATGCTCATGTGCGGCCAAGTGGTCGGCGTGGTTGGAAATGTGGGAAAGGGAGACGCGGAGAATGGAAGTAGGGGCGAATCGGGGAATCGACGAAACGGCGAGTCGGCGATCAAGAAACAGAGGTGACCATGAGCGGCATTCAGCACTTTAGGGAATTGAGCGTTAATCAGAACGCGATGAACCTTTCGCTTGAGATCTATCAGCTCACCAAAGGATTACCGGTCGGGGAAAAATGCTCGCTTATGGACCAAGTTAGACGTTCTTCCAGATCAGTTTGCGCAAAAATCTCTAGAGCATGGAGAAAAATGCGATATGCGCCCGCCTTCGTCGCGAAGCTGAATGATGCTGAGGCCGAGGCTGTGGAAACTCAGGTATGGCTAAAGATGGCGCACAAGATCGGCTTAATGGACGAAGCTTCGTTTCTGAGGCTAGATGACAAGTATAATCACGTCATTAGGCAGTTGGTCAGAATGATAAACGAACCGAGAAAGTGGTGCATCACGAAGGAAAGGGATCGCTCGTGAGCCCTGACGCCGACTCGCCAACCCGCCGACTCGCCGACTCGCGCTCATCGCCTGTCGACCGCCTCATACGCTTCTGCCTGACGAACAAGCTGGTGGTGTTCCTCGGCGTGTTTGTGATGATCGCCGGGGGGTGGGCAGTGGCGCCGTTTGATTGGGAGAGTGGCATTTTTGAGCGTTCACCTGTGCCTGTGGACGCCATTCCGGATACAGGCGAGAACCAGCAGATCGTCTTTACCGAGTGGCCGGGACGCTCTCCGCAGGATATCGAGGACCAGATCACCTACCCGTTGACGACGGCCCTGCTGGGGTTGCCAGAGGTAAAGACGGTACGAAGTTTTTCGATGTTCGGGTTCTCGTCGATCTATATCATCTTCGACGAAGGCGCGGAATTCTACTGGACGCGCAGTCGGATACTGGAGAAGTTGAACAGCCTCCCGCCTGATCTTTTGCCAGAGGGCGTTGCGCCGATACTCGGGCCAGATGCTACAGCTTTGGGACAAGTATTTTGGTACACGCTGGAAGGTCGTGACCCACAGGGCAATGCGACCGACGGCTGGGGGCTGGACGAGCTTCGGAGCATCCAGGACTGGTATGTGCGTTACGCTCTTCAAGGCGTTGAAGGCGTGGCGGAGGTAGCCTCTGCAGGAGGCTATGTTCGGGAGTATCAAATTGATATCGACCCCAATGCCCTACGGGCCTTCGGCATTACGCTGAATGAGGTTTTTGATGCTGTGCGCAACAGCAACATCGATGTTGGCGCCAACACGATCGAGGTCAACCGGGTGGAGTACCTGGTGCGTGGCCTGGGATTCATCGAGAATCTGGACGACCTTCGGCAGACAGTTGTGGCTGTGCGCGAGAATGTGCCGGTTACCCTTGATCAACTGGCGGAGATCGAGGTGGGACCGGCAATGCGCCGGGGCGCCTTGGACAAGGGAGGCGCCGAGGTTGTGGGTGGCGTCGTGGTAACGCGCTTTGGAGAGAATCCCTTGGAGGTGATCAAGCGAGTGAAGGTCCAGATTGAGCGGATCTCGCCGGGCCTGCCGAGCAAGACGCTTGAAGACGGAACGCTAAGCCAGGTGAGCATCGTCCCATTTTATGATCGCACTGGTCTCATCTACGAGACCTTGGGCACGCTGGAGACAGCTGTGCGGCAGGAGATCCTGATCACCATCATCGTGGTGGTGATCATGGTCATGCACCTGCGCAGCTCGTTGCTGATCAGCGGCGTGCTGCCATTGGCGGTGTTGTTCTCGTTTATTGGCATGAGACTCTTTGGAGTGGACGCCAACATCGTGGCTTTGTCTGGCATAGCCATTGCCATTGGGACGATCGTGGACATGGGGATCGTCATCGTGGAGAACATTCTCGAGCATCTTGAGAAAGCGGACCCCGAGGAAAGTCGTCTTGAAGTGGTTTACCGGGCCTGCTCAGAAGTAGGTTCGGCAGTGCTTACCGCGGTGCTAACCACTGTTATCAGCTTTCTACCCGTGTTCACGATGGAAGCGGCGGAGGGAAAGATGTTCAGACCGCTGGCTTACACGAAGACCTTTGCGCTGATCGGCTCCATCGTGGTGGCTCTGACAATCATTCCTCCACTTGCGCACCTGATTGTCGGCGGGCGCACGCGCAAGGGCATAGGCAGGGAGATACTGGCGCTTGCTACCATCATGGCGGGTATCGCACTACCCATTGCGTGGGACGCCATGCCATGGAGCCTTGGACTATTGTTGATCCTACTCGGTGCAATGCAGCTCTACCTTCCCCGCGCGAGAGCCACCGTTCAGAAATATATTAAAATATCGTTCAGCATTATTGTCGCCCTGATAGTGGCGCTGTTGCTGGCCAAAGACTGGGCGCCTCTGGGACCACAGGAGGAGTTTGGAAACATCGTCTTCGTGCTCCTCTCGGCTGGCGGGCTGCTGGGGTTTTTCTATCTGTTCATTTATTTCTATGGCGGAATCTTGCGCTGGGTGCTCCGGCACAAGCCATTATTCTTGGGCGCGGTCACATTGGTTACGCTGTTCGGTTTCACCACATGGCTGGGCTTTGGGCGACTTACGTCCTGGGCGCCGGCTTTCGTCAAGCAGACATCCTTCTACTCAGCGGCCTACCATGCTATCCCTGGCTTCGGGAAAGAGTTCATGCCGCACCTGGATGAAGGCTCGTTCCTCTGGATGCCCACGACGATGACGCATGCATCTCTGGGCGAGGTGCTAGAAGTCATGCAGCTTCAGGACCAGGCAATCGCCGCGATCCCGGAAGTTGAAACCGCTGTGGGCAAGCTTGGCCGTGCAGAATCGCCCCTCGACCCGGCGCCGGTCTCGATGATCGAGACGATCATCAACTACAAGTCTGAATACATCACAGGCGATGGCGGCGAACTCATCCGCTTTGCCTTCGAAAACGGCGAATTCTTGCGCGATGAACAGGGAGAACTGATCCCTCATCCCTACGGGCGACCTTACCGGCAGTGGCGCGATCACATTCGGTCTGCGGATGATATCTGGGCAGAGATCGCGAAGGCAGCACAAGTGCCCGGCACGACATCCGCGCCACAGCTGCAACCCATAGCCGCGCGTATGGTTATGTTGCAAAGTGGGATGCGCGCGCCCATGGGTCTGAAGGTGCGCGGGCCGGACCTGGACACAATTGATAAGGTAGCCCTTGAGATCGAAGGTTTGCTGAAGGAAGTTCCTGGCATCCGATCGCAGACGGTATTTGCAGATCGCGTCGTCGGTAAACCATATCTGGAGATCGATATCGATCGGCGGGCGATCGCTCGCTATGGAATGAGCGTGAGGCAGGTGCAGGACGTCATCGAAATGGCGATAGGAGGCATGCCGCTGACAACCACCATCGAAGGGCGCGAGCGTTATCCTGTGCGTGTGCGCTACCCGCGGGAGCTGCGAGGCGATATCGAGGACCTGGAGCGTGTTCTTGTTCCCGGCGCCGGCGGCATTCAAATTCCGCTGGGCCAGTTGGCGACGATCAACTACGTGCGCGGCCCTCAGATGATCAAGAGCGAAGACACCTTCCTCGTGGCTTACGTAATCTTCGACAAGGAGCAGAACTACGCCGAGGTCGATGTGGTCGAGCAGGCCGCGGCCTATCTCGAACAAGCCCGGAAGGACGGGCGTCTGATAATTCCTGCCGGAGTGAGCTATCAGTTTGCTGGAAACTACGAGAACCAGGTGCGTGCGGAAAAGCGCCTGCGCGTAATCCTGCCAATCTCATTGCTCGCAATTTTCCTCATCCTGTATTTCCAGTTCAAGCGGGTATCGACCACCCTGCTGGTGTTTAGCGGAATCTTTGTTTCGTGGTCTGGCGGGTTTATCCTTGTCTGGCTCTATGGGCAGCCTTGGTTCATGGACTTCAGCCTTTTTGGCCAGAACCTGCGCGATCTGTTCCAAATGGGCACGATCAACCTGAGCGTCGCTGTGTGGGTAGGCTTCCTCGCTTTGTTCGGCATCGCGACTGATGACGGCGTCATTATCGGAACTTATCTAGGGCAAAAGTTCCGGTCGAAGCGACCGTCAACGCTCCAGGAGGTACGTGAGGCAACAGTCGAGGCTGGGCTGCGGCGCGTGCGTCCGGCTACCATGACCATGGCCACGACAGTCCTGGCGCTATTGCCAGTTCTCACATCAACCGGCCGGGGCGCAGATGTCATGGTTCCCATGGCAATTCCCACATTTGGCGGCATGTTGCTCGGAGTCGTAACGATCTTCGTGGTTCCCACCCTCTACTGCCTGATCGAAGAGATACGGCTGAAGCGGGCGCTTCGCGCTGGATAGCGCTGCGACTGCAAAAACCTTCAAACTAATCTGATTTAACAAAATGAATATGAGTAAGATACGGATGATGCTGGCCATTGCGGCCTTTACTGGAACCGGCTCGGCCTTTGCAGGTGCGGCGTGCTGTGGCGGCATTGTTAAGGAGGATATCCAAGCGGCATGTTGTGCGACGGTTGCACAAGCCGAAACAAGGGCGGCCGCCTGTTGTGGCGGCGCGACACAGGCTGCTTCCCTAGTCAACATTGCAGCTTCCAGCGAGAGCCAGTTGCTCGTGAAGGCATACGAACAGCTTTCCAGTGCAGTCTTTGACGGCAATATTCCGCAGGTAAAGAAGGCGTCTTCAGTTCTCGCCCGCGTCGCCCGTGAGCAGAGCCTTCACTCGGTGGCAAAGGAGGCTGAAGCTGTAGCCAACGCGGTGGATGTAAATGGCGCTCGCCTGGCGTTTGTCGGACTCAGCCGAGAAATGATCGCGGCAGTGGAGGATCAACCAGGATACTACGTGATGAGCTGCCCTATGGTGAAAAATGGCGAGTGGCTGCAGAGCAGCAAAGAACTGCACAACCCCTACATGGGCGAAAGCATGCCCCGTTGCGGTTTCGTGAAGCGCGAGACCGGTAAGAAAAGCGAGGGAGTGTGATCCTGCTGCATCCGCTCCTGAATCCCCCAAATGGCAGTCAATCTCAGCCTTGCCCGAGGGCTTATCTTAGGTCCGATTTGGTGGCGGGCGGTGCAATCTGTCAGCGAAGAGCTTATGTCTCCACCCCACATGCGACTCGCGTATGAGCGTCTAGTCACAGGGCTGGACAAGAGTTCGCGACAGCTGGCGCATAGTAAAGCCTCTGAAAACAGAATACCACCAAAGCCGGGCTCTTGTTAATGAGCTGTATCTGTTTTCAGCGTAATCTTTTCAGCGCCGCCGCGCCGGGCCTCGTCGACCACATTGATCATGCGACCAGCAGGAATATCGGGTGCGGCTTCCACAACAAAAGAGACGATGCCTTCGACGAGATAGTCAGCGACAATGGTGCGGACTGCGCCGAGGGGCGTTTCCGTTTCCCTGCCATTGGCGAGCACCTGAATCTTTCCATCCTCGGCGATGCGAAAGATCACGGGTGGAATCTCTGACTTGGATGTGGTGTGCTGGGGCGTGTCTGCGTCCACGCCGCGTTCCTCCACGAAGACAGCGGTGACAACGAAGAAGATGAGGAGGATGAAGACCATATCGATCATCGGCGAGATGTTGATGTCGCTCTTCTCTTCCCGGTCGGGTCGACGGCTCTTTTGGGTCATAAGCAGTAGTATCCTTTCCAGCAAAAGGACTTACCATAAAAACGGTTATATTGCAGCATCATTGTCCAATTAAACCAAAATTCACTGCGATACAGATTGATTCAGGATCAGGGGTGAGCTTACAAGTGTTCCAAGGCCATAATGAATGTTCTGTTAATACTTACGGACCAGCAGCGGCATGACACTATCGGGGCGCTGGGAAACCCATTAATACGAACGCCAAATCTGGACCGTTTGGTTCGAGAGGGAACAGCGTTTACCTCGGCCTATACCCCTTCTCCAGAATGCGTACCCGCGCGTTGCGCGCTAATGACAGGCGCATATCCCGCCACGACGGGTTGCTACAAGAACGGCCATCCCTGGCCTACCCCGAGGCACGAGACGTTTATGCATGCGCTGGGACGTTCGGGCTGGACAAACTACGGGGTCGGGAAGGTCCACTTTGAGCCTGAAGAGGTGAGAGATGACCTGAATGGTTTCACTTATCGCGAGCGTCAGGAGGAGATTGTTTCGGATCCCAACACTGATGAGTACATGCAGTTCCTCCAGGCGAACGGGGGCGACTATGTGAGAGACCCCCACGGCGTGCGCGGCGAGATGTACTACATACCCCAGCCAGCACAGATGCCCGCGCAACTGCACCCTACGCAGTGGATCGGAGATCGCACAGTGAACTTCATCGAGAACAAGGCCCGCGACTCTGAACCGTGGTTTTTGTTCTCATCCTTCATCCACCCACATCCGCCATTTTGTCCGCCTGCGCCCTGGCACAAGCTCTACCGCGACGTGGATACTCCGTCACCAAATCTGCCACCTGACTACGAGAAGCTGCTGGTTTATGTGAATCATTATCAGAACCGCACGAAGCGACGCCATCGCGGCTGGGACCTAAACCTTGTGCGAATGATACGAGCTTACTACTATGCCTGCATCTCATTCATCGATTATCAGGTAGGGCGGATCCTGGACTCTCTGGAAAAGACGGGGCAACTCGATAATACCTTGATCTTGTTCTCTTCAGACCACGGAGAGTTACTGGGTGATTTTGGAAGCTTTGGAAAGCGCAGTTACCACGATGCTGCGATGCGAGTTCCTCTGCTGGCCAGACATCCCCAACTGTTCCAGGCAGGGAATCGCTGCGATACGCCGGTGAATCTCATCGATCTCGCTGCAACAATTCTTGCCCGGGCAGGAACCAGCTTCGCCACCCATAAGGCAGAAGGAGCCGACCTAGTGGACATCGCACGGGGAGAGCACGCCGACCGCACAATCTTCACCCACTATAACCAAGGGCAGGAAGGACTTTATTGCGCGATCAACCGGGAGGCAAAGTTCGTCTTCAGCGCGCCCGACCAACGAGAACTTTTCTTCGACCGAGTCGCCGACCCTCTGGAAACCCGCGACATCATCGATGTTCAGACTGGCACATTTGGCAGAATGAAGCATCTGTCCAAGCTTCGAGACGCATTGAAAGAACACTTGCGGGACCGGGGCGAAACGGCTGCTCTCGACGGCGACGACTGGCGGAAATATCCGATTATGGAGATGCCAAAGAACCCGGACGTTCCCCTTCTTTATCAAGATCATCCGTGGGCGGATCACTCAATCCCTGGATATACGGACAATGGCCATAAGGCCGAAGACACCAAACTCAAAAACAGTTAGATACTCATGAACACCATCAAGACTCTCATTTTCGGCAGCATTATCAGCGTCGCAGCTCACGCCGGATTCGCCCAGGACGTCCCTGATCCAGATCCAGCGCGCTACAGCGATACCGTCAAGTCGTTTGTATTTTATGACGCCGGGAACACCCTGCCCAAGAATCCTGTGCTCTTTGTGGGCAGTTCCAGCATCAGGATGTGGAAGTCGGGAGACGACTTTCCGGGCTTTGTGATCCTGAACCGCGGCTTCGGCGGCAGCCAATGGTCGGACCTGAACCACTTCTTCGACCAGTTGGTAGCGCCATACGACGCGCCCACGATCGTGGTTTATGAAGGCGACAATGACATCACCGTGGGAAAATCACCGGAACAGGTGCTCAAAGACACCAAGGAGTTTGTGGAGAAGGTGAAGGGACTGAAAAAGCAGCCAAATCTAATCTTCCTGGCAATCAAGCCTAGTATTACGCGAGCCAATATCTGGCCTAACATGGCGCGCTACAACGAGCTGCTCAAGGAGTACGTGGAGACGCTGCCAAACGCCTGGTATGTAGACGAGGCTGCAAAATTCTTTACAGAAGATGGATCGCTGCCGGCTGACCTGTTCTCAGATGGGCTCCACCTCAGCGAGAAAGGTTACAATATCTGGATCGAGGCGCTCACGCCATTGCTCCAGGAAGTCCATCCCAAATGCGAAAAGTAAAAAATACAACGAGCTCCCATATATGAGTTTTGAGTCTGAAGCCCGGCGCAAGCCTAGGGCCGTGATCAATGGTGGACCGGAAATGTGTCGCGCGGTCTTTCCCCCGCAGACATACGCCCGAATCCTGGAACTGGTGGATGCGCCACTCGGGCTGCCCACGCAAAAGTGGACTGAGGATACTCTGGCAGAGGCCGCGAAGGGCTGCTCGATCATCATCACCACTTGGGGTGCACAGCAGATTACGGAGAAAGTCGCAGCTGCTTGCCCGGAACTTGAGCTTATCGTCCATGGCGCAGGTTCGCTGCAAAATATGCTATGCCCCACGATCATGGAGAGGGCTCCAAAAATCACCACTGCGGTAAGGATCAACGCAGAACCGGTGGCCATCTACACTTTGGGGCTCGTGCTTACGACACTACGCGACTCCTTCCTCTGGAAGCAGCGCCTCATCGAGAAGGGTCCCGGATCTTGGTGGCCGGATCGCGCGGCTTTCGTAGGTGGGTACAAGGGTGCAAAGATTGGATTGATCGGTTTTGGATCGATCGCACGTCGCGTACTGGAGTTGCTCAGACCTTTTGGCTTCGATTACTATGTTTGCAGCGATGCATTCCCTGAGAGTGTGATCGAGGCAGAGGGCGCAAAGAAAGTCAGCTTGGAGTGGTTGATGGCCAACTGTGACGTCGTCTCTCTGCACGAGGCGAACACACCAGCCAACCGCCACATGATCAACGCCAGCAACATCAGCCTGATGAAGCCCGGTGCGCGATTCATCAACACCGCCCGCGGTGGACTGGTCAACGAGGACGCTCTGGTGGAACGCCTGAAGAAGGGCGACATATCGGCCTATCTCGATGTGACCGATCCCGAGCCTCCGCCAGCCGGACATCCCTTCTACACCCTGCCAAACTGCTTCCTAACTCCGCACATTGCCGGCTCTCTCTCCCGAGAGGTCGAGTTCGTGGGAGACTACGTGGTCCGCGAACTTGAAAACTATCTTTCAGGTCGTCCGCTGGAGGCTGAGTATGATCTGGGACTCTTCGATGTACGGGCCTAAATAAAGGGTTTCGCGGCGTCTCAAGAGTGTCGATGATGAAGCCTCATAAGCACCAAAAAGTTTTTTAAAAAACTACAGAAACATCCCTTGACACTTGTCGCACGAACCCTACATTCAGGGCCTTTCCCCAACGGGGTGGTAGTTCAGTTGGTTAGAACGCCGGCCTGTCACGCCGGAGGCCGCGGGTTCGAGTCCCGTCCATCCCGCCACTTTTAAAAAACCCACATCAGAAATGGTGTGGGTTTTTTGTGTCCAAGAAGAGAGATTCGGGGTGGACTCGTTCTCCTTCGAATCTAACGGCGCAAGTCCACCATTTCAGCTATTGCCTCGAGCCGCTCACAGAGCTGGGGAAGATGATCATGGAACCAGCGCCAGATCCCGGCCAGGCTCAATATACCTTGCCTACGTCCGGGTGGTCCATGAGTGCGTGATCTGCGGGGTGATCCTCGCCATTCCAGATTCGCTTGGAAGTCCAGTCCGTGGCGGGGTCAGACCAGAAGGGATGCTCTGGGGCCAGACCAAGCGGGAGGAGCCCGCAAGCGCAAAGGTAGAGACTGCCGGTGGAGATATAGCCCTCGGCCAATGAGGGTTGATAGCCGCAGAAGCCGGGGCGCAGCCAACCGTTGGCGTCATAGACGTCGCTACGATCCATCATTCGATGGATAACTGCACTGAGGGCACAGCGAACAGCTGCCGGATCGAGATCGTCGGGTAGGATGTTCTCCAGCGCCGCCAAGGCCAACGCCTGAAATGCGCCAAACCGATATGTAAGCGAGCGGCCGATCGGGGGGAACGATCCGTCAGGGGCGATGAATCGCTCCTGAATTGCCGCATAGCGGGTAAGGCGGGCCGAAACGAGAGGGAGCAACCACGCCCACTCCTTAGAGATCTGCCCCCCAACGTGGAGGATGTCGTACAACATGGGCTGTATGACAAAGCTATTGTAATAATCCCAGTGAAAGTGCTGGCCGTCACCGTAGGCGCCATCGCCTTTATACCATTGCTCATGTTGCCGAAGGGCGTAGTCCACCCGCATTGGATCCCAATGAGCCCCGGCCTTGTAGAGGAAAGCCTCGATTGTCGCCGAGAATAGCAGCCAGTTGCAGAAGCCGGGCCTGCGATTTCGCAAGCTGGCCATGCAATCCACCACCTGTTGCCGAACGCTGTCATCGAGCTTTAGCCAAACTTGATCCCAGCAACGTAGAAGACCCTGCGCGAGGAAAGCGGCGTCAACGATCGGTTGATGGCCTTCGCTGAAGTTCAGGAAGTCCGGCGAGTCAGGATTGGCGCCCTCCCCCAGCCCGGCAATGACAAGATTACAGAGATTGCGACGCTGCAGTTCTTCCGGACCTTCAGTGGGGCAATTCAACCACGGGCCAATGCCGGCGAGCGTGCGGCCAACTGCCTCAAGAGGCGCGTAAACTGCGCGATCGTCCTTGCCTTCGGCGGTCAGAGGAAGGGAGTCGCGAAGCGAACCTTTGGCAAGGGCAGCAAAAACAGGATTCGCAATTTGGACAAGAGTTTGGACCCAGTATTGGCGGTCGGTCATGATGCGAGGGGATTACAGGGGAAGTGGAAACATTGTCGCATGGACAACATTGCGTCGAGCGCAGTTTCCAGAGCTGTATAAATTGTAAACTACGGCATGAAATCAGCTTGCCCAGCTTCGTGCGGTAGAGAAACTTTCGCCTTAGATAGGTGTCCCAGAACTAGCGACCAATGCAGGTCATTCAAGATCATGTCCGGTAAAGTATTGCTCCTGATTCCAATCCTGCTGACGGGATGTGTGTCGGTAGGATTTGATCCCAACAAGCCGTTGAAAATCGACGCCACAGTGACCGTGCGGGTAGAGCGGGAACTGGAGGAATACTTTAATGACTTGGATGCTGCGTCGCGTGCAGTGGAAATTGAGAAACCTTCGGAAGGCTCGGAGGGCCTGCAGTAAGTTATGAAGAAGACGCTCTCGATAATCATTTGCGCACTGGCGCTGATCGGAGGAATGACGATAGCGCCGGAAGCGCATGCACAGGGCCCGGAAGTAAAGCAGCGCATGGCGGCGCGACTTCCGCAGATCGACGCTGCGAAGCTAAAGGGAACAATTGGTGAAAACAACCGAGGTTTCCTCGAGGCCCGTGGTAACGCCGGCGCCGAGGTTCAATCAATAATCGATGCAGAGAACGCCGACCGCCGAGTCGTATACGAAGCAATCGCAAAGTCCACAGGCAGTACCGCGGAAAAGGTAGGCCGCACCCGGGCAGCACAGATCGCAGAGCGCGCAGCAAGCGGCGTTTGGCTGCAACGCCCATCTGGCGAGTGGTACCGCAAGTAAAGTCGTCGCCATAGGCGGCGCATTCGCAATAAGCGAGTATTTTGACTTGTCCGCAATAGGCCCGGAAAGCAGGCTACTGCCTTCCCCATGAAACGGTTTATTGCAACTATCCTTACCATCGCTCCACTCTGCGCGACGGCGCAACCGGATCAGCACACCGCTTCCGAAACGCCGATGGCCATCTTGATGGAGAAAGTCCCTGAGAACCCACAGTTTGTGACGCTCTGGGACGTCGAAGGCTCCGCAAACTACTTTGCCCAGAAGCTAAGCGAGCTACTATATGTGCTTGCCACAACGCTTCCCGAAGCTCAAATCCCGCCGGTGAACCTCGTGCCCATCGCCGATGCACTGGGTTTTACATCTGTCGATGGTATGATGGCGTCGAGCGTGGAGCTGCGCGACGGCTTTTACCGCTCTGACATTTTCCTGCTAACGCCAAGAGGACTACAGGGACTCCTGAAGCTTAATGGCTCAGAAAACAAGCCGTTCAGCCTCGGCGATTTCGCGCCGGCAGATTCGCTGATCGCGATGGAAACTCAGCTGGATCTACAGCAATTGATCCCGATCGCAGAGGGTATTGCCACGGCCGTAATGGGACCCATGGGGCAACAGATCCTGGAACAGCAGCTGGCCCAGCCCGTTCCGGGGGCCCAAGTCACGTTTGGCGAGCTTATAGGATCCATCGGCAATCGCATGATTGGATTTCTTCGGCTGAGCGAAGATGGATCGTCGCTGGAGTATCTGATCCAGCTGGATGATACCGGGAAGGTACTCTACGAACTGAAGGAACTACTCCAGCAAGATGAGTCAGTCCAGATCATGAAGACTGGAGATATGTTAGTGGTGCAAACCGATATTGAAGCGATTCCGGACTTCTCAATAACGTTCGTCGCCAAAAGCGACGGGCGCCTCTATATAACCAGCAGCCTGGAGTGCTTGAAACAGTTTGAAGCTGGAACCATCGGGCCAAGACTGGGCAGCAAGCAGGGTTATAGCAGTGTCGTTGAGAAGCTGCCCCAAGAAGGCCTGGTGTTGTCCTACAACTCAAAGGATTATTTCAAATTCTGGCGTGATCGCGCCTTGGCCGACATTCCGCAGGATGATCCCAGCCGACCGTTCCTGTCTGCGATGCTGAATATCTACTTTGGCCGATTTGATAACGACCAGGTTGGAGTGGTCTTCCTAACCGAAGACGGCATACAGAGCATCAACTACGCTGACACATCCATTCAGGATGCGATCGCAATTGCTGCCATAGCTATCCCTGCAGGGATGGCTTCAGCGATGGCGATTCCCGCTTTCCAGCAAGTCCAGAAGACTTCGCAGGAGAAGACGGTGTTGAACAACTTGCGGAGAATTTCGAATGCAGCGGATCAGTACTTCATTGAATCTGGCGAAGAAGTAGTAACCGTAAAGCAATTGATGCGGGTTGGTCTGCTTGAGAATCTGGATCCGATTGCCGGGGAAAGCTACATCATTCTCGCACCAATCCATCGGGACGCCGATTCGGTCGAGGTGTATGTGCCGGCGCTTGATCGCACCGTGCGATTTGAGCGTCGATCGCGATAGCTCAGGGAGGGACCCTGGCGGGCGCGCTAATTAAAAAGCCCCGGTTTGATGAACCGGGGCTTTGCTTTTGAAAGGTCTGGGAAGGTCGCGCTAGGCGATTGTGACTTCCTTGGCCAAGTAAACGTCCTGAATGGCGTGAAGGAGCTTGGCGCCTTCGTCCATCGGACGCTGGAATGCTTTACGGCCAGAGATGAGCCCCATGCCGCCAGCACGCTTGTTGATAACTGCGGTAGCAACGGCTTCGGCGAAGTCGTTGGCGCCAGAAGCGCCCCCTGAATTGATCAGCCCCGCGCGGCCCATGTAGCAGTTGGCAACTTGGTAACGGGTAAGGTCAATCGGGTGGTCGCTGGTCAGCTCTGTGTAAACGCGCTTGTCGATCTTGCCGTAGCTGCTGTTGCCCATGTTCAGAGCAGTGAAGCCGCCGTTGTTCTCAGGAAGCTTTTGCTTGATGATGTCGGCCTCGATGGTAACGCCGAGGTGGTTTGCCTGGGCTGTGAGGTCGGCAGCAACGTGGTAGTCCTTGTCCTTCTTGAACTCGTTATTGCGCAGGTAGCACCACAGGATTGTGGCCATACCGAGCTCGTGAGCGCGGTGGAACGCTTCCGCGACCTCGATGATCTGGCGGGAAGCGTTGTCGCTACCGAAGTAGATCGTTGCACCAATTGCGGCGGCGCCCATGTCGAAGGCTTCCTCAACCGTGCCGAACATGATCTGATCGAACTTGTTCGGGTAGGTGAGCAGCTCGTTATGGTTGATCTTTACAATGAACGGGATCTTGTGGGCGTACTTGCGGGAGACCATGCCCAGGACGCCAAAAGTGGAGGCAACGGCGTTGCACCCACCTTCGATCGCCAGCTTCACGATGTTCTCCGGATCAAAGTAGATCGGGTTCTTCGCAAAGCTTGCACCCGCACTGTGCTCGATCCCCTGGTCAACAGGCAGGATGGAGACGTAGCCGGTGCCAGAGAGGCGACCCGTATTGAAGATCCAGTTAAGGTTGTTCAAAACCCGCTGGTTGCGGTCAGTTGGGCCGAAGATACGGTCCACATAGTCGGGTCCGGGAAGGTGGAGTTGGTCCTTGGAGATCGTCTTACACTCGTGGCCGAGCAGATCCTTGGCTTTATCTCCCAGGTATTCTTCGATTTTGTTGATCATCGCTTTGATAGGAAAAGATTGGCTATTGAATGATGCAGCTGCATCAGATGGCCTTGCCTATGTCAAAGACCTTCCAACAGTGCGGCGGCAAGCAAAAAGAAAACGTAATCCAGAACCGAATCGCAAGAAGAAAGTCTAATGAATGGGCTGCAAATTCAAGAGGGCTCAGTTCGACTTTCGTTGGAGCACTGGGCGATAAGCGGGGAAGTGTAGCAAGAGCAGTATGAGATTGAGGCCTGCAACGACATAGGCGGCAAGGCCGGTCTCGGGGGCGGTTGTGAGGTGAAAAAGGACGATGTTTACGCTAAGAGGGGCGAGCAGCAACAACGCCAAGGGAACCCATTGCCCAAAGACAAGCATGAGACCGACCACAATTTCCACCGTCATGACCATCCATGGCAGAACATAACCCACCGCGAGACCACCAATAACATCCTGAGCGCGCTCAGGAAAAGCTGGAGAGGGTAAGAAGCCGCCTATGTCGGGGATCTTGTTGATACCGAAGGCAAGCAAGGCCAAGCCCAGTAAGACACGCAGGATGGTGATGATAAGCTTCATAATGATTGAGAAGTGTAACGCATGATAATGAATAAGCGATCCTTAGCAAAAGGTTGATGCAAAACGGGCTCATGCGTGATCGCCGTTAATGAAACGCCAAAAACGATTGCGGCAACGCGGATGCCGATCATAGCTATAGAGAACCAAACTAGTAGCTGTTGCTGATTTGAAGAACGCCCGCGACATAGTCCTTGCGGTCGCCGAGTTTTCCCGGGCGAGCCATCTGAACCTGTTTCCGCTGATCAACGTTTCGCGCGGTTACACAAGGGCGAAGCTGCAGGGCGACCTGCGGGCAGGATTGAATGTGGCGCTTTTGGCGTTTCCGCAGGGGATGGCCTATGCGGCGATCGCTGGGTTGCCGATTGAGTACGGGATCTTTGGCTCTGCAGTGGCTGCAATCCTGGGGCCTATACTATCGGGCTCGCGATACGTGATCCTGGGCCCAACCAATGCGACTGCGGTTCTGCTGTTCGCCTCGTTCCTCTCCATCGGCGTAAATGAGCAACAGGCGCTAATGTTATTGCCCCTCCTGCTGTTGCTCACCGGTCTGTTTCTGATCCTGGGCGCCTTCCTTAAGGTCGCCAACCTGATACAGTTTGTTTCCAGGAGCGTGATCACCGGTTACATAACCGCGGCAGCGCTCTATATCATTGTAAATCAGGCCCGGAAGGTGATGGGGTTCGATTTTGAGATACCCGCCGGGTCCACGTTCATGTCGGTGTTGTGGCTCACGATAAAGAATGCGCCACACTCGCACCTGCCGACCTTGATACTGAGCGGATCAACGGCGCTGACATATCTCATCCTGCGGCGGCGCTTCCCCGCCATGCCCAATGTAGCAATCACCCTGGTATTGGCCTCGGTACTGGGACACGCTCTAAACCTTGCAACTCTACGAAGCGGCTTTCTCCAGGACTATGGCCAGATTGAGCAGTTGCGCGCAGTTACGATGGAGGAATGGTCTATCACGGTTCCTCCGCTCAACCTCGAATGGGCAGGGCTACTGGCCCAAGTAGCGCTGGTGATCGCATTTCTCTCAACCTTGGAGGCGTCGTCTATCGGCAAGAGCCTGGCCGCACGTGCAGGAGAGAGGTTAAATACCAGCCAGGAAATGATGGGGCTGGGACTGGCCAACCTCGGCTGTGCGTTCCTAAACGGGATGCCCGCCAGCGGCTCCCTCACCCGCTCACAGCTTAACTGGAACAGCGGTGGCGTTACGGCCTATTCTTCGATGTTCAGTGGGTTCCTGATAATTGTGGCGGCCTTATCGTTCGGTCGCCTCATTCAGTATATCCCCACAAGCGCACTTGGCGTCCTGGTCATCGCAATAGGCCTGTCGCTCATCAACCGTCACTCCTTGAGGGTGGTGCTCAAATCTACGCGCAGCGACGCGATCGTCTTTCTCACAACGTTTGTCGCGGCCCTGCTCTTGCGGCTGGACTTTGCCATCATTCTGGGGGCGACAACGAGCATTGTTCTGTTCCTGAAGAAAGCCTCCGTGCCAGAGCTTGTGGAATATGGGGCCGATGCGTCTGGACAGCTCGCTCCAAAAGCAGAAGGAGCGCCGCGCCAGACGGTGGCAATCGTACACGTAGAGGGTGAGCTGTTCTTTGGCGCCACGGAGATCTTCCGCGACCAGATGCGACGCACCTGCGAGGACCCGGACCTCAAGATTGTGATCCTGAAGATGCGTAACGCCCACCATCTGGACGCAACCAGCATCCTCGCCTTGGAGGAGCTCATCAACTATATGCGCGATACAGGCCGCGTACTCCTGATCTCTGAAGCACGGGAGGACGCGATGCGCATCATCCGCCGCTCGGGTCTTCTGGAAGTTCTTGGCGAGGATAATATTTTTCCGGACAACCTGGAGAATCCCACAATGCCCACCGCTCTGGCCCTACGGCGCGCCAAGAAGCTGCTGGCCGGTCAGGATGCAGGTGTAAGCATCTTTGTGGGAACCCAGAAAACGGGCCGTAAGGCGGACGACTGACCACTAAATCCAAGACCTGAAACGCCCCGGGAGAAATCCAGACCTTAACGTTGAGCGGGCTCCTTCACTCTGCTTTCCCCCCTTGCTCCCACGCCCGGCTCATGCAAGCCTGTTGGGCGTGAAAATAGCCGCCGTTGTTTTTGACATGGATGGACTCATGCTCGACACCGAGCGTCTCTGCCGGGAAGCGTGGATGGACGTAGCCCGGGAGAAGGGACTTATCGTGCCCGAAAACATTTACCTACATATGGTGGGCCGCCGAAGCACTGACTGCCAGCGCATCCTTCGCGAGCACCTGGGGCCTGACTTCCCGGTAGATGAGTATTACCACGCATCCAATGACGCCTATCACAAGCGGATCGCTGAAGCCCCGCCTCCATGCAAACCGGGCATCACAGATCTTCTGAAATTCCTTACTGAAAACGGAATTAAACGAGGCGTGGCGACATCAACGCATAGAGAGCTCGCAGAGGACAAGTTGAGCAGTTGTGGCCTGATTGATCATTTCGATGTCATCGTAACCGGTAATGAAGTCGCCCACGGAAAACCTGCGCCAGACATATTCCTGGAGTGCGCCCGGCGTCTTCAGGTCGACCCCGGCAACTGCGTCGCCCTCGAGGATTCACCCTCTGGGCTTATGGCGGCTCACAAGGCTGGCATGCACGCGATCATGATCCCGGACTTAATAGCCCCGGATGACCGTGTAGAGGGTGTCGCAGACGCGATTCTCAACAGCCTGTCCGACGTTTCCAACTATCTGCTTGAACAGGGGTTCGTGGATTGATCCATGAACGCAACCGCACAAATACGCCCTTACCGCCCAATCATTACGTAGTTATTCAAGGGATAATTGTGTGTTTGAGCGGATGTTTCTGGGGCCCTCATTCATGTATGCTGAGGGAAGACCATCAGATGCGTCATCTCGAATGTGGCGCCAGGAAGAGCTTTGCAGGTTGAAGCAATTGTTCCGCTCCTAATGCGGAACTTGAGGCGTCTCTTTGAGAGCAGAGACGCCTCTTTTTTTGTACTTTTTCTCAAGGATCCGGCGGGTGCGAGACCAAAGGGCGGGGTCTGGACATTGTCGGAATAGGAGCTAGTATGGACTCGTATGAGTTCTTATCTTGATTTGACGCAGCGTGCGCCACGTAGCCCGCGTGTGCGCATCGGTGGTTATGTATTGCTTGCGCGATGCCTGGACAAGGGACGCGCCTCGCTCGCGGGCAAGAACGGCGAGTATAACTACGACTGTCCATTGGATAAGCGGCTCCTGGATTTCATTGGCGTCTCCGGCGATGCACTGAAGGAACAGCTTGCCGCAGGCAAGGGAGATGGAGAAATCCTTCAGTGGATCCGGGAGAACGGCAACAAACACTCCCCGGCCGAAATCGCAGCCTGGTCTGCACTGGAAGAGCAAAGGGCGCCAACTGACGTGGAGACACGGGCGTTTTTTAATGAGCTGCACAAGAAGGCCGCCCCGGCGCGTACAGACGTAAGCTCGTGGTTCGATCTGCTGGACCTGGACGACTACGTCACATTTGGCGGCAAAGCCTAACCTACTTCGGTATGCCGAAGTCCGAAGGCATCCTTCTGTATTTGAAGCTTCAAAAGCGAAAACAGTTGAATTGCGACCCGTTGGTCGTAAATTGACGGCAGCAATGAGCACCAGCCGCACCGCATTTCTCGCAGAAACCATCCTTTGGTGGTTTGGCGCAGCATGTACGGAGCGGACTACGGGCTAACCTGCACAACAAGGTTTTCGACACTTGGAACCCGCTCCCGAAAAGGAGCGGGTTCTTTTTTTTCTCAAATATGAATCCGAAGCAAAAAACTATGATCGGAGTGTTGGCCGCGGTAGTGGGCGCAACGCTGTTTTGCTCAAAGGTGCTGCTGATCAAGGCGGCCTATGAGCATGACATCTCGCCTATCGCCCTCTTGGCGCTTCGGATGCTTTGGGCCCTCCCTGTCTATATGGCGGTATTGATCTTCGATTCGATGCGCAAGGGCGGGAAGCTTGCGCCGCGCGATGCAGCAGTCTCAATGGGCATCGGATTGCTCGGCTACTATGCGGCGAGTCTGCTGGACTTTGAGGCCATACGATACATCAGCCCTTCATTGGAGAGAATGATCCAGCAACTATACCCAACCTTTGTGCTCTTGCTCAGCGCCACTTTCCTAGGCCGGGCCATCACACGAAAGGCGATTATTGGCTCCATAATCGGGTATGCAGGCATCCTTCTGATGTTGCGGGAGGAGATATCGCTGAGCGCTCCCGGCAGCGATCCCATACTGGGAGCTGCGCTTGTGGCCGCCGCCGCTCTTGCTTTCGCGGTCTTCGTGGTAGCCGGCGAGAAGACGATGAAGCGCATCGGCAGTCGTCGATTCACTTCTTTCGCCATGATCTCCGGCGCTACAGCTGTAATCACCCACTACGTTGTCACTACGGGAGTGTCCTTTCCTGGAAGATCGCTTGAACTCAATGTCATCGGAGCAACTCTGGCGATCTTCTGTACTGTTATCCCCACCTACCTGATGGGATACGCCATCAACACACTGGGTGGGCACGCGTGTGGAATGCTCAGCTTCGTGGGCGTGGGCATCACCTTCCTACTCTCGGCGACACTTCTCGGGGAAGCCTTTCCACTGGTAAAAGTTGCGGGAATCACACTGACCATCATTGGGGCAACGGCTGCGGTCAGCGCAAGCCGCAAGAAGGCCGCGCCCGACAACGTCCCTCTTCCGGGAAAGGTCAGCGTAGCGCCGCGTCCAGCGCAGCAATGATCTCGCTGGCGGGCTCTGCTCCCACGGAGACTCGAATCAGGTCCGGATGCAGGCCGATCTCGATCAGCTTCTGGCGTCCCTCCCTAGTGCTGGCCAAGTCGTAGTGCGCCATGAACATGAACGGGCATAGCATCGTGAATGCAGTGCCGAAGCTAGGCGACTTGGCCAATTGCACCCGGTCATAAAAGCGATCCAGGGGCGTATGGGTGGTGAAGGAAACGATGCATCCTGGCCCGCCATCCTTATGCGCGATCTTCTGAAAATTCTCTGCGCAGCTATCCTGGAGCGCCCACCACACACGGTCCACGTTTGGGTGGGCCTTCAGGAAGCGGACGACCTCGTGCGTGTTAGCATTGGCTTGATGAACAAACGAGCTGTAGTCCTGCATCTGGTAAGCCAGCCGGGCGAGGTCGCGATTGCAAGGGCGCTCCACCAGATGAGGCACAGCCGCCCTCAGTCCAGCGTAGAAGGGAGATTCCTGGTTTAGCGCAAGCGCTCCCACCAATACGTCACCTTGATTGCCGGCGTACTTGGTCAGCGAATTGATATGAACGTCGCTATAGGGGAGAATATTGACGTTGTGCGGGCTCACCATTGTGGGGTCGAGCATCAACCCGATGCCCCGTTCACGCGCAAACTCATGCAAAGCAGGCAGATCGCATGTCTGCATGAGCGGATTTGTGGGGGTCTCGGTTACGATCCCTGCAACGGTGTCTCCGAGCTCGTCGACCACCTTCTTGAGGCCCTCGAGATCCTTCACGTCGTACCAGCAAATAATCCTTCCCCCGGGAGGAAGCATCTTCTCCAGGATGCAGGCCGTATCGACATACAACCACCCCAACTGCACCCAGTGGATGCGCCCAGCCGCAGCCTGCAAATCTCGCAGAGCCAGAAAGCCGGCATAGAACGCGTTCATGCCGCCGCGAGTCAGGAAAATATCCTCTGGACTACCTGCGCGATAGAGCTCTGCTAGCTGTTGGCGTATCCTGTTCTCAGGATCGCGCGGCAGCGAAGGCTCTGGCGTGTTTCCCTGCCCCAGCCCATCCTCCGCCTCACGGGACGAAATTCCTACTCCCGTGTGCTGGAGAAACTTCCGTCCCCTGATCAAAGCCTCCGAGTCTTCGGCAAGAACTGTAACACCGTGATAGCCCCCGCCATCAAACAATTCAGCCGCAGAACCCACCCAAGCCAAAAGATCATGGGCGCTCTTTGCAGAAGCCGTGAGTAAAAGCTTTCGAGGGGCCAGGGCGTATTCTTCCTCTAGCACCCGCGCGAGCTTCTCCACCAACTCATGCGAGACAAAGCGCGGATAGCCCGATCGCATCATGGAGATAACCTCCGGGCGCTTCTCTTCGTAGCCGATGACATCGGCCATTGTTGGAAGGCTGACGCAGACACTATGAGGACTGCCATTGATGGTGTGGCCGAGAGGATACATTGGAAAGCAAAGGATCGTGGGAATTGAGAGCCGGAGAGCAAGAATTCGCTGCTCAATCGTCCTTATATAGCCACTTTTCGAAGTCGGCGTCGGATCGAATTACCGCCCCGGGCCTGAAGTGCGGATCCAGCAACTCCTGATACCCATCTTGGGCAAAACGTCGGCAATGAAGCAAGACTCGAGCGCTCTGCCCCGGCGCTCGGACCAACCGTCCCAGAGCCTGATTGATCTTGCGCATCCCCGGGACAGCATAGACCTCTCGAAAGGCCTCAGCGCTTGAGAGATGGTCGCGTTGTCGCAGGCGGGCAGCCTGAACAGCGTCTACCTCTGGCAAAGCCGGTCCTACGATAATCGCTCCGAATATGCGGCCGCCCAGTGCGTCGATCCCTTCTGCGAAACCGCTGCCAAGCACCAGGAAAATGATATGGGCGCCAATCAGGGCTTCCTCGATGAAGGCTCGCTGATCAGCCAGATTGAGACCACGCGGCTGCACCTGAAGCATGAGACCGGGGCTGCGTTCCGAAAGCTCGTTAGCGACGATCTCTGCATACTTGTAGGACGGAAAGAAAGCCACGACTGGCAGGCTGGACTGATTAGCGAGTGCAGCGATCGCGTCTGCAGTCTGACCATAGTAATAACTACGTTTCCTGAAAGTGGTGTCGACTCTAGCATCGACCGCCACATCGTAAACATTCTCGCGCCATGGGGCTGCGAAACTTGCACGCGCTACTTCGCCTTCCTCTAGCCCGCAACTGCGTACGAAAACATCTACAGGAGATAGGGTGGCGGACATGAGGACGGATTGCTGGAATTGTCGCAGAAGCCGCGCAATCTCCCATGACGCATCGTGACAAGTTACATTCAGCACGGACGGCTCTGGACTCCACAGAAGGACCTCGAGATGTTCATGATCGAGCGTGTAGAGGAGGTCTGCCAGTTCCCACAGCGATTCGATGGCGCTTCCCTGAATAATGTCGAAATTCAGCGGCGTGCATTGCAGCTCGTTATAATACGTTTCGAGGAGATCGCGCAGCTCGTAGTGCTGCTGCATGTCGAGAGCTTCCGAGGGTGCAAGGGAATCGACAAAAGAAAGAACCGAATCCAGAGCACGGCGCAAGGAGGAAGCTGCGCCGCAAAACGTTAGTTCTACTGACAGTTCACGCAGGCGGGACGCGTGAACAGCCCCGCTCCATGCGTCCGCAACCCTCCCCGGAAGGTTGTGCGCCTCATCGATAAGGACCAGCGTGCGCGCGGGATCAAAGGCCGGCTGGTTCAGGAAAACCCCGCTTGATCGAGGGTGGAAGATGTAGTTGTAGTCGCCTATCCACACTTCAACAAAGGGCAGTACGGAACGGCTGATCTCGAACGGGCAGATTCCTGTCTCCTCGCCTATAGCCTTCGCCCGGTCAAGAGTGAGAGGGCCTTGTTCTATCAGTTTTGCGGGATCAAGCGCAGCCTGGGCCCAGCGCTCCGATATGTTTGCCCGACAGCTGGCGCCATATCCCAAACATGAATGCATAGGGCTATCTATGGCGTGCTCGAGCTTGCTGCGCATTTGGTGGTAGCGGATTGAACGGCCCCAATTACGGTCGAGTTCGGTTGTAACCTGCACCTGCCCGGTACTCTTTCCTGTGAGATAGATGACCCTCTCGATTTCTCCTTCCTGCAACCGCCCCAGGGCAAAGTGTAGGGCAAACCCCGTTTTACCAAACCCAGTCGGCGCCTCAAAAAGTATAACGCGAGCTTGCCGGGACGTGCGCGCCAATGCCTCCGCGGCAGACTCCTGGCCGGGCCGCAGATCCGAAAACGGCAGCCGGAAATCTGCATCGGCAATCCGGTCTTTCGACTCAAGCCGCGCGTTAAGAAAGGCCACCAGCAGATCGAGCTGCTGCTGAAATATGTCTTCTGCCTCTTCCCGTAACGGGACTTTTTGAACGACGCCGCTGCCAATATCCACGAAAACAAGCTCTGCGGAAACCGCCATTCCCTCATATTCGGACAAGCTCCCAGCCATGACCTGATAGGTTGCAGCCTGTGCGAAATACTCCGGATAGTCTCGGTGCAGCTGGTCCTCTTCCTCCGGCAGCGGGCGTTGCACAGATTTCACCTCGCGAAAGACCAGCGACGATCCATTATTGACGACTTGGTCAATTCGCCCCTGAAGTTCGATCCTCCAGTTCTGGCATGGAATCACCGCTCGGATAACCTTCTCAAAAACAGGCAACGGCGCGCCGGTTTGCTCATGCTCCTGCTCGGCCTGTGATTGCAGCTCCTTGTGCCACCGCTGACCTGCTTCCGTGCGCCACCGGCCGCTACGGGAGAAACCGCCTTCGCGGGGTCCCGAGCGGAATTGGGCGAACTCGCCAACGCTCAGGCAAGCGCTGCGGTTGCTAACGTCGATTTGCATTTGCTTGGAGGGAAACGCCTTTGCCTACAAATGACCGCAAGAACCTGGTTTATCTTACATCGTCGATCAAGCAGGCCGCCACGGCTGCCGGGAAACCGGCTAAACGGATTCGCGTAGTTGCATCCCTTGAAATTGGCAACAACTATTGGCTAAAATGCAGGAAACCCTCATCATGAATAACCCGCGGCTGACAAGGCGCGGAGTTGCTGCAGCGATTGCAGGCGAGAGCATCTGCCGACTGCGCTACAGCCCGATGGCATTCAGCCCGTAATGACGGCACGACAAAAGAGAATCACATTTCTACGCCCTCTCCTCTTGCCCTGGATCGTTCTCCTTGCCGGGCTGGCAACCACCACGGTGTTTTCCCTGGTGCTGTCCCGGACTGTGCGGGCGCGCGATGAAGCGCTTTTTCGAAGCAGCGTTGTTCAAACCATAAGCAACATCGAGACGCGCATTGAGACATATGTAGCCATGCTTAGAGCGGGCGCAGCGTATGTGGCGGCAAACCCAAACCTGACGGAGGCCGAATTCAGATCCTTCTTCGAAAGGCTTAAACTAGGACAAAAATACCCCGGAATTCAGGGCTACGGCCTCACAGTGAAACTGGCGCCGAGTGAGGTAGATGCATTTGAACTTCGCCAGCAAGACCGCTTCCCGGGATTCAGGGTTTGGCCCGAGGATGAGCGGGAGGCATATCACACAATCGTCTACCTCGAGCCGCTGGATGATCGAAACAGGGCTGCAATCGGCTACGATATGTTTACAGACCCTGTGCGACGGGAGGCAATGCAGCGAGCGGCAGCCAGCGGCGAACCGGCCGCCTCGGGGAGGGTGATCCTCGTGCAGGAAATCCATGAAGACGTACAGCCAGGGTTTTTGATTTATGTGCCCGTCTATCACCGTTCCCGCGCGGGATCGGACAGGGACGAAGCCGATCTGTTCGGATATGTTTACGCACCGTTTCGGGCCGAGGACCTTTTGCACGGAATCTTCAGCGGCGAGATGCCGCGGGTCTCATTCGAGATTCATGACGGGGAGACCTCCTCCGACACGTTACTCTACAAGGCCCACCAACGCTCTACTTTCAAACCCCAGATGACCGCCACCCGGCAGATCACCGTCGCAGGGCGGGAGTGGACGATTCATCTTGAATCGACGGCGGCGATGGAGGGGGTTTCTGATCGCAGGCTTGTGCCCGCCGCATTCTCGATAGGCACGATTACCAGCATGCTGCTCGCAGGGCTGGTCCTGATGCAGCGGCGCATTCAACGTGAACGCGAGCGCCTACTGGATGCCGAACGAGAGGCGCGAAGCGAGGCGGAACGCATCGGCCGGATGAAGGACGAGTTCCTCGCCACCCTATCTCATGAGCTGCGCACACCCATGACGGCGATCGTAGGGTGGGCGGATCTGCTGAAAAACGGCGGCCTGGGCGAGGAAGATGTCAGAAATGGCCTCGACGTAATCGAACGAAATGCGCAGGCACAGTCCAAGTTGATTGCCGATCTGCTGGACATGAACCGGATCGTATCCGGAAAGCTAAGAATCGAGCTGGCGCCTACAGACCTGGCAAAGGTTGTTAGGACAACTGTTGAAGCGCTTGAGCCAATGGCGCGTAACCGGAACGTGAAGGTAGAGACGCGCATCGCGCCAGATCTCCCCCCTATCAAGGGCGACGCCCACCGGCTTCAGCAGATCATCTGGAACCTGTTGAGTAATGCGATCAAGTTCTCCAACAAAGGCGGAACAGCTGAAATTTCTGTGCAATGGTCTGGCGATCAGGTGGAGGTGATCGTGCGCGACGAGGGCGAAGGGATTGGGCAGGAGTTTCTTGAGCATGTGTTCGACCGGTTCCGGCAGGCGGACTCCTCGACTGTGCGGAAATCCGGAGGGCTCGGCCTCGGACTGACGATCACCAAGAGCCTTGTGGAGATTCATGAGGGCACAATCGAGGCCCACAGCGATGGCCCGGGAAAAGGCGCGACGTTTCGCGTCCTCTTGCCCACGCTGCACGAGCCTTTGGCTGTCGAGACTACGCTGCCTGAGGTTGAAGACACGGGAGTCAACGGCGCCTTAAAGGGGCGCAACATCCTGATCGTCGAAGATGAGGCGGACTCCCGCGAAATGATCCAAAGAATCTTGATCGAGGCCGGCGCCAGGGTAAGGGCTGCGGCAAGCGCCACAGAGGGAATGGACCTGATTCGGGAAGAGACTCCTGACTTAATTGTCAGCGACATAGGCATGCCCGGAATGGATGGCTATGGGTTCATGCGTGAAGTACGAAGATTACCGGCCCGACTCGGTGGCGCTGCGCCAGCCATTGCACTAACAGCCTTTGCACGGCCCCAGGACAAGCAACGCGCTATCGAAGCCGGCTTCCAGGCTCACATGGGGAAGCCGGTAAAACCGCTCAACCTGTTACGACTCTGCGTACAAATCCTGAAAGGGCCGATGAAGCCAAATGGTTGAGGAATCGAAAAACGGACCGGTCAATTGCCGGCATGGGCACTATGTCCTCGCTGCTTCAGCGCATCCACGAGCTTCGAGACATGGTCGCCCTGCATTTCAATCAAGCCGTTGTCGAAACGGCCGCCAGCGCCAATGCGGGTCTTAAAATCCTGAACCAGATCGAGCAGCAAATTGCTCGGGACCGGCTCGAGGGGCCGAATCAAGGTTACTGTCTTGCCGCCGCGACCGGCGCGTTCACGACGAACTTCAAATCGGTAGGATTTGGGCGCCTCTTGCTTCCTTGATGATTGTCTCGCCTCCGGCTGTGCGGGCGTCGTCTTCTGGGGAAGTTCCAAATCTGCAAGTCCGCCAAACGGGTTCTGCCCAAAATCAGCGCCACCATCCGTATCGATCCGTTTCTTTGCCATATGCGTTACTTTCCGCGGCAGGGTCCCGCCTGTGGCCGCTCTCCACGAACAAGCGCCAGCGCTTTCTGGTAGCTGCGCCCTTGGAGGAAATGCAGGAGACGCGGGTGCAGCTGATTTGCGTGCTCGCGCGCAATGGCGTCAAGCTCCGCGATTGCCGCCACAATATCCGAAGTTTGGGCGCTGGGAGAGCGCTCCACCAAGAACGTCAGGTGCTTCTCTAGTTCATCCACGCTCATTATATCCGATAGGAAAGGAACAAGGTGGGCATGCTTGCAAGTCCAAGCTTGTAATCAACCCGGGGCAAAGTATGCTCAACCGTTTATTTTTTAGCTGCTACTTGGCCCTGCAGGACAGACTTTTGCGATGAGAAATCCGAGCTTTGCGACGCGCTGGAACGCGGATGTGCTGGACGAATATTATGCGCAGTGGATGCGCGATCCTGATTCTTTGGATCCGTCCTGGAAGGCCTTCTTCGAAGGCTTTGAGCTTGCCCGTGGAATGAACGGCTCCAGCGATGGCGCAGCAGCCGCGCCAGCCAGTGACTCCGATATTGCCCGCTATGCCGCCAAGCAGGCCAGGTTTACGGGTGCGATTTACGCATTTCGTTCGGTGGGGCACACGCAGGCAAAGATCAACCCTTTGTTCCAGCACGCTCCTGAAAACCCGCGGTTGACCCTGTCGCGCCTGGGCTTCGAAGAAAGCGACCTGGATCAGGTTTTCGATACCGGCAATTACCTCGGCGGTCGCCAGATGAGCGTGCGCGAGCTGCTCGAGCGCCTGAAGCGCACTTACTGTGGAACGATTGGGGTTGAGTACCTGCACATTCAGGAAACGCCGCGACGACGTTGGTTACAGGCAGAACTGGAGCCGGTAGCCGGCTTGCCCAATCTTCCAGAGGAGCGGAAAAAGCGCGCCCTGGAGAAGATTATCCATGCGGAGGGCTTCGAGAAGTTTTTGCACACCCGCTACGTGGGCCAAAAGCGTTTTGGACTCGAAGGGGGCGAAACGATGATCGCTGCGCTGGACACAATCTGCGAACTGGGTCCTGACAACGGCGTTGAAGAAGTGGTGATGGGCATGGCCCACCGTGGACGGCTCAACGTCTTGGCCAATATTCTCGGAAAGTCTTACGAATACATTTTCCACGAATTCAGCGAGAACTACATCCCCGATACGATACACGGTGATGGCGACGTCAAATACCACCTTGGCTTTGACTCAATCGCCCGGAACTCAAAGGGGCAATCGATCATCCTGCAACTTGCTGCCAACCCCAGCCACCTGGAGGCGGTCAATCCCGTCGTAGAAGGCCGGGTGCGCGCAAGACAGCGCATTCTTGGCGACTTTGAGCGCAAGCGGGTGCTCCCGCTGTTGATCCATGGCGATGCAGCTTTTGCCGGTCAGGGGATCGTGGCCGAGGTGCTGAACTTTTCACAATTAAAGGGCTATACGACTGGTGGAACGATCCATTTCGTGGTGAACAACCAGATTGGTTTCACCACCGACCCATCAGAAGCCCGCTCGAGCCGTTACTGCACCGACGTGGCGAAGATGATCGAAGCGCCGATCTTCCACGTTAATGGCGACGATCCAATTGCTGTTATCTGGGCGATGGAACTGGCCCTGCGCTACCGGCAGGAGTTTTCAAGCGATGTTGTGGTGGATATGTACTGCTACCGTCGCCACGGTCATAACGAGACAGACGAGCCAGCGTTTACGCAGCCAACCCTCTACAAGCAGATCAGCACACACCCGCCGGTGAGCGAGAGCTACGGCAAGCGACTGATCGCGGAAGGCGTTGTCAGCGAAGACGAGGTTAAAGGGATGCACGAGAGTTACAGCTCACGCCTGGAGGAAGCATTCCACCGCCAAAAGGAGGCCGAGAAGGCAGGCAAGCGCCGCCGTGGCCGCTTCCATGGTTCGACTGCCATTTATCAGCCGCCCTACTCTTTTGCTCCTGTTCAGACAGCAGTCGACCAAGAGCGCCTGACGCACGTAGCGCGAGCATTGACGACCGTGCCGGAGCATTTCCGGGTCAACCCGAAGATCAAGCGGCAGCTCGACACAAAGTGGAAGGCTTTTGAAGAGGATACCGGCGTAGATTGGGCCTTTGCGGAAAGCTTGGCTTGGGGAACCTTGATGCTCGAAGGCACGCCGGTTCGACTCTCGGGACAGGATAGCGCCCGCGGAACATTTTCGCAGCGTCACGCTGTGCTCTACGACATCGAGTCGCGCGAGAGTTTCATGCCGCTGATGCACATGAAGGACCGCCATGCGATGATCTGCGTGCACAACTCTCTGCTTTCTGAAGCGGCGGTGCTGGGCTTCGACTATGGCTACAGCCTGGATTACCCTCAGATGTTGTGCATGTGGGAGGCCCAGTTCGGCGACTTCGCCAACGGCGCACAGGTGATTATCGACCAATTCCTCTCTTCGAGTGAATCGAAGTGGCAGCGAATCAGTGGGCTGGTCTTGCTTCTGCCACACGGTTATGAAGGCCAGGGCCCGGAACACTCTAGTGCGCGTCTCGAGCGATTCCTGCAACTCTGCGCCGAGGACAACATCCAGGTGTGCAACATGACCACGCCGGCGCAATACTTCCATGTGCTCCGCCGTCAGATGCGGCGTGACTTCCGGAAGCCGCTGGTGATCATGGCCCCCAAGAGCTTGCTGCGCCACAAAGCGTGTGTAAGCAAGATCGCCGATTTCACTCAGGGAGATTTCCAAACGATCATCGACGATCAGAGCCAGCCCAAGGAGGTGGAGCGCGTGATCCTGTGTTCCGGGAAGGTTTACTATGACCTGGAAGACTATCGTCAGAACCAGGGGATCACCAACACCGCAATTGTTCGCGTGGAGCAACTCTACCCTCTCGAAGAAGAGCGCTTGAAGAACATTCTGGCCCAATACCGGGACGCCAAGATTGTTTGGTGCCAGGAAGAACCCCAAAACATGGGCTCCTGGTCATTCATTGCGCCCCGGCTCGAAGAAGCAGCCGGCAAGCGTCCCGCTTACGCAGGCCGCGAAGCAAGCGCCAGCCCCGCAGTAGGCTCACTGGCCCGGCACAAGATCGAACAGGCGGCGTTGTTGGAAGAGGCGTTCAAGGCGTAGACGTCGCCGCTGCACAGTGGAAACGGCGACGCCCCTGCTCTATTGCTGGGATGGCTGCTTGGGCCAGTAGTGAGAGTCCGGGGTTGTGCGGGCGCCGAAAATTGCCTGGCCGACGCGGACGACTGTAGCGCCTTCTTCAATCGCGATCTCGAAATCTCCGGACATTCCCATGGAGAGCTCAGTGAGATCGCAGCCTGAAGGCGCGTCTTGCTGCAGCCGGTCTCGCAGGGTGCGCAACAGGACAAAGCACTCTCGTACCCGGTCAGCTTCGGCCGAGAAGATGGCAAGCGTCATCAGCCCACGAACGCGAAGACTGCTGTAGACTGGAAGTTCGCGCAGAAACGTAGCGGTCTCATCCGGATGCAGCCCAAACTTACTGGCTTCGCCGGACGTGTTAACCTGCACAAACACATCGAGCGCCCTACCCTCGCTTTGCAGGCGGCGGTCAAGCGCTTCAGCAACGCGGAGACTGTCGAGGGCCTGAAACTCGGTGGCAAAGCGGGCTACAAGCTTGGTCTTGTTTGTCTGCAAGTGCCCAATGATTGACCATTTGAGATCTGGCAGATCACCCATGGCCTCCCACTTGGCGTATGCTTCCTGTACCTTGTTCTCGCCAAAATAGCGACATCCGGCGGCGTATGCCTGCCGCAGGCGAGCCTCGTCCACCGTCTTGCTCACAGGCAATAAACGGACGCTATCGGGATTGCGACCAGCCCGGGCGCAAGCCGCTTCGATCCTATCCCGGGCAGCCGCCAGGTTGATGCGAAAGTGCTCCTCGGTTTCAGCGACCGACCATTGCCCATGCAGGTCGTGCAGGGGTTGAGTGTCGTGGTTTGCTTCGTTAGGGCTACTCATTCGACAACGCGGATCTGAATACTGTCTATGATGCGCTCGCCAACGAGGATGTTGGTAATCGTAACGACGTGTTGTCCGGGCTTGGTCCAGCCCCCTTCCTTGAGCTTGCACAGGGCCTTGCGGATCGTCTGCTCGGGGTCTGGTTCAAGCTCGATGAGGAACGGTTCGACGCCCCAGAACATGAGCATCTGGGCAAAGGACTGTTTCACGTCTGTAAACGCGTAGATAGGGCTGTGGCGGGGGCGGAGCGCACTGAGGATCTGCGCGAGGAAACCGCTGCGAGTAAAGACCATGATCGCCGAACCCTCGATCTGGGAGCTGAGGATGACAGCGCTGCGCAGCATTTTCGCCTTTGGCGTGCGCAGGAGTATGTCGTCAGTGTAGAGCGGGCCCTCGCTTAGTTCGATCTTTGAGATAATGCGATTGAGCACGTCGACGCACTCCTCGGGATAAAGGCCTACGGAAGTCTCGCCGGATAGCATGACGCAGTCTGCCTGTTCGAAGACAGCGTTGGAGACATCCGTAATCTCAGCACGCGTAGGCATGGGACTGCCAATCATGCTTTCAAGCATGTGCGTAGCGATGATAACGGGCTTACCCATACGCCGGCACAACTCGACGGAGCGGCGCTGCAGGAGGGGAAGGTCTTCGTAAGGCACCTCGATGCCCAGGTCTCCGCGGGCCACCATCAGCCCATCGCTGGCCTTGATGATGTCCTCGAGGTTACGTACCCCGCTTTGATCCTCCACCTTGGCGATGATCCGGGCGCGGGACCCCTGCTCGCTGATAAAGCGGCGCAGGATATCCAGGTCTTCCGGCTCACGAACAAAGCTCAGGGCAAAAATCTCTACATCCTCCTCAATGCCAATCTTGAGATCCTGCTTGTCCTTCGTGGTGAGAGACGGCAGACGGACGTGGACCCCGGGCAGGTTGATGTGCCTGCGATTGCCTAGAGGGCCGGGAGTACGCACAGAACAACGAACGTGATCCGGTCCCTTCGCGACAACGCGCATACGAATAAGGCCGCTATCGACTAGAACCGACGAACCGACATCCACATCCCTTACAAAGCCGGGATAATTGACCGTCACAGCCGGTACAACCTTGTCCTCACGCGCCTCCAGCTTCTCCCGGCTGGTGTAAAAGTCGATCTCGTCATCGCGGGAAAGTTGGAGTGGCGTGGGCAGGTCCCCTGTGCGAATCTCAGGGCCCTTCACATCCATCATCAGTGCGACGTGGCGCCCCTCCCTCTCGCAGACCGCACGAATGCGCCGCACAACGCTACGGGTCCACTCGTGTGAAGCGTGGGCCATATTTAGCCTGAACACATCTACGCCGGCGCGCACGAGCTTGCAAAGCTGCTCCTCGCTCTCAGTAGCAGGACCAATCGTGGCGACGATCTTTGTATGGCGATACGGATACTCCATCTGAAACTTGCTTAAGGTGGGAGAGACAAATCTACTGCGCCGGCATGATTATACAGCGGTATCTGCAGTATAAAACCTTTGAACTCTTTTTGTTATGGAAGTGAATGTTTCCCAGGGAATCTGGCCTGACCATTGGCAGAACTCCTGAATGGATATGCGCTCGGCCCCCTGGGCGCCGATTAGGGTGGCGATGTCACCGGGCTCGACCTGCTCCAGGTCGGAAACATCAACGACGATCTGGTCCATCGTCACCCGGCCAAGAATTGGACACCGCATTCCACGGATAAGCACTTGGCCCCGATTGCTGGCAGCGGTGGAAATACCGTCGCCGTAACCGCAGGAAAGGACGGCAGTGCGGGTGTCGCGTTGAAGGATGCATGTACGATTGTAGCTGATGGACGTCCCTTTGGGCAAAGCCTTTACGAGCGCTACGCGGGTGTGAAAGCTGAGAACGGGCTCGGCATGCACGTCTGCCAGCAACGATCCCGGGTATGGCAGGACGCCAAATTGCAGCAGGCCAACGCGGACCCCATTGAACGGACCACCGTGTGGAAAGCTTTCCAGGCCAGCGCTGTTGTCGGCATGGATCAGCAAATTCGGGGGTAGGTCTGGGAGAGACTTCAGGCAAGTGAGAAAAAGGTCCCTCTGCTTTCGCGTATAGTCCGGGTCGGAATCTGCGCTGGAGAAGTGGGTGAAAACACCGGCCAGGCGAAGATGAGGTGACCCGATAATCGCCCGGTAAAGCGTAGACGCCTGCTCGTGCCACACGCCAGATCGGCCCATCCCCGTATCGATCTTGAGATGCACGGATAGCGGCTTGCCAATGCGCTGGGCCAGTTCTGAAAAACGCCGAATCTCCTCATCGCTGGAAACCGCAGGAATGACACTTCTCATCTCCGCCAACCGAGGATCCTCTGCCGGAAGAATTGGACCAAGGACAAGAATAGGCCAGCCCGCTCCGATCTCCGTAATGTGAGAGGCTTCCTGGAGGTTCGCCACGGCAAAGGCGTCAACCCCGCTGCGCATGAGCCGAGAAACAGTTGCCGCCAGGCCGTGCCCATAGGCGTCTGCCTTTACGACAGCGACATAACGAATATGGGCGGGCAGTGCGGCCCGAATCCGCTTAAGGTTTCGCTCAAGGCGGCCAAGGTCGATCTCTACCCAGCAACGAGCGCTGTGGGACTGAACCATACTTGCCTATTGCACCCTCAAGAAGCTGAAGGGCAAAGAGAAAAACCTGAAGATCAGCATAGGGAGCGTTTTTCCTTCATAAGGGAGCAAGCTTGGCTATCGTGTAGAGTATGAGCGAAGCGTACCAGGTGATCGCGCGCAGGTGGCGCCCCAGGCAGTTTGATGAGATTGTTGGGCAGGAGCATATTGTGCGCACACTGAAGAATGCGATCGAACGCAACCGAATCGCGCACGCCTATCTATTTGTGGGTCCTCGTGGGACTGGAAAGACCAGCACGGCGCGCATTTTCGCCAAAGCTCTGAATGCAGAGGGAGGACCCAACGTACATCCAGATGATTCCACAGACACGGCCAAGGCAATTATGGCTGGGAACTGCATGGACGTGATCGAGATCGACGGGGCCTCAAACAACTCTGTGGAGCAAGTGCGCGACCTGCGTGAGGACTGCCAATATGCGCCTGCACAGTGCACGTTTAAGATCTATATCATCGACGAGGTGCACATGCTCTCCCAAGCGGCGTTCAATGCGCTTCTCAAAACGCTCGAGGAACCGCCCAGACACGTGAAGTTCATTTTCGCCACAACCGAAGCAAACAAGGTTCTGCCCACCATCGTTTCACGCTGTCAACGATTCGAGTTCCGCCCCATCGACGACAAGCTGATCGCACAGCGGCTTAGCGAAATTTCCAAGTCAGAAGGCATCATTGTGGACGACAGCGCCCTTGCTGCAATTGCGCGTCTCGCCAATGGCGGGATGCGTGACGCACAGAGCATCCTGGACCAGATGATTTCCTTCTGCGGCGACTCCATCACCGAACAAGACGTTTTGGATGTGTATGGGCTGGCATCCGCTGTGCGCATCGAGGAACTGGCCAAGGCAATGGCGCATGCCGACTACGCGCGCATTGTGGGCATTGTGGATGAGCTGGCCGGTGAGGGGCGTGATCTTTATCGGGTCTTGCTGGACCTGCAGGAGCATGTGCGCGCAGCGTTAATGGACTCCATCCGCCACGGTGGAAGGAGTGAACGCCTTGGACGCGCGCTGAGCACTGAGTCCCTGATGCGCATGGTGGAAACTCTCCATGAGAGCGAGAGTAGCGTGCAGAAGGGACTCTCCGAGAAGGTGAATTTCGAAGTTGCCCTACTCAAAGCTGTCGAAGCAAGTCGAGCCCGCGCGATTGACTCTCTGATTCGTGAGATCTCCACACTCGCAAGCAGCCTGCCCGACGACGGTGGGCAAAAAAAAAAGCCCTTAAGGACTGAGGAGGTAGAGGAAGAGGGGCCAGGGGCAGGCGCCAAGGTGGAGGAGGAAGGGCCGAGGAAGATGGCAGGGGAAGAGGACCTGACAGAGGTCTTCCCGAGCCCCAGAGCCTCGGTGGAAGAGGGGCCGAAGGCAGATCTGGAAGCTTCGGGACCAACGGATCCTCATGCAAACGAGCCAGATTTGGTTGGCGCCTTCCAGGAGGCTCTGAAGGAAGCACAGATTCAGCCGCAGGATCGGATCGTGCGGGAGGAACTTGTTCACGAAGATGCGGATGATGACGAGCCGGAGACTGATATCCTGCAGGCGGAACCGGGGGATGATCTCGATGACGAATTTGCCCGTCTGGCAAAAGCGGCAGAAGAGATGTCGATAGAAGACAACTCCGGCGATATCCTCGAGCGGCGCATGAGTGGCGGCGGCTCTCAGAAACGAGCCCCCAAGACGCCAGAACCAGATGAAAAACCCAAGCTGACTCTATCTGAGGCGCTGGAACGAATCTCGCCAGAGGCTCGGGAGGTCCTGGAAAAGACACTCAAAGGAAGCTTCCGAGAAGTACGATCCTATCGGAAGAAGTAGACTCCGGGGAGTCGCCACAATTCAAGTTGTGTGCGCTGTCGGTCATAACTAGAAGCACTGATTCTGGTTTTTCAAAAGAACCCGTAATAAAGAATCATTCGGCGTAGCTGGATAAGAGGAGTGGAATCGGCAATCTTTGCGTGTGACCACAGAGGGCGTAAGCAATGAGGGCGGAAGGTGGAAACAGAGAGTGCTATGGGTGCTGGCGGCAGCGATCCTGATCTTATACCCAATCAATCTCCTCTCACCGCTTCAGTTGAACACGGACTCCGTGGCATACCTGACGATGGCAATCAACGCCAGGGATGGGCTGGGATTTTCGTTCGACTCCGGGGAGATCCGATTTAATCACTACCCGTGGGGCTATCCGGTCGTTGTCGCCGCGGTGGATGCATTACATATTGCGAGTGCAGCTGCTTTAACCGCCATCAACATTTCGGGATTGGGAATCGCCGCATGGACGGCATGGCTGTTTGGCAGGAGAGTGTTTGGCCTGGAGGAACGCCCCGCCCTACTCTGCGCGTTGCTGACGCTGCTTTCTTTTGTCTTTGTCAGGCAGATCGCGCGCCCAGTCCCAGAGGCTCTCTTTGCAGGAGTATTCTCGTTAAGCCTCTTTGTTCTCTATCGCAGTAGCGAGGAACGATCGTTGAAGTTATGGGCGGGAGGTGTAGCGCTTGCCGTGCTTGCGGTCAGCTTTCGACTGGCAGCGGTGACGCTGGCGCCCGTTGCAGTCTGGGCTCTCATCTTTGCCCTTCCACAGAAGCTTTCAAGAACAGTCCAGCGGCGGCCTATTCTGACAGGTGCATTGCTGCTCTTATCTGCTGCGGTTGTGGTAGCTCTGGGAACGCGGAGCGGGTACTTCAAGGAATGGCTATGGGTATTTGATCGGGAAGGGGTGTTACAGACAGTCTGGTGGAATGTGAATTCAAAGCTCATGGAGTGGGGCGAAATCACAACGAATGCGCCGCTGGGCACAGTTCCGCGATGGGGCTATCCCTTCATGGCGGCAGTGGGAACGATCGGGATTGTCGCCCTATGTTACTCTCTATTGGCGCGCGGACGTCGCGTACACGTTCTGTGGGTCGCGATCCTTACTTACGCTGGCCTTATGTTCATTTGGCCGGCAAGAGACCCTCGCTTCTGGATCAACCTCATCCCCTTGGCCAGCTGTTGCGCTGTCTCGTTGTATTTGAGGTTCTGGAAGAACCTGCCTATCCGCATCGTCGGGACGGCGCATCTCACGGCATTCGTTTCGTTGGGGCTAGCCGCCTTGGTGTACTCGGCATGCTTGTCTGTATCTCGAGAGTTCTTCCTGGAGCACTATACCAAGCGATACTTGGTGGATGCCTATGTTGCCTACTTCAATGGCTCAAAGGAAGAGCCCGATAACTTGGAAACTCAAAGAGAGCTGCGAGTATTGCGTCGCTTTCCCCAGATCCTGCATCCGGAGCGTGTGGACAGTGAGCAGGAGCATCCATTATCTTACTGACAATCACTCCCTTGCGGTGGTAGTTTGAGGATAGATGAATACCGTCCATGGCGGGATTTGATGAACAGATTGTGCGGGAGTACTTCGAGCTGCATGGCTTCTTGGTGCGCCAATGGAGGAAGTATCAGACGCCTCCGCGCAAAAAGCTTCCCGAAGAGGAGATCGACTTGCTGGTGTATAACCCGCAGTATGTACGAGGTGAGAGACAGCCCGGCTTCCTGCTCTTCTCCAATGAGTTACATTACGTACACCGGGCGGTGGTTGCGGTGAAGGGATGGCACACGACGACTCGTTTCACGCCACGGTTGATAGAAAGCAGCTCTGAAGTTTTGAAGTTCCTCGAGCAAAATGTGCTGAAGACGGCTGAGGAGTATTTCCAGGAAGCGGAAGAAGCGTTTCAGTCGAGCGATCTCCACAAGATTCTGGTCTTGCCCGGCTTGCCAACTGCAGAGCCGCACAGGTCCGAAAGCATACGGCTGCTGCGCGAAAAGGGCGTCGACGGTATAATTTCGTTTCGCGCAATGCTGGGGGACATTCTCGCGAAGGTTGAAGTGAACCGAAACTACGCAAAGAGCGACCTGCTACAGATCCTGCGAATCCTGAAGGTCTATGACCTCGTTAAGGAACCTCAGATGGAGCTCTTTAAGGAGTAGCGTAATCATGCAGTCGCAGGGCGATGCCCTGCATTACGGGCAGAGGTTTCATCTGCACGCTTTGAATGCTTCTTCATGCCCTTGGATGCAGCGGCGAGCACTTGTTCCAGAGAGTCAAGATAAGCAAGGAAGCCTTCCCTGCCATCTGCGGTAAGGCTGACCAGTGTGCGACTGCGCCCTTCAAAGGAATCCTTTTCCACCTCAATGACCCCTGCGTCCGCAAGCACTTTCAGATGGCGGTCAAGATTGCCGAACGTCAGCTCAAGTTCCTCTCGTAATCTCGTGAAAGGAACGGAATGGGCCGAGTTGGCAAGTAGTGCCAGAATTGCCAATCGCACTGGTTCATGGAAATGACGTTCCAGTTTTTCGTATGGAATCTTCATCTTGAGCTTTCTGATCGGGAGCTGGGTAAACCGAAGAAGCTGGCGACGCCCTGGCCGGCATTGCCAAAGTGGAAGACGAGCCCGCCGGCGAACTCGCCCAGAAAGAAAATCAGCCCCATAATCCACGGATGCTGAAAGAGCCCATCTGACCAAAGCAGGCAGCAAAAACCACAGACCAGATAGTAGCTGCCGATCCAAGTGACACCTCTTGGAAGGACAGCGCGTGACAGCCACTGCGCAAGACCAAACAAGCACATCCAGATACCAAATAGCAGGTCGTATTGGCCATTGCGCCACAATGCCAAGGTGATCACCCCGCCAGCGAGCCACACTGGGATGGTTTCGGCAGCTGGTCCCAAGCGCGCTACATCGCGTCTGCCCTCCGCAAGGAACCAGTAGAGCAGAGCGCCGAAGTTCAGCGTAAAGGCCGCGACAAATACAAGACCCCAAACGAGGAACATCAGGTCATATGGGAGAGGCGTCCACGGACCGGCGGTCAGTAGGGCCGCCGCCGATAGGGCAAAGCAGCCGGCGATGGCGCGGGCGCGCCCCGAGTAGCCGCTGAACTTCTGCTTCTCAAGAATCTTGCGCTTCAGGTCGCGGACCTCGCGCAGCGCCTGGTGAACCTGCAAATAATCCATATTCAACGACGATCTTGCCACTCACGGTAGAGCTCGAGATTGTGTGCGGCGCGGCCCTGGTATGCCAGAAAGGATTTGTGCTGTTCCCAAAATGGCGCGCTTCGCCGGGTCAGCGTGTTGAGAAATTCTGCTGCGCTTTCTGCATCGTTGCTGTCAGGCCGTGGTTGCTCGTAAATGCCTACCAGTAGAGGAAGTGCTGCGGAACCGAGCGAATCAACAAAGGCCCAGTCAGGGAACTGGATTTCTCCCTCTCGGTAGAGCTCCAGGTTTCGTCCAGCTACAAACCCAGGGATATCAAGGAACTGCTGGAAAGCGAAAAAGCTAAAGATGAGCACCATGTTTGAGCCCACCAGCCATCGGAGGTCCTTGTGCTTTCGGAACGCATAAACGAGGAGCACATAGCCGCTCAGCACCAGTATGAGAAAGAGAACAACGTAGACCCGTTTTGAGGTATATCCCAAGGCCTGAATATAGAGCCAAAGCCGCAGAAAGACGCCACTGATGAGGATAAGATTCTGGACCAGCCAAACCTGACATCCCCACTTCACCCACTTGTCACTTCGAACTTCAGAGGAATGCTGCAGAAGCAGAGCCATGAAGCCCGCGGAAAGCACCGTCGTTGCAGTGAGTATATACACGCCCTCGTGAACATATTCACTCGGGTTCACGCCAGGCGGAACTTCCCTCCCTAACCACAGGAAAATCACATCGACCACGTTGGTCACGAGAAACAAGAGATTCAATAGCGCCAGGGACCAACGCCACTGTTGGAGACGAACATTCGTATCCTGCTTCCCAAATTCTGGCCAACCTGTAGCCAGCCGCTCTCCCAGCAATGGCTTACGAGGCGGCGCGAGAAGTGGAAAGGTGGCGCAGGCCATGAAGACGAGAAAGAACAGACGCTCTGGCTCCAGCTTTAGATACGTCAGCTTGCTGGAGATCCGCTCACCAAGATAATGGGCTGCATCGGCAAGAATGGGATTGCCCGACGAAAGAAGTGAGCCGAATACCACGCAGGCAAGCAGCGCTGGCGCACCGATTCGGAGCCATCGCCCGGCGCCGCCAAATAGGTCCGCCTTACTGAGGTCAGCCAATCTGCATAAGGTCGCAAGGGGGCGCAGATACCCCAAACAAATCTCCACCCATCGAGCCCAGCGTGTCCTCAAGTTCACCCAGTAGGCATCGCCAGCGAGGATGACTAAGATCGCCAGCAAGGTGAGCAGGTTACTCATGCTAATGAAACGTCCAGTCTGAAGTACGCTGAGGATGAACAACGTCAGCAGCGGAACCTGGCGTCGCCACGATTGTGTTGGCCGACACAGGAAAACCAGTAAAAGAAGGAGCAAAGCAAAAAGCCCCCATCCAAATCCCGGAAGGTGGTTCCACAAGAGCAGATCCGCACCCACGACTGCCAGTAGCCAGGCGACCAAAGTCTTCGTAATGGGAAGTCCGCACGAGTTCGCCTCGCTCTCCTCCCCGACAACAGCGATTGAATTCATGAACACGAATAAACTCTGCAAGACAGAGTTGTCAAGTCTGCATCACAGAGTTGCAGCCGCCTTTCAACAACTCAATCGCCGATGATGGTGATCAGGATGCGCCTATTGTGGGATGAAGCGCGATGCTCCCATAGGAAGATGCCTTGCCAGGTCCCGAGACAGAGACGCCCTTCCCGCACTGGGATGGATTCGCTGGTGCGGGTAAGAGCCATCTTTATATGGCTTGGCATATCGTCGTCGCCTTCCAATGTATGCGTGAAGTGGGGATCGCGTTCTGGAACGAGGCGGTCGAGCCATGCTTCGAGGTCGCGCCGGGCGCTCGGATCAGCATTTTCCATGATAACCAGGCTGCAACTGGTATGTTGGCAGAAGACAACCACGATACCGGAGGAGATGCCGGATCGGCGGGAGGCGGCGGCGACTGCATCCGTGATTTCGTAAGTTCCTTTGCCGCGTGTGCGGAGTTGAAGCGTTTCGTGATGAATGGACATGGAGAGGTGGCCGGTGAGTAAAAGGCCTGGGGCAACGCAAGCGTGATGATCTGGAATCTTGATCAATCGTTCTGCTCCGAGGCGCGAATCATGTTCATGGGGTTAAGCGCCTTGTCGAGCTCTGCTTCGTTCATGAGACCCATCTCAAGCACTACCTGGCGGAGCGTCTTGTTCTCGGCGTGAGCGGTCTTGGCGACCATTGCGGCGTTATCGTACCCGATATGAGGATTCAGGGCGGTAACGAGCATGAGGGAGCGCTCCACCAGCTCGCGGCATCGCTCTGTGTTCGGCTCGAGGCCCTCAATACAGCGCTCGGCAAAGATGCGACTGGCATTGGCGAGATATGTGATGGAATCGTGCAGCGACAAAGCAATCAGCGGAATTGTCACATTGAGTTCGAAATGTCCATCGCGCCCAGCCATGGCGACAGCCTGACATTGGGCCTGTGCATAAATGCAAACCTGTACAAGCATCTCACTCATTACGGGGTTCACCTTCCCGGGCATAATGGATGAGCCCGGTTGGGTGGGAGGTATATTAATTTCCCCCAGTCCTGATCGGGGCCCCGAACCAAGAAGCCGAATGTCGCTGGCAATCTTGCTGAGGGACGTGGCAATCGTACTGATATAACCTGCGACTTCGACAGCGTCATCGCGGGCGCCCTGTGCCTCGAAATGGTTCTCGGCCTCTCTGAAAATAAGGCCTGTCTTTTCGTTGATGCGCTCAACGACAAGCCCGGGGAACAGCGGATGACAGTTGATGCCAGTGCCGACGGCCGTACCGCCGATCGCCAGCTCCGCAAGCGCCTCTATGGCCTTCTCTGTGCGCGCTATCCCCTTGCGAACCTGTGCAGCATATCCACTGAACTCCTGTCCAAGGGTGAGCGGAGTGGCGTCCATGAGGTGCGTGCGGCCGATCTTGACGATGCTTTCCCAGAGCTCGGACTTTTCTTCAAGCTTTTCCGCGAGGAGCTCGAGGGCGGGCTGTAGTTC
>CAYSHY010000013.1:0-68073 GCA_964430955.1 uncultured Puniceicoccaceae bacterium | reverse complement strand
ACTATCTTGAACGAACTCTCATTTCTCGGGGCGAAAGATGAAAATGGCGGCGAAAGAGCTTGGAAAGCTGATATTCATCCCCCAAGCCAACGGCGGGCGCGATTTCGCGTATGGGGGCCTGTGAAGAGAGGATCCTGGCGCGCGCCTCATTCAGCCGCATCAATCGCAGGTCCTGCATGGGCGTGCGACCCGTGGCGCGCTTGAAACGGCGCACAAGGGTGAATTTGCTGATGCCCGCATGCCGCGCCAGATCGTCCAGGCGAATCTCCTGCGAGAGATGTCGCCGCATGTACTGTCGCAGGCTTCTTACCCACGGGTCCCGATCGTGGAAAGGGAGGCGGCGAAGCTCATGCAGCAGGGCATGCAAGATGGGGCCGTGCTGGCTGTGGGGCGCCCCAAGGAGATGATCCTGCAGAAGCCAGGAAGCCATTTGCCGAAGACGCCCATCGGCGTCGCGCGCTCGCAGCGGCAGGTCCTGGCACAGCGCCTCGCTACAGCGGAAAGCGATGAAGTAGGTATGGGCGGGGCTGGAGGGGTCTGAGCTTTCCTCGTGCGCAAGGCCCGCGCGATAGAAAAACAGCTCGCCTGCATCTGCCTGTAGAATCTGATTGGCGGCGCGCAACAGGAGGCGGCCCTTGAGCACAATCACCAGCTCATGAAAGGGGTGCATGTGGCTGGCCATGCGCCAGCGCGGCGAGGGCAGGATCTCGCCGCCGCCAAGGAAGGTGCAGGCGGGGTCCATAGCGCAATTTTTGACAAGCTTGAGCAAGCGCAGCCATTCACGCGAGCGCGAATCTGCGCTAGGCTTTGGGGGAAGGCATGTCGAAACATCGCGTCAGACTAGCTTTTATTGGAGTGGGGGCCATGGGGCAGGCTGCTCACCTGCGAAATTATGCCAGCCTGCGAGAGGAATGTGAGATCGTTGCGCTGGCGGAGCTTCGGCAAGAGCTTGGGCGCGAAGTAGCCCGTCGATACGGCATCCCGCGCGTTTATCGTAGCGCCGCGGAGCTGATGGCGCAGGAGGAAGTGGATGCCTTCGTGGCATCGCAACCATTCACAAGACACGGCGTCACTGTGTGTGAGCTTGCCAAGGCCGGGAAACCGATCTTCACGGAAAAGCCGCTCTCCTTGTCGATCAGCGTTGGCGAGGAAATATTGCGCACGCTAAAGGCCAACAACACCTGGCAGATGGTGGGCTACCACAAGCGCTGCGATCCGGCCACGATTTGGGCAAAGCAGGAAATCGAGACGCTAAGACAGACCGGAGAGCTGGGCGCCTTGAAGTATGTGCGGATAACGATGCCACCGGGCGACTGGATCGCCGGAGGGTTTGACGACAACATTCAGGCGGCTGGCGAGCCGGACCTGAAACTTGATGTCGACCCCGCGCCAGCAGACATGGACGCCGCGACCGCTGCGGAATTTGAGGCGTTCGTCAATTACTACATCCACCAGGTGAACCTGATGCGTTACCTGCTGGGTGAACCTTACAAGGTCAGCTATGCGGACCCAGCGCAGGTCCTGCTGGTCGGCCACAGCGAGAGCGGAGTGAGCTGCGCGATCGAGATGGCGCCCTATGCGACCACTGTCGAATGGCACGAGAGCGCGCTGGTAACCTTTGAGCGGGGCTACGTGCGACTGAATTTGCCGGCGCCGCTGGCTCACAATCGACCGGGCGCGGTTGAGGTTTTCAAGGACCCGGGCGGGGACGGCGCCACCCCACAAACGATTCGTCCCGATCTGCCCTGGCGTCATGCGATGAAGAACCAGGCGCTGGCCTTCATCCAGGCGGTGCGTGGAGAGGCGCCTGCGCCATGTCTTGCCGAGGAGGCGCTTGAAGACCTCAAGATCGCGCGCGATTATCTCCGCCTGCTCAAGGAGGGCCCGGTGCGATGATGCCCCGATTCCGCAAAGTGTATCTCTCTTCGGAGCGATATGAGAGCGCCGGGGTGTTTGATGTGAACGGCGACGGCATCCCCGACATTGTCAGCGGGGCGTTTTGGTATGAAGGGCCGGATTTTCGCAAGCAACACCGCATTGGCCATGTCGCAGCGCATGATGAATACTACGATGATTTCTCGACGATTGCTATGGACGTCAACGGCGACGGCCGGCTGGACTTCATTACGGGCGGCTGGTGGGGCGAAACGCTACGGTGGCGGGAGAACCCGGGCGAAGCCGGGAAAGAATGGCCGGAACATGTGATCGCCCACACCGGCAGCATTGAAACCACCCGGGCGTGGGATGTGGACGGAGATGGCCAGCTGGAGATTGCGCCAAACACGCCAGGGGCGCCGCTGGTGGTTTACAAGCTTGTTTGCGACGCCAACGGCAGGGGCTGCGGACGGTTTAAAGCGCACAAGCTGAAGATCAAGGGCCGTGAAAACATCGCACAGGGGCATGGCCTTGGCTTTGGCGACATTTCGGGCAGCGGCCGGGGCGATTTTATCCTCAACAACGGCTGGCTGGAAGCCCCCGAAGACCCCTTCAATGGCGAGTGGACCTGGCGGCCGGAGTTTAACCTGGGCAGCAGCGCAAGCGTGCCCATCCTGGCAGTGGACCTGAACAACGACGGGCAAACGGAGCTCATCGTGGGCAATGGCCACGGCTATGGATTGTCGTGGTGGGGACGGGAAGCCGACGGAAGATGGAAGGAACACCCCATCGACCCCTACAGCAGCCAATATCATGACCTGCAATGGGTGGATATTGACAACGACGGATCATGTGAGCTGATCACAGGCAAGCGGTTTCGGGCGCACCCCCATGGGGACGCCGGGGATAAAGATCCATATGGCTGGAGCATCTTCAAGTGGACGGGAGAAGCGTTTGCGAAGCATCCGGTGGACTTTGGACCGATGGGGCAGGCCAAGGGCCTGGGAATCAGCTTTGCAGTGGCCGACCTGACAGGCAATGGATGGCTGGATGTCGTTGCGCCGGGCAAGGACGGGCTGGCGGTATACTTTAACGAAGGATGCGAGCAGTGAGTATGCGAAGTAAATCCTGCAGACCTGCGATCGCCTTCCCACTCTCTTTATTCCCTGCCTGCAACTGGCGGGCGCCCCCGCCCCGGGCGCCTGCCAATCCAAGCTTGCTAATAATCCGTGATTGACCTCAACCCAGTAAGACCATCCGTCCCATTGCAATTTTCCACTCCTTGTTTATTCTTTGATATGTAGGCAATTGCAGCAGGATTTGGGAGAAGCGCGCCAGCTTCGGCGCCGTGTTCCTCAGCAATGAGCTTGCCCGAAGCCAGAGTTGCGCAGCCGAACTCATGGCCCACGAGGAGGTCGATGCTTTTGTAGCTTCGCAACCCTTCACAAGACACGGCCTCATCGTGCGGGAATTGGCAAGGGCGGGAAAACCAATCTTTACGGAGAAGCCACTGGCATTGTCGACCGCTGTCGGAGAAGAGATCCTGCAGACCCTAAAAGCCCACAATACCTGGCAGATGGTGGGCTACCACAAGCGCTGTGACCCCGCCACAATTCGCGCAAAACAGGAGATCGAGGCGCTCCGGCAGTCAAACGAGCTCGGGAAGCTGAAGTATGTGCGTATCACCATGCCTCCCGGAGACTGGATAGCAGGAGGCTTTAATGACAACATAGAGCCTGATGGCGCGCTGGACCAACAACTTGAATTTGACCCGCCGCCAGACGATCTGGACGCTGCTACGACCGAGGAATATGAGGCCTTTGTAAACTACTACATTCACCAAGTGAATCTGATGCGTCACCTGCTTGGTGAGAACTACAAGTTGAACTACGCTGACCCTGCGCAGGTGTTGCTGGTGGGGCACAGCGAAAGCGGCGTGAGCTGTGCAATCGAAATGGCGCCCTACACGACGAGCGTAGCGTGGCATGAGACCGCCTTGGTGTCTTTTGAACGTGGCTATGTGCGACTCAGTCTGCCAGCGCCTCTGGCCCACAACCGGCCGGGCGCCGTAGAGATTTTCAAGGATCCGGGTGGAGGGGCTACTCCATATGCCATTCGTCCCGATCTACCATGGCAGGACGCAATGAGAAACCAAGCCCTGGCATTCATCAAGGCAGTGCGGGGAGAGGCGCCAGCGCCGTGCCTCGCAGAGGAAGCGCTGGAGGACCTAAAGGTCGCACGCGAGTACATTCGCCTCCTAAAGGAGGGCCAGTCCCGATGATGCCCCGATTTCGTAAGGTTTATCTGTCGGCTGAACGCTATGAAAGCGCCGGGGTCTTCGACGTGAATGGCGACGGACTTCCCGACATCGTCAGCGGCGCCTATTGGTACGAAGGCCCCGATTTTCGCAAACAGCACAGGATTGGGCATGTGCCCGCCTATGACGAATATTACGACGACTTCTCCACGATCCCGATGGACGTCGACGGAGATGGACGCATGGACTTTATCACGGGCGGCTGGTGGGGCGAAACGCTACGGTGGCGGGAGAACCCGGGCGAAGCCGGGAAAGAATGGCCGGAACATGTCATCGCACGCACTGGGAGTATAGAGACCACCAGAGCCTGGGATGTCGATCGCGATGGGCAGCTGGAGATCGTGCCGAACACGCCCGGCGCCCCATTGGTTATCTATAAGCTCATCTGTGGCGCCAACGGCAGAGGAACAGGACGATTTGAAACGCACACGCTGAAGATCAAGGGTCGCGAAAACAATGCGCAGGGCCATGGTATTGGCTTCGGCGATGTCTCGGGGAACGGTCGAGGCGACATTGTGCTGAACAACGGTTGGCTGGAAGCGCCGGAAGATCCTTTCAACGGCGAGTGGATTTGGCGACCGGAGTTCAACCTCGGCGAGAATGCCAGCGTTCCGATCCTGGTGGTCGACCTTAATGGCGATGGGATGAGTGAACTCATCGTGGGCAATGGACACGGTTACGGCCTCTCATGGTGGGGGAGGGAGCCTGATGGGAGATGGAAGGAACACACGATCGATCCATATAGCAGCCAATATCACGACCTGCAGTGGGTTGACATAGATCGAGATGGAGCGTGCGAGCTTATCACAGGTAAACGCTTTCGCGCACACCCACACGGCGACGCTGGCGACAAGGATCCCTACGGTTGGAGCATCTTTAAGTGGACAGGGGAAGCGTTTGTAAAACACCCGGTGGAATTTGGACCCATGGGACAGTCCAAAGGCCTCGGAATCTCCTTTATCGTGGCAGACCTCACCGGAAATGGCTGGTTGGATATCGTCGCTCCGGGGAAGGACGGACTAGCCATCTACTTTAACGAGGGACGGGAATGAGGTTAACAACTCTTCACATTTCATGTGCGGTTTGGATTTTGGACAAGCTATCCCACCTGCTTGCTTCAAAGCCCGGTGGCTGGCCGGTTCATTAGCCCCAGTGGGCCTGCCAGCCCCATCCGCGCGCTGCCCTAGTTAAACACAAAGGGCGCAAGATTAACAAAAACATTGAAAACCCAAAAATTTTGATTAACCTTTGATATGTAACCGATTGCAACGGATTATGGAGCGTCGCCGAACGGCTCCGCTAGCCTTTTATGGCTCGAACCGAGCTGCGGCCGACCCCAACCGTTGTCGATCTATGAACCCCGGGGCTCCTCAGCAGGGCCCATCACTAACCTCCCACTATGACAGCAATGTTGCGAACTATCGCCTGCGGCGCGATGGCGCTGCTGTGCCATGCCATATCTGCGAGCGGTCAGTTACTGATCGACTTTGATGACGGAACCAATCCGTTCTCCAACGGCACTATCTCGACTGATTACGCACACTCTGGCGCGAACTCACTCTTCGTTGGCGTCGGGACGCTTGCACGCTACACCATACCCGCGGAGTATCTGGGCAAGGACATCATCATCAAAATGATGGTGCACGATCGTGGGCTCTTCATCGACCGCGATGTCCCTGGACGACCCGATAGCTCGTACGGCTCGCGATGGGGCGTCGGCAACAACCCGACAGAAGGAAACACCTACATTGCGGCGACACTCACCGAACGAACGTTTGGCTCAGGCGCCTTCTTCTCGTCGCGCGGTTACGGAACGAACGCGACAGTAGGCCAGGGGATCAACGCCGGAACTTGGTTCACTGTTTACGGCATATCCGATACCGAAGCATTGCGCGCCCCTCTCCTCGGAGATGGAGGTAGCGTGCAGGATGGTTTCTGGACGCCTCCGCAGCCGGGGCCGGGCGCCTGGCTGGAGTGGACCTTTGACATCAAGGCCGACGGACGGACGCGCTTCAAGGTTGAGGATCTGGATTGGGTAAGCGCCGCTGGAATGACCGTGTTTGAAGTCGGGCCAGTTACAGAGATCTACCTCTATGGCGGCAGCACGAACTCAGACGGTCACGCCTCCTTGTCCGGCCTGTATGTGGACAGCATCAGCATCGAGGTCTTTGTTGATGAAGAAGCGCCGACAGCGCCCGAGGGGCTGGTGGCCTACAACGTGACCGACAGGTCCTTCGAGCTTCTTTGGAACCCCTCCACAGACGATACGGAAGTCGCCGGTTATAACGTCTATGTTGAAGACGATGAGCCAGTGGTCGTAGACACGGCGGGAGCGACAGTAACTGGCCTGGAGGCAGAGACGACCTACACCGTCCGCGTGACCGCCCTGGATGGCGCGGGTAATGAGTCAGAGGAAAGCGCATCGATCCAGGTAACCACATTAAGCGAACGCTTGGTCATTGATTTCGACGACGAAAACAATCCCTTCAGCGACGGCGTGGTTTCTTCAGACTTCTCGTTTTCGGGCGGTAATTCACTGTTCCTGGATGTGGGCGACTTTGCCCAGTTCACGATTCCCGAAGAATACCAAGGCGAAGACATCGTAATCACGATGATGATCTTTGACCGCGGCCTATATCTGAACCGCGATGTGCCGGGCCGCCCCGATAGCTCCTATGGCTCTCGCTGGGGCGTAGGCAGCGATCCGCTTCAGGCCGACACATTTGTGGCGGCATCGTTCACAGAGCGTACCTTTGGCAGTGGCGCTTTTGTCTCTTCTCGCGGTTACACCCTGCAACCAGCGACGGGCCAGGAAATGAACGCCAGCACTTGGTTTACAGCATTTGCCTATTCGGGTGCGGAGGCGTTCCGCGAGCCGATCCTTGGCGATGGAGGCAGCGTTGTAGACGGCTTCTGGAACCCGCCGCAACCGGGCCCGGGACTGTGGACAAAGTGGGTCTTCGAAGTCAGCGCAAGCGGCATGGTTCGCTATAAAGTCGAAGGCCTGAACTGGGTCACGGCCAACAGTGGTCCCAACTACGACATGAAAGGCGTTGTGGACGGCATCTACTTCTACGGCGGCAGCACCAGCGGAGATGGTCACGCATCGCTCGCAAGACTGTATGTTGATGACATCGTCATCTCGCGTCCGGTCGTCGACGAAGAAGCTCCAAGTGCTCCGAGAAATCCTCGTTCTACAGGCAAGACTGATACGGCGGTTTCCCTGGAGTGGGATTTTGCCACCGACTACATCGGTGTGACCGGTTACCGGGTATACACGAACGGCGCCTCTCCGGTGTCGGTTAACGGCCTACAGACCACGATCACAGGGTTGATGCCAGAGACCGAGTACAGCTTTACCATCACCGCTCTCGACGCGGCAGGAAACGAATCGGAACCGAGCGTAGCCGTAATCGTCACCACAGATGAGCCTGATACGGAAGCACCCACCGCTCCCGCCAATCTAAGATCCAGCAACCTCACATACTTGAGCCTGGATCTAAGCTGGGACGCCTCGACAGACAATGTGGGCGTAGCGGGATATGAAGTACTGAGCGACCCGGATGTAGGCCAAATCATCGTGAGCAGCACGACTGCAGAGATCACTGGCCTGGCGCCCGAGACGCAATATACCTTCACGGTTGTAGCGTACGACGCGGCCGGCAACATCTCTGAAGAGAGCGAGCCACATGTTGTGACGACGACCGCTGAGCCGCCCCCTTATTCAGGGCCCGACTACTACGTCGACCCTGTAAATGGCAGCATGCTCAACAACGGCAGCGCGGAACTTCCCTGGAGCACTCTGGAAGCGGTGTTTGCCGCAGGAAAGACGTTCGCGGCAGGCGATACGATCTACCTGCGAAGCGGCGTGCATGGCTCGCCAGTCATTACAGGGATGAATACGGACTACGTGTTCATCATGCCTGAGGAAGGCGAATCACCCGAGTTGATCCGCTTGCGCTTCGAATCCGGTTCAAGTTACTGGCATGTCAGCGGCGTGAGAATCAGCCCTGAATTTGGCGAAGTCTTCACCACCGGCGGAATCGTGAGCATCAATGGAAGCTACAATAAGTTGACGGATTCCGAGATCTTCAGCGCCGAGGACACCTCCAGCTGGGGATTATTGGAATGGACGACTCGCCTCTCCGACGGCGTAAGCATCAACGGGCAGCACCAGTTACTGGAAAACTGCACCATCCTGAACATCTACCATGGCGTGAATGTGAACGGGAGCGCGAACTTCTCAGTCGTGCGCGGTAATCATATCCAGAACTTTGGTGGAGACGGCATCCGCATCCTGGCAGATGACTCCGTAGCCGAATACAACTATATCGCCGACAGCTATAACATCGACGACAACCACGACGACGGCATTCAGTCGTGGTCCAATGGAGAAGGAGGCGTTGGCACGGGCACCGTGTACCGGGTAACCCTGCGCGGAAACATGATTGTGCAGACGACGGATCCTAATCGTCAGTTCACCGGCGGGCTACAGGGCATCGGTTGTTTTGACGGCATGTATGAAGACTGGGTGGTTGAGAACAATGTGGTGATTACGAACCACTCTCATGGCATCACGCTGTTTGGCGCGGTGAACTGTAAGATCCTCAACAACACCGTTGTCGACATCAGCCCAACCCAGGCGCGGCCATGGATCCAGCTCGCGAACCACAAGGACGGAACGCCGCCTTCCGGGAATCTGCTGCGTAACAACCTGGCGACGATCCTTAGTGTGAATGCCGATCAGACGCTGACGCGTGATCACAATCTGATCGTAGGTGTGGGAGACTACGCCAATCTGTTTGTCGCCCATCCTTATGACCTGCACCTGAAGCAGGGCAGCGCAGCGATTGATGCGGGCTCCAACGAAGGGGCGCCAACGCTGGACAGGGATGAGAACCCGCGGCCTCTCGATGGCGACGGCAATGGTAGCGCAATCACAGACCTTGGCGCTTATGAGTTTGACGGCAGCAACCTGCCGCCGGACACCGAACCGCCAAGCACTCCAACAAATCTCGTTGCGTCGAACATCACAAGCACGAGCCTGGATATAAGCTGGGACGCGTCCACGGACAATGTTGGCGTTTATCGCTACCGTCTCTATACAAATGGCGGTGGTGGTCGCGACATCAACGGTCTTACAGCCACTGTAAGCGGACTCACTCCAGGCGAGACCTATTCCTTCACCGTGCTGGCGCTCGATGCAGCCGGGAACCAATCGGAGCAGAGTGAGCCTCTAGTGGTGACAATGCCCGGCGCCTGGAACGGTTACCAAGTCATTGATGGTTGGGCTGATACAGGAAGCTTCCTTGGCCTCGTCTTCGTAGAAGAGGCTCCCTGGCTCTTCAGCGACGGCTGCGAGACCTGGATCTTCGTGGATGAGGTATCGCTCTCGGAGGAAGGGGCATGGGTGTTCGCCTACGATCTTGTCCCTGCTGGCGATGGCCAGACGGACGATGGCTTCTGGGTCGGTTACGCACTGGATGAAGGATGGGCGGTTACCCTCATCGGCCCGATCTATCCGTCGTCAGAGCCATGGGCTTACATTCTGGGCTTCGAGAGCTGGGGATACATCCCTGCTGACGAGGTGTCCGCAGACGGTTCCTGGATCTATGTCGCAGACTTGAATCCAGAGGAAACCTAGACGGCGTATCTGGGTGGATTTCCGCCTGTTGTTTCGGGGCCAGTCGGTCATCCGGCTGGCCCTTTTCCTTGTTCTTTACCCGAAGCGGCCTACCCTGCCCCACAACTTTCCCCCTTCTGAAAATGATACTATCTCCCAAATCGTTCCTGAACGTCCTGAGCTTATTGACCCTCAGCCTCTCCGCAGGACTGGCCGTATCAGCAGCCACAGCCGAGCATGCCGTTCTTTCCACGCTCGAGTTTCACAGTGACCAGAGCCAGCCAGAGTGGAACGTCGCCCAAGTTGTCTCGGCCAGTAGCGGAACAGTGCGGTTGGAGCTCGTGGCCGGTGAAAACTGGAGCGCCGATGAGGAGCGGGCTATATTTGTCCTCGGCGGCAAAGACCACGGAGTAACGCTTACGGCAGCAAACAGTAGAATCTTTGCTCGATATGCAAACGGCGATAGAGAACCCGCTGTCGTTGCCTTTCGATCCTGGAGACTGACGCCGGGATCGCCCTTGGACATCGAATTCGCATGGTCTCAGCAAGATGACGCGAGGGTGCTAAGCTGGCTTATCGTCAACAACAGTTTGATAGGTCTGGCAGAGAGCAAGCCAATGGCGGAGGTTCCGGAGACAGCGTTCGTTGGGACGGCGCCCGGGCTGGCGCCTTGGGATGGCGAGGTTGTGAGCGCCCAAATCCGAGGCTCTTCTCAGATACCCGCCGAACTGGAGCCGGGTAGCCGCACGATTCACGTACGCTCAGAAAAGACCGGCGACAGGCTGCATGGACTGTGGCGAGTATCGAACTTCGCCGCCATGAGCGACAAATATACCTTTATTGGGCCAGACACGACGGATGTGTTGCGAAGCAAGGCTCCGTTCGTTCGTGAAGTGCTGGTCGATTTCACCCTCGGAGGTCGGTTCAAGGATGGGCAGGAATGGCTGTTGGCCGTCAGACCCGATGGGACGCTGGAGACGGACTTCAGTGGATTGATCGACCGCATTCGTGCTGTGCTGGCGGCCGGTTTGCGCCCATGGTTGATCATGGAAAAGGTGCCGCCAGTCCTGACGACCGAGCCGGCGTGGAATTTTTACGGACAGACAGCTCCCTCAGCAGATCTAGAGCTTTGGCGGGAGTATGTACGACAGGCGGTGCAAGCCATGGTCGACGTCTTTGGGCGGGAGACCGTCGCAACCTGGCCTTTCATGGTTGAGACGGAGCCAGACCTTCACCCGGCGCATTGGGCAGGCACCCGCGACGAGTTCTTTGCCCACCTGGACTTCACCATCGACGGCATCAAGAGCGTGCTTCCAGAAGCCCAGGTCTCTCCTGGAAACATGCTCGACCCTGCCTTTGCCTACGAGTTCCGCCACCAAATGGGAGACGATGCTCTCCAGCACGTGCGCGCACGGGATCAGTGGGGGCTACAGATCATCGATCACGCAGGTGCAGGAGTCAACGCAGCCACCGGCGAACGAGGTACGCCAATGGACTTCATTTCAGCCTCATGGTATGGAAGCATCGGCTCATCTACAGAAGCCTTCTCGCATGCGGTAGAGACGATGCGCGCCCGGCTGGATCGCTACCCGCAGTTCAAGGACGTGGCGATCGACATCCGCGAGTTCAGCGTACTTGTCGATGAACAAGGGCGAAGATTGTACGCTGGGGACTCCAGTGAATGGTCGGCGAGTTTTTACGCTGCAATCGCCCGGCGCGCCTATGATCAGGATGTCAGAGCGATCTTTGAATGGGATTCGGCAACCTACGGCGTGCTTCACCCGCGCGGCCATGTACTGGGAATGCTGGAGCGCATGGTCGGCGCAGAAGAACTCACAGTGGAAGTTAAGCATGCGGAATCTGCGGCGGAATGCGGCGCCATCGCTGCACACACGGATGACGGAAGACTGCTCGTCCTGCTCTTCAATCACCGCCCCCAGCGCCTCGCACAAATTACAGAGCAGGTAACTCTCTTGATCGACGATCCCCGCATGAAGAAGGGAGAGATGTGGTCGATTTCTGAATGGCTAGTTGATCGTGACCACGCAGTCTGGGCCTATGCATTCAATGAAGACGCACGCGCGGCTGGTCTTGATCCGCTGCCTCACGCGGGCCGCCATGAGGCCAGCCCAAACCGATATTACGGACCCAAGGGCGTGGAACTCTTTAAGCAGAACATTGAGAAATATGGTCACCTGGCAGAGCTGCCAATGACCCGAAACCAGGATGTTCTTCGCGTAGATGATGGCAAAGTTAGCCTGGATGTCCGAATGCGCGGGCACAGCGTTCGATTGCTGGAATTATCGCCGCCACTGTAGCAGACTCCGCTCCGCCCGCTACAGTCAGATTCGAGTAGCTAGTAGCGGCGCGCCAACCTGTCGCTGCCTTGGATGCTGCGACTTTTCTCTGGCATTGAGGAAAAGAACCTGCGTCAAATGAAGGGCTCATGTTCTCAGAGGAAGCCACTAAGCCACACAGCGCCGCAGAAGGTGCGCCTCCCGAGAGCGTCAGCTTCTCCATGCTCTTGCTCATGGGGTCCGCGGTTGGAATCGCGGGAGGGACCCTGGCGTTCGCCTATTCTCAAACGCTTCACTTGCTTCTGGCCGGAGTATGGGATCACCTCAGGCCATTCCTTTCCGGCAATGTTGGCGATGGCGTCAGCCTGTTGATGATCACAACCTGCGCGGGCCTTTTCCTTGGCTTGGCGTTAAGGAAAATGGGAGCGCCCGGCGAGATCGCCGCAGTGGTGAATAATATCCATGTGGAAGACGGCCGTCTGCCAATTCGCCAGACCCCGTCAATGCTTGTAACGTCGTTGATCTCAATAACCGGCGGCGGAAGCGCTGGCCCCGAGGCGCCGCTCGTGCAGATGTCTGGCAGCCTTGGCAGTTGGCTGGGCGACCGGCTCAACTGGTTTACCGTTCACGTACGCACGCTTACCTTCTGCGGCATGGCTGCGGCGCTGGGCGCCTTTTTTGGAGCGCCGCTAGCGGGCGCCGTTTTTGCGTTGGAAATCCCGCATCGCAATGGTCTTGAGTACTATGAGGCCCTCTTACCATCGATTGTCGCCGCCTTCCTCAGTTATTTCATTTTCGATGCGTTGGGCGGGACCCCCCACCCCCTCTTTCCCCTCGTGCTGAACCTCGATGGCCCCATGACCGCTCTTATTCTGAAGGGGGTGCTGCTTGGGGCATTGGGTGCAGGAATAGCCCACCTGTTCAATATCGTCTTCCGATTATCCCGCCGGATCCTGGAACGATGGAAAAACCATACGGTTTCGCTAGCCACGGTTGGTGGATTCCTGATTGGCCTGCTCGCGATCGCCTGCCCGCCCCAGTTGCCGATATCCACACTTTTTTGGGGCGAGTTTCAGATGCGTGAACTCCTCATGGCGGTTCAGGAAAACGGACTGCCGTCCGCCTGGCTAGTCCCGCTGCTCGTGCTAGCTGGGATGAAGATCCTGGCCGTGAGCGTCACCCTCAACACCGGCTTCCGAGGTGGATTCATCTTCCCTTTGTTCTTCATTGGCGGGGTAATTGGTATCGCCGTGAGTCTCATCACGGGTGGCTGGTTCACTATGCCTGTTGCGGTAATCTGTCTGATGGGCGCCGTTAATGTTGGCGTAACCCGCACTCCAATAAGCAGCAGCATCCTTCTGGTAACGCTTTCCGGAGTCGCAGCGTTGCCGCTTGTGCTTGCCGCCTGCTTGAGCTCATTTTTGCTGACCGCCCGCATTCGAATGATCCACACCCAGCGGTCACGCATGCTCCCCGGCACCCTCACATGGCGTGACCAACAAAACGGGTGAGTGTCGCATCGGGTGCGGAAATCCCTCCCCAGAGGCCCTTCACATCTTTACCGCTTTCTCAGCGAACGGCTCAATCGGAATCCGGTGGGCCAGGCGAGCGTCGGTTTCGCCGCTCCTCGACTATACTACTGGCAATCTTGGTGCGTTCTCCGCCTTCTTATTGGAGCGATCCTGTAACGAGTGTAACGCCGGCCCAAGCGGGACAGCCACGTTACGCTTCAATACCAAAACTTCTTCCGGGGTTCGCGCGGCTCATCTTCATAATCTTCAGCATAAGCCCTGGCCTGGTCTGGCGCCCGCTCCGAATTCATGTGGAGTCAAAACTCGAGATCAGACATGATCGGAAGAGACTTCTCGGGTTAATCCATGCTACGGTCGCCGCCGATGCGCTGGGCTGATTCGGCGGTATATTGCTGGAACTCGATACGGGTTCCATCTGGGTCAGTGATCCAGCACTGAAGAGTGGAGTCGCGGCCAACAACCTTGTCAGTTATTTCCCAATCCCGGGAGCGGATGGTTTTGATGAGATTATCGATGTTGTCTGTTTCGAGACAAAAGTGGCGGACGTGCGCCTTGTTGGGATCCCCTTCCGGGCAATTGAGAAAGACCTCGATGAACTGGTTGGGAGAGATCTCGAAATACGAACCAAACGGTTTACCTCCCTTAAAGTAGCGATACTTCAGTTTGAAGCCCAGTACACGGGTATAGAAGTTCTCTGTGCGATCAAGATCTGTGGAACTGAGGCAGACATGGGCAAGGCGAGTGATCATACGGTGAGAATAGCGGGTGTGTTCTGAATCGTCGAGAACGGGTAGGCGCTTAAAACTCAATGCGGAGTACGGCGACTGCCAGGAGAAGGGTTACTGGAGGGATCAGGAAATAGCTGGTCCGGTGGCGGATGCCACGGGAGCGAAGGAGAACCATAAGCGTTAGCATACCACCGAGGAGGGCGAACCCTTGCCATGGAGCATCTGCCGCTACGCGATGAAAAAATGGGGTTCTTTGGAGGAATGCCTCGATAACCGACTGCATGACAAGGCCACAGGTCCATGCAGAGATGTTAAGAAAGTCGGCAAGGTAGCTGAAAATGGAGAGAACCGGAATGAGCGCCAATGCGCGAATTGCGAGGGAAAGGGTTCCGGCAACGACACAGAGCAGCGCCAACGGCGACATGAGCAGGTTGAGCAGCATCCCTCCCGGAGCATAGACGCCAAAGAACTGGATGGACAGGGGAACACTGGCAAGAAAGGCGCCTACGGAGACCGAAATGGCGGCGCCGAAACCATAGAGAACCTGCTGAATCAGCTGCTGCCAAGGGCTGCGGCTCGTTTGAGGAAGCCCCCGGTAGAGAGTAAGTCGCGCTTTGAGGTGCGAAGAGAGGGGAAGTCCATAGAGGAAGATCCCGGCAACAATGCCATACGAGAGCTGAAAGCCTCCATCGAACAGTTGTCGCGGTTGCCAGAGGAGAGCTGCTACGGCAGACGCAACCAGCGAGGCAGAGGGACTGCTACTACGGGAGAACGCGCGGCCGCCCCAAAAGAAGAGGGTCATAAAGTAGGCGCGAACAGCAGAAGGAGTTGCCCCAATTATGATGACGTAGGCAAGAAGTAGCAACAGACCTACGATGGCGCGGCCCCGGCCCGACACTCGCAAGACCATCAAAATGTGGTTAAAGGTAAGCGCGATGAGTCCAACGTGAAGGCCGCTGACAGCAAAGAGATGCAGCATCCCGGTAGCGCCGAAGGTTTCCTTCTGATCCTCTGAAAGAAGCGCTCGCTCACCGAGCAACATCGCAGGCAGAAGCGCCCGAAGATCTCCATGAAGATCAGATCCAGCGAGGAGGTTTTCACGCATCCATTGCCGGGTGCTGAGGGCCGCGACCTGCCAGAATGGCGGTTCCAAAGAGACACCGGTAAAGAATCCCTGCCGTAACTCGAAGTAGACTTCCTGCCGTTCCAGCCAAGCTTCAAAACTGCCCGGCGGCGGATCCTGGGCAAGGCGATTGATGACGCCCTTTGTGAAGAGTGTGGCGCCCGGAACCATGACTGCCCCTTCCTGCGGCTCAAGCCGGAACACAACGCCCTGGCCCACCAGTTCCGGCAACAGGGTCGGCGCCTTAACGATGCGCCCCACCCCACCCTGCAGCTTTCCACCATGATTCGGGAAAAGACGTTCCAGGCGCAGTTCGATCTCGACCTCCCGGGGAGGAAGATGGTTCCAGTCCGCAGGGGGTGGAACGAGCCTAGCAGAAGCATAGGCCCACGCGACAAGGATAGCAGCGCATGGGAAGAGTATCGACCAGACCCTGTGGTAGGGACGGATCGTCAGACATGAAACCAGCGACAGTCCCAATGCCGCCAGAGCAAGCGCCAAGGGCTCGGTCTCATGATAGGCGGCGAGAGTTATGCCGGCGCATAGCGGCAACAGAAGCCAGATAAGGGGCGCACGGAGGACAGGCTCTATGATGGCGGTCGCCGGAGGGCTTGAGGGGAGCTCCTTCACGCCTCCGCCCCTATAGCCTAATTTGGCAGGCCTTCCTCCTCCTGATCGGGAGGATTCAAATCAAAACCGTGCAACCGTTCGCTTTCGCCGGGAGTCGTCAGCACCTTGTAGATACACCAAGCCAGTAGCGACGTGACTCCGCCTACTGATAAGATCATTACGATCCAGCCTCCGATTGTCATGGTAGTTTCTCCTCTGCGTCTCTGGCCACTCTAGAGAACAAGTATGAACCTGAAAGCACGAGCGCGACAAAAGTAGCGACCAGTAGGATAAGCCCCACGCTCAGGATCGCTGTGGGATGCGGATTTTGAAAAAGATCACTGATGTAAACGGCTACCTCTCCGCCCCGAATATTCAGGACTTCATACAGAAACCAACCAGCGAAAACGAGTAGGAGGAAGACGGGGCTGATCCACTGCATGACAAACTTGAATATCGACGGTATTCGAACGGTCGCGCCCTGATGGGCCTCCTTGAAGCCCTTTTCAACGCCCAGAACCCATGCAAAAAGGATGATCTGGATCATTGCGAGGCAATAAATCATGAACGTTCCGACCCAGAAATCGAGAGTATCCAGCGCCTTTACATCCTGGCTGAAGTAGAAGACGAAACCAGCGCCGAGAGCCGTTAATAGCCCCAGGATGGCGACGGACTGACGACGGTTGATGAACAGCGCCTCTTCGAGAAAAGCAATTCCCGGCTGAAGCATCGATATGGAGCTCGTAATGGCGGCCAGGAAAAGGAGAAAGAAGAAGGCGAAACCAAAGAAAGCCCCTCCAGCCATTTCCGAAAAGACCAGCGGCAACACGTTGAAGCCCAATCCAAAGGTGCTCTGGCCGGCGATTCCCGCAGCGCCGAAGAAGGCAACCCCGGCCGGGAGTGTAATCAGTCCTCCGAGACCAACCTCGGCAAACTCATTCGCGCTGGCCGCAGATAAGCCACTGAGAACAATGTCGTCATCCTTTTTCAAGTAGCTGGCGTAGGTAAGGACAACCCCGAAGCCAATGCTCAGTGAGAAGAAGATCTGCCCGGCCGCTGCAAGCCACAAGCGGGGCTCCGCCAGTTGTTGGAGCATACTTTGCTCGCGGATGCGCATGTTGGGATTTGCGGCAACCATCGGCTCGACTTCTTCAACCGCACGCGGACCGACAAGTTCTCGCTCCACTACCCATACTTCCCGGCCGTTACGCTCCACGCGTTCCTCAAGGATGACCTTGTTGGGATTCCACATGAAACCCAAGCCATTGTTCACGTTGTTGTAAGGCTGTTCTGGATTTGGCGTACCAAGGGTCAGCACACGCACCAGCACAATAAAGCCTAGAATGAGCAGTGTGGGCATCGCGTAGATGCAAAACAGCTCGATGCCCTTTGACAGCCCGCGGTAAATCAGAACAAAGTTGAGCAGGAAGCAGATCAACAGGTAAGGCGCCACGCGCTGGAACCCCAGCCCCAATGCCTCCCCGTTCTCGCTAACGCCAACAAAATGGCCGAAGAACGAGCCAGATTCCGCCGTTGTGGAAAAATCGATTTTCCCTGCCAGGAAATTCATGGAGTATCCCAGGCACCACGCCTCGATGTTGACGTAGTACATGTAGATCACCACCGGGATGACTACGCCGATGATGCCTAAATACTTCGCCCACGGCCTGCGGGCAATGATCGTGAAGATCGCAGGGCATGAATTGAAACCCAGTTGGCCGGCACGTCGCCCCATTGCCCACTCCGCCCAGCATATGGGCAACCCAAGAAGCAGGAAAGAGATGAAATAGGCGATCATGAAGGCCCCACCGCCATACTCAGCGGCCTGCCCAGGAAATCGAAGGAAATTACCAAGCCCGATAGCGCTGCCGGCGACCGCGAGAATCACGCCGACGCGACTGTTCCAGGACTCACGAGGACGCTGCTCGGAACCAGTTTCAGCCATTGATGGGCCACACTAGACAGCTGTTTCATCCTGACCAGAAAAAACTTAGCGAAAATCGTAAGGAAATTTCAAATCGGGCGCCTCGGTCGCAAAACTTGCACATTAAACCGCGTTTTCCACAATGGCATCTCCCACCCGTGAAGTTATTCCAGCGACAATCCCCGTACTTTCTCGTTTTTCTGCTCCTTGCAATCCTGGGCTGCAGTTCTCCTCAAAGGGGCCCCTCGGCACCCTTGGCGGTCAATGATCCAGACCTTGCAGCCTATTACCCGGAGCTGGATAAAAACTGGAACGCCCAAGAAGCGAGAGAAGCGCTTCAGGAAGAAAGCTTCGTAACTGGAAGCGCGGTGGGGTTTGCCGGAAGTCCCGGTCATTTCTTCGTTCTCGCAAAGGGATTTCTGAAGTATCCGGACAAGGATCTGTTCCTGGATATGCTGGAGAGCCCGATCCCGGTCGAACGAGTCATGGGAACATTGGGGCTCACACTGGCATTCCCGGGGCAAGACGTTCAAATTCAACACCATTACGACGACCCGGAAGAAGTACACTATGCGCCGTTCGGGTGTTCAATTCTTATCCAACCTGTGGGCGAAGTAATCAAGGCGCTTCACGAGAACCCAGAGGCGCTGGGAGTTCTTCAGACAGGCGAAAACTGAGTCCAGAGCCGTCCCGAAGAAATCCAATGGGGGCTGAACTCGTGGACCAAACATCCCTGTCTTTATTCTTCCCCCTTTGGATGAAAGCTTCAAACTGGAGGAATGCTGGATACTCAGCCATTGAAGATAGGGGATCGCGAGTTTCCGTCGCGGTTGCTGGTTGGCACCGGGAAGTTTCCGTCTGGCGATGCAATGAAGTCTGCCTTGCGCGCGAGCGAGACCGGCATGGTGACGGTGGCGCTCAAACGGGCCGACCTAACAGGCAAAGGTGATCCGTTCGCGGATATTCTGGACTATCTGGAACCCGATCGGTACCTGGTGCTCCCGAATACAGCAGGCGCGATGGACGCAGAAGAGGCTGTGCGCATCGCCCGGCTCGCCGAGAAGGCAGGGCTCCCCAAGTGGGTGAAGCTCGAGATTCACCCTGACCCAAACTACCTGCTGCCGGATCCGATCGAAACGCTCAAGGCCGCTGAGATCCTGGTCAAAGAAGGCTTCACTGTATTGCCATACATCAACGCAGATCCAGTACTGGCGCTGCGCCTGCAAGACGTAGGCTGTGCAACCGTCATGCCGCTGGGCTCTCCAATCGGGAGCAACAGGGGCCTGGAGACAGCGGCCCAAATTCGCATCATCATCGAACAGGCGCGGGTGCCCGTAGTGGTCGACGCCGGCCTTGGCGCGCCATCCCATGCTGCCGCGGCTATGGAAATGGGAGCAGACGCCGTGCTGGTAAACACGGCCATTGCGGTGGCAGCGGATCCAGATCGCATGGCAAAGGCATTTGCCCGAGCGGTGGAGGCGGGACGAGCAGCCTACGAAATTGGTCTCGGCCCTCGCAGCAATCGAGCCCATGCCACGAGCCCACTGACGGCATTCCTGGACCAGGAACTGGTGTAAAAACCTCCCTTCGCGTGCCATATTTCGACAACAACGCCACCACACCCTTACGGGAGAGCGCCCGCAAGGCATGGTTGGAGACGGTTAGTGAACACTGGCAAAATCCGTCTAGTCCTTACCGGTCTGCAGCGCGCGCGCGTAACAAGTTGGAGGCAATGCGGGAGCGCGTGGCGGAATTGATGGGATGCGCCAGGGAGCGCGTTATTTTCACTGGAGGCGCTACAGAGGCAAACAACGCTGTCTTGCGCCATGCTGCGCGAACTGGCGGAGGAGGCCAGGTGCTGATTTCTGCGGTCGAGCATCCATGTATCTACGCTGCCTCCCGGAAGATTCTTGGAGACAAGGTGGAGATTCTACCGGTTTCAAAGCACGGGCAGGTGGATATCGATGCGCTTGGGCGCGCGCTTCGTCGACAGCGGTGGGCAATGGTCTCGATAATGGCGGCGAACAACGAAACCGGCGTCACGATGAGCTGGAAAGACGTGCAGCAGTTGTGTCGGAATACAGGGGTTCCGTACCACTGCGACGCTGCCCAATGGATCGGCAAGATGCCCTTGGGAGGTCTTGCTGAATGTGATTACGTGACCGCCAGCGCGCACAAATTTGGCGGCCCCAAAGGCGTGGGCTTCATCCTGGCTCCTACGGGAGAGCAGGACTTCGGTCTTCTCGCGGGCGGAGACCAGGAACACGGGCGCCGGGCCGGAACTGAAGACCTGCCCTCTATTGCCGCCATGATAGCGGCGCTGGAGGATGCTATTGAAGAGTTGAGCCCCTGCCTGAGTGCAGAGCAAGAGGAGCAGCGCGATATCTTTGAAGCGATCGTTAAGGCTGATGTGGCAGGGCTGCAGATAGTCGGGGAAAAGAGTAAGCGACTCTGGAACACGTCTCTCTTGATCATGCCGCGCTTTGAGAACTTCCGCTGGGTGGCTCGGCTGGACAAGAAAGGGTTCGAGGTGTCGACCGGTTCCGCATGTGCAACCGGCAAGGAAGGACCATCGCATGTCCTGACGGCAATGGGATTCAGCTCTGAGGAAGCCCGTCGAGCCGTACGCGTATCAGCGTGCAGCAAGACTCCGGTCGTGGATTGGCAGGAACTTGCAATCGCAATCCGCGATACTTGGCGAGAATTGCGCGAAGAACAGGGACCGGCAAACGTGATTGAGATCTGAGAAAAGACCGGTCGAGATCTCGATTACCAATAGGACCGGTGAATCACGTCACGGCTTGGAGCCGAGCAAAATGTCGATGTTTCCGTCGATCTCCGCGAGGCTCTGTAGGAGGAGGTCCGGCTTGGACAACGCAAGATCCTGCAGGCTGCGAACGCCTGTGGCCACAAGGACAACGCGAGCGCCGAGAGCCCGACCACAAGCGGCGTCGTGATGCGTATCTCCAATCACGACAACATTCCGCATGTCGCCGCCGTATACCGCACGCGCACGCTGCAGCGCGACCGACGCCAACGCACAACGGTCCTCATGCTCATCGCCAAAAGCGCCAAAGTCGAAGAAGTCTTTGAGACCAAAACAGGCGAGCTTGATGAAGGCGGCTTCGCGGAGGTTGCCTGTGAGCAAGCCCTGGACGATGTCTGACCTCTTATGAATTTTCTCGAGAAGGGCGCGGACGCCCGGCAGAGGCTCCGGGTTTACCGTCTTCAGGTTCTCCTTTAGCAGTTGCGTATAGCGATCTGAGAATCGCTGCATGGCTACCCCAAAATTCAGCCCGTGGTTCTTGGCGATGCAGCGACAGATGTAGGCGTCTGTGCGACCTACATGGTCTATCCTGCTCCAATCTACGGTGACTCCAAACACGTCCTTTATCGCCGCAACCATACTATTCTTGCCCACGCCGCGGGCGTGCAGGAGCGTGCCGTCTATATCCCAGAGAATAAGTGAACGAGGGTTGGCGGGCATGTGTGACAAGAATCGGATAATTCAGGGCCGAGACCGAAGCGTATTCAAACGCGGCATCTATTCTGAAGATCCCCGCAGTCGTTGGTCTATGTGTTTCTTGTTAAGAATTTCTTCAGTGTGATTTTGTCGACATCTGAAATTCACAGACAAGTGCGCCCGGCTCACGGAGGGAGGGCGATGCGAGCCGGGCGCTTGTGTTGGACGGGGAAACGGGAAACCCGTCCGTGATGCTTGCTTGGGAACCTCTATCAGAACACCGAGAAGGTGACTGTGACCCCTGCTGTGACGATAGACACCATCGTCATCAGCTTGATCAGAATGTTCAGGGAAGGACCGGAGGTGTCCTTGAAGGGATCGCCGACGGTGTCGCCTATGACTGCAGCCTTGTGTGCGACGGATCCCTTTCCTCCGAGGTGACCTTCTTCAATATATTTCTTGGCATTATCCCATGCGCCGCCTGCGTTTGCCATCATAACGGCAAGAGAGAATCCACCCGCAAGACTGCCACCCAAAAGACCCAGCACGCCGGGGACGCCCAAAACAACGCCCATAACCACTGGGGTGATGACAGCCAACAGCGCCGGCAAGAGCATTTCCCGCTGAGCGGCAGCCGTGGAGATTTGTACGCAGCGCGCATAGTCGGGCTCTTGCGACCCATCCATGATACCAACGAGTTCACGGAACTGACGGCGAACTTCATCCACCATCTTGCCGGCTGCGCGACCCACTGCATTCATTGTAAGTCCGCAGAACAGGAAGGCCATCATCACACCAACGAACAAGCCGATGAGGACTTTCGGATTCATGAGGTGGACTTCATACGCCTTCATGAACTCCGCCAGTCCTGCCGATTGCGCCTCCTCGATGGTGGCGAAGCCAATCTTGTTAATGACACCCATCAGCTTCTCGGGAGCAATGTGCGTGTAAGCGATCTTGATCTCCTCTATGTAAGAGGCGAGAAGCGCCAATGCTGTGAGGGCTGCGGAACCGATTGCGAAACCCTTGCCCGTGGCGGCTGTGGTGTTGCCAAGCGCGTCCAGTGCATCAGTCCGCTGACGCACTTCTGGCGGAAGGCGGCTCATCTCTGCATTGCCGCCCGCGTTATCGGCTATCGGACCGTAGGCGTCTGTGGCCAAAGTGATGCCCAGGGTGGAGAGCATGCCAACGGCGGCAATCCCGATGCCGTAGAGGCCCATGCTGAGACTTTCAGCATTAAAGGACCAGCTCTGTGCCGCAAAACCATAGGAAAGCATCGTTCCGACCGCCACGAAAGCCACTGGGGGCAGCACCGAGATCATACCTTCACCCATACCGGCAATGATGACGGTCGCCGGACCGGTCTTCGACTGCTCCGCGATTCTCTGCGTGGGGCGATAGCCATGAGAAGTATAGTACTCGGTCGCCTTGCCGATCAGGATACCGGTTACAAGTCCTGTCACGACAGAACCCCACAAGCCCCAGTAATTCTCGAAGCCCAGGCCCCAGAGAATGAACCATGAGGCGACGACGATTAGTATCGAGCTACCATTGATACCCAGGTTCAAGGCGCCCATGAGCTGCTTCATATTGGCCCCTTCCCGGGTTCGCACCATGAAGATGCCCAGGATGGACAAGAGCGTGCCTACCGCCCCAATCAGCATCGGGGCGATGACTGCCTGAAACTGCAAGGCTTGGTGCGCCTCGTTCTCCACACGCATGAAGGCTGCCGCGCCCAGGGCCGCTGTGGCAAGAATTGAACCTGCGTAGGATTCATAGAGGTCTGCGCCCATGCCGGCTACATCGCCAACGTTGTCGCCAACGTTATCAGCAATCGTCGCAGGATTGCGGGGGTCGTCCTCCGGGATTCCGGCCTCAACCTTGCCCACCAAGTCTGCCCCAACGTCTGCAGCCTTGGTAAAAATACCGCCGCCCACACGGGCAAACAAAGCCTGCAAGGAGGCCCCCATGCCGAATGTCAGCATGATCGTCGTAATCACCAGCATCTTGTGGCGGGGATCCGGGTCATCGACGAAGTAGTTCAGCACGACGAACCAGACGCTGATGTCGAGCAGCGCAAGGCCCACTACGACCAGTCCCATCACGGCCCCTGAGCGGAATGCTACGCGCAGACCATGGTTCAGTGAGCGGTTGGCGGCGTTTGCGGCGCGGGCGCTGGCATAAGTCGCCGTCTTCATCCCAAAAAAGCCTGCAAGACCAGAGAAGAAGCCGCCGGTGAGAAACGCGAACGGCACCCAGCCGTTCTGCACCTCAAGACCATACGCGAGCCAGGCAAATATGGCGGTGATGATCACGAAAACGATGCCCACAACCCGATATTGTTGTTTCAAATACGCCAAGGCGCCGGCCCTGACGTGATTTGCGATCCTGCGCATCGTATCGGTTCCTTCGCTCTCCTTCATCATTTGGCTGAAGAAGAACCAGGCGAACGCCAGGGCCACCACTGAGGCGGCCGGGACAATCCAGAAAATTGAGTAGTCCATTGCTAGAATTCCAAGAAAAGGTTACCCTACACGTGTTGGCTCCAAAAGAACGGCCCTATTCGCCGAAGGTGTTGAGAGCCGAACGCCACCACTCATAGTACTCACGCTCGAGTTGGTCGCGCGGGGGCAGCGGGTAGTAGAACATCTCCTCCTGGCTGCCGACAAAGAAGCCATTCTTGATCGTGCGGAAGAGGACTTCGCCGCTCATGGCGCGGTTTACCTGCTTGGTGGATTTGGAGTCCTTGACGCCAAGTTCCTTCAAACAGTCGCGCAAGTGTCCGAGATTACGGTAAGGCAAGTTTCCGGGATCCGGATTATCCGGGTCACTGGCGAGACCGTTCAGTTCCAGCTCAGCAAACACGATCTTCGGAACCGAAACAGTATTTGCAGGACTCGTGATCTCGCCACAGAACCTTGTTGGACCCAGCTTCGAGACCACCCGGGGCGTCACGGGGCAGTATTCCTGGTAAAGGTGAAGTCTTTGGCTGGCTTCCGGCTCCCACTTCCCGCGGTCGATGCCCAGCACCCGTCCGTCCTCTGTTACCAGATAGAGCTTTTTCAGGGCGCTCAGCGGCACATTCTCCAAGACGCGATAAACACTGAGATAGACCGAGCGTTTTGGCCTGCCGTCTGGGTGAGGGACACAGCGACGCTCCATTTCGTCCCAGGAAAAAGCATCGGTCTCAAAACCGGGTTCAACCTCAAAGAAGATGGCCTGTCCGCGGGTTCGCTTGCGTGTGCCAACGGCGAAGTAATTACCAAACTCCTCTGGTGGCAGCTGAGACGCAATCAGCGACTCCGGAATCAGTGACAAGTATAGGTATCGTTCCATAAGCATCACTTAGTGTCCGCCATCTTTTAATAAGCTTCTCTAAACAAACGCAAGCCTGGAATTAGAAGTTCTTCATCTTGTGCCTGGTGGCCTGCCTTTCCGAAAGAAGGCACAAACATGAAGCCGCGGCAGGTTGACGATCATATCGCTGACAATGCTGATAATGCTCACGGCGGAGCTCATCGCACAGACTCGTGGCTCAAACTCCCTTGCATTGAAGCCAAGTGGCCGCACAGCGGCGCCCGCAGATATTCTAATCGAGAGTGCGCAGGTGAGGGTGTCGTTCCTTTAAGCGCTCTAGCTGATCAATCCTACCGGTGACCCGAAGACGGGTCAGGTATTGGGTAAGCGTCTCGTGGTCATCATCGCGAGCATGGAATGGCCCTCCCTCGCGCAAGACGGTCCACATAGGGTCCGACTTATGATGGGAGGAGGCGAGCTGCTGGTTGGTCCAATTGAAGAGGCGTACGATAGCATCGCGACACACCTCGGGATATTCTTTGGCGAGATCGAATTGCTCGTGCGGATCTGCATCCAGGTCAAAGAGCATTTCCCGCGGGAAAAGGTGGTAGCCGTCGTGCCAGGTGTGAATATAGAGCCACCTGCCGAATCGAACACTGCGCTGGCAAACGTGAGCGCATTGGCTGATGACAAGCTCCTCCCATCCTTCATCCTTTTCGTCGATGAGTGAGGAGGCGAAGCTTCTGCCGTCCCAGTTGTCGCTGCCCTGAATGCCGAGGAGTTCGCAAAGGGTGGGCGCGAAATCGAGGTTATAATGCAGGGCGTCGCGTTCACTTCCCGCAAAACGCTGCAGCCCGGGCCAGCGTATGATCAGCGGGACCCGGCAAGTGATCTGGTCAGCCGTGCCGTGCTCCGCATAGATGCCCAACTCACCGAGATTTTCCCCGTGATCCGCAGAGATGATGATGGCCACATCTTCGGCGATTCCGGCCGCCTCCAGATGACTCAGGATCACGCCTACTTGGTCGTCCACATAGCGAACGCCGGAATCGTAGCCATCAATCACTGCTCGCAGATCTTCACGGTCACAGATCTCAGAAGGTTGTTTGGGGCAGTCAGGAAATTCGGGCACATTGGTAAACATCTCCAACTCCCGAGCCGAATGAGGGCCCACCGCCTGCATGTGTTGCTCAAGCACCTCATCCGTCAGCCAATCCGGCAAGGGATCATTCTTGAAGTGGTTCGGGTAATCCTCGGGGGTGCGGTAAGGTGTGTGTGGGTCCCAGAAATTGACGTGCAGGAACCAGTTGTCGCGCGAGCCATTATCATGAATCCATTTCAGAACGATCGGCGTCACCACTTCTGCGGACTCCATGCCCTCCTTTCCTGTATTGTGGATCTCATTGAAACCCGCGTAAAACTGGCGCGCTGCGTGTCGCTGCCCGAATGGGCTGATCTGGGCGGTATGATAGCCAGCCTGTTGCAGTCGCGCGGGTAACGACGTGTTCTCTATCGTGTCCTTGAAGCCTCGAGATGGACCGTCGAGAACGGGATCCGCCGCCGTACCGCCATGGCCGACAACGCCTGTCTTGATCCCAAAGCGACCGGTGTAGAAAGCGGTGCGGCTGGGCAGGCAGGGAGCGTCCGGGGTATAACAATTGTTGAAACGGATTCCCTGTGCTGCAATGCGGTCGATGTTTGGGGAGGTGTTGCGGTGGTAGCCGTAGCAGCCAAGGTGGTCGGGGCGTAGGGAGTCTATGTCGATGTAGAGGATCCGCATGGATCTATTGGCCGCACATTCTGCGCAGCAGGCAAGTATGAATCCGAACGGCAACCGCCGAAGAAACTTATTCGGCGAGGGTTTGAGCGGGGATGATGGTCTGCGTCAGATCAATATCGTCGCCGGTGCCAATTATTCCGTCAGAACCCGCAGATAATAACCTCACGGAGAGACCACCAGACGACTCGATATAATTAAAGGAAAAGACCCGACCCCAGGCGTCGCAGGAGAGCCGGTCGATCACCTTTTGAGCGACATCCGCAGGCAGCGGATCAGGATCGTTTTCAATCAATGCCTTTACAACCTCCTGGATGGTTCTGGCGCGCCCTTCGACGTAGGCATAGTGAACCAGGAACGCGCCCCCGAGTTTCTCCATGCGTCGGCGTGTTTCCTCGGTGCGCGTGGCATCGCTCTGGAAGCTGCACCCACTGGTGAAAAGCAACAAAGCGGAGAGGATAAGGGGCAAACTGCGTGAGAACCTATGCATACGTGAGAGGATACTGGATTGAACGGATAAGTGGGCGGAACATTAAGGCGAGGCTACCCATTACAAGCGTTCAGCTTAACGAGACCTGTGTTGCATTTGATTAATAATGTAAAGGCGGGTGTTCTGGTATTCAGGATCATTGGGCGCATGTTCAAGAGCGGTATCCACCCACCCCAGAGCAGCCTTGAGATCACCTTTCTGAAGCGCCATGACCGATAGGTTGTAATATGCGCGGTGAAAGCCCGGCTCGCGCTCAGTGGCGGCTTTCATCCACTGCTCAGCAGCGCCTATCCGACCACTTTCCACAAGGTACAGTGCGTATTGGTAGGCAAAGTAGCCGGAGGCCGGACTACGACGGACAGCTTCCTTGAAGTAACTCTCCGCTTCATCGGACCGACCTGCTTTGAGAAAGAAGAGTGCAGCTTCGAAATGTACGGCGGGGTTGGCCGAATCAAAGCTCACTGCGTTTCGCACGAGAGTGAAGGCAGCACTGGCGTTCCCTTCAGCGGCCTTGACTTGCGCCAGCAGGAAAGCTGATGACGGCCGGTCAGAATTCATTTCGAGATAGGTCACGAACTCATCCAGCGCAGGCGTTCCAGCGGCTTGGGCGATGCCCAGAGACCCCACCGCCGTGATGCGGACCAACCTTGCAGAGTCGTCAAGGGCGGCCTGGATTAAGTCCCGTGATGCCGAGTCCTGAGCAAGCGCGCGTAAAGCAGCGTCCCTAACGATTGGGGCGTCGTGCCCAGTCATGCTTCGCGCAAACTCATTTAACTTCTGCGTGGGCTCCACGCGCCCCATGATGCGAAGCCATACAGCGATCCAATAGGGATTTTCCTCGGCTGCCGCCTGCGCTACGAGCTCGCTTGGGTTGAGTGGCAACTCGCTTTGGTGGGTCTGCAAGAGCCGGGCGCGAGCGCGATTGGCGGCATTCATCGTATCTCCATACCATTGGCTGGCATGTTCAAGCGCCCAGTCGACGCTTTGATCCTGGTGGCAAGCGTTGCAGGCATTCGGGATGCCCATCGTCTTTGTGAGCCATGGGTCCGGAGAGGTAAAGCCATGATCACGTCGCCAATCCCGGGCCATGAACGGCGTTGCCGGCATATGACACTCGACACAACGATTGCCTGTGCTGTTGGGCAAGTGGCGACTGTGCGCCTCCGGATTGACAATTGGTGCGTTCATCAGCCCGCCACTGTGACAACGCATACAAAGGGCGTTGTTCTGCGTCGGTAGCATCGTTTCCAGGCTGTGGGGCTCATGGCAGTCCATGCAAGTAACTCCCGCATGCCCCATCCGACTTAGGCGAAACGATGCATAGACATAATCCTCTTCGCGAACTTGCCCGTCCGGATAGTAGGCGCCCGGATGATCCGGCAACACCAGGCCAAAGTGATCATGGTATCTCTCCCCAATCCTGAAGCCATTTAGCGTAAGCTCCTCGCGGCGAGAATGGCAGCTTGCACAGTTTTCCATCACCAGCTGCACTTCCAAAGTCTCCACATACTCGCGCACCCCGCTTTCGGCAGCGTCTGCATGTTCCGCGGCGTTTGGGTGACACTGGGCACAGGTTATCCCGTGATGAACCCAAGTTGTGGAATACGAGTTCGAGACAAAATCGTAGTTCTTTCTGAACTCCGTCATGTGGCAGTAGGCACAGTTCGAATTCCAGTTCATTCCCTGCCCGAGCCAGTGCCCCCACTCATCCGCGGACCGCTGCTCGTCACCAAACACGGAAAACCACTCGTCTTTCCCTACATCCCAGGCTTGGTCATGCGCCTGATAGCGGCCGTTCGAATGACTAATTATAAACTGAACAAGGGGACGAACGCCAAGAACGCCGGCGGCCTTGTGTCCCTCCAGCGGCGGATCGTCCCTCAAGTTGGGCAAGATAGAGGCATCCGGCCCTCGCATGCGCTGTGCAAACGTGCGATTGGCCAATGCGTGGTCACTATCGCGCCATGCCTCATAGGCCTCACGGTGGCACTCGGCGCACCGTTCCGGTGAAATGGCTTGGGCGCGCTTAGCGTCAAAAGTCATGGGCATTGCAGCGGGGAGAAAGCCGCTTGCCTGCCCGTTCTGCCGGGAGTCCCGCTCCTTGCAGGCGGCAGCGAAAAATACGATGAAGCCAGCCGTCAAGCCAGCAGCAATTCGAGCAAGAGGGGGAGTGTATCTCAAAGGCCGGCGCACAAAATAGAGAAAGCTGGGGATATGGCAGCAGCCCCCAGCTAAATCACAGCGCCGGTTCTTACAAGCGCTTTAACTGCCTCCGTCTCCAGCCTGATCTGCGGAGACTGTGTAATTGAATGGCATCGCCACGCGGACGACAGTGGGATTCTGGTTAACTGTTGGCGGCGCAAACTGCATGCCTTGCAGTGTCATGAGCGCAGCCTGGGAGACTAACGGATCTGTCGAAGACTTTACCGTAGGAAGACGCACCTTGCCCTCATCATCGACGTAGAAGATAACCATCGCCTCGCCAGCAATGGGCTTGCCGTCTTCGGTTTCAGGAACAAACCGTTCTCCCTGCCGAATCACCTTAAGCGGCTGGTCCAGTTTATCTGCCGTGGAGACCTCCATCTTGTATCGTGCGCTGCGCCCGGTATTGTTCACGGTAGCTTCCACTGCATCCATGGCGCTTCGATTGCCCAGCCCCACCTCAGCCGGATGCGCAAAAAGAATCTTCATGGGAATGCGCACCGCCACCGGCTTGCCGTTCTCGCGTGCAGGTTCAAAGCGAGCTTCCAACAACAAGTTGCGGGTGCGTTCGATCAATCCCCAATGCGCAGCCTCAACAACGACGACATCTGTCACTTTCCCCTCTTCATCGATCTGTATGCGCGCTTCGACCGTGGGATGAACGAGGCTCAGATTCTGAAGAGACAGCGGCAATAGGGCGCGTATGGGAGTCTTGAGCTCTGGCTTTGTTGTCTGCGCTACTGCGCCCAGGGCCAAGAAAAACGTAGCCGCAACAAAAAGTCGTCGACCGATTATGTACATACCCTGTTTCACTTGGTGTTGCTTTCCTTAGGAGTTGCTTTCGGGTTGGTAGGAGAAGGGCATCTTAACCTGAACGACGGTTGCCTTGCCTTTGGCTATAGGCTTGGTGAAACGCATCCCCTTCAAGGTGCGAACAGCGGCGTCAACGACCAGCGGATTCGTGGTCGAATCTACCTGCGGAAGACAAACTTGACCATCCTCATCCACGTAAAAGCTGATTACTGCATCACCAAAAACGCGTTTACCCGATTCATCGACCGGGGCAAAGGCTTCTCCCGACTCCACGATCTTGAGAGGCTTGTCCAGCTCGTTGGGCTTGCTGACTTCAAACTTCCACGAGGTCGCCGGCTTCATCTTGTTCATCGTCGCCTCGATATGATCTGTCGACGAGCGGGTGGCTAAGCCCATCTCCGATGCGTAAACGTATTTTACAACGATCGAGATGCGCGCCGCCACGGGCTGGCCATCTTGCAAGGCGGGCGCGAACTTGGCGTCCAGGAGAAGCTCTTTGGTGCGATTTACCAATGCCTCGTGTGATGCTTCAAGAACAACGATGTCTTCAACGCGTCCGTCAGCCCCAACAACGATCCTCGCAGTCGCCTCGGGTTTGTACAGGGCGAGATTTTCAATACTTGTCGGCACAATGGCCCGGAGGTCGGTTTTCAGCTGTGGTTGCGTGTATTGCGCTTGAACCAAAGTGGCTGATACGAGGACCATAAGCAGGGGCAGGAACAGGAGCATTCTCATGCTAGCAACATGCACCTTAAGTACAAACTTGACAAGTATATCCCAATCCTAATCAGAGGGTCTAATTAAGGTCGGCTGAGCCGACTGATACAACATCACATGGGCGCATCAAGAGAGGGATGCATCAAGGGTTGCGCCGTCGCGCAGAGGAAGCATGATGGGGTTTATTCGCCGTTCGGCCAAGTCTGGCTGTGGACAGCCTCCAAAATGCGAGTGCGCAATATTTTACTGCTAACATTGGTGTTATGGCTCCTGATCGGAAGCGCCGGGATCGGTCAGAACGTCGATCCTGAGCCTGCCGCACTTTCAGGGACCGCTCTGGAGACCGCCGCAAGAGCTCCGGCAGCGGGTGAAACTTCTGCAGAGTCGCTCGAAGCAAGGCTCGTATCGGCGGAACAGCGGTTGAACGAAGCTCTTCTACAGGAGGATGCGTCTGCTTTGAAGGCAGCCCGTCGCGATCTTGAGGAGCTATCCCGCCAAGCGGCAAAAGCGGATCTGGCGCCACAAACTCACATTGCCCTCGGCTTCAGCTACCTTGGAACGATTGAAGTTGCCCCAGATCGAGCTTGGACCCACTTCGAGAAGGCGCTGAGTTATTGGGCAGGCGATCGGAGAGTCGATCTGGCCCGAGAGCGCTACTTGTCGATCATCAGAAGATTAACGCAAGAAGCGCAGTCAGTGATCATTGAAGCCGCACCGCTAGACCTGCTTCAAGACGTCATAAAGATCGCGCAAACGCCTGAGGATGTGGCCATGGGCCACTTCCTGGTAGCCCGCAAGTTATCTCGCGACCCATCGACGCCGCAACGGGCAAGAGCGGGGCTTGAGTACGCAGCAGCAGCCGCACAGAATGCCCGGGACGATCTGCGGGCGGAAATACTCTACCGGTTCGGGCAATGGGCGGCAGAGAACGGCGCAACCAATTACAGCGATCAAGGCGAACTCATCCTTGAACCCGACTATGCCCAAGCGGTTTCCTTATACGAGCAAGTGCTTGAGATCGATCCTGAGAGCAGGTTTGCCCAGCAGGCCCGCCGCGAGATTGAAGCGATACGCCGTCCTTCCCTGAGCGTGCGCGTACCCAATACCTTTCGCCCGAACACCCAAGCTCATGTCGTTCTCTTGCGAAGGAATGTTGAGGCTGCGGATCTTCGCCTTTATCCCTTGCCAGTAGATCGATTGACGCCTCAGGGCCAGCGGCTGGACGACTGGCTGGCGGCAGTTGATGTTTCGTCCCTGACGCCTGTTTACGAAACTCGCGTTGCAACCCCGCCGGAACGACCTCACCTGGTTGTCAGCAACACGATCTGGATAGAAACCTCACTAAATCCCGGGGTCTATTTGGTAACTGCAGTCTATGGGGAGCAAAACGATCGTGAACTACTCTTCGTGGGCGAACGCGCAATGGTGCTCAAAGTTGCCCGCAATGAAGCGCTTCTCTATTTCTGCGATGCGGCAACAGGAGCGCCCGCGCCGGGCGCAACGGTAAAGCTGCTCACCCTTCACGAAGATGGATGGCGCAGCCAAAGTAAGGTGACGGGCGCCAACGGCATCGCGCGCTTCACTCTTCCAGAAGATGCCGTGGAGCTGGTGGGAGTTGGAACTGACGGAGTCCAACACGCTCTGGTCACTCACCGGGGATCTCTCGCGAACGAAACGCAGGATGCATGGAAGGTCTTTCCCTACGCGGCGCGCGACGTTTACTTTGCAGGTGAGAAAGCGTTCTGGAAGGTCGTTGTGCGCCAGGATCTGGAAGGCGCATTGAAGCTACCTCCTTCAGACGAACAGTTTCGATGGGAAATCTACCAGCAGGCGGGAACGCTGGCGGCTTCCGGAATCGCCACCCTCACGCCAACCGGAAGCCTGGCTGGAGAGGTGGTTTTCACGAAAGACAGCCCGCTCGGCGCCTACTATTTTCGGCTGTTGGACTCCCAAGGCAATGTCCTTGGAGGCGCTCCTTTGCTACAGCTTCTCGAGACTGGGGCCGAGCAAATCACTGCCGATATCCAGCTCCAGACCAGCCCCCAGGGTCCCGGTTACAGCCCAGGAGAAGTCATTCGGGGGACTGCCCGGTTAAGCTACGGCTTTGGCGGCCCGGTCGCAAACGCCGAGTTGGAGCTGCAGGTGGTGGAGATCCCAAAGGACAGCGGCGAACCCGCTGAAGGAACAGCAATCCTGCATCAGGCTTTGCGCACCGATTCTCAGGGAATGGCAAGTTTTGAGTTTCCCACCCTACCCGATCGCGATGCGCGTTATTCGGTGGAACTGCGGGCGCAGGACAGCACAGGGCTCACAGCGCGCGCGCGGCAGACGGTTCACGTCAGCCAGCAGAATGTTCAGGTCTCGTTGATCCCACAGAAGCGACTGTTCCTGGAGGGCGAAACGGTGCGGGCAACCCTTCAGGTGAAAGACGCCGCAGGTCAGCCTCTCGCTCTGGGCGGTCAGATGCGATTGCTCCGTGATTATTGGCGCGAAGTCTGGGTGGATCGCCGCGGCCGTGAGATAAGCGGCAAGGAGCTTCGGGAGTTGGAGACGAGCTCCGGAGGATGGTTTTCATTTGGTCCTTCTCCCCGCGATTACCGGCTGAAGAGCGAAGGCTACCAGACCGTGGATGTCACCGAAGCCTATTTGTTTACCGACAACTCTGGCGCCGCGCAATTCACTTGGGAACCGGCTGAACCCGGTTATTACCGCCTCATCTGGGTTGGAGAAGAACGACGCGGCAGGGCTGTTAGGGCCATGACAAGCTTTTGGGTGGCGGGAGAATCGAGCGATGATATCGGTTACCGGCCCAACACAGTGCGGCTCATCGTAAATGACGAACCCATACGCCCCGGCAAACCCTTCCCGGTTCTCATTGCAACGCCTGCTGCAGGTCGACGGGTGCTCGTGACTGGCGGTCGACGCGAACTGGAACTGGCGGAAGTGCTCACACTACCGGGGACGGCGCGCCTTGTACGTCTCACCTTGCCTGACGGAAGTGAAAGCGTTCACACGCTCGAGGCCACGATGATTGCCGAAGGTACAATCAGCATGGATCGCACACAGGTTGTGGCGTCGGAGACGACGGACCAATTACGGGTATCTGTTATTCCCAGCGCGGAGCGCTACGGCTCCAAGGATGATTCAGAGTGGTTGGTGCGGGTAAGCGATGGTAATGGACGGCCCGTTGCTGGAGCAGAGGTAAGCTTGTCCATCTCGAATGCAGACGCCACGGGGCGCCTAATCCGTCCCTCTACAGAATCCTACTTCCTGCCACACCGCGAGGACGCGCTCCAGTCCACCAGCAGTCTTGAGCAAAGCCCGTTCTTTATGCCGCTGCAAAGAGATCGGGAGGAGGAGTTGATCGATCCGGATGTAGAGATTTTCCAGTCTGGACAACCGCAATTCATGATTGATCGTGATGCTTCCGGAACGACTCTCGGAGCTACGGTTCTCTGGTTGCCATCGCTCGTTACAGGCGAGCAGGGAGAAGTGAAGGTGGTAGCGCCCTTGCCCGGAATCTCGACTGACTGGATTGCGACAGCACGGGCAATTGCGGGCGCCACAGCCTTTGGCGAATCCCGGGCAACGGCAACCACTCGGCTGCCGTTGACAGCGCGAGCCAATCTGGCGCGGACCGTACAAGTCGGCGATGAGCCGGGTTTTCTGTTAACGCTGAACAACCATACAGCAAGTGAACGAACCGCTTCGCTTGAACTGGAAGTGTCCGGAGAGCTTGAACTTGCAGGGGACGCCGCCAAACAGGAAGTGACCATTCCCCCCAATACAACCCTGCAAGTATCATGGCCTCTGGAGGCCTTCCGCGAAGGAGAAGGAACGGCAAAGGTTACTCTTCGTTCTGGAGAGGATATCGAAGTGATCGAGCGACAAGTGACAATCCTGCCTCGCCGGCGAATCATCACGAGCGCCCGGACCTATGGCGGGAGTAACCAGCTGACGCTCGAATTACCCGAGAATGTACGAGAGCTTTCCCCACAGCTGGAAATCATCGCTACTCCCTCTTTGTCTGCAATCGCTGTCGGCATGGCGCCCGAGCTCCTGGAGACGCCCCGTGAAACGACACAAGAGAATTTGCTTCGGTTTGCTCCGGGACTGGTCGTAACAGGCATTTTGCGCACTTTGGGTTACGAAGACTCGCAGATAAACAGCCACGCCGGTTTTGACCTAACAGGCGCGCTCCAATCGGCCTCAAAGGCGGGAATTGAAACCCTGCGCCGCTTGCAGCGCGCCAGCGGCGGCTGGGGTTGGCGCGAAGGCGAGCCGGAGGATACATTCATCTCTGCGTACACTGTGATCCTCCTTACGATTGCTGCAGAGGCGGGCGCTGAAATTCCGGAGAGTTTGCTGGAGAGGGGGCGAATCTATCTGGGGCAGCGCCTCGCGGGCAGTTCTGAAGGCCCGGACCGTCAAGCCTGGCAGCTTCTTGCGCTCGCCACGCGCTACAAGGACATTGGAAGACCGACAAGGCTCGAGGCGAATGTATTGATCGACCTGATCAAGGACCAGGACCGACTCAGTGGGTTTGGGCTGGCCGCTGTCGCCCTCGCAGCTCGGGATTACGGGCTTCATGAAGAGGCAAGGATTCTTGTGGACACCCTTCAAAAGCGCGTTCGCCGGGATGAGAATGGCGGCGCCTACTGGTCTGCGCCTTCCTCCTTTGGAAACCTTTCAGATTTTGAAACAACAGCGCTGGCGCTGCGCGCATTGCTGGTCACCCAAGGCCCGTCGCAGCTATCTAATGAGGCTTTCGCATACTTGTTGAGCCAACCGCCGCATATGCTCAGCACCCGGGAGAAGGCCACGCTGGTGGTCACGCTTGCACAACTGGCATATGAGACGGGGGAAATCGAAGCCGAGGCAGACTTCGATATAACCCTCAACGGGCAGGAAATCGGCCACGGGACGATCGAACCGTGGAGCGCCCTAAGCGCCCGCTATCGATGGAATGCGCCACCCTCACTGATTCGCGGCGGCCTGAACCACATAGAAGTAAAAGGACTCTCTGCCCGATCGCCCGTCGTCCTGTCGGCGCACGCGCAATGGACGCCATCCGGGCGGGAATCAGGCACGCTGCCAACATTGTCTGTGGAACGCCGCTACTTGCGGACGAAGCTGGCGCCCACGCTACTTCGAGGTTTGGTGGAAGAGGTTGAGGAACTGGGGAATCCCGGCGCGGTAACGCTGGGCGATCGGTTAACCTCTGTGATAACAGTGCGGGCTACTGAGCTCGCTCGGAGGGTTGTTATCGAAGATCCAAGGCCGCCGTTGGCCGAAGTGATTGGCGGCTCTGGCCCAAGGGCAACGCCGATAACGATCATCAATCAGGAGCATCCTGAACAACGGGTTGCGGCATACGTAAGGCACGACCAGACCGCGACGCTCTACTATATCCCCGATCTTCCACCGGGAACCTGGGAGCTACGGGTTCCAATGCGGGTGGAGTCGCTGGGAGTGTTTGACGTGTCTTCGGTTCGAGCGGTGATCAGCCCGCGAAATAATGAAGCTGCAAGCGGATTAAATCACCGCCTGGAGGCCCGGCGCCGGTAAAGCTCACTCCTGTGCCCGAGCACCAGCTGAAGCGTCGTCGATCAACGATACGGATCTAGCCCTCCAGCAGTGATTGTGCGCCATCTATAAAGACCACGGCGCCGGAGATGTGTTTTGATTTCTCTGATGCCAGAAACAAGGCAAGGTCCGCACAATCTTCGGGCTTGCCCGGCTGTCCATCTGTAAGGGGGATGCTGCCCTCAGGAAACTCAACGGGTTCCTTGATCCGGTCGAGATGCCGGGTGGTTGTGTTCTGGTCGATCTCGGTGTCTATGGCGCCCGGGCAAATGACATTCACGCGTATCCGGTGCTTCGCCAGCTCGATGGCCAGCATTTTCGCGATAGCTACTTGACCTGCTTTACTGGCGGAGTAGGCAGTTGCCCCCGTATTGGTGAAGATCCGCGTCCCGTTTACGGAGGAAGTTACGATCACTGAGCCTCCGTTCTTCTTCAGGTGAGGGGCACAGGCCTGGATAGTGTAGAAGGTCCCATTCAAATTGATGTCTATCGTTTTCTGAAATTCTTCAGGCTTTAGCTCCTCGACAGGCGCCCAAACACCATTGATGCCCGCATGGGCGAAAACGATGTCTAGCCGACCGTAACGCTCGACGAGCTCATGCGCCGCCTGTTGCATTTCTTCCGGCCGAGAAATATCCGCCTGCAGAGGCACAGCCTCGCCACCTTCCTTGCGGATTGCTTCGGCCACATCAGAGATGTTGTCTTCCGAGCGCCCTAGAACGCCGACCTTGGCGCCTTCCCGGGCGAATAATCTGCAGGTCGCTGCGCCAATGCCTTCGCCGCCGCCTGTTATCAGTGCAACTTTCCCTTTCAAGAGCATAAAAACTACCTTTCGTGATTCGACCTGTTCTGAATGCCTCATCTACAGCGGAGGCGACGGCGCCCGTACAGCAATCCGCTTGCCTTCTTCGCGCCGAAATGGAACGCGGTCGGTCACGACGCACATCCAAAGCGACAGAGCGGCGTGCACATGTAGCAACTGAACAAAGCGAGTGCTCAGCCATCATGCGCAATTTCTTCCATAGTGCGGCCGGTCTTTACAGAACAGTCCTCCTGCTCCAGCAGCTCAGGTTGCTCGATCGAGTCGGCGCCTCGCATCATAAGCATAAGCCATTGCTCCTTTCCTGACTCTTCCTTGAAACGCTTGAGGGCAAAGGGGCCTTTCAGTCTTTCGCCGTGCAGGCGAACTTCTACGAGACCTTCATCTATCGAGTCTGCCATGCTAGCCTGACCACTCGTTTTTTCCTGGCGCAGGTTCTCATACGATCCCCGATCCCACAGCATGACAGATCCGGCGCCATACTCCCCGTGTGGAATCACGCCTTCAAAGTCTCCGTAATCCAGCGGGTGATCCTCCACCTTCACCGCCAGGCGTCGGTGATCGCGTTCGAGCGGTGGCCCCTTGGGCAGTGCCCACGAAACAAGCACCCCATCCACTTCCAGTCTGAAATCGTAATGAAGGCGCGTTGCGTCGTGCTTCTGAATATAGAATACCGCCTGTCTCCCCGGCTTCTTTCCCCGCTTTTGTCCACTGGGCTCGGGGGAACGTGAAAAGTTTCGCTTGGCCTTGTATTGGCCAAGCTTGCCGTCTGCGTTGACTGACTTCATGACCGGTTTGTCGGCAAAGTCCATGCCATCCTCGCACGATAGTTGCTACGCCGACGTTGATGATGGGGTATACCTTTGCCATTATAGCAGTGCTGGTGTTTATCAGCCTTTTCCTGCTTCTGCGGATGGGAGGAGCACAACGACGCGGCACTCGGCGCGAGGATTACCGCCGCGGCACGACCTACGAAAAACCCCAGGACGAAGGGCCGCCTAGAGACGCCCCTCCGCCCGACAGCCAAAGATCATGAGAATGCCTTGATATCTCAGGCTTCTGCGCCCGGCAGGATAAAGTAAAAGTCGGTTCCCTGCCCTTCGGGATTGCTCTCGAATCCAATGGCCCCGCCGTGGGCGACAATAATCTCACGCGAGACGCTTAGTCCAATCCCGGAGGTATTACCCTGCAGGTCATATTTGCGCTCGAAAACGGCGTGGGTGGCCTCCTTTGGGATTCCTGCCCCCTGATCAATCACTCCCATGCGCACGCCATCCCCATCCTTGCGCGCATAAAGCCGTATCCTGCTGTGCTGTGGGGAGTGTTTCATGGCATTGTTGATCAGGTTCGTGAGCACAATCTGAATACGCCCGCGGTCGACCGGAACGGCGCTCAAAGTATCCTGGGGTTCGACCACCTCCAGCTCGATGTGCTGGGCCTGTGCGGCAACGCGAAACTCCGACTGCGCCCATCGAAGCAGCGCCAACGGATCAGCAGCCTGTAGCTTAAGCTGTGATACCCCCGCTTCCAGCCGTGCAAAGTCCAGAATATTGTTAAGGAGCGTGAGCAACCGTTCGAGATCTCCCCGGGTGCTCTCGAGCAGGTCTTGCTGTTTTTCATTCAATGGGCCGAGAGCCCCGTCCAAGACCAGGTAGAGCGACATGCGCGCACTGGTGAGCGGCGTCTTGATCTCGTGGCTCACGGTTGCCAACAGATTCTGCTTCAGGTCATTGGCAAGGCGCATCTTCGTAACGTCCTGCAGAACCACCGCGACCTCGGGTCCTTCCACTTCATCCGTTTCGAGGGGAGATATAAGAGGTAGAAAAGCCTGAGGCTTCTCCGAGATAGTGAAGACCAGAGCGCTGCCAAGGTCACCCGCAACCACTGCGCTCCCTTGCTTGAGCACGCGGTCGATATCTTCCTCGAGTTCTTCAGGCAGTCCTTCATTCTCCCAGTCGAGACTGTCAAAAAGACGTCTCGCGCGAGGATTCATATAAGTGGGCTGCATCGAACTGTTCACGAAAAAGATGGCGTCAACAGCATTGTCGAGGAATGAGGCCATGCGTCTACGCGAACGGAGGATCTTGCGGTCCGTCAGTCGCCGGTATTCCCGAAGCTGTAGGATCATGTCGTTCAGGACCCGCGACAAATCCCCGATCTCATCCTTCCCCGATTGATCGACGACAATATCCCAGCTGCCACGCGCGAGTTCTCTCGCAGACTCTGTAAGCTTCTCAATCGGGGTGACAATTCTCCGACTGGTGAGATTGGAAAACACTAGCGCCGCGATGATGGCGAAAGCGGTTGTGAACAGGATGATGTAGTTGGAGAGTCGCGTCTGTGAGCGAAACTTTGCCGTGCGCTCCTGCATCAGGCTCGTATTGTAGGCGACGAGTTCCTCTACTTGGGCGCTCAGGCGGGCTACCGCGATTTGAATTACATTTTCTGGAGGCGTTGGTTCCAGATCGTCGCGGTATGGGCGCATGAGCTCTCCCAAGGCGCGATACGCGTCCCACAGGTTGTAGATCATCGCATGCTCCTGCTCGTCGGCGATCAGGTTGCGCAAACTGCTCAGCTCACGTCGCATGCTGGCAAATGCATCCTCTACGACCGCACGGGCAGGATCATCCTGCCCGCTGCGCGAAAGCATTGCGGCGACAGGTAATCGGGCTGACTGTGTGCTCAACTCCCGAAGCGAGAGAATTGCGCTGTAGTTCTCCTCCTGGATCTTCTCGAAGGTGCTATCGAGATTCTTGATCTGCAGAATGATGAATATGTTGAGAACAACCAGCAGGGTCAGCAGCGGCAACAAGCCGCTATACAGCCGTTTCCTTAGCATCGGGAATCAGTTATGAGGTAGCAGCTATTTCAATAGCCCCAGCTTTTTTCGCTTGCGGTAAAGAGTCGCTGTGTCGATTCCCAGCGTAAGGGCGGCGCGCTCCATATTTGTTTCGCGTGCAAGTATCCGACGGATGTGTTCTTCCTCCAGCTGCTTCAGGGACACCTCGTATCCGGGACGGATCGCGGATTCCTCCCTGTTGTGAAATGCATCTGGGAGACTGTCCATAGTGATGACATCGCCGTCGCAGAAAATGAGGGCTCGCTCTACAACGTTGCGAAGCTCGCGTAGGTTTCCCGGCCATGGGTATTCGATGAACGCCCGCTCGACTTCTGGTTCGAGGGACAAGCCGCCCTTCCCCATGCGGCTGGCATAAAAATCTATATAATTGCGGGCAATGGGAAGAATGTCCCGGGGGCGCTCCGCCAAGGGCGGCAGGGAGAGGGTCACCACATTGAGTCGGTAATAGAGGTCCTCCCTGAAGTTACCTTGGCGGACTTCGTCTTCCAGATCCCGATTGGTAGCGGCAATAACGCGCACATTTGCCTTGCGCGTGCGGGTATCGCCCACTCGCTCATACTCGCGATCCTGCAGCAGTCGCAGCAGCTTGGCCTGTAGGGTGGAAGGAATTTCGCCAATTTCATCGAGAAAGAGCGTCCCTTCATCCGCTACGGCAACCTTGCCCCAGGTCTCCTTCACCGCACCGGTAAAGGCGCCCTTAACGTGTCCAAACAGCTCGCTCTCAAGCAACTCCTTGGAGAGCGAGGGACAGTGGACGGTTACAAAGGCCTTGCTGGACCGTGGACTGCGCGCGTGAATGTTTCGCGCCAACACAGTCTTTCCGGTACCGCTGGGACCAAGCACAAGAATGTTTGCCTCGCTCTTGGCGGCCTGCATAGCCATGCCGTAGATCTTCTCTACGGTGGGCTCCTCGGAGTGCAGGTTGATGATCGGGCTCACATCCGCAAGTTGAGACTCCAGCTCCTTGACCTTACTCTCCAGCTTCCGGTTGTTCTCCACCTTCCTGAGAACCTGTCGAATCTGCTCCGGCACAAATGGCTTCTGGACATAGTCGAAAGCGCCCTTGCGCATGGCCTCTACTGCAGACTCGATGGAGGAGTAGGCTGTAAAGACAATCACCGGCAACCCGCTGTGCATAGCCACCATTTCATCAAGCACATCCAAGCCATTTTCTTTACCGAGATTCAGGTCAAGGAAGACGGCGTCGAAGCGCTCTTCATTCATTTGGCGAATCGCTTGGCTGCGATTCGCGGCGGTGCTGGGGTTGTGCCCCATGGTTTCAAGCGCAACGGCTGTTGTCTTGAGGATGTTCTGTTCGTCATCGACAATAAGAATTTTCATAGAGAAGCGCAGATCGGAAAACATTGGCACTTTGCAAGACCTGTTCCCATTGAGCAGCCGCGGTTGATTTCAGGGCATAATCCGCTGCAAAATGCCCGAGTTAGCGGTATGCGATCCGTGATTGCCGCCTTTATGCATTCCATAATAGCCGGAATCGTGCACAACGCAATCCGACCAGCTGTTTTCCAGCGGTTAGGAATAGCAACACGCGGGGCCGTCTCGATCACGACCCCCGATTATGCTAACTCCCACGGCGTTGCAGGCGCTAGTCGACTGTGAAGCCGATCTTTACAGTGACTTGCCACTCACTGATTCCGTTACCGGAGATCGCGCCCCGAGTCTCGATGACCTCGAACCAGCGCAGGTTGTGAATGGACTCGGAAGCCTTCTTGATTGCCAACTGGACAGCATCTTCCATCGATTTGGACGAAGAACCTGTAAGGTGAATGGTTTTATAAACGTGACCTTCCATAATTTAACTTGGTTACTGACTGGGATAATCCGGGTGTAGAAATCACTCTTCCTCTTCCTGCTGTCGCCGCGCCTGAAGCATTTGCTCATGCTCTGCCTCCTCTACCCCCTCCAGTGCGGCCGTCTCGGCAGCTTGATTCTCCTCTTCCTCGTTGATCCGCGGTTTCCTCGTAGCGCCGCGTTGCGTCGGCTCTGAGGGATCCCGGGCCAGCCCATCCTCAGGAACATCTGCAAATCTTTCTGAACGGCGGCTGCCCAAACCCTGAATCTCCTTCAGAGCCCGAGCTCGATCCTCGCTTGTGGGCTGATCGCGGCCTTCGATCCTTGCGAGTTCACTCGCACGACGGTCGACCTGCGACTGCGATGGCGCCTCTGCTGGCTCTCCATGACTGACTAACTTGCCGTATCCTTCATTCTCAATGCTCATCCAGAACCTCTGCTTTCTAGGCGTGTTGGCCGGCGTGTTTCCCCTCTGAAATCTCCTCGAGAAGCTTTCTGCAAAAAGCTTCCAGATCCGCAGGTTTGCGGCTGGTTACAAATCCTTGATCCACCACAACCTCTTCATCGACCCAGTTGGCCCCGGCATTTTTGAGATCCTGCCGGATCGATGGGTATGATGTCATCTTGCGACCCCTGACGACATCTGCGTCAATCAACAGCTGCGGCCCATGGCAGATCGCCGCAACCGGCTTCTTTGCTTCAAAAAAGTGTCGGGCAAAGCGTACGGCAGCCTCTTCCTGACGAAGATTATCAGGATTCATCACTCCCCCGGGCAGAAGAAGCGCGTCGTAGTCTTCCGGTCGAGCCTCGTCCAGCACTACATCGACATCGAAGGACCCGCCCCAGTCTTCATCGTCCCACGCCTTGACCTTGCCGCCCTCCGGAGCGATCACGGTGACAGTGGCCCCCGCTTCGTCAAGAGCCTCGACGGGTTGGGTGAATTCAATCTGCTCGAAACCCTCGGCGACCAACACAGCCACCCTCTTTCCTGAAAGATCATGGTTTGCCATAGGTCAGTGACTTAAGCCGGGGGCATGCCATTCCTTTACGGCCAAGACCTACGTTGGTGAAAAACCTGCTATCTTACCCGAGGGGGTGTTGCAGCATTTGAAAAGGATTCATTTAATGCGTTATGCATTAATGAAACCCTTTCAGGGATGCGCTATGCAACGCAGAATGCATCGGCAAAAGAGGCGCAACTGCGCCCCCGCAACGCCCGTTCAAAATTTTCTTCATTTGAAGATCCGCTGAGAATGCGGAAGTCCGGGCCAGGTAGCGAAAAAAGTGTCGGTGTTTTTTGCGAATTGGCGCCAACGCTGCGATAATAGTTGGCACACGAACGTTGGCGAAGAGAGACGCCAGCATTCGAAAGTTTAGCAGAGAGAAGGGTATTGCAACAGCCAGTAGCGGGGTCGGTCTTCAAGCCGGCCCCGCTTTTCTTTTGGCCGGTTTGAGTGCAGAGCGCACACTTGGGAGAACGAAATGTGGCGAAGCGCCGTAAAATTGATTCATGGCTCCCGCTCAAGCCCGGATCCGAGGTGTGGATGGCTCCCTAATCAGAGTCGGGCATCTTCCTCTGGTTCGGAATTCCGCCTCGGAGAACCTCAAAACTGACCGAGGAGTAACAGAAAACATAAGCAAGGCAATTTCATGGGCTTAGGGAACGGACCCCGTGGCACGTGCAGTGCTTAAGGGCAGGCTCATGAGCGAACTGAGCCAGTATTCCTGCTCGCCCGTAGGCGACGACGAACCTGCGATGACGCCGGAGGAACTGGAAAGGTTCCTGCCCCTGGCTCCTTCGTGGTCGATTATACAGGAGAGAGGAATGAAGAAGCTGCAGGCAGCCTTCACATTCGACAGCGAGGCGCAGGTGGACCGCTTCCTGTCGCTGATCGACCGCTTCTCTGGCGAAGAAAATCACCCGGTGGAAGTAGAGATTGAGAAGCCGCGTCGCCGCGTGGTGGTATGCTGCTCTACGCGTAAAGTGGGCGGTTTGCATCCCAACGATTTCATCATGGCTGCGCGGATCGACGGAGCGTGGTCACTTACCCTGGTGGGCAGGGAGGGAGACATGAGCACCGGCCGTCCCCTACCCCGGCTTAGCGATTCGCCCAAGTTCCGCGAAGTGCTGCAAGAGAAACGGATCAACGGAAGATAACTTATGGCGCGCCCTATTTGGAAAGGACACATCGCCTTCGGGCTGGTAAGCATTCCCGTGACGCTCTTCTCCGCCGAGCAACGCAACGAGCTGCGCTTTCACATGATCGACAGCCGGAACCGCGCTCGCGTACGCTACAACCGGGTCAATGAGGAATCTGGGGAAGAAGTGCCGAACGAGAGCATCGTGCGCGGCTATGAGTACGACAAGAACCAGTATGTACTGCTAAATGATGATGATTTCAAGAAGGTAGATGTGGAGGCCACGAAACGGATCGATATCGAGGACTTCGTAGACGCCTCGCAGATTCCGCCACTGTATTTCGACAAGCCGTATTATCTGGAGCCGGCGAAGGCTGGTGAAAAAGGCTACGCGCTGCTTCGTGAAACATTGAAGCTGCAAAATAAGGTCGGCATTGCAAAAGTCGTGCTTCGCTCCCGCGAATATCTCGCTGCGCTCATGCCGATTGGAGACCTTCTCGTTCTGGAGATGTTGCGATTCGCGCATGAACTTCGCAAGCCTGAGGAGTTCTCCGCTCCTTCGGCTAACGACAAAAACATGAAGATGAGCCAGCGCGAGATCGACATGGCGGTGCAACTCGTAGAAGCGATGGCCGCGGATTGGGAACCCGAAAAATATAAGGATGATTATCGGGACCGGGTGCTGGATTACATAGATCAGAAGGTAAAGGCTGGTGAACTGGAACCTGGAGCAGGACCAGAGCCTGAAGTGGAGGAAGAGGAACCGCAGGAGCGCGTGGTAAACCTCATGGACTACCTAAAGCAAAGCGTGGAGGCGGCGAAGAAGCGACGGGAACAGGAAACGGATTCTAAGTCGAAAAAAGAAGATTCAAAGCCTGCGGCCCGAAAAACCGTAAAGAAGCGACCGAGAAGGACTGCTAGCAAGACTGCAAGAAAGCGACAAACCGCTTAGGGGCAAATGTTTGGTTTGAGTTGGCGAAGCAACAATCGATAACTATATATTCCGCAATGAAGTCCCGCAAACGATTGCATCGCGCACTCCTCGCCGCTGGGGCAGCGCTGATATTGGCCGGCTGCTATACAGTGCCTGAAACTGGAAGATCTGCCCTGAACCTCATAGGCGATGACCAACTGGCGCTCATGGCGCAGGAACAGTTTTCAACGATGAAGCAGGAGGTTCCCATCTCCACGAACCGTGCTTACAACGAGCAGGTGCAACGGGTGGGAAGAAGGATCGCTCAGGTCGTGGGCGACGAAATCGAGAACCCGGAGTGGGAATTTGTTGTTTTCGAGGACGACCAGATCAACGCTTTCGCCATGCCCGGCGGCAAAGTGGGCGTGTACACCGGTCTTCTAAAGCTCGTTGATAGCGATGATGAGCTCGCCACTGTAATGGGACACGAGATCGGGCACGTAATCGCCAAACATGGAAGCGAGCGGGTGTCGCAAGGTATGATTGCAGAACTCGGGGCGGTCGGCCTCGGTATCTTTCTGGGCGACCAAAGCCAGACGACGCAACAGCTGGCGATGATGGCCTACGGGGTAGGCGCGCAGGTTGGAGCGTTGCTGCCCTTTAGCAGGCTCCAGGAGCGCGAAGCAGACCATATCGGACTCATCTACATGGCGCGTGCAGGCTATGATCCGCGCGCCGCACTAAGTTTCTGGGAGAAAATGAGTAATGCCTCTGGAGGCGGAGCGCCTCCCCAATTCCTTTCCACTCACCCCAACCACGAAGACCGAATCAGGCGGCTGCGGGACCTGATCCCCGAGGTGATGCCGGAGTATGAGCGGGCGCGCGCAAATTGATAAGCCAATTTGTTATAGCGCTTGCCTTGGCAGCCTTGCAGCGAGAGGCTAGAAGGTATGTTTGACCCGCTGCAGGCCATCCAGGATTACGTCCGGTTTCCGAGCGTCTCCACTGACCCGTCCGCAAAGCCGGGGATGAAGGGCGCGCAGGACTTCATAGCATCATTGCTGCGCGACCAGTTAGGTTGCACCGTCGACGTCGTGGAAACGCCCTTGCACCCGGTGGTGCTGGGCCGGAGACCCGGCAAGCCGGAGTGGCCCCACGTCGTGATTTACGGGCATTACGACGTGCAGCCTGCAGACCCTCTGGAATTATGGGACACGCCGCCGTGGGATCCCCAGATCCGCAACGGGCGTATTTATGGACGTGGGGCAGCAGATAACAAGGGCCCGCAGATGGTCCACATTGCTGCAGCAGCGCGTCTGCTGAGTAAGCACCCCGACCTGCCTCTGCGCATGACATTTCTTATCGAGGGCGAAGAGGAGATCGGCAGCCCAAGCTTCGCGGGATTCCTCGAGAAGTACCGCGAGCAACTACGGGGAGATTTCGTCCTCCTATCCGACAGCTCGAGCCTGAGCACGGAAGACATCGTGGTCACCGTTGGCCTGCGAGGCATCGTGTGCCTGGAAGTGCGGCTCACGGGTCCGAAAAGCGACTTGCACAGTGGTTTGCACGGAGGCCCTGTAGTAAATCCCGCTACAGCCCTCATGCAGTTGTGCGCCTCTCTGCACGACGCAGACGGCCGTGTGAATATACCGGGTTTCTATGACGATGTAATCCAGCCGGAAGATTGGGAACGGGAAGAGTTGGCTCAGTTGAACCTGAGCGAGGAAAACTATGCACGGCAGCTGGGCGTAAGTCGACTTAGCCCGCCTCCGGGCCTGAACGCATTTGAAGCCACCCGTTTTGCCCCAACCCTGGAGTTCAACGGTATCGGCAGCGGCTATCAGGGAGAGGGATCAAAGACGATCATACCGAGCAAGGCTTTTGCAAAAATCAGCTCGCGCATCGTCGCAAACCAGGAGCCTGCGCGGATTCGCGACCTGATCATCCAGACGCTTGAGCAACGCTGCCCCAAGGGACTCAAAATGGAGATCGTAGAGCAACACAACGGTCGCTCGTACAGTGTTGTGCCGCCAGACCGGCCAAACACGCCAAAGGACCAACCTGAGACCCTGGCTCGCGCATTCCGCGCTGCAGACCGCGCTATCGCACGGTATTTCGGTAAGCGTCCACACTACTTGCGCGAAGGCGGCAGCGTGCCCATCATCGGCGACCTCAAGGCCGTGCTCGGCATGGATTCGCTCATGATCGGCATGTTTACACCAGAGGACAACCTGCACGCGCCAAACGAGAGCTTCCACCTGGGCATGTTTGAAAAGGGCATCAACGCCAGTGAGGAGATCCTGCGTTCGGTTGCGTTCAGGGAAGACTAGTCGCGCCGTGGGAGGCGCTGTGCGATGACACAGTATCTGATGCTGGTGCTGGGGGTGTGGGCTTGCTCCACCTCCGTATTGTTCATCAAGTCGAGCGCCAGCGATGCGATCTGGTTGTCCGCCTACCGCACTCTGCTGGCCGGCCTGTTCCTGTCTCCATTCTTTATCACCGCCTGCAGGAAGCACGGTCGCGAGCATGCAGTCCTTGCGCTGAGAAGAGGGCTCCTTCCTGCCGCTTTTCTGGCGCTTCACTTCATTAGCTGGATGTATGGCGCACGAATGACTGCGTCGGCGCATGCGACGCTTATCGTGAATATGACGCCGGTCTCGATGCCTCTGGCGCTGTACCTCGCCGTGCGTGAGCGATTGAATAAAGCTGAGGTCGCGGGCACGCTATTGGCCTTGGTTGGAGTTCTGTTGCTGAGCATCGGCGATTTTCGTTTTCGCAGCGAGTACGCAATTGGCGATATCGTGTGCTTCCTCTCGATGCTGCTTTATACCGGCTATCTTGCGCTTGGCCGCAAAAACCGGGATGCCCCCTCCGTCTGGCTCTATGTCGTGCCCACCTACTCAGTCTGCGGGCTGATCTGCGCCGTAGTAGGCTTCGCAGCCTGGGGAGTGTCTCCCCATTTCAATCCAGTCGCAGCGTTCCAGTCACCGAGCGAATGGATACTGGTACTTGGGATGGTCCTCGTTCCAACGGTCGCAGGTCACTCTCTCGTAAACCAAGCGCTGCGCACCCTCCGGGGGCAAACTGTCGTGGTGGTGAACCTCGGGCAGTTCATTTTCGCCGGCGCAATGGCTTGGCCCCTACTACATGACTACCCGGAGCCTGCTTTCTACCCCGCCGCCATTCTCGTGATCATAGGCGCTCTCATTGTTGTCTTCAAGGCGCCTCGCGACCATCGCCCAGCCGGCAAAGCCGCCCAGGAATCCGGAACGGGGAGCTGAAAGCTATTCCGGCAGGAATTCGGGATGATTGTCCCGTAGCCAGGAGATAGTTTCAGGGCTGCATTGATAGCGATGCCAAACTGCCAGTCCGCTGATAGTCTCTCTAAGCCAGTTTCAACAATCTCAAAAAGCTGGGAGATTGCGAGAGAGTGGTCTGGTGAGTTCCCGGAGATGATATTCCCGGTTCGGATCAAAAAATAGCAACTCGATCAGCTCTGCGCGAACCTTGGAAAGGAAGCATTTCGAGTGCAGCCACAGAAGCACCTCTTGCAGCACAATCCTATGGGCCTCTTCAAGAGGCGCCGTCAGTCGACCTATGGCATGGAAGCGGCTATTTTTGAGGTATGAAAACTCGAAGCACTATACTCACTGGCCTCTTTCTAATCCTTGCCGGAGCTCCGTTATGGGCCGGGAAGCCGATTCCCTTGGAGCAGCTTCCTCCAGCCGTTGTCAACCAGCTGGAAAATTACTTCCCCGGCGCTGAATTGCTTGAAGCAGAGCAGGATCGTAAGCGAGGCAATACGGAATACGAAGTGACCCTCCGCTACAAGGATCTCACGCTCGAAGTAGAAGTCGATGAGAACGGGAAGATCACGGATGTAGACAGCGACTCCTAAGTGATCGACGGTCGGCGTCACCCATTGTTAATGCCGCTCGCGGCCCAATCGCTCGCTCCCTCGCAAGCGATAGGGCCACGGGGCCTCAGTCACATTATCTTCTTGCCGGCTGCGATGCCCGCGATCAGGGCGATCACAAAGATCACCAGGAAGATAAAAAACAGTATTTTAGCGATGCCCGCTGCGGCGCCGGCGACTCCGGTAAAACCCAATAGCCCAGCTACGATTGCAACGATTGCGAAAATTAGCGCCCATCTTAACATGTCTAGTTCCTTTTCTTTTATGGTTTTCCAGAATTTAGCATGTTTGGCGCCGACTGTTCGAACGCGCTTCGCCCATTCGACAAGCGCAGGACAGGCTCGCTCAGGACGCCTACGGCAGGGGTGATGCCAATCGGTGAGCCGGGAGCCGGATTAAGCGAATAGGCAAACTGAAGGCCGCGGTGTATTCTCGCTGGGGACACCGGATCCAGGCTACAGCTCCACGCGCAGGACGGCTTCGAAGCGTTGGGGTTGGGAGCGGCCGATGACCAGGTTGTTCATGAAGGGGTCGCCATGGTGGATCCAGTTGTCTTCATCAGTGAGATTGAGCGCGCGGAGGGTAATGGACCAGTTGTCTGCGCTCCAGGAGATGGTGGCGTTGAGGGTGAACTGGTCGGGTACCCAATACTCGAGGTCGAGATTGCCGGGCTGCTTGCTTTCCCACTGTCCCCAGATGGAGGCGCCGAGGCCACGAGAGGGGGCATAGGCGAGCTCACCGCTGGCGGTCCAACGCGAGAGGCCCGGGATGCGATAATCACCCGGCGGAACCTGTTCTCCAGCGCCAACAGGTATGAAGTGTCGTAATGATTCCAAAGGGAGCGGCCACCATGCTGGTAGGGGGCGCTGTTGTCGTAGCGACCATCGATATAAGCAATATTGAAGAGCGTGCGCCAGGATCCCTGGACGTATTGCGCCTCCAGTTCGAGGCCACGGACATCGATATCGTCTGCGCCGCCGCGAAACGTGTTACGCTGGCGGTCCTGCTGGAAGGCGCTGAGGCCCATGAATGCACGATCTGAAAAGACACGCCAGCGCCCCCCAACTTCCCAAAGGCGGGAAATATTGCTAAAGTCTTCAGCATCGATAAATCCTCCGCCTTCCGGGTCTGGATAGAGCATGATGCCGCCGCCGGTCACACTCCCATAGACCGCATTCGCCTGCCGGTAGGCGATGTAGTAGGCGTGGCCAGTGACCGGCTGCCAGGAAAGGCTGATATCGCCGCTGATAGCGTCCGTTTCGTAATCATCGCTCCAGGGAGCGACGCCCGGAGGCGGAAGAGCGTCGACAGATTCCGCCATCCAACAGTCTGCCCGAACGCCTGCTGCGATTGTCCATTGGGGTGCGATCTCCAAATTAGCGTGTAAGAACGCGGCGACATTATCCAGCGTCGACCGAACGGTCTCCGCCGAGCCAGCCTCAGCGCCGAAAAACGGCAGGCCGTCTGGTCCGGTTTGTCCCGGAAAGTATGTCAGCGGGAAGCGATCCGGCAGCGCCACGGGAAGACCTGAGGCGATATCAAAGTTGAAGAAATACTCGTTGAAGTAATTCACGAATGACTCACGCTCTTCGCGGCGAACAGCCACCCCAGCGACTGCTCCACCATCGCGACCGGCCAGACTCAGCGGAAAATGGGCTTCGATGCGATTGTCGAGCGTCAGCGCTTGCACGAACTCAGCATACTCGAAGCCGTGGTAGCGCTTGCGGTCGATATTCTCGACAAGTGTGCGGTTGACGATCACAAGGTCGGGTGAAGCTTCGAGTGTAACGACTGCCTGGGCGGTTGCGGACTCGGCGTCGCTATAGTCATTCGGCCCCATCATGAGTGCGTCGCGAGGCAGCTCAACTAATCCAGTGGGCGTGAGGAACCATGGTTCGCCGGCAAAAAGTACGCCATCTTCCGGCTCGCCTGTGTAATACAGACCTTTCTCAAGCAGTAACGGCGTCGGCCGGTTTACGCCAAGAAGCTGCGGCGCGTCTTCTTTACGGTATTGGCCATTAAGCTCCACCGTGAGTCGGTCTGACGGCGCCCAATAGACAGCTGCAAAGAGGTCTTGATAGTCATAACGGGCCACTGAATTGCGATCGCCATAGAATGTTTCGTCATCCTGCCCTTCATAGCTGAGGCGTACGGCGGCGTTATTGGCGATCGGCTGGTTATGGTCGATCTGCCACCTGTAGTGATCCCAGCTATGTTCGGCTGGTGACCAGCCCCCGGAGAGAAAAGAAAGACGGGTGCGGGAAGCCGTGAGAGATGCTTTTTTGGTGGTGTAGTTTACATATCCGCCCGTGTAGAGCCCCGGGCCCATGACAGCGCCGGCGGGACCTCGCCCCATGGTCACAGCTTCGACGGCGTTGAAGCCCGGCTGCATGCTGAAAAGTGAAGATCCCACGCGTTGCCCGTTCCGATAGGCTTCGGCCAAGTCGCCGCGGATGTGAGGCGTGGTAAGGTTTCCGAAACGGAAGGGCGCCGATACGCCCGGCGCGAGCGGCGCGAGGTCCTGTACCTGGTCGACGCCCCTTTCCTCGAGCGCAGAGAGATCGACGACCGTAACAGCCATCGGCAGTTCTACCAGGCTCGCCGGACCATTGAAGCGCGATGTCCCAATCCCCGAGGTCATATCGACGACAGAACTGGCGTGAACTGGCAATGCCTGAAGCACCACCACGTTATCCTGCTGCGCGCTTGCGCAGACAGCGTTAGCCGCCGTCAAAACTACGGCGGCGACAATTGAAGTATATCCAAGTCGCATTGATTGATCCCTCCGCCGGCATTACCCGGATCAGGTTCCAAGGGTCAGGGAGCGAACGTTTCCCAATCTCAGCCCCACGCGAGGGACCCCCCATTTATGTGTTAAGCATCGCCGGCTGAATGCGGCGAAAGAATCAAGAAAGCAATTCGAACAAGAAATGGAAGGGAAAAAGCGCTTGCAGCTGGAACGGCAATTTACGGAAGTTGCTCGTTCCTGGACTGTGACGGCGACTTCTCTCATATGCTCGGCAGACATCTGATGCTATTCCTGAAGGCGGTGCAGGCGAACCTGCGATCCGCCGTAATCCTTTGGATTGTCGGGGCGCTGGTCGTATGGAGCTACTACCATGTGGCGCCGGTACAGGAGTGGTTTACAGGAGTGATCCACCTGAGGGAACGCGTGGGACTGTTGTTCCCTGTGTTGTCGACCTCTATTGCCGGAGCGGTTATTCCGGCTGCCTTTGAACTGTTCCTCAGGCCCGATCAACGGCAAAGAACGCTAAAGCAGCTGGGCTGGCTGTGCCTTTTCTGGGCTTACAAAGGCATCGAGGTGGATTTGTTCTTCGTGTTTCAGGCTAAGGTTTTTGGCGCGGATACGCAGCTGGACACGGTTCTGGTGAAGTTGCTGGTCGATGCTTTCGTCTACAACCCGCTGATAGCGGTACCCATTACCGCGTTTTTCTACCGCTGGCTGAACAAGGGTCACCCGCTGTTTCACAAGGGCTGGTATGGGCGACACGTGCTGCCCATGCTATTATTTGCCTGGGCGGTATGGATTCCGGCAGTGCTGCTCATCTACCTGATGCCCACCCCACTGCAGGTCGTTTTGCAAAACCTTGTGCTGGCCTTCTATGCCCTTCTGTTGATCTTCCTGTGCCAGGGAGAAGCAGAGGCACAGCGTGCTAAATAATCTCGACTCCGGTTCCTAGTTGGATCCATCGTGAGGGACCAGGAATCAGCTGGGGATTGTCTGTAGATCCGCGACTCAACGTGATAAACAGGATCCGAGTTGCAAAATGCGCGCGTTGGAGCAGCCGTTGGCGTTAGCGCCACTCCCCTCGTTGCCTCATCTATCAGCATCTACAGAAACGGTGAACCCCCAACTCCTGCTCCTATTTGCCCTACCTGCCCTACTCTTGCCTGAGCGTGGCGCCGGGTCAGCCTCTCAGGTTGATTCCGGGCTGAACTACATCCCAGCAAGTGTCGATTTCTCAAACCTATTGCAGGAGTGGGATGGGTTCGGTTTCAACTACGTGGAAACCGCGCAGACACGGGATTATGACGCCCGCCCCCAGGACTATGGCGGGTTCAGCCTTCTCCCCCCGGAGTCCCGACGGGAGATTCTCGAGCTCGTCTTTGGTGACGACGGCCTACAAGTGGAAATTGTGAAAATGTTCCTCGACCCATGGCATCAGGTAGAGCCGGGTGGGCCATTTGATCACCAAAAGACCACCCGGCACATGCTGGAGTTTGCGGAGAGTGGCGCAGAAATCGCCAAGGCTGCGGGGCGGGAGCTGACTGTAATCACGACACTTTACGGTCCGCCACCATGGGCGACTCAACAGGGTTTTATTGGCGCCCGTGATCTTGACGAAGAGCGTCTACCTGAGCTTGCAGATTATATGATCGACTGGGCCCGCTTCCTGAGGGAGCGCGGCATCAACATCAGATTTTTGTCCGTTCACAACGAAGGAGAGGATTTCTACAGGTGGAATTATGAGGATGCGACACAGCGGTTTCACCACTTTGACTACAATGCGTATTGGAGCCCGGAGGCAGTGAATCGTTTCGTGGTCCTGCTCTCCAAAAGGCTCGCAGAACAAGGTCTCACAGATATCGGCGTAACCAACGGGGAGCCATCGAACTGGACTCGTTTTCGCAACTGGGGCTACGCAACCGCCATGGCGAGGGATTCCGAACTCCTCGATCACCTGGACTTGCTCACGACCCACGGCTTTATTGGAGAAGACTATTCAAAGCTCAGTTATGGAACTGCCGACGGAGTGACCACCTCGCTCCTACGGGCAAAAAGGCCCCACTTACATGCCTGGGTTACATCGTTCAGCTGGGGCAAAATGGGAACTGACTTTATCAGCATGTGCAATGAGCACATCTACATTGCCAGAGTCAACGCGCTGGTCCCCTGGGCAGGCATCCAGCATCCGCCATCCTGGTACGACGGAGACCCAAATCCGGGCACAGCTATTCTTGTAAGCGACGACGGCCGGTATGAACTAACCCCCGGTTTCCACGTTTACCGCCAGATAACCCTTGCAGGCAGGCGAGGCATGAGGGTGGCGCACGCTTGGGTGGCAAACCCAGTATCCACGCTCACCGCCTTTGCCTCCAACGGCACGGATCACGCCGACGCCTTCGTGCTGACCGACGATATCCCCGTATGGAACCTACCGTTCGAGATACGCGTGTGTGGCACAACACATAAGCGGTTTCGGGCATATCGAACCCTCGTGGACGGATCAGAGCTCTTCGAAGACATCGGTGAGTTCGAGGTTGTCGACGGCGTCATCCATTACGACCCGCCAAAAGGAAGCGTGACCACCTTCATTGGCGTCCACTGAAAACCACTGCATTACTCCCTAGAGCAGCAGCCAGGAGCCCAGGGAGAGGAAAATGAAGAAGCCGGCTGTGTCCGTGATCGCGGTGAGAAAAATGGAGGAGCTCTGCGCAGGGTCGCGACGAAACCTACGCAAGGCGAGAGGGATGAAGGCGCCGCTAACGCCAGCGATTGCTGCATTTGCAACCATGGCGCCGAGTAGAACCACCCCCACAAGAATATCATGCGTTAGCAGCCAGCCCACAATTGCAGCGACAAGGCCCACGCCCACGCCACTCGAAAGCCCGATGAGCAGTTGCTTGATCAGAATCATGCGGGTATCGGCGTCGTGCACCTCGCCCATCGCCAGGCTTCTAATTGCGACTGCAAGGGTCTGTTGACCACAGTTCCCCCCTACCCCGGCGATGATGGGCATGAAGCCGGCAAGGATAGGCAGTTTGCCGATAGAATCACTAAAGAGCAGTACGACCCCCGCTGTGCAGAAGGCCAGGATAAGATTAAGCTGCAGCCAGGGGATTCGCTTACCCACGCTGTAAAGAACCCGGTCGTGAATCGTCTCGTCTGCACCTGCCCCAGACATGACCTGCAAGTCCTCGGTGGCCTCCGCCTGCACAATGTCAATCACGTCGTCGTGTGTTACTACCCCGAGTAGCTTCCCGTTCTCGTCGACAACGGCCAGGTCTGGCAGGTTGTACTCAGCCATGATCAGGGCCACATGCTCTCGGTCATCGGAAGGATGGACCACGCCACGCAAGTCCGGATTCATGATATCGCGGATGAGCTGTTCTGGCCGCGCCTGGATTAGCCGTCGTAGAGAGACCGCGCCTTGCAGCCGATTATCGGCGTCGACGACATAGACGTAGTGCAGATCCTCGTGCTTGTCGGCAAACTCGCGAATTCGCTCGATTGCCTCATCCACCGTCATGTCCACCGCAGCCGTATCGACATCGGGTGTCATCACGCCCCCGGCGGTGTCTGGCCCATAAGCCATGAGGTCCTGGACGGTCTCGGCAGCATCTGGGGAAAGGCGACCAAGCAACCGGCGACGGTCTTCCTCGGTCATTTCCGCCACGATGTCCGCAGCGTCGTCAGGCTCGAAATCCTCGAGGATCTTAACAGCACGCCCTTCACGCATTGCCTCGAGAACCTCGGCGGCCGCCTCGCCGGTCATTTCAGAAAGGATTTGGGCAGCCTTGGCGTTGGAAACCTTCCGAAGAACAATGCGACGCTCGTCCACCTCGAAGCGCTCAAGGGCCTGCGCAATAACAAGGGACGAGGTATTGCCCAGCAGCGCCGAATCGAGTTTGACCAGCTCGTCGCGCGGCCACTCGATCAGTTGCGAAACGGTGTATTCTTCCGGCGCGGCGTCGAGACCGATAGGCTCGTTTTCCTTAGGGTCCAAGGGCTGCGAGCTCATAGAATCGCCTCCTTTACCAACTTTGTGAAGTCACGGAACAGCGGGTGCCGGGCGCTCCCAAGAATCGAATAAAAAAGTGCTTCTGAGGGGACCACGACGTGCATCTCGAGGCGGGCCCTTATGAAATCAAGGACCGACGTGGCATCATCTGCGCGACGGGCGCCGACACAATCGCTAAGCAGTGAGACGGGCAAACGATCGCGAGCGGCATCAACAAGAGTCTGATAAATGCAGATGGGAATCTCGATGCCGCAAAGGAGTAAGTGCCGGACCTCGTTTTGCGACAGCCAGTCCTGGATTCCGGAGGCTCTCAAAGCGCTGAACTCTTCCTTTGCGAAAACGGTCGCGTCCTCAGCACAGGCTGAAAGCAGCTCGATGGTTGAGCCCAGCTTTGCGGGAACCTGCTCGGTAAAAGCGACAGGAATCTCGAGCAGTCTCGCCGCCTTCACAGCAAACTGGCAACGGGAAACGAGACGATCCCGATCAGGAATCGCCTTCAGGAAGCCTGGCTGCATGTCGACGACTAGCAGCGCCAGCCCATTTGGCTTGATTGCCTCCTCCATTTGCTCGTTCAACTGAGTTTCTTTTCGTAATACTGCCGGCTGGCCTTCACCTGGTAAAGCTGCTTCTGGGGAAGGACATAGGCAGAAAGGCTACCTCCATAGGCACAGCCGGTGTCCAGGCACAATGTCCACTCCGTCCTCTTGATGGATTCCGACGGCGTATGACCGTAAACAACAAAGGGAGGTCCCTGCCAAAGTTCACTCCAGTGAGGGCAGCCTTTCGCCTCGTTGCGCTTGCGCGCCTGTCCCTGTTTGTCAACTACCTGAATCTCGGTAACGATCGAGGAGGTCTGGCGTTGCCACGGCTGGTCTGGGAGAAACCCTCCATGCACGAAGACGGTATCGTACTCGGGCTCATAGTGGGTCAGCCTCATCTCAAAAAGGTAATTCCAGTCAGCTTCCGTAAGCTGTGAAATCGTCTTGTGATCAGAGACCCGGAGAACTGATTCATCGCCTATCCAGCGATATGAAAGGAGACGGCGCTCGTGATTACCCATGAGGGAAATTGCATTCGCGCGACGGCAAATTTCGACCACCCGGTGACTGTCTGGACCACGATTCACCAAGTCGCCCAGCATGATGATGCGGTCGTCGGAGGCTGGGGCGAGATATTCGAGCATCCGCTCCAACTCCCGCCAACATCCATGAACATCCCCGATAGCTATGATTCTGCGCAGCATCTTATAAGCGCCCCCGTTGAGCAGAAGGGTAAAGGAATGACAGCATACCCACCTTGGAAGCAAGACGCCAGTTTCGCGAGGCGTTGCGCGATATGAGATCTGGCTTTGACGTCTTGCGCCACTGAGGTTTTCTGTTTGGGCATGGATTTGCAGATCAAAAGCGCGAGCCGGCGCTCAGCGATCTCGGATGCGCCATTTGAGGTGGGCGACCGTATTGTAAGCTTTCTACTGCAACAACCGGACCAACTGGAGCGCGTGGATATGCTGGAATCGGAGGCGGAGGGCAGCTGCTACCAGCCCCCGGCGCCATTGCTTTGTCGTTGGAAGTGGGAAGTCAAGGAAAGGGCAGACGAAGGAAAGGCTGCTGCCATGAACCAGTTGATGCATGCTGATGAACTCTTCCTTGCGCTCGCAGACACAGAACCAGTAGCCAATGAACCCGCTAGCGTAAGTGAGGAACGCGCAGCTCTGCTACACCTGCTTTGCCTCATGTTGCAACGGAAGCGGCGCGTAAAACCTGCCGCAGCCCCCGGCATGTTCATTCACGTAGCGACCGGCCGGGAAGTTCATGTGCCACACGTGCAGATGAGCCCCAGGCTCCTGGCAAAGGTCGCACCGCAAATCGGCGTGGTTTAGGGGAGGAGGACGCCTTATCGGAGCGGCAGTGCGCCCGAGGGTCACGTGCTTGACTGTTGGCGTCTGCTGAGATCTTCGCAGGGCGACGCGTGCCCGCAACGCTCCCCCGGCGCCCATACCCCTTTCGCATGCCGATGCTCCGCCTTCAACGAGTGCTGTTGCAGACTAGGCCTAATGGAGCAGCGCAGGGACTCAGCTCTACCTGCGGCAGGAAAATGCCACAAGCGACGGCGCCTGGATATTCTTGACTCGCTGAGCGATTGGTCCGGGCTCACAGTGGATCAAGCCGCTGGTAATATCCGTTGACCCGACAACCACGGGAGGCTCGACGAGAATGCGAGAGCTTCTTACTTTGGCGCATGCTTCTTCGATCCCTCCTACTCATATTCCTCTCGGTTACATCTCTCTCGTTTGGGTTGAGTCCACAGGTGGAGGAGGCCCTTGAGACCGGCGACGTTCCCACTGCGATAAAGCTCCTGCGGAAAGAGCTGAAGAAGAACGGAAAAGCAGATGAGGAGCGGATGCTCCTTGGAGAGCTCCTGGCAGACTCCGGTGACTATGCCGAAGCGACCAAGGTATGGTTGAAAGGGGTGCGAAAGTCGCCACTGGACCGGGAATATCTCATGTCGGCGGCGAAACTGGAATTGATGCGGGCAGAATACGGGCCCGGGGTAGCCCACATGGGCGGGATAACATCCTTCCAGAACACGAATGAAGATCCAGATCGGTTCAGAAAGGCGCGATTGAAAGCAGCAGTGAAGGCGTTACGACGGGCCGCCGACATACAACCGCCCTTCATCGAATCCGATATCATGTTGCTCCATGCGCTGGATGGCCTTCAAGACTGGAAGGCTCTGCAATCGCATGTGAAGAAGGCCATGGAGATTCATGGACGCAAGGCCATTCTGGAGTTGTATGAGGCCAAAGCGATGGCAGGCCTCGGGAAGGACTTGGAGGCGCTTCAGCTACTCTTGCGGCTCGCCGAGCAATATCCTGAAACCAGCGAAGTACACGCTGAAATAGCAAAAATCGCTGGAAAGATGGGAGACACAGAACTCGAGCGTACCAGTCGTCGCAGGGGAGCCTTCAATCTGCCCGATTTTCTCGAGCTGAAATATACGGATGAGCGGTTCGCCATCCTTGGTGGGCTTGGCATTCTGAATGTTCATGAAGACGACCGTGACTGGATGCGATCTCAACTGGCTGATCTCTGCCCGACCACAGAAGAGGCATCCGATGATGACGAGTCAGAGATACGCAACTGCCTCCTGGAGCATTTGCTAACAAGAGACGCGGAAGACTCCACTATCCTGCTTGGCATCCTATGTCACAGTCACGTGGCACATGGGGAAAAGGAGAACAAGGCTTTCGAAATACTCAAAGCAAAGAAGCAAGGGCCCTTGCTTCTCTCGATTCTGGAAAACGCTAGCTCGTGGTGTACGGTGCGCGGTGCGGGATTCGCACTGGTGGAGCTCAAATACCCGGGCATATTCGAAATACTCGTCGAATTATTACCAAACGACAACGCCGCGCTATACCATGCAAACGTGGCCGGGGCGCTTCTAAGATTGGGAGATGCTCGTGCGGTGGAGCATCTCGCCGCCCTTATATCCCGGCCGGCGCCTGTCTTACATTCGGAGGACTTTCTTGCTTTCCTTCAATTGAACGGCGCTGAGGCCAATCGAACCCGTTGTGCGCTGGCCTTGGGTCAGTTTCCAGGAGAAGCGTCCATTGCGGCGCTTAAGAAAGGACTGAATGACGTACACATCGCTCCCGCATGCGCTGCAGCGTTGTTCCGGTTAACCGGCGATACAGCATTCCTTGAGCAATGCCTGAAAAGTTTACCGAACTCTAATGTCAGAATCACAGATCTTTCACAGGAAGCTGATTACTGGCAAACGCGGCCCGAGGCCGAATCATTCTTGAGGCAATACCAAGCACTCGTTGAAGCCGAGGAGCGTGACCCGGAAAAGTAGGTCACGGCCAGCAACCTACCTACCGCTGACATTCCTAGAGCTCGGGCGGCACGTCGAAATACGCTCCCACCTTGAAATCCCAGAACCAGCGACCCTTGGGGTACTGTCCCTCGTCACGGAGGTAATAGAGCCAGGATTCACGACCATAGGAATAGAGGTAGGGGTATAGTTCCAGGTCGAGATACACCCATCCGAGATCGCCTTCAGGGTAATAGGCGAACTGTGATTCCAAGGCGCGATAGTTCTCGCCGGTGAAATAGAGATACCCATGGTCGAGATGAAAGATCCAGGGAAAAAAATCCCAGAAGATCCAACCTGTAATGGAATCTGTCCAACCAGTGGGAGTGGCGCCCAGAAGACGAATCATTACCTCATCGCTGGCTTCACCCGCCGTCAGCCGCAGAACATAGAGTCCCGGAGCGCCAATATACGCCTTGGTGCGGGGGTCGGACACATCATCGAAATCCACGACCTCTTCCTTATCGGAATTAAAGGTCCATTCGTACTGAAGGTCTTCCGGGAAGGGTACGCCCTGATCTACAACCAGTGCCTTTAAAACATAGGCGCCCTGCTCAATGGATGCATCGTCCCCTGCGAAGACGAATGTTGGCAGCACAGCAGCATTATCAGTCACATTACTTGCCTCGAACTCCCCGGTGGCCTGCGCAGCCGCATTGAGGGGTGAGCCCTTGTTGAAGCGAAGGTCATTGTTACGCACAACGTAGTCCTGCACCCCTGCGCGAAAGTCGAGACCGTCACCGCCATTGTGGGTGATAAAGTTACCTTCGATGAGCAGATCGTTGGAAATCTGCGCATAAATGCCATCACTCGTGTTGGCGTAGATGATGTTGTTGCGCACGAACGTGCTGTCGCCACTGCTGCCCGAGTTTAGCTCCGCAGCCATCAGGCGGATACCATACTGGTTATGATGAAAATAGTTGCGCTCGATATAGGTATTGAGCGTTGGGTCCTCGCTGGAGCGGAAGTAGACCCCTTCACGGCTCAGGGTCACCTCATTGTCGTGAATCCAATTGTTCGGGCCAGCCTCATCGTGCGGCGGCGGTCCTCCGCCAGTATTGCCTACGCCGAAACCAGCCCCACCTGAACCGGACACTCGATTATAGCGAAACTCGTTGCCATACTCGCCTTCCCCATGGAGATCGAAAGTGTCGTGGGTGGTGTCGAAGCCTTCGCAGTACTCGATCAGATTGTGGTGGGCGCCGTATTGAATAAGAACCCCATGACGAAGGACGGGCCCCAAGGTGCAGTAGCGAATCCAGTTGTTGTTGTTTCCCGGGTTGTTGAGAACAATTCCATAGCCTTGGCCACCTCCTCCAAGCGCGGTGGCGTTGCGCACTGTCACCTCCTCGATCAGCACATGCTCCGCATTGCGCACATTAATTCCGCGGCGATGGTGATTCTCAATCACGAGCTTGGAGAGCTCAATCCTCTTGGCGTTTGCGCCGCTCGACGTGCCGATCTCGATCATGTCATCAATCTCTGTGCCGCCGTCGCGGGTAAAGTGGAACCCCGAGATTCTTATGTCCTCAGCCGAGGAAGGTACAAGCAGCAGGTAATTTCCAGAACCTTCAAGCCGCGCAATGATCCGGGGAGCAGACATCGAGTTGCCGCCGCCATACAGGGAGACGCCTGTTTTCAAGCGCACCGGGGTCTTAAAATGATAGTCGCCATGTGCGAAAGAGATGACATCTCCGGGCTTGGCAGCGTTCAGCGCCTTTCGCAGCGCCTCGGCGTCATCGTCTGAATCGTCGTCGGCGGTCGCGCCAAAGTCTTGGATTTCAAGGATGTTGAGGTCGTCATCATCCGGATCAGGCACGCGTTCAAATGGCTTGGACAACCCTGCCGGCACGTCTGACAAGGCAAAATCGGGCCTCTCCCATGCATGAGCGTAAAAGGGAGTTAACAGTAGGGCGAAGAAAGGAGTGATCAGATACTTCATTTTCGAACCGGACCGAGTGGGGCGGCAGATTCGCCGCATCAGTAATAAACAACTAAACTTAACTTGACGAAGGCGCCGCGTGGGCGCAACTTCATAATTATGAATCCGCGACGTCCAATCCTGGCCGCCTTAACACCTATCGAGCTACGGGAGTTTTTCCCGGGCCCGATGCTGGAAGAGCTAAAGACGATTACCGGGGATGTGCGGGTGGTTGATCCGACCGGTAAGGACGCTTCCTGGCTGAGAGCTCAAATTGAAGAAGTAAACCCTGAGATTCTGGTGGGCGCGTGGATGCTGCCCAAGTTGCCCGTAGACAAAGTCGGGCGGGATGGGGTGAAGTATCTTTGTTATCTGGCTGGTTCCGTGAAGAATCAGGTAACAGAAGATCACCTGAACAACGGCTTGCTGGTGACGAACTGGGGCAACTCAATCTCACGGGTGGTTGCAGAGTGCGGGTTGATGCTCTGCACGATGGCCCTTCGGCGCGCTACCTATTGGGCTCTGGAAATGCATAACAAGGGCGCTTGGAAACATCGCGAGACTGAGTTTTACAGCCTTTTCGAACGAAAGGTAGGGATTCATGGCTTTGGCGCGATTTCTCGCGAACTGGTGCGTCTGATGGCGCCTTGGAACTGTGATATAAGCACCTTTTCGCCAAGCGTGCCCGACAGTCTTTTGGAGGAGTATGCCGTCAAGCGCGTACACACCCTGGAGGAGCTGTTTTCCCAAAATGATGTCATCATTGAGTTGGCGGCGCTGAAGCCGGACACCCGGGGAATCGTAGACGAAAGACTCTTACGAATGATCCCTGAAGGCGGCGTCTTTGTAAACATAGGCCGCGGCGCCGTTGTTGATGAAGAGGCCCTGGCGCGAATTGCCGCAGAAGGAAAGCTGCAAGTTGCGCTGGATGTGTACGGCACGGAACCCTTGCCTGCGGACAGCCCGTTCAGGAGACTGAGTAACGTTACATTGCTTCCACACCTCGGCGGCCCAACCACCGAGAGGCGGCGCGACTCAGGCCGACTAGCGTTGGAAAACATCAAGGCATTCTATGACAACGCTGAACTGGATGCGGTGATCGACATTCGCACCTACTCCCGTATTACCTGAGGTTCACGCTCCTTCATTTAATAAATATTCACGTAACCCCCAACCTCGATCTGAAGATGCCGGTTAACGCTGTACCTGAAACTTACCAAGTTTGGCGCAAGCACGCGCAGAAGCTCCTCGATCCCCTGATCGCACTCATGGTGGATGGCGGCAGCGAAATCCCGCTAACAGGCAAGGCGAGCGATCACGACGCCAATGCTGACCGGCTTGAAGCCTTTGCCCGCCCCTGCCTGTTGGCGTCACTTTACCTGAACAGTGCGGCCGATCCTGACGACGTTGAAGATGCGAAGCGACGTGAAAAGCTTGTCGACTGGTTCCGCAAAGCGCTTGTCATTGGCAGCGACCCGAACAGCGAGCACTACTGGGGGGCCAACACAAACTACCACCAGAATGGGGTGGAGATCGGACTGCTGGCTGTCGCCCTGCACCTGTCTCTGGACAAGCTGTGGGAACCCCTGAGTTTGGAGGAAAAGGAACAGGTGGCGCGTTGGATGGCCACCAATCGGGGCATTGGTCATCACTGGAACAATCATTTCTACTTCAGCGTATTCACCCTGGAATTCCTCCAGCACGTGGGCTTCGGCCGGCCCAGCGACAAGCCATCCATCGACTTCTGGATGAATGAGATGGAGGCGATGTACCGCGGCGGAGGCTGGTTCATGGACGGTGTGAACCAGACATACGACCATTACAACGCCTACTCATTCCACTACTACGGCATGATCTGGGCGCACTTGTATGGTCACACGAATCCTGAACGCGCCCGGCGGTGGATCGATTGGGCGCGGGAGTTTGTCGACCATTACCAGCATTTCTTTGCCGCGAGCGGCGAGCACCCGGCCTTCGGGCGATCGATCACGTATAGGTTCAACGCCACGGGAGTCTTTTCATTGGCTGCAGCGATCGATGCAAGTCCGTTGAGTCACGGAAAGACCCGCCGCCTTTGCACACGCAACCTGGAGTTCTTCCTGAACCGCCCGATCATGCAAGAACAGGGCGCAATTGGCATCGGCTGGACAGACGTCTGGGAAGGCGTTTCGGAGCCGTATTCATGCGCAGGTTCCGTCTATTGGTGCGCCAAGGCATTCACCACATTTCTGATGCCTCCCGAGCACCCATTCTGGACGGCAGAAGAAGAAGCTCTGGAAGCCGAGAAGGGAGACTTTGTGCACGTGATGTCCACACCCGGGCTAACTACGCGCAGCGTGGGCGGCGAGGTGGAGATCATCAACGCTGGCACAGAGATTACGCCCATGAATCACGACAAGTTTGGTCCATGGAAATGGGGCAAGCTCGCTTACCGTACGGGCATTGGATTTACCATTGGCGCGGATCCGTTCCACTACTCGCGTGACTGCGGGCTTACCTGCCAGTTTCGCGGCGAGGACCGCGTTTTTGGGCGACATTACACCACCCCGCTGGCGATTGAAGAAGACCACAGCGCCTTTGCCTGGGCAATGGGTCACAAGACCGGGCAGGTGCTCACGATCGCCGAAACCTATCTCTGGTGGCGCTCGGGTTGGATACTGCAAGTGCACTGGTTCGACGCATACCAGCCCGCCGAGCTCACGCTGGGTGGATTCTCGCTGTCATCCAACGATCCATCTTCGTTTGTTGAGGAACAGGGCGACAATACCTGCTGTATCTGGAGCGGTGAGAGTGGGACCGCTCTTCAGAACTTGAGCGGGTTCAAGACCTTTGCCGCCGATAAGCGGACTGATGACAGCCGCCCCCGCATCCACGTGCAGGCCCCTTTCCACTACACGCCCCTTCTACAGACTGGGACCGTGGAAGGCGAAGGCTGGTTGGCCGCCCTCGCTTGGGCAGGCACAGATCATGACGAAGCCCGCCCGTGGAAGATCATCCGCCACACCGGCGACGCCCTGGTGCTGGAACACCCCTCGCTCGGCGAGTGGCAAATAAATAATCCAGTGCTCGCGAAGCTGACGATGCGGTAGTCTTGATTCAAGAAGGAGAACTTCAATTCGAGCATTTGCTTGCAAGCTCGCCGCGCGAATGTGTGGTGCTGCTGGGCTGAGTCTGAGCTGCTGGAACCATGGTTCGCGCCAGAATCCTGGACAACCAATTCAGGGCTGGAGCGCTTGAACTGTACGCTATCATAGCTGCTGGTTGTTGGACGCCAGTGCTGCAGGCTCGACTTCGCAACTCAAGAGCGTCCCCCGCTTGTTCGCTTATCCCGTTGAATGAAGGGGGGCTGTGGAGGAGTATTAGTTGCGGAGCGTGTCACAGGGAGGAATCATTTAAGTGAACAGACTTCTTATGATGATCCCAAAACCTTCCCAGTGCAGACCATTGCTGAGAACTTGCTTGCGGGCTGGCGCTGCGGCCTTTTCGCTTGCCGCCGTTGGACAGTCTGCTATCGCGCAAGAGACGGACCCGATCGGCTTGAGCGATGAGTTTGAGAGCCGGAATCTGCTCAACGGTTGGAGAGGTGAAACTAGCCACCTGGATCTCGGCGAGACGCGGAAGGGCTGGCTGACGCTCGAGGCATCTTCACAGCCGGGGCAGGCTTTGATTTACCGGGAGGCGCAGGACGACTTTGTCGTGTCAGCCAGGATCAGCGCAGGGCGCCGGGAGAATGACCGGGGTGAGGTAAGTGACCTCGGATATGGGGGACTGATCCTAAGCGATGGAGTTTCTGAGAGTCGTTACTTGTCCATCGCAATAGGGCCCGGCGATGAACCCGGAGCTTATGCGTTTGAGGTGCGAGACGCCTCAAACGGGAACGTGCAAACCATCCCTGCTAGTTCCAGCACAGGCGAGGTGCAGGTGGCGCGGCTGGGGTCAGCTATCCTGCTGCTCTATCGTGAGAACGGCGGCGACTGGAAAGTGCAAGGCCGCTACGAGCAACCCAATCTGCCAGAGGTGTTACAGGTAGGCGTTACGGCGTATTCCCGAAGCCCTAGGGCAGCGGTGGCGCAGGTGGACTGGGTTCGCTTCCGCAGCCCGGAACTCCCAGAAAATCTGGGCGCTGATACGCTTGCTGACGCCGCAGACGAGGACCTGCTCAAGTTTCTCGGAAAAAGTGTGCTCAAGCCGACGCCGGGGGATGTGCGTACGTGGCGATGGAACGTAGCCGATCCAGTTCCATTCCGGGGCGTTGAGCACGGGGAAATCTGGAGCGACTCGATGCAGCGGATGGTGGGCTACAACATCTACCTGCCTCCCAGTTACCACACCGACTCCACTCGCCGTTACCCAGTGATCTACTTCCTTCACGGCGCAAGTGGCGACGAAAGCATGGATGCAGCTGTTAGTCATGTGCTTGATGACGGCATCCGCGCAGGCGTCCTCGAAGAAGCAATCATGGTGGCGCCAAACGGAGGCCAATACAGCGGATACCGCGATCGGGTGAACGACAATGTAATGGCAGAAACCTGGATCATCAAGGAGCTGATCCCGACCATTGATGAACGCTACCGCACAATCGCAGAAGGAGACGCCCGGGCGATCGGCGGCTTCTCCATGGGCGGAGCGGGATCTACGCGTCTCGCTGCAAAATATCCCGAGATGTTCTGCGCAATGGTGTCTTTCTCCGCAGGCGTCGGCCGCGGCCGGTCTCCAATGGATTCAAACGAGACATTCGATCTTTACGAGCAGAACGCTGAAACGATCAAGGAGCGACTGGACCTCTATTTCACCGTTGGCGGTCAGGACCGGGCTTACGAACGCCACGCAGACTTCCTCGAACACCTATACAAATTGGGGATCCCCTTCCACTACGAAGTCCACCCCAAGGTAGGCCACAACCTCGGCCTCATGAAAGAACTCTCCGGCCTGGAAATGTTCAAGACCTTCGAAAAGGCGTTCAAGCGCGGGCGCGCGGAGTGAAGGGAAGGATCACAGAATCAGCAGGATTGCGCGATCAAAAGCTTTGCTAAGCAACTTCTAAAACATGACGTAATATAAGCTACGGCTTCGATCACGTTTCATGAAAATCATCGGTTGGATCCTTAGTGTCTTGTTAGCGTTTGGGTGTGGTCTGGTTTTGGCGCCTGACACACATATCGCACCGGAATGACAGTTCTATCCACGGCGGATTCTTCCTCTTCAATCCCCCGAATCAACGACGCAGAGCTCCTACAGTTGCTAGCGCATCGGGACCCGGTTCTCTTACGCGAACAGGACGGACAACTCCGCCTGATCCTGGCGAACTAACAGAAACAAAACTCCGCCTCAGAACATCAGGCTAAACGATGGCGATGTCTTCTCTTGCAAGGTAGGCGCGCAGTGCGGCGTCCCGCTCGAGCGCCATGCCCTTGCGCGCTTTGGGCCGGTTCTTGTCGAGGAGGGTCTTGCGTCCGAAAATCGCAAGGCACCTTTCCCTCGCGTTTAGGCGGGAGAGATACCAGAAGCCATCGATGCCAGCGGGATGGGTCATCAGTTGTAGGACCACTGTTGTGTGACGACGTAAGGGGAAAGAAGCGTGCTCGCATCAGCTCCGATATCAGCCAGCTGCTTTCGATCAGTAAGATCACAGAGCCTTAACGGCCTATCAAAAATGATGGAATCCCAACGTCTGGCAGCGAGCATTGCAGCAGGGATTTGCCGGTCTTGTGGCCTAACATCGAGCAAATGTTCGCCAAAGGCCTCCCAGAAGGCGGTGTGCCGGTTGCGCGCCAAATAAAGCACTGAGAATGGATGCGCCGGGCTGCTGAATCGGGAACTGGCGCGGCTGTCCCAGTCGATGATCGGACGATTCATGCGGGCGCAGCGAAATCCGCGGACGTCCGTCGCTTGATTTGTGCGCAGATCTCGCTGGTGCAAATCTGCTGGGGGCAGTCTTGGATCACCTCTCACAGGTTCTGGTCGCCAAACCGCATTGCTCTATCAAGCATTTGGTCAATGATGCTGCTATCCCCATTGAGGAGTCGCTGTGCATAACATTGGCCGTTGAGGCTGGTGAGGCGGTCCGTCAGGAACGCGACAGCTCCTGGGCCGGATTCACATGCCTCGAGCAGCGGCTCAACCCAGTCGTGAACCTTTCCTGTCTCGTCGAACTGAAGTCTGGGAAACAGGTCATAGTTTGCTCCCGGGGCGCGAACGGCTATGAGTTTCAGGTTTTCCTTGCGCCGGTGGATTGTGCTGGGCTTATCGCCAGTCAAAGAAACGACATCCTGAATGCGAAGGACCGGGCCGATACGTTCAATAGCCTCTGCCATTCGAGCGTCTGCACGCACGCTGATCGCAAGATTGGCATACTCGCTTGGAAGCCTTCGACCGAAGCGATGCTGAATTGCGCGCCGGGTAACGTTTGCCCATTCAGAAGGACTGAAGTTCAGCTGTTCGCCCATGTTGAGCATCGCCTGCTCCCGATCTGTCAGTGTGTCTGCTTGCATGGCTAAAATCGCGGATGCTTCATCTACAATAGATGACTCGTCCCAAAGCGTCAAATATACGCAGACATTGGGCGCTACACGGCGTCAGGGATTACAGCCAGAGTCGGTTGAGTGGACTCGAAAGACACCCGCTCTACTGGCAGCCATGCCATCACGGCAACCCCTCACCGCGCGCTCAGCTCAGATACGAG
>CAYSHY010000012.1:65426-68166 GCA_964430955.1 uncultured Puniceicoccaceae bacterium | reverse complement strand
ACCGGCGGTTCGAGTGGAAGTGCGACAACCGCAACGAAGCATCCAAGGCAGCTGCCCTCCGCTTCGGCTTCCAGTATGAAGGCCTTTTCCGCCAGGACCGCATTGTGAAAGGCGAAAGCCGCGACACCGCCTGGTTTTCGATCATCGACGCCGAGTGGCCCACCCTCAAAAGCCGCCTCCAGCGCTGGCTGGCCCCCGAAAACTTCGACCACAACGGCCAGCAGAAGCGGCCGCTCAGAAGGTTCTGGGCCTGAGCACATTATTGTACTTTGCGTTTAATACTGGCAGCGGAATCGTCTATATTAAACGTAGCGTTTAATACTGGTGCAATCGCCGCGGTTATTAAACGCAGCGTTGCATAATGGGAGTTTTTCGTTCTATATTAAACGCTGCGTTTAATACTGAGCGGAAATGAAGCTATACTAAACGCAGCGTTTAATAGCGGCCGCGCCGCAATGCCCGGCAGCCTGATGTCCGAAAAACCTATGACTGAGGCTAAATCCAGATCTGCAGACCAGCGCTTCCGGGCGGGCAACTACCAGCGCCAGCTCACAGGCTATCGTGCCTTCATCCCAAAACCACTGCCGCCCGATCCTCCTGTGCGGTTCAATGGCGCGTTTCAGCGATTGCTTTCACAGGCGGACCGGGCCTTGGGCAGACTGGACGGTTCCATACAGACGCTGCCGAACCCGGACCTCTTTGTCTTGATGTATGTCCGCAAGGAAGCAGTGCTCTCCAGTCAGATCGAGGGCACGCAAAGCTCCCTCCAAGACCTGCTTGCAGCAGAGGCAAAGCTTTTTACAACGAGTGTGCCACGCGATGTGGGCGAGGTGATCAACTACGTGACCGCGATGAATTACGGTTTGGACCGTCTGCAAAGCTTGCCTCTTTCGGTTCGCCTCATCCGGGAGATTCACGAACGGTTGCTTCGTGGCGTTCGTGGCTCAAGCCTCACTCCAGGTGAGCTGCGCACGAGCCAGAACTGGATCGGCCCCGCCGGTTGCACGCTCAATGAAGCTGCGTTTGTCCCGCCTCCCCCGGATGAAGTTGCTCCGGCGCTTTCGGAACTGGAAAGGTTTCTTCATTTCCCCGGTGACCTGCCTGCGCTGGTGCAAATCGGGCTGGTGCACGCGCAGTTTGAGACAATCCATCCTTTCCTTGACGGAAACGGCCGCGTGGGACGGTTGCTCATCACATTCTTCCTGTGCGAACAGGAAATCCTGCAACGCCCGGTCCTCTACCTGTCGCACTATTTCAAGCAACATCGGGCCGAGTATTACCGGCTTTTGCAGGCTGTGCGCGACGAGGGTGACTGGGAAGGCTGGTTGACCTTCTTTGTCAATGGCGTGCTGAGCGTCAGCCGTGAAGCCACGGAAACGGCGCGAAAGGTCCTGGCGCTACGTGAGGATCACCGCAGCCGCCTTACTGAGGGTCTTGGCAGGGCTGCAGGCAACGGGCACCGAATACTTGAGCACCTCTACCAACGTCCAATCCTGAATGTGAGCGAAGTCGTCGATTTTCTCGGCATTACATACGCCGGCGCCAATAATCTGGTCTCACGCCTCGAAGACCTCGGCTTACTTCAGGAGATCACCGGCCAGCGACGCGGCCGCGTCTTCCGCTACGCTCCCTACCTGGACCTTTTCGGTGAGGATTCCCAGTCCTTTGCCTCTACCCACCCTCTCGTCCAGGAAGAGCCAGCACAAGAAACCGGTTATGCCCGATGAAACGAGCAGCAGAGGAACGCTCTCACTTCCAGCCCATGTTAAAGTTACGTTGCACATGGGCGGAAGTGCACCTCAGTATTAAACGCTGCGTTTAATACTGAGGTGTAATGTCCCCATATTAAACACAACGTTCAATGAGGAAACCGTCACCCATCAGTGCCTCGCACAACTGGGGCTTTCGCGGGGTGCACGGAGACGAGATCCAGCTGGACTATGAGATCGAGGTTCAGGGATGCAGCGACGACGATCTCGAGTTGTCGATGACTGTTGCCGATTCATCATCCTCGAGTTCCTCATCAATTTCCTCCATGCGCATGAAGTCCTCCTTGGAGATAGTCTCACCCGCATGTGACATTGAGGCATTTCGTCTCTGGACCCTCTTCCAACGCTCGTTTCGTGGACATTCCACGTAAAAGAACTCATGCTCCACGCCTATCTTGCGCAGCTTCATCCGTGCGTCGTCGCGTAACCTCCTCGACCCCCAACCCTCAAGCACCACGTCAACCCCGAGCGCATTCAATTGCTCCACCTGCTTCCAGATCAATTCATTGATTCGCTCACATCTCTCGCGGAACGGGATGTTCTTTATCGCTGGGCTGTATGCCGTCCGGAGCCATTCATCATGAGAAATCCTGAAAGCCTTCTTCTCCGCGGCCAATCGCTTGGCGAAGGTCGTCTTCCCGGCCCCCGTCCGGCCACTGATCAAGTAGACTTTTGAACGGTTCATCGAACTGTGGCGGTATTGCCCCCCTGTGCCTTCGCTTATGATTATAAGATTGCGATCACGAAAGCGAGGGCGATCGTTTTTCGCATCGAACATGAGTTGACCGCTCGCCCCCATGACTCTCACCACCGCCATTGCAATATTCACCACTATGCTGATCTTGTCGGCCGTTCCGGGACCGAGTGATTTTGCGCTGGCGGCGCGCTCAGCTTCCGCGGGTTTCCGACAGGCGATGGTGATGACGCTGGGAATCATCAGCGGCGATGCGATCCTTTTGTGTGTGGCTGTG
>CAYSHY010000012.1:46344-65416 GCA_964430955.1 uncultured Puniceicoccaceae bacterium | reverse complement strand
GGGGGTTGGAGCCGTGACTGCTGCGTTGGGAGAGAATAGCTTCTGGTTTGGCTATCTCTCTGCCGCGATTCTCGGATGGTACGGGATTGGTCTACTTCGATCCTCAAATGGAAGTGTTGGGCAGCCGGCGCTCAAGGCATCCAGTGCTTCCAGCTATCTTGCAGGGTTACTGATTACTCTGGGGGAGCCCGAGGCGTTACTTTTCTATATCGGGCTTCTTCCAGCGTTTGTGGAACTCGAATCGATCAGCATGTCGGAGATCGGGTTGATCCTCCTGCTTGCCGCGCTGGCAATTGGTTGTGTAAAGACGACCTACGCCTGGTTAGCAATGAAGGGCGCTACACTCCTTGCGAGTCGTTGCCGGCGACAACTGGCTCTTTTGGCAGGTCTTGTCCTGGTCGCTGCGGCTCTTGTGGTGTGCCTGAAGTCGACAACGGCTCATCTTTCTTCGTGATGTGGATCGTTGTCCGCTTACTGCCCGAGTTCATGCTGTGACTTGCTTGGCCTTCATGGTTATTTGTCCGCGCGTTGCCTCTGCGCTTGCGCTTCACTCGGGGGAAGCTAACACAGTCTGTATATGTCTTCCGGTGCGGATAAGAAGCAGGCGACCTGGGGTGGCCGCTTTCGGGAAGGTCCTTCTGAGTTGATGCAGCGCTTCAGCGAGAGCGTGTCGTTCGACCGCTTGTTGGCGCGATTCGACATTGAAGGTTCGAAAGCTCACTCGGCCATGCTCGCGCATGTGGGGTTGATCACGACCGACGAGCGCGATGAGATTCACCGTGGGCTCGACGAGATTCAGCTGCAGATCGACTCCGGGCAGTTTGAGTGGGATTACAAGCTTGAGGATGTGCACATGAACATCGAGCAGGCGCTTTCGCAGAAGGCGCCGGCTGCCGCCAAGTTGCACACCGCCCGCAGCCGCAACGACCAGATCGCCACGGACATGCGCTTGTTTTTCAAGCACGCCTGCACCGTTCTCTTTACGCGGACGGAGCAGTTGATGCACGTGCTGCTGGACCTTGCCGAGGCCAACCAGGATGTGCTGATTCCCGGTTATACTCATCTGCAGCGCGCCCAGCCCGTGAGCGTCGCCCACCACATGCTCGCCTATGTGGAGATGTTCGGGCGCGACCGCGACCGCTTTGCGCGAGTATGGGACGACGCCAACTGGTGCCCGCTTGGCAGCGGCGCGATTGCAGGCACCACATTGCCGATTGACCGGGAGTTTACGGCGCGGCAGCTCGGCTTTGTGGATGCACAGGGAAATCCTCGCGTAACGCGTAACAGCATGGATGCCGTTGCAGATCGAGACATATTTCTTTCCTTCGCAAACGCCTGCTCAACATGCGCTGTGCATCTCTCCCGCGTGGCTGAGGATATGATCCTGTGGAGTAGCGCAGAGTTTTCGTTCATCTCGTTGCCAGACGCCTACACCACGGGCTCCAGCCTCATGCCGCAGAAGAAGAACCCGGACAGCCTGGAAATCATCCGCGGCAAGTCTGCGCGGGTGATCGGCGCCATGCAGACCCTCTATACGATGGTGAAGGGCTTGCCGCTGACCTATAACCGGGACCTGCAGGAGGATAAGCCCCCGGTATTCGATTCCCTGGAACAGGTCAGCGCCTGTCTTGAGATTCTCGCCGAGACGTTGAAAGGCGCCCAGATGCGGCGCGACAAATGTGCAGCGGCTGTAGCCGACCCACTCTTATTGGCGACGGATCTGGCAGACTACTTGGTGAACAGGGGCGTACCGTTCCGAAAGGCGCACCATCTGGTTGGGGCGTTGGTTGGATTGGCTGAGGAAAAGCAAACGCCACTCGACATGCTGGAGGACAACGATGTGCGTGCAATCGACCCAGCATTTGGGGAGGATTGGCGCTCTGTTTTGAATCTTCAGCGCGCGATGAACATGCGGGAGCGGCCGGGAATGCCTGGCCCCGAGCAGGTGAGGTCGATGATCGCTTACTGGCGACAATCGTCCGGTCTGAGCGCAGTGAGATGACGCCTCCGGCAAAGCTACCGCAGTCGCTTCGGCCTTATAGAAACGCATTGTCCTTTGCGTTCTCGAATGCGCTTACCTGGATGATCACCCTTGGCACGCCTCTCGTGCTAATGGCCGAGCAACTGGGTGGTTCTTCCTTTGCGGTGGGTCTCGCGTATGCTGGCGTCTTCCTGGTGCTGCCGATTCAGGTTGTGGCGACGGTTACGATTCCGCGCCTTGGATTCAAGAAACAGGCTGCCATCGGGTGGTCAGTGCGACTCTTGGGGACGGGAATTGCGCTGTGGCTGGCCTTCCTCTCGCCGGAGGAGCCCAAGCCCTGGATGATCTGGGTTTTCATTGGGGCCATTCTTTGGTTCTGCATCCTGCGCTCGTTTGGAAGCGCCGCCCTCACGCCGTGGCTCTTCGCGTGGATTGATGACGATGTTCGGGGACGATACTTTGCCACCGAGCAAACGCTCGTCAGCGCCTCGGGCATTCTTGTGCTTCTCTTTCTGTCAGGGCTATTTGCAATTCTTCCTGAGTGGAGGGCATTTCAGATCTCGTATCTGCTAGCGCTCGTGGGAGGGGGGCTGGCGGTCTTCTTCATGTTGAAGTTTCCAAACGAGCCTGCTCCCGGCCGTACAAGTCTGCGACTTATCGGCTCGCGTGCGTGGCAGCTTGCATCTCGTCCCAGTGACTTCAGGCGTTACCTATCTCTAGCCGTGATTTGGTGGGTCATGATAAGCGCCGTATCGCCCTTCATGATCTATTACCTGAAGACTGAGGCTGGCATGACTACGAGCCGCATTCTCCTCTACAGTATCTTCGGGAACATCGCTACGATCATAGGCGCGCTGGCCCTGCGATCGCGCATCGACTACTACGGCCCCAAGCCTTTTTTTCTTTTCTCCAATATGATGTATGCGCTGATCGGTCTCTACTGGTTAGCCATGCTTACCGTTGCCCCTTGGTTGGTGAAATTCGTGGGCGCATCCTTCTTTCTCCTCGGGTTGGCGGGGTCAAACTGGTTTGCGCCCCATCTCAAATACTTGCCTCAGGTATGCCCGGATGATGAGCGCCCGCTGGCAGTTTCGCTCCATTCAGCCATGACCGGGGTTGCCGCCGGGCTAGCCCCAATGGCGTGGGGGTTGTTTGTGAAGAACAGTGATGGCTCGCCCGGTGTGCGGGTTGATCATTTCATCATATTCTTCATTGTTCTCATTGTGGTGCAACTGGGATTGATTTTCCCTTACTCGCGACTACGGGAACGCGAAATCTCTCACCCGATGGTGCTCCCGCTTAATCCGCGCACGATCCGGATACTCAACTACCTTATCAATGTTGTTCCGCCTCGGGCCAAACAAGTAGATCCCGCGGTGGAGTCGGCGCCGGTTGATGTACCAAAATAGTGACAATGCTCAGCGTCTTCCATACCGGGTTCAAAAAGGGTGTCGTGCAGCTAGACCGCGAGGAGAGCCACCACCTGATCGCTGTTCGTCGCGGCCGAAAAGGGGAATCGGTGCGATTGCTAGATGGAAAGGGCGCAATTGGCGAGGGCGTGATTGCGGTTGCTGACCCCAAGCGCGCGGTTATTGAATGTTTATCGGTTATATGTTGTGAACGCCCCGATCCTCAACTTTCCCTCATCCAGGCGCTCCCGAAGGGAAAGACGATGGATCTGGTTGTCCAGAAGGCGGCAGAGCTGGGAGTAACCACGGTGATCCCGATTCACACCCGTAACTCGGAGTCCCGGCTTGATGAATCTCGCAGCGAACGAAAGGTTGAGAAGTGGCGACAGGTCGCTGTGGAATCACTGAAACAGTGCGGCAATCCGTTCCTTCCAGAAATTTCGCAACCGCTCTCGATTGAAGCTCTCAAAACCGTAGCTCTGGGAGAACTTCGATTGGTGGCGTCGCTGGAACAGGATGCGCGTTCGCTCGGCGCGACAGTGCGTGAACATTCGTGCGCTGCCTCAGTCTCAGTCGCAATTGGTCCGGAAGGAGATTTTGATTCTGTGGAATATCAGTTTTTGCGTGAGAACGGTTTTCTTCCAATCTCATTGGGACCTAACGTTCTCAGGCTTGAGACCGCAGCCATTGCGTCTATTGCGGTGATCAACGAACTTTTCAACTTCCACAGAGTAACCGATTAGGGATTTTTCCTCAAAATATCGGTTTAGCCGCTCAGTGTAATACCGTATAAAGATATGGGTATAGGCGGTAGAATACCTTCCTTTCCCGACCGATCTGGATTACTGGCTGCATCCACATTTCTCACCCTCTGCAAAATGAAACACGCTCGAGTACTCCTAGTTGAAGACGAGGCGGTGTCCGCGTCCCTCCTGCAAAGAATGTTGACTGCTGGAGGGTTCGAGGTGGTCGGCGTGTGCCAGACTGGTGAGCGCGCAATTGAACAGGCGCGACTTCAGGCGCCAGAAGTTGTGCTCATGGACATCCAGCTCGAGGGAGCGATGGATGGGGTGGAAACCGCAACGGAAATACAGCGCTTATGCGGCGCCGCGATTGTGTATGTCAGCGGTCACTCGGATGATGCAACGTTGGACCGGGCTGCGCGCACTGGATCTTCCGGATACCTGATCAAGCCTTTCGACAAGCGTGAACTTTGGGCGGCGATCCAGATGGCCGCCTACAAGAATCAGGTGGACCGCGACCTGCGGGCGCGTGAGCTGCAGCTGTCGACCATTTTGGCCAGCATCCCCGGCGCGGTTGTGCGGACCAGCCCGGATCACTCGGTTGATTATATGAACGCAGCAGCAGAACTGCTGCTGTCCCAGTCTAACGAATCTGCCAAGGGCCGAAAGGTTTACGAGTTGCTGCAACTCTGCCAGGTAGAGACAGGAGAATCTGTCGACGACCTGCGCCGCCTGTTGGAGTTTGGCTCCAGTGCTCGTTCTACAAAGACCTTTCAAATCAACAGTGACGGGAACGGTCGGCGAATCGTGAACCTGACATTGTCGCGGGTGGCGAATGAAGCAGGCGAGTATGCGGGCCATGTAATCGTGCTCTGGGATGTAACATCTCAGTACGAAGCAGAGCAGGGTCAACGTACGCTCGCTGCCGCGCTCGAAGGGATGGAAGATGCAGTTCTGATCTCTGAAGGCGGCTTTAATGGGGAGTGGCCCCGCATTGTCTATGTCAACCAGAGCTTCGAGCGCGTTGCCGGTTGGAAACCAAACGAGGCTGTTGGCAAGCCGGTGGACTTTCTGCGCTGCGAAGAAGACGCCAACACCCCGGACTTTTGGCGGGATATGCGGGCAGCTCTTTCCAAGGGAGCTCCATTTCATGGTGAGGTGGTCCTCACCGGCAAGGATGGCAGGCAATTCCATGCACAGTGGACAGCAAACGCGGTGCTTGGCGCTACAGGACATGCGCAGCAGTTCGTTTTCTCTCTGCGCGACGTTACGCATGTGCGCAGTCTGGAGGAAAGTATTCGCCAGTCGCAGAAGATCGAGGCGGTTGGCAGGCTCGCGGGCGGCATTGCGCATGATTTCAACAATCTGCTGTCCGTCATTAACTCCTATTCAGACCTGCAGCTCATGAAACTGCCGTCGGACTCGCCGGCGTTAAAGTATGCACAGCAGATCCGTGCAGCTGGCCAGAAGGGGTCTGAACTTGTAGCGCAGTTAATGACGTTTAGCCGCCGGGACAGACCAAGCCCAACGGCGCTGCGCATCTCAGAGGTCGTCGACGAGGTGCAAGGCATGCTCCGGCGCGTGATCCGGGAAGACATTGATCTAGAGACCTCTGTGCAGGACAAATTGCCGACGATCCGCGCCGACCAAGGGCAGATAGAGCAGGTGCTTCTGAACCTATGCGTAAATGCACGCGATGCGATGCCCAATGGTGGGTGCATCACCATTGATGCGCGCGAGCGGGTGGTGGAGAAGCCCTACAAGCGCGGCAAGGAAATCATCAGAACTGGCCGCTTTGTGGTGCTGTCTGTGCGCGATACCGGGGCCGGTATGGACGCCGCAACGCAGGAGCGCATCTTTGACCCCTATTTTACGACCAAGGAGGCAGGGAAAGGCACGGGACTGGGACTCGCCACGGTTTATGGGATCATGAAACAGGCGGGTGGCTATATCACCGTTGAATCCGCCAAGGGTAAAGGAGCCTGCTTTGAACTGCTCTTTCCGGTTTACGAGGGCCAGTCAGAGCCCGTGGTCCTGCAGGAAGACACGACAGAGGCGCCACAGGGCAGCAGTGAGACGGTGCTGGTCGTCGAGGACGATGAAACCTTTCTCGATTGCATCAGCGGTTTGCTCTCCCTTCACGGATATGATGTTTACACTGCATCTGACGGCGCGCAGGCGCTCGAGCACATGGAGCGCATGAACTACGACTTCAGGCTCCTGGTCTCGGACCTGGTCTTGCCAAGAATGTCCGGCCGCGAGGTTGCGGCGCGGCTTCTTGAAAACGCGCCAAGCGCAAAGGTTATCTTCATGACTGGTTACGACGACCAGCTGGATACCTTTTATTCGCTGCCCGGGGACTCGGTGATTCTTGAGAAGCCCTTCCCTCTCAATACGCTCCTGATCAAGGCTCGGGAGGTCCTGGAAGGTCAGCCTCTCAGCTGATATAAAATTACTTCTCCTTTCCCAAGAAGAGGCGCCCAAGCGGTCTGCCGCGGCTTGTAATTTCTCTGGCCTACAAGCCAGGCCGGTGGAATTGCTGCATTCATTCGCAAACAGTGATGCTCTTTTGTTGAAGGTCTCCGTGAGCGGCGCTATCGCTTTTTCTGACATATGGATGAAGCGGCCCTATTTATCCGGGATCTTGCGGTTATCATGTTGTCCGCCACTGCTGGTGGGTGGTTGGCGCGGCGCGTTGGGCTTTCCCCCATTGTAGGCTACCTGATTGCGGGCATCATTGTTGGCGCGCCGGAAGTTACGTTCGCCTACGTTACCGATGAGGCGCGCATCAGTGTGCTATCGCAAGTCGGCTTGGTGTTCCTGATGTTTTCCATCGGATTGGGGCTGCGGCTTCGCAGGATGCGGGAGCTTGGAGCGACGGTGCTGCTTGCAACCGGTCTGACAGCGCTGATCGTTCTTAACCTTACCCGAGCAATGGGGGCCGTAGTCGGACTCGGCTCCCTGGAGAGCTTGTTCCTTGCTGCTATGATGATGGTCAGTAGTTCGGCTATCATTGGTAAGGTACTCCAGGATGGAGGGTTGGCGCACCAGCGGCATGGACAATTCGCCATGGGGATGACTCTGCTCGAGGACGTAGTAGCGGTGGTAATGCTCACGTTCCTGGGCGCCCTGACAATGACTGGCGGCGGCGCCGAGGATCCGGGAACACTCTTCCGATCTGTCGGCATGCTGGCAGGTTTCGCTGTAATGCTTGTCGTCCTTGGCGTGGTGGCGATTCCGCGCCTTCTCCATCGGGTCAATCTTCTCGGCGCCGGCGAGCTCGAGACGGTCCTCGTTGCGGGCCTCCTGTTCTCGCTCTCTATGGCGGCTGTCCTTGCCGGGTTCTCCCTGGCTCTGGGAGCTTTTCTTACCGGTGTAATTGTGGCTGAAACGCCTCGTCTGAACGCCATACAGCGCAACTTTTCCGGCCTGCGGGACGTCTTCGCCACGGTGTTCTTTGTATCTATCGGGATGACGCTGGATTTAGCCTTACTCCCGGACGCGATCGGGCTGATCATCGGCGGCGTATTATTAAGTGTATGTGGGCGCGTGCTGGCGGCCTTTATAAGCCTTCTGGTCCTTTGTGAAGATAGTCGAACAGCCTTGCGCACTGGCCTCACTGTGACGCCAATCGGGGAGTTCTCCTTCATCATTGCAGGATTGGGAGTGGCCTCTGGCGCTCTGCCCGACACCTACAACGTAGCGGCGGTGGGAATGTCTGTGGTCACCAGCTTGCTGGCGCCGTTCCTTATCGTTAGGTCCGAGTGGCTCGCCAACCTCCTGATACCGAAAAAGGAAGGGGCCGCAGGAAGATTGCTCAAGGCTTATCGAAAGATGTGGGCCGGCATCAGCGCGCAGGGACAACGTAATATCCTATGGAACCTCAGCCGTCGTCGTCTCATACAGATTTCCGTAGAAGTCCTGTTTGTTTCAGCGATCCTGGTATTTGCGGGCCCGGTTTTTGATCGCTTCCCCCATAAGATGCCTGAAACGGTCCTTGGTTTCCCCATCGTGCTGGCTTACTGGTTGGGCGTGTCGCTCCTTGTGATGGGTCCCCTGATCGCTATCTGGAGAAATCTTGGAGCGCTTTCGATGATCATCGCCGAGGCTGTGACCACGTCGCAGCACCACTTCAGCCCGTTGGCGGGCGCAGTCCGAATAACGCTGCAGGCATTCGCCGCTGTGCTCATGCTTTTGTGGCTTGGAAGTGTGGCGCCAGCGGGTGAGTTCAGAGGGTGGGTTGCTGTGGTCGTCGTGTCCGTGCAAATCGTGGTTATCATCGTTAGTTGGCGCCGCATCAACCGCTGGCACAGCATGGTGGAATACGAGTTGCAAAGCGCGGTGGGGCCTATCGATTCGCCCACGTCGCACCTGTCTCAGGTCAGCGAGTGGGGGCTTTCAGTAGAAGAGATTACGATAGGAGACTACTTTGCTTACGCCGGCCGTACAATTGGTGAGATCGGGCTGCGCCAAAAGACCGGGTGTTCGATTATCTCAATTCAAAGGCAGGGGCACCGCATGGGCATGCCCAGCCCACAGACTCACCTTTTTCCGGGAGACGAGGTGCTATTGCTTGGCGAACCTGATCAACTGCCCACTGCGCGAGCGCTGTTGCTCCAGGCGCCGGAGTCTCCGGCTGATCTGAGCCAGTCGAACCTCAGCACAGCGATCATGGAAGTGGCGCGGGTTTCGGCAGGTAGTTCGGTCGAGGGCAAGACGCTGGCTCAACTCAACTGGCCAAGGGTTTATGGGGTTCAGGTAGCGGGCGTCAAACGGCTCGACACCCGCTACATAACCCCGGGCGCCACCTTCGACCTGCGTGCGGGTGACGAAGTCCTGCTTCTTGGAGCTCCATCTGCCCTGCGCCGCGTGGAGGCCGATATGGCGCCAGTTTCTGCGTAGCCTAGGCGCCGGCAGGAACCTCGAGCTGCGACGTTGCCGTGCGATCGAGCTCCAAGGGGCGCTCGAATGCGCTCAAGGTTATCTCCTGCGCCTTTAACTCTGCGAGCGATAGCAGGAACGACAGCGTTGATTCTGCACCCTGGTTCCGGTTCACACGGTCGACATGCAATCCATCGCAACAGCCGCCGGTGGCCGCGTCGTATAGAGGCAGGCCGACCTTGTTTGTCCCCATGAACCAGTCAAAGGCCTTCCAGGCTTCTTCAAGCCACTGCCTGTCATTTGTGGCGAGGAATGCCTCGAGACAGGCAGATAGCGTAGCATGGGCTTCCACGGGTTGCTGGTCAAACATTGACCGCGATCCGCCCCGCGGGTAAAAGCCATCGCTGCCAATCGGCGCAAAGTATCCTCGTTCATCAGTCTGTTGCTTTGAAAGCCACTTCAGGGTGTCGAGGCCTGTCTGCAGCATCTCGTCGTTCTTCAAACCGCGACCAGACACGATCAGCGCATGTGGGAGCTTCGCGTTTCCATAAGCCAGAATCGGCTCAAACCACGGCCAGTCAGGAGCTGATTGGCGCTTGTAAAGTTCGAGTAGCCGGGTTGCCAGTTCGCTTCGAGTCTCGTAGACGCTCCGAACCCCGGGTAATCGTCTTTGGTACTCGTGCATTCCTATTAAAGCGAACGCCCATGCCCTTGGCGATTGCATCTCCAGCACAGCAGGTAACGCACGCTCAAAGAGTTCCGCAGACCAATTCTGGAAACCATGGTCATGAGAGCGTCCTACGCATGTTCCAAGACCCCACAATGCCCGGCAATGGGAGTCTTCCGATCCTGTTTCTTCCATCCATTGACGGTCAAAGCGCATGAAGTTTCGGAACCGACCTTTCGCCCTGTCAAATGCGTGGTGAATGAATGCTGCGTACGTTCGCGCCAATTCTGCAGTTTCTCCCTCTGCCTCACCATTGATCTCTTCCAGCAGAGAGGTCAGTACGAGCGCCCGTGCGTTGTCGTCCAGGCAATAGCCGTGATCGAAATTGGGGAACGAGAACACAGCATGCTGAAATAGCCCCGTCGAGTCAGTCATTCGGCGCAGGTGATTCAGGTTCACGTCGGGCAGCTCGAAGTCCTTGCGTACGGCGTCTGCCTCCTTGAACGGTGCGCGCCCATCCTGCCTGATGATTCGGCTGGGGCGTGGACCTGCATCGATCCGCGCCTGGCGAAATACTTCCGCGTATTCCTGAGCCACGCGGCTCCACACCATACGCCGACCCTCCACATAGGCATTCTTTCGCATTGAGTTGCGGCGCGCAGGCGCCGAAAGCAGCTCGATAACCGCCGTGGCAATAGCCTTGTGGTCGCGGAATGGGACAAGAACGCCCCGATCATTCGCGAGAAGCTCCTCAGCGTGCCAGTACGGGGTTGATACAACAGCCTTTCCACATCCGAATGCGTAGGCGAGGGCGCCAGATGTTATCTGGGCGGGATTCAGGTAGGGCGTCAGGTAGATGTCGCAGGCGCCGATGAACTCCTTCAGCTCCTGTAGTTCTACGAAGCGGTTGAAGAACAGGACATGCTTTGACAGGCTTAACTCCCGAACACGCTGCTGCAGGCGATGTCGATAGGCTTCTCCTTCGCTGCGCACAAGGTTTGGATGGGTCGCGCCGAGGATAATGTAAACGGTGTCGGGATGCTCGGCTACGATGTCTGGCATGGCTTCGATCACGTATTCGAGTCCCTTCCCCGGCGAGAGGAGACCAAACGTCAAAAGCACGTTCTTACCCTCCACGCCGAACTGATCTTTGAAGAATGCAGAGTCTACGAATGGCATGTCCGGGATACCATGCGGAATCAGAGATATTTTCTCTTCTGGCGCATTATATACCTCCCGAAGAATGCGCACCCCCTTCTGCGACATTGTTACCAGCCGCTGGGAGACCTGGAGCAACTCTTTGAAGACTCGTTCCTGGTTCTGATTGGGATGGGTAAGGATTGTGTGCAGCGTTGTAACTATAGGTATGTCCAACTGGTGGAGAAGCGACAGCAAGTGTCCTCCTTCTGCCCCGCCATAGATCCCGAACTCGTGTTGCACGCAGACAGCGTCCACATTATGTAAACGTAGAAATTCAGCGGCGCTGCGGTAATCCTTTAGATTGTTTTGTTGGATCTCGAAGACGACCTCTGGGGGGTAGTCGTAGCTCCCCGGTCTATCTGTCACAGTGACGACCTTGCAGTCCGATTCCTGCGTATGCGTAGATACAGCCGTTCTTAGGTCGTGGGTAAAGGTGGCGATGCCACACTTGCGTGGCAGGTAGTTGCCGATGAACGCGACTTTGTTGAGTTGTGCAATCGATTTCATCTTCAAATTCGTTGGATGGGAGGCATCTTAGCGGCCTCGCTTGAACTCCTGGAGTAGCTCATCCAGTTCAAATGTGGCGAAGCTGGTGCACTGATCGCTCAAGGCGTAGGGCAGAATCAAACGGCCGTTGTGGACCAGGGCGCCGCATGTATAGACTACATTGGGAACGTAGCCCTCGCGTTCCCGTTCATCCGGACTGAGTAAAGGACGGGATAAGCGGCCAATGACGCGGGACGGGTCTTCAAGGTCGAGCAATACCGCTCCGATGGCGTACTTGCGCATGTATCCCACGCCGTGTGTAAGCAGAAGCCATCCTTCAGGCGTTTCAATGGGAGAACCGCAATTTCCCAGTTGGACGAACTCCCAAGGAAAGGTTGGGCGCAAGAGCGGTTTCTTCTCATACCAAAAGTGCAGCAAGTCTGAGTACATCAAGTAGATGTTCTCGTTGTCCTGCCGGGATATCATCACGTAACGCCCGTTGATCTTGCGGGGGAACAAGGCCATACCCTTGTTCTGCACTTCAGGGCCGTTGAGCGTGTTGATTTGGAACTGTGCAAAATCCCTAGTCTCAAGCAGCTGTGGGAAAAAGCTGCGGCCATTGAAGGCGGTGTACGTGGCGTAATAGACTATTTTGTCATCATCTTCAAATCGCACAAAGCGCGCATCTTCAATGCCACGCAACTCATTGGGAGCATGAGGGAAGATGACGCGCTCGCTGATGTCGGTGCGAGGATCAAACTCAAGCCTGTAATTGGCGCGGGCCAGGTCGAGCATCGCTTCTGCGTTTTCCCTTTCGGAAGCCGGAGTAAAACGATTGCGGTGCATTGCCTGGTTGACGGCTCTCTCCAATTGGGGCCACGTGAAGCGGGTATCCAGCTCGCTCATGACTTGTCGGGCCCAAGGTGTATCCAGCCCCAGTTCATGAAGCTTTCGCTCAAAAAGCTTTCGGTCGTATTCGCTGCTCGCGGCGATCACGCCGCTGGTAACGTGTGCCGACGGTTTGTCGATGGTGATGTGGCCGCATGCATCCACCTTTCCTGTGCGAAACGTGATGGATGAGATATGCCCTTCGCCTGTCGCTCTCAGGCTGAGCACAAAGCGCAATTCTCCCGGTGCGAGGCCCTCCTGCTCAGGGTGAGGGACGATAGAGGGATTGAAGAGTGCGGCTGCCTCCAGGGCGTATTCCTGAGTGAAGTAAGCGCCGATGAGCAACTTTCTCTCCTCGCTAAGCGGCATATCCGTAAGGAGGAACTCCCGCACTTCCTCGAAACGCTCCAGGAAAATCTCCCGGGGCCGTGGGTGACGATGGCCAAACTCTTCCAGCAGCCGTTCAGCCTGTTCACTCGCTGCATCTTCTTCCAGCGAGAAAATCCGGCCCACAATCTTTGCCGCGCGCTCCCGGTTTGGCAGGATGAGTCGTCGCGTCACCACGCGCGTGGGATCGGGTTTCAACAGAATCTCAGTCTTCCTTTCCATTTGATGCGAAAAGTTATCATGGACGTTTCCTGGCTTTGGGCACATGGATGCGAAGGAAGCCACCCTCGTATTCGCTCTTCATGCCTGCGGCGTCTACAGGCTCAGGAAATGTAATGCTGCGCACTATCTTCTGAACTGATTTCTGCTCGCGGTGAAAGAATGGACTCTGCCCGCGTTGCGACTCGACGACTTCGACGGTCGCTTCAATCGTGAGTGTTTGTCCGTCGATCACGGCTTTGATGTTCGGATTCTCAACATCGCCGATTTTGACAGTAACCTCGTATGCGTCGCCGAGATCTGTCAGTGATTGGTCAGCCATGAACGCATCCTGCCAGTCGCCTCGTAGGGGGAACGGAAGCAGGGCGCCGCTAAAAGCCTCCTCGAAGAGCCGTTTCATCTCTTTGGATATGCGTCCCAGTTCAGGGAAAGGTTCTAGCGGCGGCGGGCCTGACCAGGGTTGCTGAAAGCGCGGCAGCCTCGAGAAAGGCGCCGATGAGACGCCCGTTGCCGCTCTCGAAGAGGACAGTTTCTTATCGTCGCTTCCCGCACCGCTGCCACGGTTATGGGACAGCTCAAAGAGGAAGTAGCTCTGAGTCAGGACGGTTGCCGTCAGCAACAATAGCAGCGCCTTCACCCATCGAGGGAGCGCAGCAATCGGTTTTTCTGTCAGTTGCAGCCATCCCATCGCTCGACTGTTGATGCCACTCCAGTCCAAACGCCGAAATTCATCCTTCGCAGGGAAGCGTAGCCATAACAGGTATAGTCATTGCAGCCACCTGAGCGCAGATTTTCCATGCGACGTTCGAGGGCAACGTACTCAACCCCATCTTCATCAATGACGGCTAGAAGATCCCGACGATGGAGATTCCAGCCATGCCTGAGTCGTAGGGACGCAATTACCGGTCTTCTGGTCGTGTGACGCCAGATTATTCCCCTCTCGGCCTTGTGTGTAGGAACGGCGGACGCCGCGCCTGAAACTCGCTGGCGCAGACGGCGTCCGCTTTCAGCAAGTCGCCGGAACAGGCCCTTTAGTCGCTCCCTGGTATGAGCTAACCATACTGAACCTTTCACTGATCATGCCTCCTTTCATGAAGTTTGTTTCAATCCGTGAAGCGTACAGCCTTCGATTCGGCAGGTTACGCGGCCATGCGTATTAGGGAGTCACGGCGGCGCAACGTCTGAAGCCCTTGCTAGACCCATACCATTCCAGCTTTGCCAGAGCAGGTAGAGGTCGTTGTGTCTTGCATCGCCATGATGAACAATGATTTGCGATGCCAGTGAGCGTCTCGGTTTTCTTGGGTTCTCGCGACTAATGCGTGTCAAACTGGCGCACAGGTGAGACCCCTTGAATCACGCGCACCAGTAAAGAGATGGAGCCATCCATCGGACTCGAACCGACGACCTGCTCATTACGAGTGAGCTGCTCTACCAACTGAGCTAGGATGGCGTCCCTTTGAAAGACGAGAAATACAAGCAGACTTGCTTGCTTGGGCAACCCTTTTTTCGGCGAGGGGATCGTCTTGGGCAGAAGGAGCCTGTGTGCTGGAAGGGGCAGAGGGTTTTCTTGCGCGTTCCTAGACCCCTCTGCGGGCGGTCAGCACCTGAAAGGCAGCGCCCATTCTCATTGGATGTATAAGTTCCCTAAGGGTGGATTGTGCCTTCAAGTCACCCTCCTGCATGATACGGCTTATCGCGGGACTGGCCCTACGGATGAAGAAGGCTTCCTGCCGTTCCAGTTTCACATCACAGAAGCCGGATTTCCCAAGCACAGCCTCCAACCTGTCCCAACAGATGTGACAGGTAATATCCTGGTCTCCCGGGCGCTCCAGCAGATCCGTCCCAAGAGACTGCTTGTAGTAGGTCCGGGCAGTGCCCGCGGGACGACGCCTGACTAGGTCCTCCCAGTCCAGTCCGTAGTCGAAAGCGATCAGGAGTCCGTTCCAATCCGGCTTCGTCAGGTCCTTCATCAACCCTTCCGCGCCAAGCGGGAGATCGATGCGATAACCGGGCTCAGACACTGGCAGCTCTTGAAGCACCTCCTGAACTGCCCCCGTTGGAGTTTCCAGAAAGATTTCTGTCAGACCCTCGTCGGAAACTTTCACACCGAGTTCTCTCCATTGCCTGCCGTCAAAAACCACACGGTAAAATGGCTGAGCGTCAAAGAGCTCGTTGCAGAATACAACTATGGGCGCATCTGTCGGGATGCTTTCGCCGCGCTTAAGTACGCGACTCTGCGCGAATCTTCCTTCCGCTTCGCTCGCCACCGATTGACCTGGCTCTGCACCAATTTCGAGGAATATGAACTCCTCAGGTTTGTGCGGATGCAGCAACTGGATCGCTGCCTCCAGCACTAGCTGCGAGAAGACTGTCCCGAGTGACTCGGAGGTATAAAAGTCGGCGTTTGCTGCATGCGCTACACGAGTGCGATCGCGCCGCCGGTAGTAACCATGCTCTTCATGGTATAAAGCGTGCTCAATAAATGCGCCGTAGCTCAGTACGCCTGCAGTTCCGGCTGCTTGCTTCAGGAATTTTTGGAAATCATCCACAACCAAAGTCGCAATATAGGAGGGAAGGTAGGCAGCATTGAGTCCATTCTTCAAGAGAATCATGCTTTCACTCCTGGCTGCGACGATAGCGGTAAACGTGTTCCTGCTTTGGCAGACGCCTCAAACGCGCGCACTTCTATCGTGGGAGTATTGGGGAAGTCTGGCGGAGCTCGGCAAAGCAATGCGCATTGTCAATGCCCGCTACATCGACAGCGAAGTCGTTTCTTTCGATGATCTGACCAAGAACGCTCTCGAGGGTATGCTAAAGGGACTCGATGAGCATTCGCGCTTCCTTGATCGCGGGTCTACTGCGCTTCTTGAAGAGCATACCGGTCAGAGTTATGTGGGCGTGGGTATCGACATAGTTGTCCTTAACGGGCAGGCCCTGATCGTGAACATCGTTGAGGGTGGGCCGGCTGGAAATGCAGGCCTATTGCCGGGAGACATCATCGTAGCCGTAGATGGACGCAGCGTAATGGATCTTCCTACTGCGGAAGTTGCCCAACTCTTGAAGGGCAAGGAAGGCACAAGCGTCCAGCTACGTGTGCACCGCTCGGGGACGCCCCTCCCGGTCAAGAGCCTGACGCGTCGCAACGTCGACATTGGCACCGTGTTCGCAGAGCCGTTGAGCGAGGAAGACGTAGCCTATGTCCGCATCAGCTATTTCGGGGCGAACACGGCTGCAGAATTTAACCGGGTCCTCAACAGCTATGAGGGACAAGGCATGAAGGGCCTGGTGCTCGACCTGCGTAACAACCCGGGAGGCTTGTTCTTTTCGGGCCTGCAAGTCGCCGCCGAGTTCTTCGAGATGGGAGAGCTAGTGGTCTATACGCAGTCACCTAACACGCGTCAGATCCGGGAGTATAGATCCTCTACGCCAGCGCGCTCCGATGCCTATCCAATTGTGGTGCTGGTAAACAACCACAGCGCAAGCGCCGCCGAAATCGTTGCAGGATCGCTACAGGATCTCAACCGGGCATGGATCATCGGAGAGCCCACCTATGGCAAAGGCTCGGTCCAGGAGATCTTTCCGTTATCCTCGGGGCATGCAATGCAGGCCACGACTGCCTACTACTTTACGCATGCGGGACGGTCTTTCGACGGCCACGGGCTTCGACCCGACCTACTGCTGGATCTTCCCGAGGAAGCATATCTTAAGATCGAGCTTCAACGCCGGCATTCGAAGATGCTGCCAGCGGAGGAGTTTGAGCGCCTCTTTGGATTCCGCGCCGATGAACCGGATTTGCAGAAGGAGGCCGGCAATCAACTCGTCAAGCAATTGATCAAGGATCCATCTGCAAACATGGCGTCACTTCTTTCGGCGCAGAACATCAGCCTGCGCTGAACTCTGGACCGGGAACACTACTGCCTTGTGAATGTTACGTCCACAAACTCTGGCTCGTAAAAGTCTGAGTGCAGACGCGCCCTGATGGTCCCCCCCGAGCTGCCCAACAAGAGGAACTTTGCGCCGAGCCAGCAGCCGCTTTCGCCTCCCCATGTGCTGTAGGTAATAGTCGGGGGCCGTTCAATCGAACTGGTGGGGTTCCCGTCTCGGGTGTAAGTTTCCTTCCAATAAAGGGTGGATTGACCAAAGCCATTTGCCTTGATCGTGAACTTGATGCTGTAGTCCTGGATTGGATAGCCCGCCGGCATTCCGCTAATCTTCCAGTCGCCTTCAAGGACCTCCGTCCAGTGATCTTTGCACGAGGAGATTGTGATCGTGACGAATCCTTCGTTGGACCGTTTTTCACCGTTCACGGCGACGAAGAGGAATGAAACTGTGCCCTCGAAACCGTCTGCCGGCTGATAGGTGAAGGCGCCGGTCGCAGCGCTTTCGAGTACAAGTGTTCCGCTGCCGGGATACGTTACAATTTCGTAGCCAGTCGCCCCGGAAGCCGCCAGCTCCTGTGTCAAAGGTGTATTGATCGCCGTGTACAAGATCATGTCGTGAGCCTGCAGGACACCTTGTGGCGGTTCATTCGGGTCCGTCGGATCGGTTGGGTCTGTAGGCTCCTCCCGGGGTGGGACGTATTGCGGACAGTCAGGATTCATTTCCGCAAATACTGACTCTCCACACGGCACATCAGACATGCTGAATGCTGGGTCAATCTTACCATCAATGATCAAGGGGTCCCAATCTTCTCGTCGCGGCTCGGCGCCATCTGGCTTTACGTCGATCCCGGCCGTCGTCTCCGCATTGGGATCCAGCCGCGTCAAACCGTCCAGTAGGGCAGGGGCGTCTTCTGCCAGGACCTCAGCACAGGTGCGGCCGGTTTCAGTCAGGCACGTAATCTCGTTGCGCACAGTCCGAGCGATATTTCTGGCCTCTTCGAGAGCAATGCCTGCCGTTTCAGTCATGGACACGAAGGCGTTGTGAACCGTTTCACCCGCCACGCGCCAAATATTCAGTGGAAGGTGTGTGTTGCTGGGGTCAGCCAGCCACTCCGCAGCATCCTGAACCAGCGAGTCAATCGAGTCCTCTTCATCCATTGCAGCTACGTAGGTTCCCAGGGCGCCGCTTCGTGCCGCCATGGCCGAAGCGGAGCTAGCCTCGATGTTTATGATCTGTTCTGAAGTCGATCCGTCAGGTGCGTGATAGACGAGCCTCGCAGTGGTTGCCGTGTAGTCGCTGAAAACAAAAAGGTGCTCGCCAATTGTTATCTGGCCTATCCGACCCGCAGCGTCGGCAATGATCTCGAATATATCTCCATCATCGCTGATGAAGACGAGATGGCGTGCTGTGCCCGACTCTGGATGACGAAGGATGACAAGAGTTGGGGCGCCTTCGCGTGGCGGTAGAATAATGGCGGCAACATCGCTATTGGCGTTATCGAAAGCCATCGATTTGGGCCGTAGCAAGTCCTGCTCATGTGCCCATACGCCGGCGGAGGCCCTGAAATACCAGCGACCGCCTGCTACGCCGGGGCGCGAATAGTAGATCCAGTCATTTATGGGTGCAAATGCGTAGAACCAGCTATAATCCGACATGCGCGTGGATACCCAGGCCCGCAGGTGGGTGTCGTAGAGCATTAACCCGTCTGCTTCATTGCCTGAGCCGTGGAAGAGCCAACCATGCTCCGCGTGGAAAAGCCAAGGGTCATAGGCGTCCCACCACCAGCCAAACCAACTGGAGTTCATCCAGCCGCTTTCGTCGCGCACGGCGTTTGGGAAGACTTGGGATGCGTCGGCCTGAGCTTTTGCAAGCGGCATAAGCGACAGGACAAGAGGGCAGAGTAGTCGGACAGCGCTCTTTAGCATATGGTATGAGGGAAAACGGTCTGACGAATTCTCTCCACGTAAACCAGCCAAAATTGCTGATGATTGTTATAAGAATCGCCACTTCTATTACGCTGGCTTTGGCCCGCGCTTAAGACGGAATGCTTAATGATATTAAGCTCCCGTAGATGCGCCTTCCGTTAGAGGCCTTTAGTCGGGGTGGCGGCTCTCCGGCCCAGGCTCACTTGCTTCTTGCTCGTAGACGTAGGAACTGAGGAGCCTGAGGCGGATCACGTTCGAGCAGAACAGTTACCTTCCCCTCCGGATCGACGCCTGCTTCCTCAAGCTCTGATGGGGGGACTTCGGTCCAGTTGACGGCGTCAGTGGATTCCTCAAGTATCAGGTCTGCATCCGGGCGATGAACCAAAGTAAAGACTGCGTAATAG
>CAYSHY010000012.1:0-46244 GCA_964430955.1 uncultured Puniceicoccaceae bacterium | reverse complement strand
GCCAGTCCTCATAGGAATTAATGGGAGGGATGATTGAGATCGTATCTCCCCTCACCGGGAACGATCCTCCGACGGGAACTGATGGTCCAAATACCATTGAAGCCTTCGCAGAGGACGCAGCCTGGACGGAGAATTGGCCTCCATTGCCTGCTGTATCTCCAGTGTCGCCTGCAAGGATGAGGTGAACAGGTTTCCCGGCGCTTACGATTCCCAGAAGGCCTGTAAAGCGATAGACGCTTCCCTGTATCACAACTGAGACTGTTGAAACGCCTTCGTCGATATCGATCTGGCCGTTTCCGTTCAGGTCATTGTAAAGCCTTGGATTCAGGAATGCGTTTGCCACACCGGAATACTGGAAAACGAGCTCTGAGACTTCGATCGGCGCATCAACCGTGGACTCGACTGTAATTGGAAGCAGGACCACTCCTTGCGTGTTGGCGCCGACCTTCCGGGCTGTCTGTAAACCTGTGGTCCTTCGGATCCGGACTTCATCGAGAAGGTGCTCAACAGTTATGGGGGTTGAGAACTCCGAAGTAGCGCCAGTGGTAATGTTTGTCACAGTGGCAGTGGCCAGACCAGATGGAACAAACGGTGGGAGATCTACAGTGAATGAACCGCCCGACAATGGAAACTCGCCCAGGAACACTCTCCCTTCACCAGCAGGATCCAGGAAGACCTGAATGATGCTGCCGTCTGGAGCGTTGGAGCTTCCTTTGATCAAGCCTGGTTCTGCTTCAAGACTTGGTGGTGCCTGGTTTGTATTTCCGCCGTTGAGCAGATTGATTCCAAGGGCGGAGTTCCCGCTAATCTCGTTGTTGAGGATCGTATTGCGCGTGGTTGTTCCTCCATCCACTCGAATGCCGTCTCCTCCATTTTCGATGATGCGATTGCTCACAGGAATGTTTACGACGGCGCCATGCAGGGCCAAGGGAAGGTCGCCGCCAATCAGCGTGTTTCGTGCCCCTGACTCCAGAAGAATCCCGCCATCGCTGTTTGGCTGCGGCGGCGCCAATGGATCGTTTGGAACCCCAATGTGATTCCCTGCAATGTGATTGCCAACGGACTGTGAGCCTTGAACAACGATTCCGTAGCCTGTGGAGTTCACGATGACGTTGGCGTCATTCCCCGGTCCACCGATTCTGTTCCCGGCCGAGTTGATAATCACTATGCCATCTGAGTCGTTGCCGCCGACGCTATCGTCGCGCCATGCGCCGATCTTGTTTCCCACGATCATGTTGTCTCTGCCGCCGCGAATGACCAGGCCTCCGAGACCGGTATTGTCTGGGAATCCACCACCGTTGACTGTGTTTCCTGGCCCAAACTGGTTTCCAACACTGTCCCGGATCAGTGCAGCAGCGATGCTTAACCTATCTGTTTGCGCGGGGCTGCTATGGAATGTGCCGCCTACAAAATTGTTCTGAACAAGATTTCCGGAGCCGCCAACGATCGCGATGCCGAGCCCGCCGCGGTAGATTCCGTTTCCGAGTGATGGCCTGTTACCCCCAATCATCTGGTTTGTGGCGTTGATCAGCAGAATGTTCACTGCCTGCGGCTCCTCGGTCATTGGGTCTGGGATTGATGGGAGCTGGAATCCCGAGTTAAAGACATAGTTGCCGATTATCCGGTTGCCACGCGCTGGGCTGGAGGCGGTTGCGCCTTCGATCTTTATCCCCGCAATCTTGTTGCCGAGGATCTGGTTTCCCCACCCCCGGGCGTCACCGATCTCATTCAGCTTTGCCCCGGCCTTTAGCAAGATGCCCACGCCGTGTTGGCTTACGAGGCTGTTGTTACGCACAATGTTGCCGCCTAGGTCATCAAACAGTGAAGATTCCCCGGGGTTGGTCTGCGTCGGGTCTCCGCCCGAGTCAATTACTATGCCAGCTTCGCGGTTATAGTAGATCCAGTTATGCGGGCCGGGGCCTGAGCCGGTTCTGCCCCTGCCCTGGAGGCCGATTTCGTTGCCCCATGCTCCCTCGACAATCTCAATTCCGATCCGATTGCCGTAATCTATCGATTGAATGGGAACTGCCGTGCTAAAACTCAGGCCACCGGCCTGGCATCCAATAAGGCATCCAAGGATTCGGTTTCGAGTGGAGTTCTGCCCTGCGATCCTGATTCCAGAGCCGTTTAGGTGATTGGTTATTTCCACCCGTGGGTCGTAGTAGTTGCTGCCTATCACGCAGTCCTGGCTATTGATGATCTCAATCCCATGCACCCCATTAGGCAGATTGTGATAGGCATAGACCTGCGGCGTTGTCGTAGGGAACTCCAGCCTGCCAATTCGTAAGGAGCGAAGGGTAACGTGCTCGCTATTCTCAACACGAATGCCGCTGCCTTCGTTCGCGCCAATCTGGACCGGCTGAGGAGCCACCCAGAATTCGTTGTAGTCTGATCCCACACGCACGTTTTTGGCGCCGCTAATCAGGATCCCGTGACCGGCATTACCATTCCCAGCGTCTGTAGCTCGATCGAAGCCGAACACACTGTCTATGATTCGCACACCTCCGGTGGCAGGCCCTATGACTTCGATTCCGTTGCCGTCATTTCCATAAGACCAGACAAACCTGATCAGGGTGTTCGGCGCCTCCACCCGCAGGCCGGGACCTCCGTTATCCCAGATAGGCGTGCCCGAACCATTGCTGAAAGGGCGGTCAATGGAATTCCCTTCCGTGGCTAAGCCGGTAATTAGGATGCCCCCCATGCTGCATCTGCTGATACCTGCCGACGAGTCCTGTCCGAAGGCTGTTGGTTGTGGGGTGTAGATCACATTTCCCTTGGCCCCGTCGCGGATCGAAATTCCCCAACCGCCGCATTTGTCGATGTACGGCCCTTCATCTCGCTTCATCAGCCATATACCGTTACCGTAGACAGACTCTCCGGAGAGGCGGATTCCATCGCCTCCAACATTTCGCACCCGAGTATAGAGCGTATTTGATTGAGCCGAATCCAGAAGCTCGACTCCGTGGCCTGCTCCGCCATCCACGTCCAGTGCAAGCGTGGATGCGCGCGTGCCGCCCGTGACGCGGACGGCAGCTTCAGAAAACCCTGTAAGCGTGATAAAGTTCGTCGTCGAGCCGGACGTTCCATCGAACAGGAGCCCCACTGGCAATCCGTTTCCATTTATAGTGAACGGCGCCTGACTGGCTTGAATAGAAGTCCCATGCTTGATAGGCGGCAGGGGAGAGGTAAGCGTAATAACTGAGCCGGAGGAGATCCCGCTTATGATGGAATTGTTATAGGCGTTGCCAAAACCGTTTCCTGAAAGCCAGTCTGTTTCGTAGCGGACGCCCGGATGTCGATCTGGAGGTGGGCTCGTCAGTTGTGAACGATCCAGAAGCCCTTCGCAAAGCATGATGGCTTCGCGAAGCGACAGCTCGCCGTCACGCACGTTGTTGTCCGCAGTTGTTGTCACATAAGCCTGGCCGCCGAGAGGACGTTCGGGGAACGGTGTAATTACAACCGGGATCGCATTGCTCTGCTTGCCAGAGCGGATCATCCGCATCTGAAACTCTCCGTGATTTCCCCCGGAGTCGATTACCGCGAGGGTTGGAGTCAGGGCCTTGATGGCCGCGTAATAAACAAGACTTCCGCTTCCGCGTAGCTCGAAGACAGGAGGACTGTTCGAATCCGTCGGAAAGTGTTGTCCGGTTACCACAATAGAATCTCCCGGATATATGGTCTCCGGGCTCACTGACACGAGTACTGGCTCGGGAATGACTTCGAAGGGTTTATCCGAAATTGCGGTTCCGGCGCCTGTCACATGAACGGTGATTAATCCGGTTTGCGCGCCTTCAGGCACCCGAATCTCAAGACTCGTTTGTCTGGCAGTAATGATCTCGCATCGCACGGGCTCCGGCGGATTTTCAATGTCTGTTCCAAGGTAGCCTATCGTAACGATGTTCTCAGCCTTCACCGTAGAGAAACCTTCGCCATAGATTGTGACGTAGTTTCCACGATATTCCCGTGCAGGTTCGACACTATGAATCAGGGGCGCCCACGGATCTCCCACAACGACCAACGTATCTTCAACCGCCTGGACGAGCCATGCGTTCTGATGAGCTAGGTTCTGCAGATTGGTCAGAGCCGTGATACGCTCCACAATTTTTCCTATCGATGCCACCTTGCCGGACACATTCGCTACCGATTTGAAGAGAGTGGCGAATCGTTTCCCGAGTTTGGTGGCATGTGGTAGCGAGAGACTCCCCAATATTGTGCCCTTCATTTGATCCCAAGCCCATTTCATAGCCACACTGATTGCACCCTGGGCCACGCTTGCCACGAAGTCAGCCGACAGTGTGCCTTCGGCAGCAGCGGATTCGAGGGACTTGCCGATCGTCGTTTCCAGGCTGATCAAAAGTTTAATCCACTGCGATTCTGATACGGCGCTCTGGGCATTCACAAAAATGCCCACCACATCGTTCACCACGAGCACCGTATTCAATGTGAGCATTGTCATGTCTTCCTGCCGCCCTCCCGGGAGTTGCTCTATCAGGTTGTTCTGCAGGGGAAATCTGGCGCCGCTGAATGATCGGATCATGTAGAGGCCGGGCTCGTCTGCGGGGGCGAAAAGCTTGGTCTTTGTTTCTGCGCCGACAGCAGATCCGATCGCCCCATTCGCCTTACCCAGAATATAGGACTCCGCCATTCCAATCAGATCCAGGTTTCCGAGGAATGGCTTTGAAGGAACGACCACAGAATCTACCGCATTGTCGCTCCACCGATCATAAACCGTGTTGAAACTGCCTTTGAGCGCGCTTACTTCCGTCCGAGTGTCCAGGCGATCGTCATTGATATCCAGCGCATAGAGGTTGGCCTTCCACTCCAGCGGGTTGCCCCGCAGAAACTTTCCCAGCTGGTTGTCGGCTAGGGGAGCTGCCTCAAACTTTATCTCCAGCACGGCTTCGCCATCGATTATTCCGCCGCTCCAGCGAGGCTCTATCCGGTCCAGCTTCTCATAACCGGCTGTCTTGAGGTCACGGGGATATCCATCAGCCATTGTGTAAGCGGCTTTCGTAGATGGCTGGTTGAGCGGTGAAGCCAGCCCCGAACTGTTTACGTAGGCTAGCAGGGCCGACTCGTACGTTTCCAGGAACTCAAGGGCTTCCTCATAATCAATCCCTGCGCTGGCAAACTGCGCTATCACGTTTGCCAGCGCGTCTAGTTCTGGCAGCTGGCGGATAACCTGAAGGCGATGTTCCGCCTCGTCCGCAGCAGATGCGTACGCCAAAGGGCTCATGAAGAGAAGCGCGATAGCGGTGGACCGGGGGCCAAACTGGACCGACTGGGTTGCGTCAGTAGCGACGGCGAGAAGGAGAGGCCCGATGTCAGATGTCGTCGCAAATAGTAGCGTAGCCCGTTTGGTTGCCACTGGCGCTTTCCCGTTAGCTGATTCGCCAAACAGGCTGGCGGAAAGGGTATAATTGGAGAATCCGGTTTGCATGCTCACGGGGAGCTCACGCAACACGATAAGTTGGATGGGCGTGGTCTTGTCGCCCTGTGACGTCTGTAAGCGTACGGGGGCGGTGCTAGCCGCCGCGGGAGTCTGAATGGTTACTGTTTCCGAGCCCCGGGAAAGTATCGGCGCAGGAGCGCCGCCGACGAAAGCCGCTGTTACAGATTGAGGGTCGACGCCAGCGACTCTGACCTCAACGGGACTCCCGGGCCCCGCAGCCGCAACGCTGAAAACATTAGCAATCGATTCAGCCGCCGTGAACAAGAGAAAGGCCAGCGCCAGCCAGAAAAAAACACCCCCGGCTTTCATGAGAAGAAGATATGATTCTCATTAGCAAACGCAATATCTTCTTTTTCATCATCTTCTGCAGAGCTATCAGGCAGACTACGGCTCGCCGTTGCGGATATGGTAGGGCGTGTATCGCTCTGGATCGATCACCGTTGAGGAGGGAAGCGCCTGACTGAGATTCTGCTTAAACCACTCGCGCGCATCTTCGTCCCCATGTGTGAGGAAGATGTTTTCGGGGCGCAGCTCGACGGCATAGTCGAGCAGTTCGCGCCGCTCTGCATGGCCAGACAAATCAAAGCGCATCACGCCTGCGCGCACCGGGGTTTGGTAGTCCAGGACGCTAAAATGAAAGATCTCGCCGGGCGGGGTGGCGAGAAGTTGGCCTCCGGGCGTATCTGGATCGCAGTAGCCGACCATACACACGTTGCTCCGCGGGTTGTGCAGGATGCTGGCGGCCACCTTGTAGGACGGCGTGTGCTCAACCATCATACCGCTGCTGAGCAGATAGATACCGGGCGCTGCGTCTCGTCCCGGCCTGATTGTATCCGGAATCGGCAGGAGATTCAGGTCTTTCGCGACTTTCCGCCGAAAGCGTATCAACCCCGTTTTGCGAGAGATTTCGTCGAAGTAGTTGACCAGGTCCAGCCCAAGACCGGCTGCGAAAATTGGTGATTTTGGCAAGACCCGTCTGTTGCGCGCATCGTGAAGCAGGCAAAGCATTTCCTGCATGCGGCCCAGTGCAAAGACTGGCAGGAGCACGCTGCCTCCACCCTCCAGAGTGTCGGCCATGGTCTCGAACAGTCGAATGGTTTCCTCCTCGCGGCTGGCGCCGGCAGCCCGGTCTGCCCTTCCGCGCGTGGTCTCCATGATCAAGGTATCGATCTGGTGTGTCGGCAGGCGTGCGCCGCCCATGTGCATCTGCGCGTTAAACAGCACGTCGCCAGAGTGGAGAATCCTGTTGCCCTTCCACTCGAGTTCCACTGAAGCGGCGCCTGCGACGTGCCCGCTTTGGTGCAGGGTGATCTCAAGCGTCTCGGCGCCGCGATCCACCGGCCGGCTTCTCCCAAAGGCCATCGGGACGATCTGCTTTCCAGTCTGGAGAACCTCTGCATGTGTGAACAAGGGCAAATCACTGCGCGCCAGTTCCTCGCGCTGCCGCATCATCACATTTGCGGAGTTCTGTAACATCCGCCGCGCCAGCATCATGCTGGGTATGCTCATCATGATCGGCGTGCGAGGATAGCGTCGCATGAGAACTGGCAACGCACCGAGGTGGTCGAGGTGACAGTGTGTGACAATCACCACATCCAGGTGCTCAGGCAATGCGTCCAGCCGTGGGAGGGCCTCAGGACCGTTCTCCTTTGGGTTCATCCCGGCGTCTATCACTACCTTGAATGGGCCTATTTCCAGGAAATGGCAGTTTGCGCCAATCCCGCCTCCGGTACTTAGATCAACCAACAACACTATTCCGTCTCCTCCAGACTTGAGGGGATTGTCATCTTGAAGCGCGGGATGCGCACCCAGATCCTGTTTCCAAACTCGTCGCAGCCGTGAAAGCTGCCCTGAGCCACCGCGCCGTCGCTCGCGAGGTGAAAGCTGTTGTATGAAAAGCTGCTCCCTCGTGGGATTAGCGGGGTTTCGCCCACAATCTTGTCGCCTTCCACGACCTGCCGGGCGCCATCGGGCAGGTCGAGCACCCATTTGCGCCCCAGCAGCGTCACAGTCCGGTCCGACCGGTTGGTCACGGTTATGAAGTAGATAAAGATATGCGGCCTGTCCGCGGGAGCATTGACTGGGTCATAACGATAAACCAGCTTGTCCAGCCTTGCCTCCAGCCCCGGGAGCTCCAGCGATTGATCCATAGGCCTATCCGCCTGCAACGATTTTAACTACCTCCAGCCGATCGCCGTCCTGCAGGGTCACTTTACGCGCCTCACTTGGGGAAAGCGCCATGCCATTGCGTTCCACTACCACCCGGTCCAGCGAGAGCTTGCGCTCGCGCAGGAAGTCGGGAAGCAACTTCCCATACTGCACCGTGTGGTTCTCGCCATTGGCGGTTACCGTGATTTCGTGATTGTGAAGCTGATTATTGAGATCCTCGTTCATGATGCAGACTGATGAATATGCCCCAAGACAAGGCTTTGGTCAAAGTCCTTCCAGACAGGCTCATAGCCCTTGCTTCGAATCACTGACGCAACAACCGCTGGCGGCCGCTCGTCAGCGATATGGAATTGCTCGCCGGGTTGGTCGTGGGTGCTGGTCCAGTTGCTCTCGTCAAACGAACTATATCCTCCCGGTTCAGTGCTGGAACCCGCGCTCATTGTCGTAACGCCGAGGGTGATCAGACCATCGCGGAGAGCCGGGCGTTCGCGGGTGGAAACGGTTATGCCTACATGCGGAAGAAACAGTCGTAATGCGCAGATCGTTTGAACAAGACCACGGTCATCCATGACGTGCTCGGGGCTGGGGCTGAACCCTCCCGCTGCAGGCCTCATGCGTGGCATGCTCACACTTAACTGCGCCTTCCAGCAGCGGCGCAGCAAGTACTGACCATGCGCGGCTGTCGCGATGGCTTCGTATCGCCAATCGTAAAGCCCATATAGCGCCCCAATCCCCAGTCGGCGAAAGCCGGCTTCATAGGCCCGTTCGGGTGTATCCATGCGCCAGCCGTAGTGCTTCTTGGGCCCTGCCACGTGCATTTCTTTGTACGTGGGTTCGTGATACGTCTCCTGATAGACGATCAGGCCCTCGCAGCCGGCATTAACGATTGGTTTGTACGCCTCTGTCTCCAGCGGGCCGAGCTCAATTGCAATGCTGGGCATAATCTGCAGGCACTCCCGAATCACATCGGCGACGTAGCCATTGCTGACGTACTTTGGGTGTTCACCCGCAACGATCAATAACGAGCGAAATCCCTGCCTCGCCAGCTTTCTCACCTCGTCCACCACTTGACTTAGTGGAATCGTTATCCGGGGGATCGGGTTGTTGCGTGAGAATCCGCAGTATTTACAAATATTGATGCACTCGTTCGACAGGTAGATCGGCGCAAACAAGCGTATGACACGGCCAAAGTGACGTTGTGTTACCTGCTGAGAGGCCGCAGCCAGCGCTTCCAGGTGAGATCCGGCGGCAGGCGAAAGCAAGGCCGCAAACTCTTCCAGCGTCTCAGCGCGTCCACGCGCAATGATTCGGCGCACGGCATCTGTGTCCGCCCGTGTCGCCACCTCTGCAAGCTCACGAATGGGCAGGGTGGGAAAGATCTCCGAAAAAGCCATGATAGTAAAAGAGACAACACATATGCCCAACCGTTCGTTCGCGCCAGTGCTTTCCCGCGATGGCGCAAACTTCCTCCCCGTTTCCTGCCACTTGGGGCTTTGACAGAAAGTTCGCTCAAGGCATGCTGCCCGAATGAAGTTGCTCTCGTGGAATGTCAACGGCATCCGAGCCGTTCTCAATAAGGGTCTAAACGATTTCATCGCCTCGACGGACGGCGACATCTATTGTTTTCAGGAAACAAAGGCATCCCCCGAGCAGGTGGATCCATTGTTCTTCCCTCCGCCGGGGTACCACGCCTATTGGAACGCTGCTGAGAAGAAGGGCTACTCGGGGACCTTGGTGTTGTCGCGCAAGGAACCTATCAGTGTGACTGTCGGAATGGGCATCCCTGAGCACGATAGGGAGGGTCGCGTCATCAACTGCGAGTTCGATGACTTCATCCTGGTAAACGTTTACACCCCCAATGCCCAGAACATGCTCGCCCGGCTGGATTATCGTTGCGGGCAGTGGGACAAGTGCTTCCTTGAGCACTTGTTGCGCCTCCAGGATAGCAAGCCGGTCATCGTTTGCGGCGATTTTAATGTAGCTCACCAAGAGATCGATATCGCCCGGCCAAAGGAGAACGAGCGAACAGCGGGCTTCACGATCGAAGAGCGCACCGGATTCGACAGATATATCCAGGCAGGCTTCATCGACACATTTCGCGAGTTCAACAAAGAACCGGGCAACTATACCTGGTGGTCAATGCGTACCCGCGCCCGCGAGCGCAACATTGGCTGGCGCATCGACTACTTCCTTGTTTCAGCCTCGCTCCGCAGCCGCCTTCGCAACGCATTTATCCTGTGTGACGTCATGGGAAGCGATCACTGTCCAGTTGGCATTGAGATCGATTAGTCCGTCACCTGGCCAGCAGTGATTGTCCCGCAGATGCCTTCTCTCGGGTATACGTGGAGGTTCAATCCCGGGCGATCGGTTCGACGACGATTTCCGTTCTCACAGAGTTTGCGATATAGCATTCGTTGTGGGCCAAGTGGTGCATCTCCCGGAGCGCATCTTCAGACGGCGCTTGTCCGTCGAACTCGACAACCGGCTTCAGTGTGACCCGCGTCACGGCGAGTTTTCCCTCCTCGTTTCTCTCCATCACGCCGACCGCCGCATCATTGTAGGACCGCACAATGAATCGCCGCTTGCTGGCTATGTGGAGGAACGTGAGCATGTGGCAGCTTGAAATTGACGCCACATAGGCCTCTTCGGGGTCTATTGCATGCTCGGAAGAGTAGGGGAGTGGGACAACCTGTGGCGATGCAGACGCTGTAAGTTCAACTCCGCCGTCGAATCGCCATAGATGTTCCCGGCTGTAATTTCCGCGGTCAAAACCTTCGCCGTCGCCGCTCCAGATAATCCATGCGCGATATTCATGGCTCATGCTCACTGTATCGCGGGGCATCGCGTACGGATCAAGCAGCTTTTAGCGCAACCATTGTCCAAGGCGACCTCGCACCGAACCCGCCATTGTAACATCGTCTTGCGACCCGTGGCGTCGGTCCCATCAGGGCAGTGTTATTCGACCTTGCGTATCATTTGTTCTTGCATGTCGAGCGTTAGGAAGCAGGGTCGCCTAACGTATTACTGTTATAAAGAGTTTTTATACTTATCGCTGATGACGTTTCCACACTCACTGAAAGCAGGAGCTATCCTGGCGATTCTAATGGTTCCGGTGTTGACGGCTCAGGCCTTCAACCTGGACTTCGACCAGAGTTCAGATCTGGACCAAGTAACATTGACGGAGTTTCCTGAGACAGGGTCTGGATGGAATGCGACGGCGGGGGTTGACGGTGGTGGCGGCTTGGCAGTGCTGTCGGGGGCGTATGTTGGCCTGTTCTCCTCAACCATCCACCTGGATGATCCGTCAGCGTCGTTCAGTGTTTCCGCGATGTTTAATGCCGGCCCTTCAGGTCCAGTAACAACTCAAGAGATGGGATATCCCAGTTTCTTCGCCTTGGGATTCGGCGACCCGTCCACAAACAAGCAGTTGGGTATAGTACTTAATGCCTTAGAGGATAACTCAATCGACGCATCGCTCTGGACACTTGAGGCGCCGATCGAGATCTCCACTTCCACTGGGCCTTTCAGTTTGTCAGAGGGTAATTGGTACAAGCTGAACAGTAGATTCGCTTGGGATGCCTCAAACAGTGAATGGTTGGTTCAGTTGGAGGTGATTGATTTTGGCGAAACAGGGACTGCGCCATTGGAAACCGTATACGCTGCTTCGACAACTTATGGGGGATTGGAAGCAGCCGATTTCAACGATGGATTTCAGATTGTTATGACGGCTTTCAATGGCTCCAATTTCTTCACGCAAGGCGTAACTGCTGTCGATAATATCGTCGTTGTTCCGGAGCCAAGCGCCTACGCAGCGGTTCTTGCAGGCTTTTCTCTTTGCTGCGCGATAAGATTGCGTCGCCGGTCGCGTCGCGCGTAACCATTCTACTGTAGTAGCGACTCGCTTTATTGCAGGTGGAGCTCACACGGCGCATCAGGCTGTAATAATCGTGCGGCAGCCTTCGATTTTTCCTTCTTGAGTATCAAATTCGTTGCTTGACGTGAACGGATGCACAATATACAGATGCACACATGGAGCCCCTTACGTTTCGCCAGCAGGAAGTTCTCGGGTATCTACAATGCCACATGCGGGAGCACGGCACATGGCCCAGTTTCAGGGAGATCGAGACTCATTTTGGCTTCAAGAGCACTAACGCGGTCATGGGGCATCTGCGGGCATTGGAGCGAAAGGGGTATATTAGCCGCGTTCCGGGGCAGGCCCGCACCTTCCGCATCAACTTTGACTTGAACGAGGAGAATCGCCCGGCAGAAGCGCTTAACGTGGTTGAGATCCCCGTGTATGGGCACATTGCCGCAGGCTATCCCGACGGTGTTGAAACCGGCGGCGAGATCGGGCGGTTGCAGATCGACGTGGAGACTGCAGGGCTCAGCCGGTCGCGGCTGTCGCGTCGCTGTTTCGCCTTGAAGGTTCGTGGCGAAAGTATGGTCGACGCGGGGATCTTTGACGGCGACACGGTGATCATCGAGCAAAGCGCTCCGCGGGATGGCGACATCGTTGCGGCCCTCATCGATGGAGAGACCACCTTGAAACGCTTCATCAACAAGCCCGGACGTTCGCCATATCTGAAGGCGGAAAACCGGAACTATCCGGCCTTGTATCCGGTTTCAGAGCTGGTGGTGCAAGGGGTCGTAAAGGCTCTGGTTAGGCAGATGGACTAGCCTTGGCTGTTCGCTTTCAACAGTTCGTTGATCCAGCGGCGGTGCGGGCCGGATAAAGGGAGATGCTCCAGTTCCGCAATGGGCGCCCATACCAGGTTTTTGCCGGGTGCAGGATAGGGCTCGACAGGGGCCGTGTATATTTCTTCGCGGATCTGCTGGTTGCTGATGGCGCGACGCTTTACCGCCAATAGATTCTGACGGATCGCCGTTACATCGAGATCGCTGAGCTGGGGAAGTTCCAGGAATCCTGCAAGCCGCCTGGCGTTCTTATCGATCCGGGAGAGTAGCAACTTGCCATCGCGCTGTGCCCAAAGCCTCTGCACGGTGATCTTCTGGGTTGAAGGTCTAACAATCCGGGGAATGGAGTCTTGGATGCCTTGCGCGTATGCGTGGCAGCCGATGCTGAGTGGGCAAAGGAGGCAAGCCGGTCTGCGCGGCAGACAGATTGTTGCCCCAAGTTCCATCATTGCCTCGTTATGTTCTCCCGGGTGATCTTCATTCAGAAAGGCCCGGGCTCTTGCCGTAAAAGCATCAACGGCAGCCTGGGTTCCGTTGAAAGCGCGGTCGTCTGCTGCCAGGCGCGCCAATACCCGCACAACGTTTCCGTCGACCACTGCGGCTATACCGTCCTGGCCCATGCTATGAATAGCCGCTGCCGTATAGGGTCCCACCCCCGGCAACTTTCGCCACTCGGCGGTGGTCTGAGGAACTCCATGAGCAATGATAGTCTGAGCGAGTTTCCTGAGGTTCCTCGCCCGGCTGTAGTAGCCCAGTCCCTGCCATAGCGAAAGGACCACACTCTCATCCGCAGCAGCCAGGCTCTCAAAATCCGGTAGCTTTTCCATCCACCGGTCGAAATACGGCAGCATGGTGCTCACCTGGGTTTGCTGCAGCATGAACTCGCTGACGACGACCGAATAGATACTCCGATTGCGCCGCCAGGGCAGGTCCCTCTTGTTGGTTCTGAACCATCTCAAGAGGCTATCGCGGAGTTCCTCCGGTTGTGCTGTAGTAGGAATCTCTGTGGAGGAAGGCATGATCAGGCTCCTTTTGTAATCGGTCTCCTTCGCCTGATGTTAGGCAGCAACAGCCACGAGCCTGCGATTGCTGACCCAGCCAGAAGAAGTATGCTTACTGTGCCAAACGCCTCACGGGGAGGAGTACCGTCATCGAAGAGCGGAGCGATGATGATGGGGGTGAGAAATTGAGCCGAGAAAAAGAATGCGCTGAGCAGGCCTGTGGCTCTTCCACGCAGCTGAGGAGTGGCCTCTTGAAGCAGCCAGGAGGTAAAGTTTGGGAAAATGACCCCAATGGCGGCGCCCGAGAGCGCCATGGAAACTAGAATGCCGCTGTAGCTATGCGACTCTCGAATGATCCAGTATCCCGCGGCGACAATGATGAAGCCAACCACCAGAATGCCCGGGGGCGCCCAGCGTCTCCTCAGACGGCTGAACAAGAAGAGTGAAGTAATGGCCGCCATCATGTTTGAGCATGCGATAGCGATTCCCGAATCGCTGGCGCTGCCAATGCCTTCGCGTTCAATCAGGAAAGGCAGTTGAACGGGCACGATGTAGAAGATGAGCATGGTCAGGAAGCTCAGTATGTATATGGGCAGCAGCTTCAAGAGATCCTTGCTGCTGGAAGGGATCTCGTGCGTTAACGGCTTCTCCGGGGGGTCGGGCAGCTGGGTGACTAGGAGCGCGACAAGCAGGGACAAGCTGTATACTGCAAAAGGCCCCCTCCACGAGAGCTCTGCAAGCCAACCGCCTGTTGTCATGAAGATCACGCCACAGCCGGACATGGCGGCAGATTGTGCGCCGAGATATCGTTGCCGCTCAGGGCCGTCAAAATAGTCGGCAACCAGGGCGATCGCCATCGTCATTGTAAACGCCACGGCCAGACCGAGCACAACGCGCCCCGCAAGAATCAGCCTGAAGTCATCCAGGTACAGTCCACTACATCCCGCAAGCGCATAGATGAGGGTGGCCCAGAAAAGCAGTGTCTTTTTTGGCAAATGGTCGCCCAGCCAACCGGACACCGGCGCAATGAGCGCGATTGAGAGTCCCGGCAGGGTCAACGCGAGCTTGATGGTCGTCTCGGAAAAGCGGTCTCCAAATTGATCCACAAGACCGGGGAGCGATGGCGCAATCGTTGCGCCAGACATCACGGTGAGCCCACTGGCGGAGATCAAGGCCGCCTTCAGCAAATTTCCCTTCAACGCCATCTTGGTGTGGTCTCCTATGCGTCCCGGGTTTGCAGAAGAGTGGATACGAGAATGATGATCGTGTAGAGCACCAGCAGCAGGGCGCCCTCCTTGCGACGGATGCGGCAGTCGCGGCGAAACATGCGCCATAGTAGCAACGTCAACGCAAACATTACGGGCGCCTCAAAGAAATAGAGTTCCCGCGCCACCGGGATTTCCCTGAAAGCCGAGACGGAACCGCCAATCAGGATCATGTTGAACAAGTTTGATCCTACGATATTGCCTGCCACGATTTCTGGCTGGCGTTTGAGCCCAGCTGCAATCGTTGCGGAAAGCTCAGGGAGGCTCGTCCCCACCGCAACAAGCGTTATTCCAATAAGGAGTTCGCTGATGCCGAGCCTTCGGGCCATTTCCACTGAGCTCGTTACGAGGACGTCAGAGCCAGCCGCAAGCAAAGCGCCGCCAATCAGCACAAGGAGGATCGCAATTCCAAGCGAGTGCTCCTTCTCGGTGACATTTTCCTCCAGTTCCTGAGCAAGTTTGTCGGCGACGGAACGGCGTCGTATCACAAAAATCAGGTATGCCGCGGTGCAAGAAAGAAGGATGATGCCGTCAACTCGGTCAAATGAGCCGCCAAGGAAACCGAGTACCGAGAATAGAAGCGTTGCAGCCAGCAGGATGGGCATCTCCATCCTCACCAGATTGCTATGTACGCTGAAAGGCCAGATCAGCCCAGCCACACCAAGGATCAAACCGATGTTCGCCAGATTTGAGCCAACGATGTTCCCGGTTGCAACGTCTGGACTATCGCGCAGCGCAGCGAGCAGAGAGGTGATTAACTCGGGCAGAGACGTTGCTATGGCGACAATGGTCAGGCCCACAATCACGGGGTCGATTTTCAGGTGAAGTCCCAGCGCCGCCGCGCCGTCGGTAAGCCAGTCGCCACCTTTCCAGAGTAACGCGACGCTAACCAGCGCAAGGATCAATAGTATCCAGACGGGTAGTGAACTGAAGTTGATGATGGAATCCATGCCTGGCGACGTTGGTGGAGTAGGCACACCAATGATAAGAAAACCGCGCTGCAAGGGATTTCCCGAACAGCGCGGTTCAAAGTTACCGGAACAAGCCGGCGGTATGGCGCGCCTCAACGGCGCACGCACGATTTATTCCCAATTCAGCAACAGGCTCACGAAATAGGTCGTGTCCAGTTCCTTCAGGCCGGGCAGTGGATCGCTGTTGTAGTCGTTTGTAACGCCCAGTCTCAGCTTCCATGCATCAGAGATCGCCAGAGGGACATCGAGCGTGGTTTTGTGTGATATCCTGTAAATGCCCAGATCCTCAAAGGCAGGCATGTATGCAATGTCGGTGTTCCAGTCCAGCCAGGCAACCGGGTGCCAGTAGAGGAGCACGCCGAACTCGAGACCGGGATAACCTTCGCTGGCGATGTCGCCGGTGTAGTCTTCATGCCGGTAGCTAAGACCTGCGCGGCCTTCCAGGCGGATGTTCGGTTGATCCTTGAAGCGGTAGGTAAGACCTCCGGCTGAGGTTGAGCGGAAGTCGATCTGCTCGAACTCGTCCACTTCGATCTCTTCCCTGAGGTACCAACCCAAGTTGCCGGAGAAGAAGCTCGTGTAGCTTACGCCGCCGATGTACTCTTCGGCGGTCTTTTCCGTCACACCGTTGGAAGTTTCGGCTTCTGCGCGATTCAGGGTGGTGTAGAAGCGAAGACGGTCGCGAGGACCTTCGAGGGTCGCGGATGCACGCACGCCGTAGTTTGAGGATTCGGTGTTTCCGTAGCTCGCAGAAAGATCTACGCCGGCCTCATACTTCCACTTGCGCAGCTGACTTTCGATAGCAGACAGTTCCGCAGCAATACGAGGATCCTGATCAGACGGTTGCCAGGCAGATGCAACGCCGCTCGGACTGGTCTCCAATCGACCGTCGCTGCTCGCAATGGTGATCGCCCCGTCAGGGCCTTGTTCGAGGACGCCGGAAATGACCGTGCCGCTCTCCAGCCGCACCGTCAACTCCTCGTCGGTAGTGATCGAGGATACTCGATCCTGATTGATCTTGATTGTGCCAGCATACGCGGTTTCCAGAACCACGACTTGCTCGTTGATTGATGTGATCTTGCCAACAAGCCTTGCGCCGTCAGCAGTCTCGATGATGTCGCCAAATGAGAGGGTGGTGAAGCAGAGCCCCGCAGCGACAGAAAGTAGAAAGAGTTTGCCTTTCATCAACTCCACTAGCTGCTCCCAATTAAGAGCTTTTGCAAGCTATCAATCATGAGGAGATTCCCTGTGAACTAACCAAGCCGTGCGAAGATGGATCTTTCTTCGCTTCTTCCTTGCATACGACCGGTTTCCGCCTATGGGAGTCATCGCATTGGCGCGCGTCGCAGCCAGAGTCAAAACGTGCGCCTGCTCTTGACTCAACTTTTCCAAATGGCATGCTACGGCGCCTTCCCGAAAGGGCAGCGCGTTATGTCCAATAGTTTGAAAGATACTCTTAATCTGCCTAAGACCTCGTTTCCCATGCGGGCCAGCCTCGCGTCGCGTGAACCAGAGCGTCTAAAGCGTTGGGCAGACGTCGACGTTTATCAGAAAGCGCTAGAAAAGAACGCCGATGGCGACCTTTTTATTCTGGCGGATGGCCCTCCATACGCCAACGGCAACATCCATATGGGGCACGCGCTCAACAAGATCCTGAAGGATCTTGTCATTCGCTACAAGACGATGCGCGGCTACCGGGCGCCTTACGTGCCAGGCTGGGATTGCCATGGTCTGCCTATCGAGCAACAGATACTGAAGGAGATAGGCGGCAAGATTTTCGAAATGGAGCCTATAGAGCTCCGCCGCAAGTGTGCGGACTACGCACAAAAGTATGTCGACATCCAGCGCGAGCAGTTCAAGCGCCTGGAAATCCTTGGTGACTGGGACCGTCCTTATTGCACTTTCAACAAGGACTACGAGGAGGGCATTCTGAAGTGCCTGCTGGAACTGGTGCGTCGCGATCTGGTGGTCCGTGGCCACAAGGCGGTACATTGGGATCCAGTATTCCGCACCGCGCTTGCGGAGGCCGAGATCGAGTATCACGAGCACGAGTCGCCATCGATTTACGTCAAGTTCCCACTGAGGGAGTGGTCTTCCTTTGAGGAACTCAAGGGAGTGTCTGCAGAAAAGGTGTCACTGGTAATCTGGACAACGACGCCGTGGACGATGCCCGCAAACCTGGGCGTAACGCTGCATCCCGCCTTTGACTACGTAGCGCTACTGCATAATGGCGAGGCCTACATTGTCGCAGAGGGGCTCTCAGAGTCATTCAAGTCCGCCTGCGGTCTCGAGGACGCACAAGTCGTGGCCCGGTTCAAGGCGGGCGGTTTCGATCGTGCAGAGTGCGATCATCCGATTTTTCCAGACAAGTCCAGCCTCGTGATGCTGGGCGAGCATGTTACACTGGAACAGGGAACCGGATGCGTTCACACCGCTCCGGGACATGGCGCCGACGACTTCCAGATCGGAAAGGAATATGGCCTGCCAGTCTTTGTTCCCGTCGATGACCGCGGATGCTTCACGGCGGATTTTCCGGAGATGGAGGGGGAGTTTGTTTTCAAAGCCAATCCTCGCATCGTGGAACTGCTGGATGGAAAGGGGCTCCTGCTTGGCCACCGTATGATCAAGCACGACTACCCGTATTCATGGCGCAGCAAGAAGCCGATTATCTTCCGCGCCACCGAGCAGTGGTTCATGCAACTCACTGAGGAAGGCGTGAGGGCGAAGGCCCTTGAGGCTATTGATCATTCCGTGAAATGGATTCCGGCGTGGGGTCGCGATCGTATTCGCGGTATGGTGGAGCGCCGGCCCGAATGGTGCCTCTCCCGCCAGCGTTCCTGGGGGGTGCCAATTCCATCTATTCGTTCGCGTAAGAGCGGCGATTCCATCCTGGACGCCCGGGTCATCGAACGGGTTATCGAAGTCGTGGCTGAGAAAGGAACCGATGCGTGGTTTACAGAGCCTCTATCGACCTTCTTCCCCGAAGGTTTTGTTTATGATAAGACCGGCGAATCAAGTCCTGAAGATTTTGAGAAAGAGTTCGATATCCTCGATGTGTGGTTTGATTCAGGCGCAAGTCATATAGCCAGCCTGGAACAGGATGACCGTCTGCGTTCACCTGCAGATCTCTACCTGGAAGGCAGCGACCAGCACCGGGGTTGGTTCCAGGCCGCGTTGCTTACAAGCATCGGGGCTCGTGACCGCGCGCCGTTCAAGGCAGTGCTTACCCATGGCTTCATTCTCGACGCCCAGGGCCGCGCCATGTCCAAGAGCATGGGCAATGTCATCAGCCCGTTGGAGCTGATCAAGACTTACGGCGCCGACATCCTTCGTCTCTGGGTCAACAGCCTTGATTACACCGACGACGTTTCGGTGGGCACAGAGATCATGGAAAATGTTGCGCGCGCGTATCGCGACATCAGGAATGCGCTGCGTTTCCAGTTGGGCAACCTCCACGATTTCGACTATGAACGTAATGGGGTGTCTGTTTCCGACATGCTACCGCTTGACAAGTGGGCGCTTGCCGAGACGGCCCAGCTCATCGAGCGCGTCACCGATGCGTATGAGCGATACGAGTTCCACCGCGCCTATGGCTACATCACCCAGTATGTAACCGTGACGCTTTCTTCGCTTTATCACGACATCCTGAAGGACCGTCTCTACACGTTTGGAGCAGATTGGATTGAGCGTCGCTCTGCGCAAACGGTGCTTTACCATAGCTTCGACGCGCTTACGCGTTTGCTGGCGCCGGTGCTCTGCTTTACTTGTGATGAGGCGCGCTCGTTCATGAGGACAGACCAGGAGTTCTCCGAGCCTCACATTCAGCTCGAGTCCTGGCCTGTTGCGCCGGCTGAATGGAAAACCCCTCAGGCAGAAGATGTGGAGCGATTGCTGCGCGAGGTGCGCCCACTCGTCAATGAGCAACTTGAGGCCCTGCGTCGCGATAAGGTCATAGGCAAGAGCATCGATGCTGCTGTCACTTTGACTGGCGGCGGAGAGCTTATGGAGTTGCTTCAGAACTATGAAGCAAATCTGCCGGAACTTTTCATCGTATCTATGGTCGAGTTGCGTCCAGGCGACGGCCCTGTGACAGCTTCGGCCAGACATGCCCCCGGCGAGCGCTGCCCACGGAGCCTGCGCTGGGTGCCAGAACTGGTTGAAACCAGCTTTGGAAGAGTCAGCCCGCGCGATGCGGAGGCTCTCAAATCCTTTAACTCCTGACACCAACTTACTTGATCTTTTGCCGACATGGCGAACTCACGCAAAAAAGCTGCTGCTACAAAGACTTCAACACCGGCCAAGAAGACGGCCGCAAAGAAGAATGCTACTGCAAAAATTGATGTGCAGGAGCAGGTGCTTGACGACAAGTCGACCCAACTCCAGGCAGAGGAAGCCGCTCCTGTGGCAGAAACCGAGGAGCGGGAAGAAGGTGGCTTGAGCGAAGAGCAGCTCAAGGCTCTGGCTTCACGACGCAAGTCGGCATCGTCTGCGTCGAAGGCTGCAAGCAAGCGTGCAGCGCCGGTGGTCTTTACCCTCGAAGACGTTCGCGAGGTGCTCAAAAATCGTCGCGAGGAACAGGAGGAGGAGCGTAAGGAAGCCGCCCGCAAGGCAGCTGTAAAGCGCGCCGAGATCAAGGTTGAGGAACCTGTTCAGCAGCGCGTGCTCGGCGCGGCAACCCTGGCAGACATCCTTGGTTTCAATCCCCAGCAGCCCTCAAAGCCAGCGCCAATTGCGGATGAGAACGAAGTTCCGCCCAAGTTCCGCAAGTACTATAAGCTGCTCATGGAGTTGCGCGAGCACGTCCTAAATGGCCTCGATGACCATAGCCGCGAGACGCTCAAGCGTTCTCCTCGTGAGGACAGTGGCGAGGTGGCCAGCTTCAGCTCCCACATGGCGGACGACGGTACAGACGCCTTCGATCGCGATTTTGCCCTGTCCCTGGTTGCCAACGATCAGGAGGCTCTGCAGGAGATCGATGCGGCCATCAAGCGGATACACGATGGATCTTACGGTATTTGTGAGATTACGGGAAAGCCGATCTCTCCTGAGCGCCTTGAGGCAGTGCCCTTTACCCGCTATTCGCTGGAAGGACAGGCCGAATATGAGAAGACCACTCGCAGACGCCTGCAGCGGACAAATGCGTATCTGGACCTCTCGGAAGATCCCGGCGCGCTGAGCATGGATGATGACGGCGACGAATGACGCCACAACCTTCACCTGCCTGTGGCAGACGTCTGTGCCGTTACAGGATGCTGCTGCTTATCAGCGTCCTCGTCTTCGTCATTGACCAACTCACCAAATATCTGGTCGCGAAAGTCTCCGGGCTCGTCCTTGGCGCGTATCCGCCATTCGGCGGCGTAGAAGTCATTCCAGGGTTCTTCAATATCGTTTACAGCGTCAACAGTGGCGCTGCCTGGGGGATGTTTGAAGGGCACAGCGTTTTGCTGGCGCTCCTGGCGATTATCGTGATCGGGATGATCGTGCTCTTGCGTCGGCATCTCGAGCTGGACAAGCCGTTCATGCAGGTCTCCTTTGGCCTTATGCTTGGCGGCATCGTCGGCAATTTAGTGGATCGCGCAGTATTTGGGTACGTTATCGACTTCCTCGACTTCGACCTCGGGTTCTATCGTTGGCCAACCTTTAACATCGCCGACTGCGGCATCGTCGTCGGCGTGGGCCTATACATCGTACGCAGCTTCTTTGCAGACCTCCAGAAACGGGAGAAGGAATAAACGACGAGTCGCGTGGGCGACTGTGTTATTCTCTGATAATCTGCCTTTACGATCTTGAGCATAGGTCTTACAAGATCGTTGAGCGCAGTTGAAGCATCCTTCCCTACAGCGTCATTATCCCATCCCAAACCTGAATTTCAGGGACTTCTGGGATATCGTCAGTCACTACCAGCGGGTAAATCCCCGTTACCACCTGGTGACCTATACCGTTGACGGCGCGCGGACTGTCATCGTCGAAGAAGAAACCGACGTTTCTGTAGTATTGCGCAAATTGTCCTCAACTCAGGATGCCGTTCGCAGCTATACGGCGCGGTTCTATGACGAATCTGATGATGGCGAAAACCCGTACGGAGACGCAAAGCTCGTTTACCTCCCCGCGTTGATGGATTTTCAGGAGGCGGGCCTTTATTATTACGGCGCCAAGGAGAGTAAGCTGGGGCTGTACAAGTTTGAGGACCTGCTATACTCAAACTACTCGCTGGAGGATCCCCTGGATTCGGAACCCGAGTTTGGTGTGCCGTGCGAGGTGCTGGCATGCGTTGTGGATATGCGGGGTTTCTCGCAGTTCTGTGAGCTTCCTCATATCGAGAGCCCCTACACTTGCGGGCTCATGACCTCGTTCTACAACACCGTAAAGGCAGGCTTTATCAAGTACCCGGCAGACATGCTCAAGTTTCTGGGGGACGGCGTGCTTGCGGTGTGGAAGACAGGGAATGAAGACCGGGACATTGCGATCGAGGTTTGTATCAGCGGGCTCCAGGAGTTTGCGCCTCGCTGGCAGAAGGTGCTCACCGGACCACACTTCATTCATGGCGCCCCGGAGGGAATTGGGGCAGCGGTCTGCTTTGGACTGGCAAGCAAGATATCAGCCGGCGACGACTACCTGGGGCGCCCAATCAACCTGGCTTCGAGGCTTTGCCAGATTTGCCCTGCTGGAAGCATACTGATCGACAAGAACGTACCCGGCGTTCAGGACAAGCTTCCACTAAAGGACAAGATCGCGCAGATAAAGACGTTCGGCGACTATAAGGTCTGGATGCTCGACGCGTAATGCCCAATAACCGGAGCCCAGCGACTTCTCGCCGCTTGTCACAAATCATTCCACGGCCACTGCACGCAACCACGTATTTCGTCGAGTAGTATCAGGTCTGCTCCCTGTCCCTTGAAGGCGAATGTAGTGACATTCCGGCCGGGCAATAGCTCTTTTGCCTTTTCCATCGTGCTTCCCGAGACGCTCACATCGTCAACAAGGAGAACCTTTGCCCCTTCGGGAGGAAGTCGCAGGGTTGGGGAGGTCAGCACCGGCTGCTTGTGTCGCGGCTCATTGTCAGGCCCCCGGTAGTTGAGGGGGAGAAGGTAGAGTGGCTTGGCGAGCTTGTAGGCCGTCATCACAGCGGGTGCGCGTCCGCCGGTTAGAATGCCCACCACGCAGTCCACCTCTGGTAGCTCAAAGGCCCGCAACCTTTGGGCAATCCATTCAAAATCCAAGTACGGTTTCTCAGGCATGAGCCATCGGGCCTTGAGTAGGCTTGATCTTGTGTGCGCCCCAGCTCAGGAGGCCAAGAATAATGATGCCTGGCCAAGCGGTTTTCACGGCGCCTGAGACGTACGCTAGGGCTGTTGGCGCTGGATTTAGTGCGGGTGCGACCAGGAAAACAAGATAGAGGACGCCCATGGTCAGCAGATATGCAGCAGGGCCAACCCAGGCTCCTCCGGTCTTCCGAGTGCGCTGTGAGATAAGGAGAACCAGAATGCTGAAGACCAACAACTCCACAGTGAGAACGCGTGCAATGGGAAGAGGCGGCATTCCCAGCAACATGTGGTTTACCCAAGGAGCAGCCAGCGCCACAATTATAGAGACATGCGCCCGGTGCAGCATGGCTGCAAGCAATGGCGCGTAGAAAATCGGCAGCAGGCGAGCGCCCATTGGCGAGTCGTCCCACGATGGTATGAGGTGCGCGAAAAACGGCGCAAGCACAGCCAGCCCTGTCATCAATGCAATCTCTGAAATTTGCAGGCCTTGAGCACGGGGAACCGCAACGCTTTGTGATCGTGGGAGTTTCATCCTTTTTTCTTTGCCTAACGCTGCACAGGCGACAGCATGGCCCGATGCTGCCATTAACTCAGCCCCCGGTCAAGTGGAGCATTATGCTTGCCATGGCTTGCGCCCCCTTCTGCCAAGCTCTGGCCCAGGAAACTGCAGTAGCCTCGGATGATCCCGTGGTGCTTGATCCCTTCGAGGTACTTGCCCACCCGGTTGTGGAGATGGTCTCGCTGACAAACCTCGCCGATAAACAAACGATCGTGGGACGGGACCAGATCGAGCAGATCGGCGCCGGCGATCTTACTGCCGCCTTGCAGCGGGTTCCCGGAGTCACGGTTTCTCGATACAATGTCGTGGGGGCGTTTGGCGGCGGCGATGGCGGTGCGGTATTTATTCGGGGTCATGGCTCAGGTCGTCCCGGCGGCGAGATCGCTACTCTCGTGGATGGTGCGCCGCGCTTTGTGGGCGTCTGGACTCATCCCCTTGTCGACACGTTGCCGATAGATTTTGCTTCACAGATCCAGGTTCATAAGAGCCCGCAGCCCGTTCGGTTTGGCAGCATGTCCTTTGGCGCCATCAACATCTTGCCGGCTCAGGCGGTGAAGCAGGGGCTATCGTCTGCCCTGCGCGCCGAGTATGGGACCTGGGACACCGTGGCCGTCATGGGTGAAGTGACTTATCTGGATGGTCCAGTCAACGTGCACGCGGGGTATAGCCACCGCGAGAGCGACGGGCATCGGGAGAACGCAGATGGCGAAGTCGACGCATTTCAGACCCGCATTGCGTATAAGTTAGGCAATGGCTGGGAGGCCAGCTTTCTCACTCAAGTCATTGATTCGCAGGCGAACGATCCCGAGCCAGAGGGGCTGGGACTTCCCATCGTCGAAAACTACGACATTGAAGACAATTTCTACCTGGCAAAGCTTGCACACCATTCAGACGAGTGGGACGTCGAGTTTCGAGGCTACTACGAGGAAGGCAACCTGGACTGGCGTCAATGGCACCAGCCGCCCCCGGCGCCTTTTCCTGCCCAGCAACTCAACTCCGTAACGACTTTCGATAATTACGGACTTCGCAGCCGCGCCGAGCGCCGGTTTGAGGCGCTCTCACTTTCAGGCGGCCTGGATTGGGATATTTATGGAGGCGCTGTGACGGAAGACTTCGCGGAAGGACCGGACATGGTCTTTGACGAGCTGAAGTTCAAGATGTTGTCGCCACACGCTACGGCGGAACTGGAACTAGGCTCTCTTGCAGGTTTTGACTCTGCATCTGTGTCAGTTGGGGCGCGGTATTTCGACCATGATGTCTTTGACGGCAAACTTGGCGGCCAAGGAGGCGTAGAGCTGCACAAGGGAGGCGTGGTTGTTTATGCAAATGCCGCTCGCTCCTACAATTACCCGGGCGTGTATGTCAGCGTGTTTGGGCGTCGCCCGCCGCCGTGGTCGATCGGAGACGACTGGCGTGAGCTTAATCCTGAGGCTGTCGATCATTACGAGCTTGGCGTCGTCGTTGAACTGCCTCGTGGTCACGCTTCATTCAGCATTTTTCGCGACGAAGTAAGCAATGCCTTGCGTATCGCTCCTCCGCCACCAGCCGGGTTTATCCTCAATCTAGGAGATTACGAGATCAATGGCGCCGAGGCGAACTTGCACTATTCGCCTTTTGAGGTCCTCATGCTTTATGGTGGCCTCACTATTCTCGATACGGACGAAACCGTGCCGAACGCACCGGATTGGTCGGCGTCTGCCGGGTTTACCTGGAAGCCCATCGAACGTTGGTCAGTTAATGGCGACTGGCAGTATGTCGGTGACCGACGCGTGATCAGCACGCGCTTTGGCGAGATTCTTGGCGAGGTTGGCGCCTACAACCTTGTTGGACTACGCATATCGCACGAGCTGGATCTCGGTGAGGCAGTGCGGGCCAATATCTACGTTCGCGTTGAGAATATGCTCGATGAAGATTACGAGCACCGTGCGGGTTATCCCATGCCCGGCGCCCAGCTAATTGTTGGCACACATCTTAGATTCTAGGGCGCGGCGAAGATGGCTTCTACCGCTGATAAGGCGTGTTTCAGGATAAAGCTATAGCGCCTCAGATCGTGCGTGAAGAACGTGACGCCGACGCTTAATTCCGCCGGGCGCTCCTATCCTTGTGAGGTAAATTGGATTGGTTTGCGCTCGATTTTTTGAGGGTTCTTGGTTGTCTTGCCGGTCATCTCGAACGACGCTCCGCCCCCTCTGACGTCGCTCAGGTTCCCCAAGAAGTTACCAGATGACAGTGCAATTGCCCCCGCTCCCCCAATTGATTTTCGTCGGCGCTGCTTTGCTTGCGCCAGGTTTCCTGTTCTCAGCTGAGGATTGGCGCGTTTCGCGTCTCTCTTCTGCCAAGCCTGATAAAGAGATCCTGCGTCTTGATATCGATGGAGATGGCCACCCAGACATCATTGAGCGCTGGTGGAATGGTAAGCGCGTGCGTTGGTTGGATGAGAATGAAGACATGCGTGCTGATGATTCGCGCGGCGACCAACTGGCAGATGTCCTTCAGATCGACATTGATGGCGATGGCCTCTATGACGGACTCAAGGACATCAATGTAAAGTGGGCGGATCTCAATGCTGACGGAGTGCCCGATATGCAGGCGTTCATAATCAATCCGCCATATCCTCCCGGCCAGAACACGCCATGGAATGAAGGCGAGTGGATGATTTTCCGCAACTTCGACGACCGTGCCGTACTGGGCTGGATGGACTGGAACACCTTTGACTGGGACTGCTGGGCTTATACGGGAAATAGCAATTGGTTGCCCAACTACCATTCGGACACACTCTTTCTAAAGGTTCATACCTCGGTTCGCAACCTCAACGACCCGACCCTGAACTGGGAAAATCCGTTCATCTTCTACGACTATGACGATGATGGAGTATGCGATATGGCGATTCGCTGGGTGGATTCGCCAGACTGGAGCAGGCGCAGAGGGGGCAAACCGGATGCGTACCACTTGCAGGGATACTTGAATGTTGTTGCCATCACTTACGATCTGGATGGCGATTCGGCGAAAGACAATGAGTCCGACTTCGATATGAGCATCCGCTTCACAGGGCGCCCCGGCATCGATTATCGGGACATGGTCCAGGATGTCTCTGGCTTTGTTGGCAACCCGAAGTTCGATGAATGTTTCGAATCGAATGTCTGGCGGCGGCTCGATGCTTTGCGGTATATGCCGCCCGAGGACAGCTATGACGCCGCGTTCGCGCACGATTGGGAGAGCGCCTACTTTGTATTCGATGAAGACGATGACGATCATCGCTGGGAACGGGTTGAGTTTTATTATCCGACCTACAGGCAGCGGGGCGGCCCCGAAACTATCGACATCTATTCCGTAGAACGATGGGACGAAAATGGTGGGCCGTTGGGGCTCTCCGAGAATCGCCAGTCAGATTCCATCGGCGATCGCGGCGAGTGGGACCAGGATAACTCTGGCCAAGGCAGACTTTACATAGGAGTTTTCGACCGGAAGCTGCACTTGTATGGGGCGGAGTGGGGCGCATGGACCGTTGATAAGGATGCTGCTTATCATGGCGGCTGGGAGGCTCCGCCTCCTTCCAAGGACGCCCCTCGTGTGGAGGAAGTTGTGAAATACACCGACACCGACGGTAATGGCTTCCTGGACACCATTGAGTATGACTACGATGGTGATCGCACGGTGGATCTTCGGGTCTGCCTGCTTGACTACGCCACCGAAGAGGATCCTCATCCCGATGTTGCTAAGATTCTGGATACGCGCGCGCTAGGCTGGCAGGGGCTGCACGAGGTTTTCAACAAGATGGCGACCGATGCGTGGGTAGAGGCTCACTCAGTTTATCGCGCAGCATGGCGTCGGGGACTTACCACGCCAGAGCATGACCTCCTCGCATTCGCCTCTTCCAAGGCCGAACGCTACGCCGAGGCATACTGGCTAAAGGAGAAACTCTTCCGACACTTCCGCAGCCATTTAACGCAGCTTGCTGAGCAGACGCCATCGCAGGCAGAATCACTTTCACAGCTCGAAGCAGATCTAATTCGCCTCTACTACACCGGCAACTTTGACGCTTACCTGGACCGCATTGGCGATATTCCAACGATGTAGCTTCAGCGAAGGTGATAAGGAGCGCGTCGAGCCGTGTCCCGATGGTCTTCATGCTTCTCTGGACGATCCAGACAGAACAAGTTTACGAGGCGTCCCTTCAAAAGGGGTTCGTCGAGAGTTTGGCTGAGTATGTGGATGAAGAGTTTGGCTTCGCCTACAGTTGGATGATCCAGGAAATGCGGAAGCGGCTGGAACCTCCTCCAAGAGAAGACAGCTTTCCGGTATGGGCGTGGGCGCAATACCGCAACGCAGCTAGAGCCCGGCCCGATCTACGCCGTGCAGCGCACCTGCCGAAGTGGAGTAAAGGCGTTAGAATTGAGTTCAAGACTGATACAGCCTTGCTCTCCTGTTTCACGAAATGGCATCACGTGCTTAACCGGTGGTACATCCCGCTGAACAACGCGGATGACAAAGCCTTCGATACCGCGCTGCTACAGGCGGGATACGATCCCGGCACACCTTTTGATGCTCTTCCGGTTAGGTTCCAGGACGCTATCCGCCAAAGCTGGTCCCGCGTGTTCGATCTTCGCGACGATTCCGGCTATTTTCGCACCGCAGACCATTCTCCAACGCAGGCGACGCTCTGGCGCATCCCCATATCCTCGATCATCAGGGTTACTCCCTTCACCGCCCGGTAAGTGGAACGGATCATACCATGTTTTCGGATGAAGGGTAGGCTGGTAGGCTACATCGACAGTCCACAGATTTCGACAGTCTCATTTCAGCAGGAACATCCACGTATTTACGGAGGGTAGAGGACTGTCCTCCCCACCCACTAATCGAGCGTTTGACGATAGCGCAGCATGGCCACGGTCAGCGCGACTGCGCAGAAAATCCCCAGAGGGACGAGTTCAGGGGCGATCTCAGCAAAGGCATTCCCCTTGAGCAGGATTCCTCGCACAATCCTGAGAAAATGGGTTAAGGGCAGAACAGAGCCAATCCATTGCGCCCACTCTGGCATGCCGCGGAAAGGGAACATGAACCCGCTGAGCAGGATCGACGGCAGAAAAAAGAAGAATGACATCTGCACGGCCTGCAGCTGGTTGCGGGCTATTGTAGAAAACGTGATGCCAACCGACAGATTTGCGAGGATGAAGAGGAACGCGCATGCATAGAGCAGGGTAAGGCTGCCGAACATAGGCACGGCAAAGAGATGGCGGGCCGCCAGCAGGATCAGGGTCACCTGCACGAAACCCACCAGGATATACGGGGAAAGCTTGCCCAGCATTACCTCCGCAGGTCGCAGAGGCGTGGCCAGTAAATGCTCCATCGTTCCACGCTCCTTCTCACGGGTGATCGCGAGGGATGTGATGATCACCATCGTCATTGTAAGGACGACGCCCAGCAGCCCTGGCACGATGTTGTATTGGCTAATGGCCTCAGGGTTATAGCGGGCGTGTATGATCAATTCTGCCGGTTCGGCGGGTGGATCGTTGCCGACCGGTCCGCGCAGCTCTCGTGCAATGGCGGCGTTAACCAGTTGGCGCATGGCGGACACCGCGTTGGCCGTTGCAGATGGGTCTGTGGCGTCAGACTCCAGTAGGATCTGCGGCTGCTCCCCGCGTAATATGGCCCGGCTGAAGTTTGGCGGTAGGCTGAGTACGAACTGCAAATCACCCTCGCGCAGAGCCCGGTCTGCCTCCTCCACCGTCATATTGCTGTCAACGATGCTGAAATAGCGGCTTGTCTGCATCGCGGCTACAACTGCGCGTGAGAATTGATCCTGTGCGCCGGAGACAATGCCGGTTGGCAGGTTCCGCGGATTTGTGTTAATGGCGTAGCCAAACAGAACGAGCTGCGCCAGTGGAATCCCCACTATCATGCCGAAGGTGAGCCGGTCGCGCTTCATCTGCACGAACTCCTTCAGAATGATTGCGCGCAGGCGCCTTAGTGAGAAAAAGTCCATTAATTGAAGTTGCTCGTACTCTTCTCCATCAGGTGGATGAATGTGTCCTCCAGGTTAGGCGCAGCTTCCCGAAAGCTATGCTCCGGTCCGCAGACTTCCCGCAGCGCAGCCTCCACGGCTTCAGGGTTTTCGCCCGCGACATGCAGACTGGCGCCAAAAGCCACCACTTGTTCCATGCCTTCGTATTCACGGAGTTTCAGCGCCAGTGCGTTAAGTTCCGGTCCGGTCACCACCCACACGCGTATACGAGCCTTCTGCAGCAATGCGTCCACCGTGCCGCGCACGAGCACCTTCCCGTAAGCCAGGTAAGTGAGCTCATGGCAGCGTTCGGCTTCATCCATATAGTGAGTTGTGATCAGCACCGTTAGCCGGTCGCGCTCTGCAAGATTCTGGATTTCCTCCCAGAAGTCCCGCCGCGCCTTTGGATCTACGCCTGCTGTTGGCTCATCCAGCAGTAGCAATTTTGGCCGGTGCAACAGCGCGCAAGACAACGCCAGTCGCTGTTTCCACCCACCGGAAAGCTGCCCCGCCAACTGGTTCTTGCGCGGCGCCAGCTGCATCTGCTCCAATACCGCCTCGATTCTGGCGTTCCGGTCCTTCATCGGGTAAAGTCGGGCCACAAAGCGCATGTTCTCCTCCACCGTCAGATCCTCATAGAGGGTAAATCGCTGCGTCATGTAACCAATGTGCTGTCGGATTAGCCGCTGCTCGCGCAGAATGTCATAGCCCAGGCACGTCCCTTCACCCTCAGTTGGTTTCAGGAGGCCGCAGAGCATCCGTATGAAGGTCGTCTTGCCGCTGCCATTGGGACCGAGGAACCCGTAGATCTGCCCCTCACGTACCTGCATGTCTACGTGATCCACCACCGTCTTGCTTCCAAAACGTTTCGTCACTCCCTTTACATCGACGATGGCCTCACGCTCCGCCACAGCGTAACTCTACCCACCAAGCAGCTTCCCCAGCAAGCCAACACATCGCGCTCTCGCCACCCCCACAGTAAACGCAAAAAGGTTAGGGAGGCTGGTTAAATCCGCCGAAGCCTTGCCGAAGGTAGACCCCCGCCTCAGTACATCCGAAACCTCCTCCGCCGCCAACTGCGCCATTGAACCCACTCACGTCCGCATTGGAAGCCCTCGCCACTCCCCTCCGTCCATCCCTGGCCATCAACGTCCACAAAAGTCCATAACCATCGCTCACGACCGACCCCCCGTTCTCCCACTCGCGCACGGGGTGCGCCCCCGGCGCTCCTAGAACAGTCCCCGCCCTTCAGCCAGCACGCCGTCGCGAAACACAATGGTCTGAGTCACAAAGCGGCTGCTCCAATACTTCCAGACATCTGCTTCGGTCGATGCCGTGGCGTGCGCCGGAGGATATCCGCGTGCCAGGATTGCCTGCTGCTTGGTCATTCCTAGACGTAGTTCGCCGGCGCGAATGGCGGACTCGATGCTATCGTCAAATTTCTCGATGGGAGTCTCCTTTTCGGAGAGCATGCGGCTCGCAATGCCCTTTATATCCTGGCCGCTGTAATCCTCCACGTTCTCGATCGTTATGCGCGTGCCTGAGTCAACAACCTCCAGCACCATGTCGTCTCCACCGATCGAAACCAGCTTTACGCGGGTATTTATTGGCAGCACCATTCCTCGACCATAGTTTGTGGTTATGTGCTTGCCTCGCTCGTATCGGAAGCTGAACCGCGTATAATACTCATTCCCGGGCTTGGGTTCGATCGCCTTGGGCAAGTCGATTTCCACAACCTTCGGCTTTGCCTTGGATGCTGGCTTGTCCGCGACCTTAGCAGGAGCTTTCACGGCCGCTCCTTCCTGTCGTTCCAACATCGCCTTTACCACCGCATCAGGAACGCCCTTCTCCTTCAGTTTGATCAGGTCACTGGGATCGAGGTCAAACTTTGGCTCGCCACGCTCAACGGCCAGCAAGATGACCTCTTCGTCAAGTCCAGCTTCAACCATCTTTACCACCGAATCGTTCGTAAGCACGGCCGCCATCAGCGGCTGAGCGATCAGGAACAGGGCAACAAGGAATGCATAAGCGCGCATGCCCTGAAGGATAAGAACCTGTACTGGCTAAGCAAGCCCAGCCTGCGTGCCTGTGAGGATGGAATTCAGGGCAAGTATGACGAGCCAAATCACTAATACCCTGTGTTTCAGATTCACCGCCATCATCAAAGAGACTTCAAGATCTCGCCCCATGAACTTTCGGAACAGAGTTCACTGAGCACACGGATGCCGGAACCAGAAGCCAGAACAGGATCTCACGCAAAGACGCAGAGAGCACATGCGGCAGTGGTAGTCACAGAAGCCATAAAAAACAGGAATTACCCAATCTCCTCCGCCAACTCCAAAATGATCCCCTCGGGCCCGCGGATGTAGCACACCTTGTAGACGTTCTTGTAGTTGTGGATCTCGCCCATGAGCTCCGTGCCCTTCTTTCTCAGATTGGCTACGACGGCTTCCACATCCTCGACAACAAATGCGATGTGGCGGATTCCGAGAGTGTTTGATGAAGGACGTTGAATGCCCGCTTCATCTATTGGGTTGTGGAATTTTACCAGCTCCAGGCGCGTTTCGCCCTCCGGGGTTCCGAGCATGATGATTGTCGTTTTGACATCATCTAGCCCAATGATCTGTCCTATCCAGTCTCCCTCCAGTTCTGCTTCGCCCAGCGACTGAAGCCCCAGGTCCAGGAAGAATTCCTTAGCTGCAGTGAGGTCATCAACAATGATGCCCACGTGATCCATAGTCCGTATCTTCATCGTCTCTTGATTTCTAGTAGTAGGCCGCCATCAATGGTGTTACGAGAGATCAATCGATCTTCACGTCAAGCAGGTCGCCGTTTGAATCGCTCGTCTCGCGTCCAGATGGTTCACGTTCCAGCTCAATCTTGTCTCTTCATTCGTCCCTCTACCCGCACAGGCTGTCCGGGATGCAGGGCCTTGGCTGCAGCTGGGTCCAATCCTGCTTCGATGCGGTAAAGCAGGCGTCCGCGGGTGTCATTGCTGAAGATGACGGGCGGGGTGAACTCAGGTTCGCTCGATATTGCGCGTATCGTGGCGGATAGGGGTTCAGATATTCCATCCGCTATAAGGGTAACGGCCTCTCCCGGGCGAACTTGGCTTAGCTCACTGTCAGAGATAAAGAAGTAGGCAAGCATATCTTCGGGAGGAAAGATAACGATGACCGGGCGTCCGGCCGCCACCCATTCCCCAGGTCGGTAGAGCACGTCTTCCACTACTCCTGTCACTGGACTTTTCACCTGGGTCTGTTCCAGTCGCCATTTTGCCAGCTCCGTCTGCGCTCGCACCGCCTCTACGTTCGCCTCCAGTGCGCGTATCGCATCCTCGCGTGCGCCGAGTTGAGCCTCCTGAAGTCGCGCCAAGGCAGCCTGCAGCTGCGCTTCGAGACGTTCCTGCCCGAACGACGCTTCCTCAAACGCCTGTGCAGAGGATGCGCCGGTGCGAATCATTTCGGCCTGCCTTTCCCTCTCCAGCCTGAACCGTTCAAGGTCTGCCCTCAATGCCTCGGCCGAAGCTTCAAGGGCGCGCAGCGCTGGTTCCCGTTCGCCTTTCCGGGCGTCGGCAAGTTGGGCCTCGGCCGATGCGAGACTGGCGACGGCTTGTTCCAGCTCCCTTCGCTCATTGACCCCATCCAGCGTGTAAAGCGCATCGCCTTGGGTCACTACCTGACCGCGACGCACAGGCATTACCTCTATAAACCCGGCAACAGGCGACCCCACATAACGATAGTCCGCCTCAATATAGCCCTGCCAGGATTCGCGAATTGTTGTGTCTTTGCATCCACCCGATGCGAGACAATACAACCCCGTCAGCAGCGCAATCGTCAGGTGGCGGTAGATATTCCGGTCCTTCGGCATCGCTTCGGCCATTCAATAAACATTATGACGCCCATCGATGGTGGTAAATAAGAAAGCCCGATGGGCGTGCTCAACCGCCCGAAATTCAACCCCTAGAATGGGACGGGTGGCGCAGATTTTTTAATTGAGAGCGAGCAATGGTTATCTGTTGGCGCAAAAATTGTGCAACGCGGTGATTGACGCAACTACAGGAGGGGGGATTATAAGGGCTTTACACCCTCTCTGGCGCCCCCCACGCCGACTCAGTTCCTTTTTCGAATACGATGAAAAGTCGACCCCTAATCACAAGGTCGTTACGCGCTACCAGCGCGCTACTGGCTTCAATACCTCTACTGGCTGCTTCCAGTGCTTCAGCGTTGACGCTGGACTTCGAGGAAAGCAACCCATTCTCGGGAGGCGTGCTCTCAGATGCGCAGGCCTTCAGCGGCAGCAAGTCCCTCTTGGTCGGAGCCGGCGATAGGCTCACCTACAATATCCCTGTGGAACTTCAGGGTAAAGACATCGTCGTGAGCATGCAGGTTTACGACATGGGCAAGTGGGTGGACCTCGAGGTGCCGGACGCTCCCGCCAATGTCTACGGTCCTCGCTGGGGCGTTAGCGCCGGCACGCATACAGGCCCGGAATCGCTCGGCGCTGGCATTTTGCTGCGTACGTTTTCGCATGGCGCCACTTTCCAAAGCTACGGCTTGCAGCAAGGCGATGGTCGATTTGACAGCTGGTTTAGCCCCGCTGGTTATTCAGGAGCAAATCGCGACCACTTCTTTGTGGAAGGCACGGGGGGCAGCAACGGGAACGACGGCTGGATTCCCGGCGAAGGCGCGGGCGGCGAATGGACAACCTGGACGTTCCGAATCAGTGCTGATGGGGCAACGACCAGCATCCAGTTCAATGACTTGACGCCAATGACAAGCGCTGCAGTTGCCAAGAACATCGGTGGATCTCCCACTCAAATCTGGCTTTACGGCGGTTCCGGCGCAACTCTCTCGGGCATGTATGTCGATGATGTAAAGATCATCGAAGAGCGCTTTGTTCGCATCTCCGAGATCGAAGCTGAAAACATCCCGGAAATTGATGGCGATCTCGACGACATTTATCGTGGCGATCCGCCAAATGCGATTGCAACCGTGGGTGGCGGCACAGCTGCCAACGACGAGACCGACTTTAGCGCCAACTGGTACGGCGTGTGGGACAGCGAGCGTTTCTATCTCTTTATCGACATCACCGATGAGCACCTCGAAGACACCGCTGGCACGGATACCTGGCGCAACGACATCGTTGAAATCTACTTCAACATGGACAACTTCCGCGATCCAGCGGGCAATGCCCAGACCGGCGACAACTACCAATACGCGTTCCACTGGAACAAGCCGGAAGAGGGTTACGTAAGTGGCCAAGGCTCCCTTGAGGGCGTGCAGTGGGCGCAGAAGACCACCGACAAAGGCTGGACCGTTGAAGTCTCCTTCCCATGGACGAGCCTGACCGAGCGCACCATGGACTTCGGTGTCGATTTCGGCTTTGATATCGCTGTAAACGACAACGACGGCAATCCCACTTACGATTCGGTTCACTACTGGAGTTCCAACAAGGCGTTGTGGGGTAATCTGGCAACCGCCGGCACGGTAGAGCTTGGCTTCCTTTTTGACGGCAATTACCTGCCGGAGATCGCCCCCCTCGGTGTTCAGGAAGCAACGGAAGGCGTGGAATCCGTGATTACGATCACCGCAACAGACAACAACAGCGACGACACCCTTACCTTCACCTCCAGCGATCTGCCATCGTTCGCCACCTTGACAGACAACGAAGATCGCACCGCTTCCATCACAGTGAATGCTGCAGACGGCGATACTGGCATCTACACATTCAATGTTTCCGTCACGGACGGCTCATTTAGCGACTCGATCAAGGTGACCCTTATCGTTCGCGACGATGCGAATCCGAGCCAGGCGCCGGTCTTTGACGCAGTCGACGATGTTGTGATCGACCGCGGGGCCAGCAATGTTGTGAGCCTCATAATCACCGACCTCGACAGCCTCACTGTCACGCTGGAAGCAACGGACCTGCCTGCGTTCGCTACCTTCAAGGACAACGGCGACAAGACGGGCACAGTAACCATCTCGCCGACGCCAGATGTCGAACCCGGCGATTACAACGTGACCATCGTTGCCACCGACGACGAAGATAACGTCGCAACGACGACCTTCAAGGTCACCGTTACCAACGTTGTTCCACGCACCACCTTCTATCTCGATCCTGAAAACGGTTCGCTTGAGAATGATGGTAGCCCGGAAAACCCATGGCCTTCCCTGGAAGCAGTCATGGCGGCTGGCAAGGTGTTTGCGGCGGGCGATACGCTCTACTTGCTTGACGGTTATCATGGCGAGCCTGACCTCAAGGGCGCCAACACAGGCTACGTTTACGTCACAGCTGCAGAAGACGCTGAGCCGCAACTGTCCCGCCTGATCATCTCCGGGGACTACTGGCATGTCACAGGACTGACAATCAGCCGCGAGTTCGCACCTGTCTTCAGCCGCACCAACATGGTCGGCGTCAACGGCAAGTACAACTACCTTGGCGATAGTGAGATCTTCACGGCGGCTGACGTCTCCGAATGGACGGAGGCAGACTGGAACGACCGTTCCTCAAACGGCGTGAATCTCAATGGCTCCAATAACACCCTGGAATACTGCACAATCCTGAACACCAACTTCTCGGTGCAAATGGGCGCTGACAGCAGTTTCAACGTTGCGCGTGGCAACCACATCCAGTGGTTCTCGGGCGACGGCATCCGGGTGAACGGTGGCGACCAGCTGGCTGAATACAACTACATCGCCGACTGCGTCAACGTGAACGATAACCACGATGACGGCATCCAGGCATGGTCCACGGGCAGCGCTGGCACTGGGTCAGGCACGGTCGAGCGCGTTACGCTGCGCGGAAACGTGATCGTCGAAACAACCGATCCTGACCGCAAGTTCAATGGACCGCTGCAGGGCATTGGTCTGTTTGACGGCATGTTTGTTGACTTCCTGATCGAGAACAACGTGGTCCTCGTGCACCAGTGGCATGGCATCGCTCTCCTTGGCGCCATCAACTGTAAGGTGATTAACAACACTGTAATCGACCAGAACTTTGACGGTGGCGCTCCACGCGCATGGATCACGATCCAGCCACACAAGAACTACAATGCAACTGGCAACACGGAGGAGCAAAACACCTACTACCGCGGCCGCGACAACGTGGTGCGCAACAACATCACCGGCGACATCTATAGAGACCTCGCCAATAATGATGGCTGGGCCGTTGTAGAAAACAATGTTGAGATTGGGCCGAACGATCTCGACGACTACTTCGTCGCCTATCCGTTTGACCTGCGTCTCAAGCGCGGCGCTCCAGCCATTAACGCTGGCTCCAGCGTTGATGCTCCTGCAGTCGATGCCGACGGCGTAGCCCGTCCTCAAGGCTCTGCAGTCGACCTCGGCGCCTACGAGTGGTTTGGCTCTTGGCTCGGGTTCGACATGGACGGCGAGTGGGTGAGCACCGGCCCTTACCTGGGCACTGTGTTCGTGCAGTTCGAGCCATGGGTGTTCCAGCAGGAAACAAGTCTCTGGTACTTCGTTGACCCAGACTCCGCTTCTCCGTTAGGCGCATGGGTATTCTCCCCGGATCTGATCGAGCTGGGAACTCCCGATGAGAATGGCTGGACAGACAGCCCAATCGGGTGGGCTTATGCGTCTGACGCTCCATGGATCTACCTCGCTCAGTTCAATGCCTGGGCATATATCGTCCAAGATGCGGTTACTGGCGAAGGAGCATGGATCTACATCGTTAGCTCCTTGCCGCCACTTGGGTAAGGCAGAGAGGTAACACCTTCAACAGTCGTTTTTCAGGGGCCAATCGTCTGCAGGCGGTTGGCCCCTTTCTTCGTTAGTTGTTCCAAGTGTCGGTCAGTCCTTACTTGCTCCTTTAGCGGATTTCCGGGAGAGGAGGATGCGTAATGCGACTGGCGATTAAGGCACCATTTTTTTGCTGCTGAGACGATTGACTTGCCTCAAGGAAGTCTGTTTAAAAATACCTTATACCAACCCCCTTGTTCCCCCCTTCAAAGTTAGAATGAACCTCCGTCCCCCTTACCCATTGCTATCCCGCATACTCGTTTCTGGCCTTGCCATGGCGTCCGCGCTTGCGGCTTCGGCTTCAGATGCCTGGTGGATCAATAGTGCATCGACTCAATGGGAGTCGAGCGTCCAGTCAAGCGACGTTGATACGACTGCCGATGAAACCTGGCGCAACTTTCCGTCCAATCAGGACTGGGCGGAGACCGGCCCATTTCTCGGCCAGATGTATGTCGCCTTTGATCCGTGGCTCTACGACTTGGAAAGCCAGTCATGGTTCTTCCTGGACGACGCCAGCTACACCCAGCAGGGCGCCTGGATTTTCTCGAAAGCCCTGACGCGTTTGGAGCCGCCGCAGGATAGCGACGATGATAGTTGGGCGGGCTATCCGCTGACTGAGGACTGGGCCATCACGGGTATCGGACATATTTTTAACCAGGGAGACTGGTCCTATATTCTCACATTCGGCTCTTGGACCTACCTGCCAGAGTCCAACGTTACGAACGATGGCGCCTGGATCTTCTCGAAGAACGGAAACCCTGCTTCGCCAGAGGACCCAGAAGACCCCGAAGAACCGGAGGAGCCTGAAGAGCCCGAAGAACCGGAGGAGCCAACTACTACCACGGAAATCACCCAATACGGGGTAACCTGGACTTTTGCTGAACCAGTGGAGTTTGGGCAGTTTATCACAGGGGATTACTGGGTCGTGGGGCCGGTAACAGTCGTATCCATCACTCCGGAGCCCACTGGCAGTCGCAATGGTTCAAGCATTAACCCCAGGGGCAATCGCCAAGGTTATGACAGTCGGGGTGGCCGCTACAACACGGCAGATAATCCAACATCCTTACCCTTTGATCTCGAACCCGGCGACACGTTGGTTTCGTCGGTCAGTAAGCCAGACGGCGCAGAGATAAAAAACGTGGGCATGCTTAAGAGCCAAGCGGTACTCACAATAGTAGAGGCGCCGCCTCCAGCTGATGCACTACGCCCCGGCTATGCTGGAGAATACAAGGCTTCATTCCGCTCCGAGGATATCGATTGGTCCCTCCTTCCCAATCTTCCTCCTCCTTCGTCCGCACCCAATGGGGCAGATGTGCTTCGTTCCATGGAGCGTCCGCGTATCGACCATATTGGCAACTGGACAATCCAGGAAAGCTGCGCCGAGGAAAACTGGGCCGGCATCTCGCATCCATGCTATGGTCGCGATTACTCCAGCACGGTCAGTCGCGCCGCGATGTACGCCATGCTCGAAACCCCGGAGCGAGACGAGCTGGTGCTTAGCCTTGTTCAGTTGGGTATCGATAATTACAGCGTGCTTCGAGCCGGCGGTGGCTGGCCTGCAGACGGGGGGCACCACAGCGGGCGCCTGTTCCCGATAGTCTTCGCTGCAATCCTGCTCGACGATCCGGATATGCTTTCTGTCGGTCTCGACTACGGTGACAAATTTGGCGAGAACAACCAGACATATTACGGCGTCGATGACGTTCCTCTGTGGGGCAAAGAGTGCTCCAACTATACCTATTTCCTCAATGGCTGCAGCGGTGGTGGTTCAAAGGACTGCCGCGATCCAGACGGGCTCGTCGATGGCTGTCAGGACTACCGCAACTGTTGCACCAGCCATACCTGGGTCGGCCAGATGCTTGCGACCATCATGCTTCAGGATGGAAGAACGGTCTGGAATCATGAGGCATACTTTGACTACGTGGACCGCTGGATGAGCGGCGGAGTGGAAGGCGGTGGATCTGCAGGTTCTGCATTTATCGCCGATATGTGGAATCAGTACCGCGCCGATATTCCGGATCCTGTGATCATCCCGGAGAAACCACATGCACATAATACCGGCCCGACAGGCGAGCTCACTCCCTACACCGGTAGCTATACCATCCGCGAAGAGGGCACGGTGCTGGAGAACTTCCTGTTTGAGGGCACGGTCCGTATCGAGGCGGACAACGTCGTCATCCGCAACTGCAAGATCGATGGCGGGCTCTATGGAATTCATGCCCACAATGGCGCCCTGAACTTGCTCATCGAAGATTGTGAAATTCTCAATGTTCGTAGCGCCGGTATCTTCGGGGGCAACTTCACGATGCGACGCACCGAGATTCACGAGAGTGACGGCGACGCTGTGAAACCCACCACCAACGTCCTTATTGAGCAATGCTGGTTCCACCATCTGGGAAAAGGGGAGGGTGCTCATGCTGATGGGGTGCAGTCCCGTCATGGAGGCACGGACATGACATTCCGCTTTAACAATTTCGACATGCCCATAAACGCAGGGGCGCCATACAAGTCGAACGCAGCATTCATTATCGAGCCCGACGGCGGTCCCATCACAAACTTCGTGATCGAGTATAACTGGATGAACGGGGGCAACTACACCATCTACAATTCAAGCCAGAACGAAGTTTACGTAAGGAACAATTGGTTCGGCAGGGACTATCAATACGGCATCCGTAACGGAGCCGTTACTGAGTGGTCAGGTAACACTTGGGAGGATACCGGGGAACCGTTGCCATATTAGTAGTCCACCGGGCTCAGTTAATGCCCGGCTTCGAACGCCGGAACCCGCGCAGACGGATCGGGTAGGTTGTTGGTAAGGATTGCCGTGCCCCTGGAAGGATGGGGCGATGGTTGTCAGGACTACCGCAACTGCTTCACCAGCCATGCCTGGACGGGCCAAATGCTGGCTACGCTCATGCTTCAGGAGGACGCGCCATCTGGATCATGAGCCATACTTTCAGTACGTCGACCGATGGATGAGCGGGAATGTTGTCGGCGGCGGAAACGCAGGCTCCACTTTCATTTAGGATATGTGGAATGACGATCGTGCTAGCCTGCCATGATCTTCCGGAGTGAATGGGTTCGCTCCGGTAGCAAGAACTACATGCCCGCAGGGCCGTGGTTCATGTGACAAGAGCGACGTTTGTGGGTGGGGAGGCTGGACCTTATCCAGCCTCCCCAAATTCCTTAAGGATCCCGCAGTCTTCACAAACCGGGTTCGGTAGGCCACAAACTGTCGGCCGTCTCCGCCCAGTTTATTCGGGCAGGGATCCTGTTATTCAGCCTGGCGCCAGGTGTCATCGGCGAAGTTATAGAGCCAGGTCCAGCCCGTATTCTCGAGTGGGTACATCCACCCATATTCCGGAGCAAAAAGATAGCCGCTGCGGTTCATGTAGATCCAGTCGCGAAGTTCGGTGTGCATGGCGTCTGCCTCGTAGTCATCGAGCTCCCACATGTAGCCATTCTCCTCAATGTGGGCCAGAAACTGGGGCATGATGTTATCAAGGGCGGCTGGTGTGTGTGTCACATCCCAAATCACCCATGAGATCTGCCACTTTTCCATTAGCTCCTGCTGCCATGCGTAACCGTCGATAAAGTACGGATCCTTGCTCCCGGTGGCAGAGCCCACAGGAGAGGAGAACTCGGTGTTGAAGACCGGAAAAGCGCGTTTCAGCTCATCGATCGCCTTTCCGTCCCGCATCCAGTAGCCGTGGAATCCCACGGAGGCGTTCGACCAATCTACATCCAGCTCTTCCGCCAGTTCCTTCATTCCCAGCTCAGGTATGGCAAAGCTAAGAAGGACGATATGCGTCTTCGGAGCAAGGGAGCGGATAAGGTCGTAGAGTTCCTGCTGGTGGGCCATGTCCTGCTCAGTGTAGTTGTTTGGCCGCCAGGCTACGGGTTCATTTGCGATCTCGTAGATCACGTGTGTGCGATGACGATAGCGGGGGGCAGCATCGCTCCAGAACTCACGCAGCGTATCTATGGTGTGACCGCCAACTTCATGGTGATCGAGCATCACGTACATTCCCAGCTCGTCTGCCCAGTCCACCCATACATCGATCTGTTCCAACCATTCCTCCCGGGTGTAATAAACCGGGTCGTTATGGGTTTCGGGGTCCATGTTGTTTAATGAGAGGCGCACCAAGTTGAAGCCCAAGTCTTTTAAACGTTTCCAGTTCTCGAACTTGAGGGCGTGCTTAGTCGCCCAGCCATGATCGGTGAGAGCCCAGAAGTCTGCCCCGCGCAGGAGTGTGCCCTGGTCAGTGACTACTGTGCGTCCAGGGGCATCGGGATCATAGCTGTCTGTCTGATAATCCCAGGCGCCGTTCTGCACAACCTGCACGCGGCCGCGTGTAGCCTCGAGGGGGGCAGCAAGCAACAGGGCAAGCAGTCCGGTTGCAAAGAGAGAAGTCGTAATGAATTTCATATGAGGAATAAGGAAAGGGTGATTATTCAGCCATGCGCCACGTGTCGTCTGCGAAGTTGTAGAGCCACTTCCAGCCGGTTCCCTCCAAGGGATACATCCACCCGTATTCAGGTGCGTAGAGATAGCCGGTGCGGGTTACATAAATCCAATCTTCCAGCCGGGTTTCCAGTCCGTTGGCCTTGTAGTCGTCAATTTCCCACATGTAGCCATTGTCCCTTGCGTGCGCAACGAGTGGCAGAAGCACTTGGGCAACCTTCTCCGACCGATAATTAGCATCCCAGACAGCCCAGGAGATTTTCCACTTCTCCATCAGCTCTGTCTGCCATTCGTAACCGCCGAGGCGATGATTCTTGGATCCGTCAAAATTATCCATCGCTGATCCGAATTCTGTATTGAACACCGGAAACTCGCGCTTCAGGCGGTCCACTTCGCTGGCGTTCGTGGTCCAGTATCCGTGAAAGCCTACCGATGTATTTGTCCAGTCCACGTCCAGTTGGCGGGCCACCTCGTTCATGCCGGGATCCGGGATGGCGAAGGTCAGCACGATGATGTGTGTCTCGGGAGCATAGCTGCGAATCAGGTCGTAGATTTCCTGCTGATCAGCAATATCTTGCGCAGTGTATTGGTTAGGCCTCCAGCCGACGGGTTCATTCGCTAGCTCATAGATCACATGAGAGCGATGCCGGTAACGTGGCGCCACCTCGGTCCAGAACTTCCGCAACCACTCCTGCGTATGCCCTCCAATCTCATGGTGATCCAGTATGACATAAAGCCCAAGCTCTTCAGCCCAGTCCACCCACTGGTCGATCTGCGCCAGCCACGCCTCGTTCGTAAAGACTATCGAGTCGCCATATTTATCGGGCTCAAAGTTATTCAGCGACAGGCGCACCAAGTTAAATCCATTCTCCTTCAGCACCTCCCAGCTTGATCGCTGCTGAGCATATTTCACCGACCATGAGTGATAGGTTACCGCCCAGAAGGCCGCGCCGCGCAGCAGTGAACCTTGGTCTGTCACCACAGTGCGCCCCGGGGCTTCGGGATCGTATCTATTGCCGGAGGAGTCCCAGGCGCCATTCTGCACTACCTGCACGCGGCCGCGCACAGCCTCGAGAGATGGGGATGCCAGTGCGCACGCAAGCGCAGCAGCAAGGATTGCTTTTGCTCGGATCATTGGGGGAAGTGTAGGGGTGGGGTTATCCTAACGCCCTTACTTCAACACAGTATGCTTTTATGCGCAAACCCTGAAAACCCAGACAGCGTGTTTTGAGTCTAGGAAAAAGTCGTTGCCCGGCACTCAACTGACTCAGATCGAGTGATCGCGAATGGCCCGGGCGTGGTTACTCCTGCAAGCGGATCCTTAGAGCGAAGGCTGCTTGGATTGAGCCCGCTGTATATGTAGATCCAACTCCTCGCTCATTTCCCTGGCAATGGCATTGTAGTTGGGGTCATCAACGACATTCCAGTTCTCCTCGGCGTCGTTCTGGAGGTCGAATAGCATTTCGCCGACTTTATTCCCTTCCCTTACAAAACGGGTGTAGGAGAAACTGTTTGTGACGACACAGTCTCCAGAGAGAAAGCGGGTATAAATGGATTTACGCCAGTCCGCGGGCGCGGATCCGTTCAGGAGCGGCTTTACACTCTCTCCCTGCAACTGGTCGGCGGGCGCCGGCAGCCCGGCGAGATCGCAGAGCGTTGGGTAAATGTCGATGATGCCAACGAGCGCGTCTGTGCGCGGTCGCTGTGATGGCAGCCGAGGGTCTACGATCGTCAGGGGTACGCGGATAGCGTTCTGCAGGGTGTTGTGTTTGCCCCAGAAGTTGTGCTCGCCGAGGTGCCAGCCATGGTCGCCTACGAGCACGATGATCGTGTTATCCGTCAGTTGCAGCTCGTCAAGACGCTCCAGGAGCCTGCCGATCTGGGCGTCGACATGGCTCACACATGCAAGGTAGCCATGCAGCGCGGTGCGGTGCCACTCATCGCTGTTATACTCGATGCCTGCAGTGTGGTAAGCATGGATCTCGCCGCTTCCTTGAAGAATGGCAGGCGCATTGTGCGGCGTGTAGCGATTTGTAGCCAGTTCAAGCTCCTCGGCGTCGTATAGATCCCAGTACTTTTTGGGGGCATAGAAAGGAAGATGCGGCCTGACGAAACCAACTGCCAGGAAGAACGGGTTGCTGCCATCTTTCAGGCGGTCCAGCGTTTCGACTGCACGGTCGCCAATCATTCCGTCCACGTAGGCGTTGTCTGGAACATCCGGCCGCGCAAAGAACGGACCCCGCTTACTTTCCGGGTGCACCATGCCGGCCATGGCGGGATCCTTGGTGTTGTATCTATCCAGTTCTGGATACCACGCCTTTTCACTCCACGATTCCTCCTCGGAGTCACTCTGGCTATTGAAGATCTTGCCTAGCGAGATCGTCGTATAGCCATTCTCCTTGAAAACCTCGGGTAGCGTAAGCGCTTCGGGGAAGTCCTGGTCCGCACGGGCGCCTGATCTCAGGAAGCGGTCGTTGGTCGGAAGGATCCCCGTCATCATGCTCGCTCGCGACGCTCCGCAAACGGGGACCTGGCAATAAGCCCGGTCAAAAACCGTCCCGCTTCGCGCGAGCCGATCCATGTTTGGGGAATGCACATATGGCTTGGCTGCGTGACCGAGCTCGGGACGCAGGTCATCGACCATGATGAGCAAAACATTTGGCCGGTCTTGCGCGATCGCACACGCAACGGTTCCTAACAAGGCGAGAACTGGGGGGAGAAGTCGCATCATGATGTGAGACGTTAAAGCGATCTCACATCATCAACGCGAGCATCACTTTGCCGCGGGCTTTACTTGCGGCGTCGCCGCACTAGAACCGCAGCTGCGAAGCTTGCAAGACCTCCAAGAAGAGCCACCGTGGAAGGCTCTGGAACCGGGACAATCTGGATGGCGTTCATGAAGCCCCGCGTGTCATTGCCGCCGTCCCGACCATCAAACGCGATGAAGATGGAGTCGCCTTCGCTCAGGTCGACGAGCCAGCTTACGTAGGTTGCTCCTTCGCTCCACTCAGAGTCCGGTCCAGCCTGTCCTTCATTCAGGATCGTCTTGCTCTGAGCGTCGCTGAAGTCATAGGCGAGTGTGGATGCGTCAAGAATGCTGACGAATACATCCATGGTGCGCTGTTGGGAGGTGTTGGTGTTGCGACCTACGAGGTAGAGTTCATAACTTCCCGCGCTTAAGCCGTCGATTCGTACGCCAATCGAAATATCCTGCGCACTGGTTCCTGAGAACAAGCCGTCCTTTCCGGGCACGTTGCCGGCATATTGTCCCTGCGAGAAGGCGACGCCCAATGCGTTGCTGCTTGAGATTGTCCCGTTGGAGCCATCGAAGGCGAGCACTTTGCCGCCAATTGCGCTGCGCCCGTAGGTGAGGCTCACTCCGGTCGCGGCAGCGCCGTTGGAGTAAACCAAGTCGCTCTCTGTGCCAATTGTATCATTGCTCCTGCCAATGACGTTCCAGTGGGAATCCTCAGGCCCCAGCGCCCCAACTTGGTGTGCTGGGCTACTAAGCAGTTCATCCCCTTCAGGAAAAACGGGTCCAAAGTCCAGCAGCATTGCTGCGTTCCCAAGGGTAAGTGAGGACAGGATGCAGAGGGTAGTGATAATCGGCTTGAACATAGAGCGTTATCATTCGGGGGCGCGAGAGTGGCTCAAGCTGTATGACTTTTCGTCCCGTTTCGATTATTTCACGTAGGCTGCTGGCGCTGCTCTCTGTAATCTCGCGGTGAAACACCGTGTCGCCTTCTGAACCAGTTTGAAAACTGCGACTGGGACTTGAACCCAAGCTCGAATGCCAGGGTCTTGATCTGCCCGTCCCCAATTTGCAATGCCGCCTCAGCTGCTTCCAGTTTGAGCTGGTCGTAATGTTCGTGGGGTGTCATTCCCACCACTTCCGAGTACTGATGTAGCAGTGAGCTACGGCTCAAGCCAGCCACATGAACCAAATCTTCTTCGTTGAATGGCGAATCGAGCGGCAGGCGGCGAATGTAGTCGATCGCCCTCAGGATCTCAGTGCGGATGCCGGGGGTTTCCGTTAGTTCTACGCCTTTGATTTCGAGCACCCGCATCCATGCGGAGAACCAGGACAGAAATGCGCCCTCGATCTCCAAAAACACAGAAAGGTTCACTGGTGCGCGCTGGAGACGGGCAAGGTTTAATGGCGCTGCCTGATCTGGGACAGCGGCAAATATGGCGCTTATCAGTTCTTCTGCGCGGTTATCCAGATCAGGAAAATCACGGCTTGCAATAACTTCTCTGTGTCGGGGTGGGATAAGATCTTTTCCGGTCACCCACTGGCAACTGAAGTGGATCGAAATAATCAAGGCGTCGTCGCTGAAGCATTGCTCGAAATATCGCCCCGGCAAGATCCAGTCACCCGCTTGCGCCATGCTTTTGACTCCTTCCGCGGATACCTCCACAGCGCCCTCCAGAATTCTCCAGGCAACGGTATTATGTACGTGCGAAACACCCTTCCGCATCTGCGGAGCTCCCTTGTAAGCCCAAACCAGTTCCCTGCGCATTCTTCGCGACCAGGATGCGAAGCGCGTCCCGGCAGGAGCCGATATACTGTGGAGTTCCATCGGTAGGGCTGGCAGTTGCCAACCCGAATAGACGCACGCAGTGCTTCATTTTCAAGAC
>CAYSHY010000011.1:0-69246 GCA_964430955.1 uncultured Puniceicoccaceae bacterium | reverse complement strand
ATTTGTATGATTAACAAGCAGGAGGCTGTCATAGCTTTTCTGCTTTCATCTTCGGAACGCCTGCCATCTCAACGATCCGGGCGTCGATGGTTTCATAAACTCGGTATTCGGAGTGTCCCATTTCGGCGTAGATGAGCCGGTTGCCGTCAAACTTGCCATTCCATGAAGCGATTATAGATCTGTTTCTTGAAATGCGCTGCAGTAGCCGCAATGGATCTTGTTTCAGATCTTCATGGAAAAGTATTTCCAGATTATCGAGGACAACCGGGTTTCTGGACTCATTCAATAACTTGTCCAAAATATCTGGAATTCTGAGCGATCGCTGCTTCGGCCCAAGTTCCAACAGTTCTCTGGATAGCTTCAGGTTTACGTTAATTACATTCGTCCCAAAATCTGCGGCTAATTGCTGCAAGACGGCAGTCTTGCCTGATCCTGCTTCACCAACAAGAAGCACCAGCCTATAGTATAAGCTCCTGGCTTCTTCCAGAGAACGCTTTATTTCGGCTACGATACGTTCGCTCATTTCTCCTCCCGTTAGAACGATAGGCCGGTTTCGTCAGATAGCGTGAGTGATCCCCGCCCCGGTTCACCAGGGCAGGCGGAACGATAGACGATCCAACAACGATTTGGCATCAGCAGAGAAAATGGGGTTGGCTGGCAACGATGACCGCTGCGCAACTTCTTGCATTGGTCATACCCTGAATTTTAACAACGGAAGAATATCTCCTGTCGTAAGCAGATTATCTTGTTCTTTGCATTTTCGTAGGGAAGAAATCAAGCTCAGTGTTCTGCGCCCGCTCCGCGCCCTTTGCGGTTAATCTTTGAGTTTGAAACTCTTCTTTAGGATTTGGGTTTTGCCGGCGCAGCCGGCTCACTCTAGCATTGAAAGCATTCCTGCCCGCTGGCTTGATGCTCCTGCAATGGACGACGTGTCGCTTTCGAACGTGAACAGCCTGTGGGGGGCGTATGGGGTAGGGGAGCTGTATGGGATGGGGCTGCGGCATGTCGTGATATCGCCGGGGTCGCGGTCGACGCCGTTGACGGTGGCGTTTGCGCGGCACGGGGGCGTGGAGGCGCTGCCGATCCTGGACGAGCGCAGCGCGGGCTTTTATGCGTTGGGGCTGGCGCGGCGGACGGGTCGGCCGGTGGCGCTGGTGTGCACCTCGGGCACGGCGGCGGCGAACTACCTGCCCGCAGTGATAGAGGCGCGCGAGAGTCGGACGCCCTTGCTGCTGCTGACCGCTGATCGCCCGCCGGAGATGCGCGCCTGCTCGAGCGGCCAGACGATCGACCAGCTCAAGCTCTTTGGCAGCTACGTGACCCATTTTGCAGAACTCGCCCTGCCCGAGGCAACGGTCCCGGCCCTGCGCTACCTGCGTCAAACCCTGCGCTACGCCTACGAACGCGCCCAATCCCCCGCAGCGGGCCCTGTCCACCTGAACTTCCCCTTCCGCGACCCGCTGGCGCCGGGAGAGGGGCGCCTGGACCTGGACGGGGACGTGGTGGAGCTGCTGCGCAGCGGGCCGGGGGCCGTGGGTCGGGGGTCGAGGGGGGAAGAAGAGGTGAATGGGCGAAAGGGAGAGAGGGAGAATGGGATAGAGGGCGAATCGGCGAATCGTGGAACCGGCCTATCGGCGGCTCAGGGTATGGAACCCCCTCGACCCTCGGCACTCGGTCTCCGTACCTCAGGCGCAGCCCGTGGTTTGATCATCGTGGGTTCGATCATGCCAACGGACCCTGCGGCGGCGTGCGAGGGCGTATGGACCTTGGCGCGGCGGCTTGGGTGGCCCGTATTGTGCGATGCCCTGGGACCGTGGCGGACGCATCGGGAGCCGGGCGAGGTCGTGCGCGTCACGGCCTATGATGCGATTGCGCGGTCGCCCTCGATACGCGACGCGTTGCGACCGGACTTCATCCTGCAGATCGGGCCGCTGCCAACGAGCAAGGCCTTGCGCACCTGGCTCGCCACGCTCGATTGCGAGATGCTGGTCCTGAGCGACGGTTACGACAATCTCGACCCGCTGCACGCCGACGCCCGGCACATGCAGGTGGCCTACGAGCAGCTCGCGGCGTTCGCGGAAAGCCTCGCCCAGGGCGAAGACGGCGCCTACGCCTATGCCTGGCGCCAGGCCGAGGCGAAAGCGCGCCAAGCGATCGACGCCCGCCTCGACGCCTGCGACTTCCTGTTTGAGGGACTGGCCGCGCGCGAGCTTTACAGGAGCCTGCCCGCAGACGCCGCCCTGTTCCTGGCCAGCAGCATGCCGGTGCGCGACGCAGAGTTCTTTGCCCCGCTGGTCGACGCCGGCCCGCGGGTATTCTTCAGCCGCGGCGCCAATGGGATCGATGGCACCCTGTCGACTGCGCTCGGCAGCGCCCACGGGGGCAAAGGCGTGCTGCTCACCGGCGACCTCGCCCTGCTGCACGACACCAACGGATTCCTGGCCGCCACCTCGGCTTTCCGCGGCAGCCTCACGATCGTGCTCATCAACAACGCCGGCGGCGGCATCTTCGAAAGTCTCCCCATTGCCAAGCACGAAGCAGTCTTCGAGCGCTACTTCGCCACGCCGCAGCGGGTGGACTTCGCCCAGCTCGCGCGCGCATATGGGGTGGAGCACCACCCCGTGGAATCGATCGAACAACTCCGCCAGCGCATCACCTCCCTGCCCGAGACCGGCCTCCGCCTCCTGGAACTCCGCACCAACCGCAAACGCGACGCCGCATTCCGACAGGAGATACTAAAGCCGAAGGGGTAGAGAGGGCCGAGAGCCGGGGGCCGAGGGGCGCTTCGCGCAAGTCCAAGAGTTGCATTGTCTCGCACGGAGTTCACGGAGAGCACGGAGGGGACGGCTACGCCGAGATGATTAGCCGGGATTCGGCTTTTATCCAGTATTCCAGCACTCCAATACTCCAGTGTTCCAATCTTCCCTGCGCCCGCGGCCCTCGGCACCCGGCACGCGGCGCTCGACACCTGACACGCGACACTCTGGCTTCGCCGGATTGGTGCGAAAATCGCAGCGGGCGGGGCAAATGATCAGGGAAACAAACGAGCAAAAACTACAGGCGCACTTCCAGAAGCTTTGCAAGCGCAAGCCGGGACAGGAACAGGACAAACAGCCGGGCGAGCGATCCCAGATGGAGCCCCGGCCGGACTGTGGCGAGGACAGCTATGAAGGCTGCGGACGCCTGGCTGGCCAAGTCGCTTTGATAACGGGCGGCGATAGCGGCATCGGCCGAGCGGTGGCGATTGCCTTTGCCCGCGAAGGGGCCGACGTCGCAATTGTTTACAAGGACGAGCACGGAGACGCCGAGAGCACGGCAGATCTTGTGCGCAAGGCCGGACGCAAGGCGCTCCTGCTTGCCGGCGACGTGGGCGAGGATGCATTTTGCCGGGACTGCGTGGCGAAAACCGTCAGCGAGCTCGGCCGCCTTGACGTCCTTGTAAACAATGCCGCCGAACAATGGGAAGAAGACCCAGCAAGCCTGGATATGGAGCAAGTCAAGCGGGTGTTCCGGACAAACATCATTTCACAGTTCAGCTTTACCTCGGCTGCAATTCCCGAGCTGCGGAAACGCCACGGACGCATCATTAACACAGCGTCCATCGTTGCATTCAAGGGCCACGAGAAGCTGCTGTCTTACTCGGCTACCAAGGGCGCCATCGTAACCTTCACCCGTTCGCTATCGCAGATGCTGGCCGAGGACGGCATCCGCGTAAACGCCGTTTGCCCGGGGCCAATCTGGACGCCGCTCATTCCATCCAGCTTCGACGAGGAGAAGGTAGAGGAGTTTGGCAAAGACATGCCGCTGGGTCGCCCCGGCCAACCCGTCGAACTCGCGCCAGCCTACGTCTATCTCGCGAGCACCGACAGCACGTACGTCACCGGCCAAATGCTCCACGTAAACGGAGGAATGCCCCTGTAAGGGCCAAGGGCATGGGCAAGGTCCGAGTGCGGCTGCGCCGCGGAATGACGGAATGGTGTAGTATTGGGATGGGCCACCACCCACCACGGCCCCCGGCCCTCTTGCCACAGCAAAGCTGTCTCTCACCCACCGCGGCACTCGGCCCCCGGCCCTCTTGCCACAGCAAAGCTGTCTCCCACCTCACCACGGCACTCGGCCCCCGGCCCTCTTGCCACAGCGAAGCTGTCTCCCACCCACCACGGCACTCGGCCCCCGGCCCTCTTGCCACAGCAAAGCTGTCTCCCACCTCACCACGGCACTCGGCCCCCGGCCCTCTTGCCACAGCGAAGCTGTCTCCCACCCACCACGGCACTCGGCCCCCGGCCCTCTTGCCACAGCAAAGCTGTCTCCCACCTCACCACGGCACTCGTCACACGCCATTTCCTCGGTCAGTCGAAAATGTTACACGCCCCCGTCATGCGTTTATCGCTTCGCATTTTCGCTTGTTTGCTACTTGGGATCAGGTATGGTTGAAGCCTCCAGCCCAAAATGACGACCAAGCGAGAGGAAGAACAGTTCGAGAAGATACGCACGATCATCTTTGGCAACGCCCAGGAAGCGTCGCTGAAGTGTGCGCGAGAAATAGCGGATCTTATCCGATCCCGGGCCAAGGAAGGCCGAAACGCCGTGCTCGGCCTGGCCACCGGGTCCACCCCGGTCGGCGTTTACCGGGAGCTTATCCGCATGCACCGCGAGGAAGGGTTGAGCTTCCGGAACGTCATCACGTTCAATCTCGACGAGTATTACCCCATCGACCGGCAGCACCGCGAGAGCTACTACCGGTTCATGAATGAGCAGCTCTTCAGCCACATCGACATTCCTGAAGAGCAGGTGCACATACCAAGCGGCGCCGTGCCGCGTAATGAAGTCTTCGAACACTGCCAGCAGTATGAAGCGGCGATTCGCGACGCCGGCGGCATCGACTTCCAGATCCTTGGCATCGGACGCACCGGCCACATCGGCTTCAATGAGCCCGGCGCCGGCGAAGCCTCCGAGACCCGCCTGGTCAACCTCGACCCCGTAACGCGGCAGGATGCTGCGAGGGACTTTTTAGGCGAGGCCAACGTGCCCCGATTTGCGATCACGATGGGCATTGGGTCCATCCTGCGCGCCAAGCGGGTGGTGCTCATGGCGTGGGGCGAGGGCAAGGCAGAGGTTGTGGCTGGCGCCGTGGAGGGGCCAATCACCCCCCATCTGCCCGCCAGCTTCCTGCAGAAGCACGACGACGTAACCTTCTATATCGACCAGGCCGCCGCCTCCGAGCTTACCCGCATCAAGCACCCGTGGCTCACCGGGGTGGTGGAGTGGACTCCGCGGCTCACTCGCAAGGCCGTCGTCTGGCTCTCCAGCAAGCTCAACAAGCCAATCCTGAAGCTCGTGGAGGCAGACTACTCCGCCAACGGCCTCGCGCAGCTCATCACGCACGCAGGCTCAGCCTACCACCTCAACATCAGACTGTTTAACGAAATCCAGCACACGATCAGCGGCTGGCCGGCCGGCAAGCCAAACGCCGACGACAGCACCCGGCCAGAGCGCGCCAAGCCATTTCCCAAGAGGGTAGCCGTATTCGCCCCAGAGCCGATGGACGACGTGGCGTTCCTGGGCGGGACGATCCACCGTCTCGTGGACCAGGGTAATGATGTGCGCGTCTTCTACCAGACATCTGGAAACCTGGCCGTGCCAGACGAGGAGGTGCTCATGTCGACCGGCGTTGTGCTCGACGCCGCGGCGCTGAGCGGCAATGAGGTGGACGGCGTGGTGTCCTTCGCCGCATCGGTCGCCCAGGCGATCCACAACAAGGGCCAGTTTGAGGACGACAGCCAGGAGATACGGCGCTTCAAGAGCGTGTTGCGCCGCGGAGAGGCTCGCGCTGCAACCCGCATCATCGGGCTGACCCCCGATCGGATCGAGTTCCTCGACCAGCAGTTTTACGAAAAAGGCCGTTACCGCCAGTTCCGCATTCACGACAGCGATGTGGAGCAGCTGTGCGAGAAGCTCAACGAGCTGAAGCCGCACCAGATTTACGCTACAGGCAGCCAGGCCGACCCGAACTCCGTTGCCGGGGCATCCTTCCAGGTGCTGGTCAGGGCGCTCGATCGTCTTAAGGATGAGCCGTGGCTCTCGGAGTGCTATGTGTGGCTCTACCGCGGGGAAGGGCAGGAGTGGGGCCTGGAGGAGATCGACATGACCATCCCCCTCAGCCCCGACGAGCTCAACAGGAAGATCAAAGCCGTTTACCAGCACCTTTCACAACGCAGCCAGACGCCGGTCCGGCCGGAGAGCTACCGTGAATTCTGGCAGTTGATCGAGTCGATCAACCGCGCCACAGCCGAGAAATACGACAGTCTCGGGCTTGCTGAATACGAGGCGATGGAAGCATTTAAACGCTGGAAGTAGATATGGACGTGAAGATGAAACTCCCCCCGCCGCTTGATCCCGGGTTTGTGCCCGTGGCGCTCTGGCACCGTGAATATGAGCGCATGCTCCAACAGGCCCCCTCGCGTCGCAAGTGCGAGATCCTGCTGAGCCGGACAGATGGCGTCGGCTTCCCCTACAGTCTGGAACTGCTGCCAGACGAGCCCCAATACGCCGAGCTAAACTATACCCGCCTGGAGCGCACGGTGAAGTTCCTCCTTTGGCAAAAAGGCGCTCCTCACGTGACCATTGTTGGGGCGGATACTGAGACAGCCCGATTGCGCCGCGACTACGCGCCGGATGGGGAGCGTGCCTTCGACTACGAGTTCTTTGGCCAGCAGGTGTACCTTACCGATTTCAAGGTCGAGGCTGCCAGCAGGCTTCCGGAATACAGCTCGGTGGAGGCGTCGACCCAACTCGGCGGCAACTGGGACGGCTGCCGTATCGGCTTCGACCTCGGCGGTAGCGACCGCAAAGTTGCGGCGGTAATCGATGGGAAAGTTGTCTATGCTGACGAGATCCGCTGGGATCCCTACTACCAGCCGGACATTAATTACCACTACGAGGGCATTCAGGACTCCCTGAAGAAGGCTGCTGCTCACCTGCCTCGCGTGGACGCCATCGGCGGTAGCGCTGCGGGCTGCTACGTGAACAATGAAGCGCGCGTGGCCTCGTTGTTCCGAGGTATTGCCAAGGATCGCTTCGGTGAAGAGGCCCGCCCACTGTTCAAGCGCATCCAAGCCGAGTGGAATAACGTGCCCTTCGTGGTCGTGAACGATGGCGAAGTATCGGCGATCGCCGGGGCGCAGGCCCTGGGGGTTACCCGCATGCTTGGCATCTCCCTGGGCACCAGCATGGCCGGCGGCTACGTCACGGCTTCGGGCGGTATCACCCCGTGGCTCAACGAGCTCGCCTTTTCATCTGTGGACTACCGTGAAAACGGCCCGCAGGACGAGTGGTCGCGCGATCGCGGCGTTGGCTCTCAATACTTCTCACAGCAGGCCGTGGCGCGCCTCATCCCTGCTGCGGGAATCGAAGTGCCGGCTGGCATGGCATTCCCCGAGCAGCTGGTCGAAGTGCAGGAACTGATGAAGAAGGACGATCCGCGCGCCCGGAAGATCTTCGAGTGCATAGGCATCTATCTCGGCTACAGCCTCGCCTACTACACGCGCTTCTACGATCTCGAGCATGTGTTGCTCCTGGGCCGCGTGACCAGCGGCGAAGGCGGCAAGATCATCAGCGACTTCGCCCATATGGTTCTCGAGGTCGAGTTCCCCGAGCTTGCGGGCAAGCTGCATGTGCACCTCCCGGATGAAAAGCAGAAGCGGTTGGGCCAGGCCGTCGTCGCGGCCAGCCTGCCAAAGATTTCCTGATCCCGTAGCCGTTCAACCCTAAGTCCAATGAAATTCAGCAGAGACAACGCAGATATATTCACGCCAGACGGCGCCGACCCGGTGGAAGCGCTCCGCCGCACCACGCACCTGTCGATCGGCGCCCACCCGGACGACAACGAAATCATGGCGTATCCCGGGATCGCCGAGTGCTATCTGCATCCCGAGAAGTCATTCACCGGCGTGACTGTGACTGATGGGGCGGGAAGCGCCCGCGTGGGACCGTTTGCCCGTTTCACCGACGAGGAACTCGTAAAGGTGCGCCGCGAGGAGCAACGCTACGCTGCAATGATCGGCCGCTTTGGCCTGCAACTGCAGCTCGGGCACTCCAGCAGCGATGTGAAGAAGAACGCCCGCGACGCCGTGCGGTCGGACATCCGGAAGATTCTCGAAGGTTGCAGCCCCCAGGTGCTTTACACCCACAACCCGTTTGACAAGCACGACACCCACATTGCCGTCTTCACGCGCACGCTGGAAGCGCTTCGTGAACTGCCCAAGAACGCCCGCCCAAAGCGTTGGCTGGGTATGGAAGTCTGGCGCGATCTCGATTGGGTGCTCGACAACGAGAAGGTAAACCTTCCCGCCGACAAATACGAGAGCCTGGCGGTGACGCTGATAGGCGTCTTCGACTCACAGGTTACCGGCGGCAAGCGCTACGACCTCGCGGGTATCGGTCGTCGGCGGGCCAATGCAACCTATGGCGACTCTCACTCCGCGGACGCAGTCACCCAGGCCTGCCTCGCCGTGGATCTCACGCCATTGCTGGAAGACGACAGCCTCACGCTGGAGGCATACGCCAGGGGCTACCTCGATCGTTTCCGCGACGATGTCTTGGGCCGTCTTTCTCGCTTTGCCTAGAAATCAGGCATTTTTCATGTCTGGCAGGGCGGGCCCCATCCGCCCTGCCGGCATACCTTGCGTGCGATGAGTGGAAAACGAGCCATCGATGAGCTCGTGGATCAGGTAAGCTGCCTGCCCGCGCCAGTGAACTACTTTTCCGGGCGGCAGCAGGAGCGACTCAGCTTGGTCGATAATCTCATACTCTTTGCCCGCCGCACAAGGTCCGAGCTGCAGGAGCAGACTTTCGAGAGCCGCCCTCACCACCGCTTCGTCTTTGTTTGCCCGCTGAGGGTGGGGGGAATGGTCTCGATCGATGGCAATGTTCATGCCCTGCCCGAGAAGAGCGGCATGCTCATCTTCCCCTATCAGTTCCACCAGTGGATCGAAGTGGAGGCGGAGGAGATCCTGTGGCTGTTCATCACGTTCGAGCACCCGGATCCTGATCAGCTCCTGCCGCTGCGCAACGTGCGGCTGTCCATCACAGACGGGCTCGCAAGAGCCCTGCGCAAGCTGGTGGAGGACTACTACCGCGCCTCCTCGCCATCGGCAAACAACGAGCTCATCCTGCGGGCAACGCTGCTGTTTAGTCAGATCCTTGCTGCGCATCATCGTGGAGCACAGGATTCGTGGCAGGCTCCGCTGCGCGACGGCAAGGGGAAGGCGCTCCTGGAACGCGTTCAGGATGTGCTTCAAGACAGAAAGTCCAATGTGCCGCGGGCGCCTGAGCTGGCAGCCTGTGTCGGGCTTTCTGAAAGCAGATTACGCACAATCTTCAAGCAACACGTGGGCGTCAGTCTCGGCAGCTATCTGCGCAACTATCAGGTGCACCGCGCCATCGCGCTCATGAAGGATCCAAAGGTCACCGTGGCTGAAATTGCCGAACGCACAGGCTTCTCCTGCGCCGGCAGCTTCAGCCGCGCATTCAAGGCCCACACAGGGGCCACCCCCAGCGAGTTCCGAGAAAGAATGCCCGGAAGGTGAGACCGGCGGAGCCGGAGGGCCGAGTGCCGTGGTGGGTGGAGAACCGGGGCGATGTGGCCCATTCCATTATTCCACCATTCCAGTTTTCCGGTATTACATTCTTCCACGCATGCTTTTTCTCGCCCTCATCTACCTGGCGTTCATCAGCCTGGGTCTTCCAGATCCTGCGTTGGGCTCGGCTTGGCCATTAATGTATGGCGACTTGGACGTACCGGTAGGGTGGGCTGGATTCATCTCCGCAATCATATCATCGGGCACAATTGTCTCGAGCCTGCTCTCTCACAGGGTAATTCGCCGCTATGGCACGGGAGTCGTTACCGTTACCAGCGTTGGCCTCACAGCTGTTGCGCTCCTGGGCTTTTCTATCAGCCCGTCGTTTTGGTGGCTGCTCCTGCTCGCTGTCCCGCTTGGTCTTGGCGCCGGCGCTGTCGACTCTGGGTTAAACGCCTTCGTGGCGATGCATTACGCTGCCCGCCACATGAACTGGCTGCACTGCTTTTGGGGAGTCGGCGCTATGTTGGGACCTATCTTGATTTCAACATTCACCGCCACCGAACATAGCTGGAGGAGTGGCTACGGTTGTATCTCCGCCATACAATTCGGCTTGGTTGCGCTGCTGCTCTACTCGCTGCCTGTCTGGCGCAGGCGCGAGCAAGATCACGCACAGGAAGAGGCGCATCACCCCGTCAGCAAGCACGGCTTGCTGGCCCCGCTGCGCGTCGAGGGGGCGTGGCTCGCGCTTGTGGTGTTTCTATTCTACAGCGCCATAGAAGGATCTGTAATGCTCTGGGGCGCCACGTTTCTAGTAGAGGCAAGAGAGGTCTCTCCGGAACAGGCGGCAGGCTGGATCTCCCTCTTCTTCTTGGGGTTGACCGCTGGTCGGGCGCTGAGCGGCTTTGTATCCATCAAACTGAGTAACGAGAACCTGATCATTTTGGGGTGTGGGATACTAGTCACAGGCTTGGTTCTCATGCTCCTGCCGCTTCCGGCCTCTGTCACCCTGCTTGGCCTCATGATGGCCGGCTTGGGGCTTTCACCTATTTTTCCAGCCATGCTTCACCAAACCCCCGTGCACTTTGGCAAGCGCAACACCAGCGCGAGCATGGGTCTCCAAATGGCCTGTGCCTACACAGGGGCAACGGTCGTTCCTCCACTCCTGGGATTTATGTTGTCGTCTCTGTCATTCAACCTGATGCCGCACATCCTGTTGGTTAGCGCTGTAGGTCTCTTCTTCTGTGCAACCCGCCTGTTTGCGGTAGCAAGGAACCGGGGGGCATAACCTCACGTGGCGTAGCATCCGCGCCAGTCAAAGTATGGCTTATTCATTCCGCTTGGCGTGAGCGCCGTTTATCTCTTGGTTCTTGCTGTCAATGGTTCAAGCCATGCCTGCGTCTCCCATGGTGAGCATATTGCTTCCCGTCAAGAATGCCGCGACGACCCTCGAGCGCGCTATTCGCAGCATTCAGAACCAGTCGCTTGGGGACTGGGAGCTTTTGATTGCCGACGACGGCTCAAGCGACGGCAGCACCGGTATTGCCCGTAGCCGGACGGCTGCAGATCCGCGGATACGCCTTCTGCAGCTTCCGCCGCTTGGGATCGTCAACGCCCTCAACACCGTCGCACAGGAGGCACGGGGGCGGTTTATAGCGCGGATGGATGCAGATGATATTTCCTTGCCCGATCGTCTCCTAAGGCAGGTCAAGCTACTGAATGAGCATCCCGATGTGGATGTAGCCTCCTGCCTCGTTGCACATGGTGGCGACCTCGCCTCCCAGCGTGGTTATGCGCTACATGTGCAGTGGATCAACTCTCTGCGCAGTCCCGAGCAGATTGCTTTGAATCGGTTTGTGGATTCGCCGGTGGCTCATCCTTCTGTAATGTTTCGGCGCGAGCTTCTGGAGCGGTTTGGAGCCTATAGCGACGGAGACTTTCCAGAAGACTACGAACTCTGGCTGCGCTGGATGGGGAAGGGCGTCAGCTTTGCAAAAGTGGAGGAAACGCTTCTTGTATGGAATGATCCGCCGCAGCGCCTTTCGCGAACGTCCGGGAGGTATTCGCAGGAAAGCTTCTACCGCATCAAGTGCCATTTCCTGGCGCACTGGCTTGAGCAGAATGTGTCGCGGCATCGCCCACTGTTGCTCTGGGGCGCAGGCCGGGCGACGCGTGCCCGATTCCGTAGCCTGGAAGAATCACATCGCCCCTTCGCTGCATTTATTGATGTCGACCCTCAGAAGCTTGGTTCAGTGGTCGGACGTCCAGTCATCTCTCCGGATTCAATTCCGCAGCGCGCCTTCGTAATTTCTGGGGTCGCTTCCCGGGGCGCGTCTGCCCGAATCGTTAACTTCCTCAGGGACCGAAACTTCATTGATGGCAAAGACTTCATTTGCGCAGCGTGAAATGTGCGCTCTTCTGTTGACTTAAGTTGCCGCAACGTTGGTACATACTAGCCATGAGTAGCTCCGCAACTGTCATTGGCCTTCGCAAGAGTTTTGGTTTTGGCGACCGTCTGGGCTGTGCTGGGCCTGGACATCTTGCGGCGCTAAAGGGAAGCTTTTTCACCCCAGTGCTCGCTCAGCAATCCATCCGCGAGTTGACCCGCACGCAACGCAGCGCGAGCGAGGTGATGAACGCGGCGCGCAAGGCTGTGAGCGATTGCGGTTATAACGGCATATGGGGCGCGGATGCAGACCATCTCAAGACACCGGCGGACGCTCGGCGCATGGCGGATGCGGGCTACACGATGTTTACGATAGACCCATCCGAGTACGTCGACAACAAGGCTGACAATGCTGCAGTGAGCGAACTGCAGGGCATGGTAGATCGCGCTTCCGAGGACCTGCCAGGAGACGTTACACCGCCTGATTTTACTTCATATCTCGGGAAAACCTACTCACTTGGCGGCAAGGACTTTCGCTATAGCCAAGAGGATCTTCTGCGCGCAGCGGTCAAGTATGGCCGGGCTGTCGCCCATGTGGAGATTATCTCGAACGCGATTGCAGAGGCATGTGCAGGCAGGCCGTTCGAAATCGAGATCTCGATCGATGAGACAGACTCCACCACCTCGCCAAAGGACCACCTCTACGTCGTGCTGGAGCTGAAGCGTCGTGGAGTGGAGTTTGTGAGCCTGGCGCCGCGTTTCGTTGGCGGATTTGAAAAGGGCGTGGACTACAAGGGCAACCTTCAGGATTTTGAGAGAGATCTGACACAGCATATTGAGATCGCCCGGAATTTCGGTCCCTATAAGCTCAGCATCCACAGCGGCTCAGACAAGTTCAGCATCTATCCGATTATAGGCCGGCTTTGTGGCGATCTCTTGCACGTCAAAACTGCGGGCACAAGCTACCTGGAGGCGCTGCGAGTGGTCTGTCGCCGGGACGAGGATCTGTTTGCGGATATCGCCCGCTTCTCTCTTGGGCGCTTCCCACAAGACAAGGCCAGCTACCACATCTCCGTCACAGACGCATATGTGGCCAGCCTGCGACTGCAGTCCGATGCAAAGTGGCTGGAGGAGACCTTCCTGGACGCAGACGCCGGCCGACAGATCCTCCACGTTACCTTTGGCTCTGTTCTCACCCAAGGGGCGCAGGAGAACGGGCGCACGTTCAAGGATGGCATCCTCGAAATTCTCCACGCCAACAGCGATCTCCACTCAGAACTTCTCCAGAAGCACCTCGGCCGCCACATCAGCGAACTCGAGCGAGGCTAGGCCCAGGACTCGTCGTATAAGCCAGCTTCCCCAGTTCTCGCCATGTTCTCCTGTTCTATGGCGGCGACGATGTCTGTTGTGCGGATTACACACTGAATCGCTCCCCGAAAAGTAACGCCTATACGGTACTTTCTGACGAATCTTTCTACCCGCCCCTTGGTTATCTCTTGGATTGGCTGCAGATCGTCAATCGCTCCCTGCAGCTGCTCAATCAGTTCAAGACGCTGATCGCTCGCCAGGTCCGGGTGCCGCGGGCCTAGGTGCGAAACGGCAATTGGAGAGCCTTCTACTTTAGGTTTTTTACGCCCTTTGTGTCCCGTTTCTTCGTAGCTGGCCCCCGTAAGAAATACACCAAGCGCTGAAAGTGCGTAATATAACACGCCACATGCAGAAAGGACGGTTGCGCCGTGGCGCGAAGACCGGGAGCCGTGGACCGGGGTGGGAAGAAATCAGAACCCGCACAGAGCCCGCAAAGCAAGCAAAGTAACGCCTTTCGTACACTTGAGCAAGCGGCATGGCACGCTCTGCACACGCATGCGAAATCCGGCTTGGCGTTTCTTTTTCCCCACTACTCCAGAACTTCACCACTCCATCACCCCGCGGCGAAGCCATACGCTCTTGCCCGTTCACCCATTCAGGTTCTTCCCACTCGACACCTGCACTTGACACATGATACTCCGGCTCCGCCGGCTACTCCGCCTTCAGCCACACCGTCCAGCTGCTTGCTTCCTGGCCAAAGGTCTTCTGCTGAGGCTTGGGGAGTCCAAGAGTCATTAACTGCCAGCCACTGAACTTCCCAAGGTCGCGGCCCAGATAATCAGTGCAGGCGTAAGTCAACGCAGGGTTCAGTCCCTTCAATCTTGGCGGTGCGTAAACTTCTCCGAAGCGGCGGCGTTCTTCAACAAACGACACCACGCTTTCACGCTGATCTTGCGATGCAAACTGCCAGACCGAGACTCCGTACTCGAACAGCGACACCAGCCTGTGCAGGGTTCCCTCCTGGACAACGTGTCGGATCTTCTTGTAGAACGCGATGAACTTTGCGTATTCAGCGCGCTCCTCAGGGGGCAGTTTGTCAATGGGCGAACCGATGCCCAATGAACCTCGCATCGCCACGTCAAAACGCAGGGGAAGCCTCGCCAACCAACCCGTCTGCTGGTTGATCTCGTCGGTCACCCAATTCATCATCGTGCGGGCAGGGTAGGCGTAGCTGTAACCTTCCTGGGTTATGAGTCGCTGCATGGCGTCTGTATCGTCGCTGGTCCATGCCTGATCGGTTCTGCCAAATACGCCAAGATCTGCACGCCCACCGCCAGAGGAACAAGACTCGATTGTCAGCCGCGGATAACGTTTCCGCAGATTGTCCATCAACCCGTACACCGCCTCGATATGACGTCTCCAAATTGCCTCGCCGGCTGCAGATCCCGGCTCGCTGGCGTAACGGTTCATGTCCCACTTGATGAAATCGATCTCGTACTCATCTAGCAATCGAGTCAGTTGCTCCTGGATGTTCTGGACAACCTCCGGCCGTCCAAAGTCCAGGATGCACTGGTGCCGGCTGGTCGTGCGCGGCCTTCCGGGGTAGTGCAGTATCCAGTCGGGATGGGCCCGGTAGAGGTCCGAATCAGGATTCACCATTTCCGGTTCCACCCAGATGCCAAACTTCATGCCCAGTTTACGAACTTCGTCGATCAAAGGCTGCAGGCCATCCGGGAAGACATCATTGCTAACGTACCAGTCCCCGAGACCTGCGCGATCGTTACGCCGGCCGCCAAACCAGCCATCATCCACGACAAACAGTTCCACTCCCATCTCCGCCGCCGTGCGCGCGAGGGAGATCTGCCCTTCGAGGCTAAGATTGAAGTAGGTTGCCTCCCAACTATTGTAGAGCACTGGGCGCAGTTCGGCGCTTTGAGGGCGCGGCAACACGTGGTTATGCGTGAATTGGTGCAACCTCTGGCTTGCGCCACTCAGTCCCTCGTCTGTGCAGCCAACGACAATGGCAGGCGTACGGTGTTTCTCACCGGGGGCTAAATCAAATGCGCCGCCTCTTGGGTGGTAACCTCCAAGAAGCTGCACCGCTCCGGATGGTCTGCGATCCACCCTCATTTGCCAGGCGCCGCCATAGGCCAGCGCCGCAAAGTAAACGGTTCCCTGCGCCTCTCCGCATTCTCCGGGCATCGTCAGATAGACAAATGGGTTGGTAAAGTGCCCGGTATTCAAGGCCTGTCCTTCAATACTCAGTTGCCCGGCCTTTATCTCCGTACGAGCGAGATGAAACTCTCGCGCCCATACACCCGTCACGTAGGTCGCCTCGTAACGGCCGTTGGGAGCAAACAGTCCCCCAAAGTCGCACCGTTCCACCCGTACTGGGAACCCGCATCGATTCCGCAGCTCTACCCAGCGTTCAATCACGTCGCTCTCTGGGGAAACTCGATAGAACAGGGTCGCCTCAAAGGGATAAGCTTCATCCTTAAGTTCTATCTTCAAAGTCTCTCGCGGCGCTGACGACTTCACAGGAAGGCCATGTTGGGGCGCAAGGGCAGGCGCTTCATCCGTCACAACCGAGTGACTGGAGTATCGCAAGCGCAAGTCCCGAACAGGAGTGTGATTGCTTTCGACTTCAGACAGGCGCTTTGGAGGCTCTGGAAAAGAGACCTCCAGGCCCACCGGGTGATGATATACGTCTCCCGTCGCTGGCAGCTCATATAGCCACCCCCATGGATCCAAGTTGAACTCTTGGCTCGGGTAGCGTGACAGCCCGCTGAGTTGGATTGCGTCTTCCTTCGGCTGGGCTGCGGGAACAAAGCCCATGTGCACGAGCTCGCCCGACTCCCGGACTCGCATTACATATACCGAGCTCTTACCCCCAAGGATAAAGGTCTTCTGTTCTGTATCAAAATGGATCATTGGCAAAGGGACGTCTGTGCCTTGATGCCATTGCGCTGCCTGAGGTCAAGCACCCCCACTCAAAGTCGATGGAGCTACTTCGCCGGGTGGTGCGGATTTCTCCAGCCTGGCAGTTGTGATTATCAGCGTGTTAAACGCTTCCGGGACTCGCTGAGTTGACCAAGGGTCGCTGTTAAGAATTCACGCTCTGCATCTACCGACACCAGCTCGATCGCTTGCTTGTAGGCCTGACTCGCGGCGTTCTTGTCTCCCAATTGACCATGCATTTCTCCGAGTACCGCCCAGTAGAGATAATGTCCTTCCAGGCGATCTTTCTGAGGCAGGTTCTCGATCGCCTCGAGGGCAGCTTCCGGCCCCTCAACACGTGCAAGCGCCACAGCTCTGTTTAGCGCGACGATGGGGGAGGGGCGGAGGTTTAGAAGCTCGTCATACAGGCGAAGGATCTTGCCCCAGTCTGTCGACGCACAGTCGCGGGCAGTACAGTGCGTCGCCGCAATCGCTGCCTCGAGGTGGTACAATGTGAGCGAATCTCCCTGCGCCGCCCGGGCCAGATGTTCCAAACCGCGATCAATCATTGCTGCGTCCCATTTCGACCTGTCTTGATCGTCCAGCCGCAGAATGGCCCCCGAGTCGTCCATACGTGTGGGAAATCGGGCCGCGTTCAGCAGCATCAAAGCAAGAAGCGCATGCGAAGCCGGTGTGTTTCCTTTGGGGTGTGTGACGAGAATAGAAGCCAGCCGTATGGCCTCACTACAGAGGTCTTCACGCAGCAGCTGGCTTCCGCCGGTCGATTTGTAGCCTTCATTGAAGAGGAGGTATATCGCCCCCAGAACGCCATTTAGTCGCGGGGCGAGATCCTCACCTTCGGGAATCTCGAAACCGACCCCCAGCTCCTTGATCCGCTTCTTTGTTCTCGTCAACTGCTTTTCGATAGCGGCTTCCGAACTCAGAAAGGCCTCTGCAATCTCCCGCGTCGTGAATCCGCAAAGAACCTTCAGTGCCAGCACAACTTGCGAATCAGCTCCAATCTCCGGATGTGCACATACAAACATGAGCCGCAATTGGTCGTCGCGTATTTCCTGCATGTGATTCCAGCCCACTGCAGGAGATGGGCTCATCTGCTCATGGTGAGTGACAATCGCGGGTTCCTTGTTCACGACTACCCGCTCGTGCCGGAGCGCATCCTTCGCCAGGTTCATGGCCACCCGTGTAATCCACGCTGATGGATTCTTTGGCGGGCCGCCCATCGACCACGCCCGCAATGCCCGTAGCATGGCTTCCTGCGCTACGTCCTCCGCCAATTGCAGACGATGCACTCCGAGCATGCGCACCAGCGCGCCATGTAGCCGCCCGGTTTCATGGCGAAAGAAGTTCTCAACCAATTGCTCAGGCTGACTCTGTTTGTGCGCTTCAGGCATCCGATATACAACAACTAAGACGGATCACACAGGCTGCGCATGTTTCCGGTGATGCGCGGTGACGCCAAGGTGACAATCGTCTGTCGCCTGTCGTACTTCTATGAGCATCCCGTAGTTCAGTGCCGGGTGGCTCCGCGCAGCTTCTGTAGCCTCGTCCAGGCTCTGCGCTAATATCTTTACATACCCGCCCACGGCTTCCTTCGCTTCCGGGAACGGTCCATCCGTGATGCGTTCTCCTGCTGGTCCGGCGACGATACGCGTGTCGGTTTCCAACGGCTGGCCTTCGATGGCTTTTCCTGCTCGCGCAAGGTTCTCGTACCAAGCGTTCCAGCGGTTTAGGAGTTCCTGTCTCTCCTTGGACGTCAAGCCCTTGTAGTTTTCCGGGCCGGTGTTGCGGAATAGGAGTAGATAGGTCGACGGACTCGATTTCTCGGCTATACTCATGACAATTTTGGGTTGTTTTTTCTTCTATCTATAAGACGCCTGAGCAACCCCAATCAGGACATCTGATTAAAAAGTCTACGAATAGTTGTCCGTTTTTCCACTTTCGGCCCGTCGTCTTGTTTGAACAACACGAAAGGAAAACACATGTATACCGATGGATTCGTAATCCCTATCCCTACGAACAAGGTCGAAACCTATCGCCAGATGGCTGAGCAAGCTTCAGAAGTCTGGATGGAGTACGGCGCTCTTGATTACAAGGAGTGCGTACTCGAAGATCGTGCTGACTCAGAGCACTGCCAGGGGTTCGCCACCGGCCTTGGTCTCGCCGACGACATGACGGTCGTCTTCGCATGGATCACCTACAAGTCCCGGGAACACCGCGACGAGGTAAATCAAAAGGTCATGAAGGATCCCAGGATCGCACAGTACTGTGACGGCGTGGATATACCGTTCGACTCCAGCAAGATGTTCTACAGCGGCTTCAATGTCATCGTCGATGGCCTCGCTCGAAATCCAACCCGCGCAAGTTCCTGAACCGGGAGTAACTCCATGAGTCGAAAAATCTTCGTCAACCTTCCTGTTCAGGACTTGGCCCGGTCCAAGGACTTCTATTGCCAGCTGGGATTTAGCATCAACGAGCAATTTTCAGATGATACTGGCGCCTGCGTGGTCATCAGTGAGGAGATCTACCTCATGATTCTGACGCATGATAAGTTCAGGCAATTCACACCCGGACAAATTTGTGATGCGCAGAAGACGACAGAGGTTCTTATCTGCCTGAGCTGTGATAACCGTGAAGAGGTTGATACCTTGGTTAGCAAGGCTGTTTCTGCTGGAGGCAGCACCTTCAGGGAGTCTGTCGATCATGGTTTTATGTACGAACACGCCTTCCGCGATCCTGACGGGCACGTATGGGAGCTTGTCCATATGAGCGCGCCGGTTGAGGCCTAGGCTAGCGCCATGCGTCTTCCAGCAATCTACAGTGGTCTTAATTCTCGGGAGCTGGTGCTCACGCGTATTCTGCACGCATCGCCGAAGGTCGTGTGGGCCGCGTGGACACAGCGCTTGCCCGAGTGGTGGGGGCCGCATGGCATGACAACGCCCTTCTGCGAGATGGACCTGCGCCCGGGTGGCGTTTTTCGCACAATGTCCCGCGCCCCCGATGGAGCCGAATACGAGTCTAGCGGCGTCTTTCTGGAAGTCGTCCCTTGCAGACGCCTGGTTTTCACAGACGCCTTCGAGTCTGGCTGGCGTCCCAGCTCTCGCTGCTTTTTCACGACCTGCATCGAACTGAAAGACCTCTCAGATGGGAGGACCCAACACACCGTCCGGGCGCGCCACTGGACAGAGGAAGCCTGCAGAAAGCACATGCAAATGGGATTCCACACGAGCTGGAATGAGAGTTTGGACCGGCTGGAGTCGCTGCTGAGCCTTGGCTTCGACGCAGCGGCGCCATCAGGCCGTCGTCTTGTCCGAGAGTAGAGTTGAGGCGCTAACGGGATAAATTGTTCGCCAGATTCGTCAGGTGTGACACACTGGGGAGGTCTACTTGCATTGTTGATATAACCCCCAACGATGTGTCCCAATGCTCCGTCTCCCCTTGCGAGGAATCTCCTCCGGTCTCCTGTTTGTTTTCCTGGCCTTGATCCAAACGGCTCCCTTGCTGGCTCGCGAACTACACCCGGGTGTGTACCGGGAGTATGTGATCAACACCCGCACGGGGCCGAATTGGCGGGTTACAGATCCCGGTGTTAAGCGAGACGACGCCAAAGTCTTCCTCCCCAACCCCACATTCACATTCAAAGATGTCAACCTTCATGGCGCCGTTCGGGCTGAACTTACGATGCATCACTGGGTTGGCCACAGCGGAACCAAAGGCCAACAGATCATACTGAATCGCGAGCACCGCATCGAGATCCCCGTAAACGAGTTTCTCGTGGGCATGCCGTATGGCCGTGTTCAGTATCTCAACGATTCAAACCCAGTGATCGAAGTGCCGATCGAGTGGCTTCGCGATGGCGACAATACAATTCAAGGCACAATTGCGCCGGAATATCAGGGGAAGCACTGGTGGGGGCAATGGGGATGGTATTGGATATCCCTTCGGATATGGTGCAGCGAGGATCAAGCTGTTGTTCCACATGCGAACGTTGTTGTCGATGTCCCCGGAAAGACAATAACGGGCGAATCCATCGTTCTTCGCATTGAATCCGCACGAGAAGAAGCGATTGAGTCCGTGGAGTTTTTCGTGCGCTACCACGGATACGATGAGGACGGAGACAACAAGTTCTACGACTGGCACGGTTTCAACGTTACACCAGACCGGGCGGAGGGTTCTGTGGGGCAGGATTCCAACGCCCCTTTTTCCGCGACGTGGGATGTCACATGGATTCCGGATCAGGAGCCTGGCGCCATCAGCTTCATCGCAATCATTCGCTACGGGGAAAATACCTACCGGATTACCCAGCCGGTAGAAGGCTTCTCGCTAGAGCGGAGTCATTCGGTGCAGATGGTTGCGGCCGAGAATTTTCCGATCACCCTCGTGCGCAATCGCATTGAGGCCAGCTCCCTCCTCTTCATCCCGGAGGAGATACCATTGGATAAGGTAACGGCAGCGCGATTACTCATCCGTACTTGGAACGGCGAAAACCACGAGCACGGATCAACGCCGCTGCGTTTCAACCGAGGCGACTACCATTCCGGCCTCATCAAGGGGGCCAACCACTTCTATGCCCTGGACGATGCGCCGATCGATCCTGCTTGGCTAAACCAGGGCGAGAACCAGCTGTTCCTCTATTCAGACACGGTCCACCATGGTTGTGAAGTGCTTGTTCCGGGCCCAGCAATTCTTCTCCGCCTGGAAGACTAGCTGGAGACCGTCGAACAATCCTTCACTGTTCCCCGATCCACGTAGGTTACGGGCATCAAAATCGTCTCCCGCTTCTTTGGAGGACCGTCCACTGCTATGCGCGTCAGCTCCTGGAATGCCCGCATTCCCATTTCACGACACGGCACATGGATCGTGCTGTGTCGCGTGGGGAGCTCTTGGTTGTAGCGATCATCATTACAACCAATGACGCTTACGTCATCAGGCGTGCGTATACCTGCCTCTGCAAGGGTGCTGATCAGGACGCGCGCCATCTGGTCATCGAAGCAGAACACTCCTGTAGGCCGTGGATTCAGGCTTTTGAACATTTCCTCCGGCGCCATTCTGGACTTGGAGCTCAGGTCCACTTCCACCACATCCTCTTCGTTCAACGGTACACCCAACTCCTTGGCGGCGCTGACGCATCCATGAGCAAGCAGTTTCCCGTTATACCGGTGCCTGCTGCTATGGTATGCGGCAAAGACGGCGATTCTCCGATGACCATTCCGGTAAAGTTCGTGGATCGCCGTCCGTCCGGCTTCGAAATAGTCTGGAACGATCGATACCATGCCATCCAGATCAGGATCCAGTCCCAGTACCACGGTCGCCACGTCCAACTGCTTTAGTCGCAACAACAGGGAGTAGTTTGGCGGGAGACCCATCAGCGCAACTTTCTTGATTGCTCCACGCTGGATCGCGTTCGGCAGAGCTTCCGGGCTCAGCATGTAGTCGTGCTCCTGTCTGAAAAACAGGTTGTTCAGATCAACATTCTGCTCGAACGCCAACTTCGCGAAGCCTTCAATAATGAGCGAGTGATACGGGTTTGAAAATCCGTCCCTCACGTTTTCATTTAGCAGAAAGCCTACGTCGGCCTTTTCCGGATAAAGCCTGAAGAACCCGGCAGGATTGTCTGGAACATAGTTCAAGCGCAGGCACGTTTCTTTGATGCGTTGGCGTGTGGCGGCGCTAATGCCGATCCCGCGCGGACGGTTTGGGCTGTAGTGATTGCCGCTAAAGAACGCCGACACCAAGCCGGGGGAGACACCTGCCTCCTCGGCTATCCGGGCGTGGCTTATTGAACCTGTTAAGTTTTTTGAAGGAGAACCTCCGGCGCTTGATGACTCAGGCGCCTTCGCTGCACGATTTTTCATGGTCAACTTGGGGAGGGGAGAACGATTTGCCGCAGATCGACTGACGAGCACCGCATCATTCATTATCTACAGGCCGCATGCAAATATATTCCCCTAGCCGGTTCACTCAGAACGCACGATTCATCAGGATGTTCTTGTCTCCGTTTGAGGCGAGGTCGGCGCCTAGACGATCATCAGCTTCAAACCTGCCTTCTCAAGCGCCTCGAGCTCTACTGGACTTGCTCTGCTGTCGGTGATCATTACGTCCACTTTTTCAAACGGAAGGACCCGTATCAGTGATCGCCGTCCAATTTTGGATGCGTCTGCGAGGAGCACTACTTTCTTCGCGCGCTCGGCCATGGCCTGTTTTACTTCTACTTCCAGCGAGTTCGGGTCTGTTATTCCGTGCCCGGATGATACCCCGGTAGCGCTCATGAAGAATATGTCTGCCTTCTTCCCACTGAGGCTCGTGATTGCCTCGCGACCAACCAAGTTGCCTGAAAGCGGGCTCATCATTCCGCCAACAGCGTTCATTTGCAGCTTGTTCCGAGACGCATGCACGCGCGCCATGATTCGAATGCTATTGGTCAGCACCGTCAGGTTCTCTTCTGGCAGGTGAGACACAAGCTCCGCCACGGTTGTCCCTCCTTCCATGAATAACACTTGCCCGGACTCGACGAGATTGGCGGCTGCAGATGCAATTCGCCGCTTGGCGTTGAGATACAGCGTTTCCTTGTCTTCAAATGCAGGCTCCATGCGGGCGTCTATCCGCACTGCCCCTCCATGGACGCGCCTTATCAAACCTCGCTCTTCCAAGCTCTTCAAGTCACGCCACAGAGTCATCGCGCTCACCTTCAGCTCCCCAAGCAACTCTGTATTTTCTACGGAACCGCGCTCATGGAGGACAGACAGGATTCTGCGTCGGCGTTCTCTACTAAGCATCCTGTTATAATTTGTTAATTTTGCTTTTCTGGTCAACGCATGCCTCGACATTATCGACCCATGCAGCAACAGATTATTCCTGTGGATCTTTATGTCGGATTTGATGCCGGAGGCACGCGGACCAGAGCGCTTGTTGCAGATGTCAACGGACGCTTCGTTAGCTATGGCTGTGGTGGACCGGGAAACCTGCACAACCTGGATAAGCAAGCCCTGGAGCAGAACTACCGGGACGCATACCGCGCGGCCTTGAAAGGCATCACTGCCGAGGGCAGATTGAACGCTGCCTTTGTTGGCGCCGCCGGGGTGAAAGCTGAGGGAGACCGCTCCGCTGTAATCGAGATCGTGGCCCGGGCTCTGGATCTCGAGACCGCCGCCGTGGATGTGCGAAACGACAGTGAATCGGCCCTGGCCGGCGGTATGACGGGCAAGCCCGGCATCGTCCTCATTGTCGGTACTGGCTCACATGCCTTTGGCCGCAGCGAAGATGGCGCCACGGCATACTGCGGGGGCTGGGGATGCCTGCTTGATGACATTGGCAGTGGCTACTGGCTTGGGCTCCAAGGGTTAAGAATCACCGCACAGGTCGTCGATGGCCGGGAACCACCGTCCGCCATTGCCGATGCGATCATCAAAAAGCTTAAGCTGGACCATCCGTTCGACCTGCTTCCCCGTGTTTACACGGACGGCATGGGCGTGTCTGAGATCGCAAGCTTGGCGCCTACGATCCTCGAGTGCGCAGAAAACGGCGACCGCCGTGCTCTGGCGCTCATGGAGGAAGGCGTGCAGGGTCTGGCTGCCCTGATTGCCGGGGCAGGCCGCGCCATCGGGGCCGACAGGAATCCTCTCCCGGTCGTCTTCGCCGGAGGCTTGGCTGAATCAAAGATTCGCTACTCCGCCATGCTGCGAGAGGCCGTCTTGGCGCTTGACTGCGTTTCAAGCATCCATGAGCCGGAGCTTCCTCCTGTTTGCGGCAGCCTGCTCCTGGCTATGCAAAAAGAGGGCGTAGAGCCTTCGGCAGCGCTTATCGAGCGACTCAAGTCCCTCAAGCTTTAGGGAATCTATCATCATGAGCAATTTGCCGCAGAATATCCTGGCAGCCATTGACTGGGAAACATTCACGCTCAAGGGCCGCCCACAGGTCACCCGCCGTCTCTCAGACCTCATAGGCGTGTTTGCAGACGCCAGGGCCTACGAGGAGGCGCTTCAGGAGGGCGACCCGGTTCTTTACACTGTTTCCTCCCTGGACGATCACAACGGCGACGGCCAGCTGCACCTGGGCCTGGGAGTGCTCTATCCCGGCAAAGTCGGCGACGAGTACTACCTCACCAAAGGGCACCTGCATAGCGTCAGGGAAGCTGCAGAGGTTTACATTTGCCTCCGAGGTGAGGGGCTCATGCTGCTGGAGGATGAACGCACTGGCGAGGCTTGGTCTGCGCCGCTGGATATGAGCCATGCTGTCTATGTGCCGGGTTACACGGCTCACCGAACGGTTAATACGGGCTCAGAGCCTTTGGTTTACTTCGGCGTCTACCCGTTCAACGCCGGGCACGATTATGGCGCTATTGCCGAGAAGAACTTCAAGCAGGTGGTCGTTGAGCGTAACGGAGCCCCCCAGATTATCGACCGGCGGCCCCAATCCCAATCCCCAGGCAACTAAACCATGAACAAGGAAATTTCTTCGTACGTCACCAAGCCAATCCCGGCAGAAAAGCCTCCGGTTGACTTTGTTGAACGCCCGTGGGGCAACTTCAAGCAGTATGCCCACAACAAGGACTGCACCGTAAGCCTTATGTCGGTTAAGCCCGGGCAACGCCTCTCGCTGCAAAGCCACACGGGACGGGCTGAGCTCTGGATCGTTATCGATGATGGCGCCCAGGTCCAGGTGGATGACGACATTCGTGTTTACAATGCAGGAGACGAGATCTGGATTCCTGCAAACGCCCGCCACAGGCTCACGTGTGTGGGCGATAAACCCTGCCGCGTTCTCGAGGTTGCCTTTGGCAACTGGCAGCAGGCAGACATCAAGCGCTACGACGACGACTACGCCCGTCCGGAAGCCGGAGAATAAGCATATGCCTCCTTCCAATTATGACAAAAACCCCTTTATACAGGTAAAGGGGCGTGAACAACAATGCCTGCGTGGCTGGCCTTCGGTGATTGAGCAGTTGCGCGAAGGCCTGTCTGGCAGAAGCCATGCCGTGGTTGCTGTTGAGTGCTATACCGGCCTCCACGACGCCGAGCTTATCGACGCACTCTCGGGCCTGACCGATGGAGCCGAGCTTCTTCAAACAACGCGCGAGTTCTTCCTGCCAGAGGAGAAGGTTCTGGATATCACCGCTCCCTACAGCGGCGGCGATGATCCTCTCTTCGGCTTTATGACCCGCCTTGCAATGGGCGATTTCATTGAACAAGAGAAAGCGTACGCGTTTCGACACAAGAAGCGCGAGTCGGGAGTAACGGTTGTATATGGTCCCGGCGCGTCTCTGGTGTGCGAGCCAGATATTCTGGTCTATGCAGATATGCCGCGCTGGGAAGGCCAGTTGCGCCAGCGTCGGGGCGAGGTGGTTAACCTTGGGCTTTCCAACAAGGGAGAGAAGGCTTCGCTCCAATACAAGCGTGCCTTCTATATCGATTGGCGCGTTTGCGATAAGCTAAAGCGACAGATCTGGGATCGCATAGACTTCTTTCTGGACACAACGCAGCCAGGCGATCCTCGTATCGTTACTGGCGACGCGTTGCGCGATGCGCTCTGTCAGGCCAGTCAGCGGCCATTCCGCCTCACTCCGTTCTTCGATCCGGGTCCATGGGGCGGACAATGGATGAAGGAGAAGTTCCAGCTGGATCCTGCACAGCCAAACTATGCATGGTGCTTTGACTGCGTTCCGGAGGAAAACAGCCTCATGCTGCGCTTTGGAGATACTTCCTTCGAGACGCCGGGCATCAATCTTGTATTTCAGGAGCCTGAGAATCTGCTTGGCCTGGGCACATACGGCCGTTTCGGGCCAGAGTTTCCCATCCGCTTCAACTTCCTCGATACCATGGGCGGAGCAAACCTGAGCTATCAGGTTCACCCCTTCGTGGATTATGCGCGGGAGAATTTTGGCATCCCATACACCCAGGACGAGAGCTACTACATTCTCGACGCAAAGCCAAATGGCACGGTTTACCTCGGGTTGCGTGAAGATGCGGATCCCGGGAAGATGCTAGAAGCTCTCGACATCGCCCAGACGGATCCTGCGTCCCCATTCCCAGCAGAGGATTTTACTAACGTTTGGCCTGCGAAAAAGCACGACCACTTCCTGATTCCTGCGGGGACAATTCACTGCTCGGGCGCAGACACCATGGTGCTCGAGATAAGCCATACGCCCTACATGTTCACGTTTAAGCTCTGGGATTGGGGACGGCTGGGTCTGGACGGGCTTCCACGTCCCATTAATCTCGATCGTGGTCGCAAGAACATCAAGTGGTCTCGCCGGGAGAATTGGGTGCGAAAGAACCTGATTAACAAGTTCGAACCAATTGCTGAAGGCGATGGCTGGCGCGAAGAGCGAACCGGCCTCTATCCCAGTGAAGCATTGGAAACGCGCCGACACTGGTTCTCAAAGTCAGTGCCTCACAAGTCCAACGGCGAAGTCAATGTCCTCAACCTTGTCCAGGGAAGCGCGGCTGTGGTTGAGAGCCCAAGCAATGCCTTCGAGCCTTTTGAGGTCCATTACGCCGAGACCTTTGTGGTCCCCGCTGCAGCTGGCGACTATATCATTCGGCCCCTCAATCCGGGAGAAGAGATGGCGACCATCAAGGCCTACATTCGCACCAAAGGCTAAACAGTTTCTCATCACCTGAACTAGTCATACACGCGGCGCTGCATTCTCCGGGATGCAGCGCCGGTCTGTCAGGGAGGTTTCGCATCTAGGATCCACGAATCAGGAAATAGAAGGCGATCAATCGTCGCCGCGTCTCCATTCCGAAACTGTCCCGTCTTGTGTGATCATGAATACTGCGCCCCCGCTGCTGAGGAACTCCGCAATATTGGTGTCGAACGGGGTATCTTCATTGCCTCTCTTTCTGAAGCCGACGAAGTAGATACCGCTAGTGTCCATCACCAGAGGGGTGCTCAAATCGTGAGAAACGCTCCGTCCCGACTCCAACATGGTATACTGCGCCAGAACCTTGGCTTCTGCTTCACTGATTCCATCCTCCAATGCCACTTCCTCGATTTGCCGGAGGATCGTTGTGTTGATCGATGGCTTCATCTCATTGCCGTGAACCCTCTCGGGCAAGCCAAGGTAGGTGAACCCGACAGGAACGCGAGGCTCACGCAGGTCGTAGGAACTGATAAAGAGCGTTCTCAACGAACCATCTGGCATTGTTACTTCCCATACATCGAGCAGGCCAATGCCATTGATTCCGTTCTTTGTTCTGAACCCGCAACATGAGCCAACCCGGTGCATCGACAGACGCTCTCCGTTCGGCCCACGTAGGTTGCTCATGAATTCATACTGATACTGATGCCCGACGCTGTTAAAGCCGCCTACTTCGATAGGCTTTCCCTCGCTGAAACCGTAGTCAGGGTCATCGGCCATTCTTATATCGTCAAATGGTGAAAGCTGTCCCGGAGCCAAGAGGGTCGCGGTTCCGTTGCGTGGACTTTCACAGCCAGCCAGTCCGATTATAAGCGTCAGGAATAGAAGCAGATGAGTAGGCAAGCGCATAGCCCATTATCTTGCCGCACGGGTCTTGAATGTCGAGCGCTGCAAATCGCCGGCGTGGAGGCAATTTTCGTCGCAAGCGTCAGGTTTGGTCTCGCTTCATTTTGGGACCGACCCAACACTTCCCTTTTACCTACCCAAAGAAAATGATTCAGCAGCGTGGCATTATCGAATTGGACGGCGAATGGCGCCTTAAACTGGACCCGGACGGCGTCGGACTCGGGAGCAAATGGACCGAGGGCCTGCAGGACGGGGAGTCCGTTGAAGTAAATCGTCCATGGGAATATTGGCATCCAAACTACGACGGTATCGGCTGGTACGAGAAGACCGTCGTCGTTCCTGCGGACTGGGCGCAAGGCAGCCAGATAGCCATCGAGTTTGACGCTGTCAGCTACTACGCAGAAGCATGGCTGAACGGCGAGTACCTGGGCAGCCACGAAGGCGGGTTCACAACTTTCGAGCTCGACGCCACAAACGCAGCTAATCCCGGCCAGGAGAACCGCCTGGTGGTGCGCGTTATCAACCCGCCGACCGACCGCGAGATCGAAGGCTTCCGCGCCGGCGCTCCATTGAACCAAAGCGATATTCCGATAGGGAAGTCTGCCTGGTATTATAATTTTGGCGGCATCTGGCAGGGCGTCCGCCTTATCCGCCGTCCGCTCAATGCGATCAAAGCTCTCCGCGTCTTCCCGAACTTGGAGACCAGCAAGCTGCGGGTGGACATCGTTCATCTCGATGCTGAAGACACCATCAATCTTGAAGCTCGGGTTTCGATCCTTCCGCTCGATGGTGGCGAACCCATCCAGGAAGCGACCTTCCAGCTCAATCTGGAAGAAGGCGAGAGCCGCAGCACTGTGGAGATCAGCTCAGACGGGCTCCAGCTATGGGATTTGGAGAATCCTGTGCGCTACAAGGCCCGGGTGGAGCTACTGCACGATGGTGCGCTCATTGACGCCTTGGATCAAACCTTCGGGGTGCGCGAGTTCACCATTCGCGACGAGCACTTCTCACTCAATGGCAAGCCGGTCTTCCTCAATGGTTTCCTGCACCAAGGCCACTATCCGCGGAACCTGACGCTCCCGGAGGATCGGGAGTTCGCTCGCAACGAACTGCTCGAAGTCAAGCGGCGCGGGTTCAACTTCATCCGTATTACGATGAAGCCGGCTCCGCACTGGTACCTTGAGATGGCCGACGAGATTGGCCTCTTCGTGATGCACGAACCGCCGATTGGCTGGATTGCTAACGGCCCCCGTACCCGCGAACGCTGCATGCGCGAAGCTCGCGAACTGGCCGAGCGCGATTCAAACCACCCGAGCGTGGTCATTGTAGGCCTCTTTAACGAGTCTTTCCACTTGCTCGGTTTTGATCCCCAGGAGGTTCTCGACATCACCAGGGAAATGGCTCTTGTCTCCCGCGAGATCGACCCCTCGCGGCTCATCATTGATACGTCCGGCGGTTTCTCAAAGAAGGTGCTCTCTGGACCTGACACGATGATCCACGACTCCGGAGCCTCTGGCTACCAGATTTCACGCGCTATGCTGCCGTGGAAGTCTGAGTTCATGGAGATCTTCGACATCCATAAATACTGCCGCTTCCCCGCAACGAGCGCGGATATCGAGAGCTACCGCAAGCTTCCTTCGCCCGGGCAGCTGCTCTTCATTGCTGAATATGGCGCTCCGGAAACTCCGCCGGACTACGATTCGGTACTGGCCGAATATACGGCTGAGGAAGCAGAGCGTCAGCTTGAGGACTGGAAGGTGCACAAGGACTTCAGCGATTCCTTGAAACAGCGCTTCGAGCAAAGCGGCTTGGGCAAGCACATTGCCTCGGTCAATGATTTCATTGCAGCCATTGGCAAATCCATGGCGACTGACAACCGTCAAATCGCTCACTCAATCCGCTGCAACCCACATGTGTCGGGTATGTGCTTCTGCCAACTGGCGGACGCCAGCGGCGAACTCTTTGGCGTAACCGATGTTTGGCGCCGCCCCAAGCCGCTCTATGATGCGCTGAGCAACGCCTCCGCAAATCCAGCCGTGGGCGTGCAGCTCTCCAACCGTGTCCTCGCGGAAGGCGATCCTGTTGGCGTTCACGTCTCGCTGACAGCCGATCACGGTTACCGCTATCAGGGCAAGGTCACTGTCTCCATCGCCCAGGATTCGGGTGCGTCTGTCTGGTCGACAGAAGTGGATGTTCCAGAAAGCACGCGCGTCCGCGCAGTCCTCGACACCACTCTGGACCTGACGCTGACCAGTGGACTTTGGCGCGCCACAGCTCGCTTCACTGGCGTCGATGGCAAGGTAAACGAAGACAATCTCGAATTCCGCGTGATAGCGCCTGCCGATCGTGAGCCTCGTCATGTCGCCATGCGCGACGCCGACGGCCGTATCGAGGCCTATCTGCGCAAAGCCGGCTGGAAGATCGATACCTTTGGTAACAACTATCGGGGCAAGAACACCCCGATCCTGCTGAACATGGAGCCTCTGCCAAAGAACCGCGCGTTCTACGGCGAACTCTATGGGCAGCTCTCCAAAATCGTTCGTCTTGGCGGCTGCGCAGTGCTCTTCGAGCCAGAGGTCCATGCCCTCTACGAGTATCTGTTCCCGACCTTCCTGCGTCCGCAGCCCGTCATGCGCACCTGCCCGTACGCGCTCGAGCACCCCATCTTCCGGAACCTTCCGTCCGGCGGAATCGTCGATTACGCCTACGCGGAAATGTTCCCCGGCAAGTGGGATTCAGGCGAAGACATCCTGAACGCAGGCGGCGAAGTACTCTTCGGCGCCTTCTCGATGCATATGTGGACGCGCCCTGCAGCCTACTTCTGGGGCGCCGGGCTCTACCGCATCCCGATCGGTCGCGGAAACGTCATCGTCTGCCACCTTCCTGTCGCAGGCGCCATGGACAAGTCGCCCCTCGGGCCACACCTGATAAACAACCTCGTCGACTACGCGAACTCGTTAATCAAGGAGGGTGGGGAAGAACACCTGCTCGCCCGCTGCATCGACCCCCTCCCGGAAGACGCCGTCCAGTAGTTGCGAAAGATATCGCTAACTTTCTCGAAAGCGCTGCGGCCACCACTGCAGCGCTTTTTTTCGGACCTTTTCCCACAACTTCCACCGACTTGAATACCACTCGCGTCCGACAATGGAGCGCATACAACTGAGACACGCCTCAAATCATCACGAGGAATCCCCATCCAAGATCGCCTCGGCGCGATTAGCCAATATGACACTGCACAGCCCCAAAGTGGCAAACTATACTTGCTTGTAGAGACGCCCCAAGAGCGCCATGCCAAACCCTGTCTCATCAAGTTTCGAGTCATCCCGATAAGGGTGCACTGATCGCCCTGCCACAGCATCGTGCAACACGACCATGTCCTGCCCCAAAAGGGCAAAGTACGCCTCCTTGGGAACGCTCTTGGAACAAATACCAGACCCAATCCCGTCAAGCACTGAGTAATCCTGAAGGTCATACCAATCGCCCTGCCAGAGCATCGTGCCACGCGACCATGTCCTGCCCCAAGGGACAAAATATACCAGCATGGGGCAACGCCCCATGAACCCGAAACCACACTCCATCAAGCCCTGAAGGGGCGTGTTTATCACCTCTACTCCTGCCACGCTGCTCTTCTCTCAATAGGGGAATCTACCGGCAGAACCTGTTCGATGTGCACTTGACCGCCGAGGCCTTTAAGACGGCATTGTTTGAGAGTGCTGAGCACCTCAATCCAGTACGGGGCAGGAATCATCCCGCTCGAACGGCTGCGCGATTTCATGCACGGCAGCTTTTCGAAATGGTTCTGGCGAAAAAGTCAGCGGCCGGCTCGCCTGCATGACGAACGCTGGCGCCAAGTCGCTGGTTACAAGAAAGGCGAGCGCGAGCTGCACCGCTAATGGGCGGACCTTGCACTGAAACGCGAGTGCCAGCCAGCGGAACACGAGCGCCTGCGCAAGGAGCTTTGCCGGGGCTGGTTCATCGGTGCGCGGGAATGGGCGCTGGAAATCCTCGAAGGACATGAGAGAGACGAACAGCAACTGGCAGTGAGCGAGTCGGAGCCCGAGAAGAAGGAAGAGATATAGAAAGCTCTCGCTCAACGCTACCTGCGCGAAAGCGGTCACAGTGAGCATGATCTTTCCAGCGCCCGCAAGGCCGCCCCTTGGAGGCTCTAAGTAGCCTGGAAGATCAAATCCGGGACCGGCGCCACCAACCGCTGGCTCGCCAATCGCCTCCACCTGGGACATCCTTCCTCCGCCAGCCAAAACATCAGAAGATGGAAATCAATCCCTGCCCCCTTCCGCTGTCTGTGCCAGGAACGGTTGATGACCTAATTGAGCTTCTTACCAGAGAGGTGATAACTGCTGTCGGACAAGCCCGCAACTCGCCATCCCGCAAGGACAGTCGCTGGAGTAAGTCGCTGGGCAGGAGCCCGCCTTCTGAACGTATGGTTCGGGAAGAGTTGTTTCTGGAGTGCATGGCGTATTAGGCGTGGGTCTTCTGTGAGGCGAATAGGGACTGGCCTTGGAAAATGAGTTTGGCGAGCAACGCGGCACCCGTGGCCACGTTCACTACGGGAATCGACATGAGCAGCATGATCACGCTCAGCTTGAGGACTTTCTTCCCCGTCAGGATCATCAGGATTCGCTGCAATTCCTGCGTCGTGAGCCGCCCTTGCCTCCACTGCTTCACGGATTCCCAAGATGCGATGGCAATGGAAATGGGTGCGAGCAACGGCAGGGAGTCAATGACGCTGGGGTCCTCCAGATCCTTGAGCTTATCAATGAAGTCCTCCACCCGAACGGTAAGCTGTTGGTTGCTGAAACCCGAGCTAGGAAGATCCATCTTCTCGGCGATCTCCTCAGTAACCAGAATCTCCCCGTCTGGGTGAGCGTCTATCCACGATTGCACATACCCTTCGCTGTCGGTTGCTTTCAGCTGGAGCTGGCTCCAGGTCCCGTTATCGCTATCGAACAGCATGACATCGAAATCTGGATGATTGGTTGAGGCGAAGATGGAAGCGGTCACGGTATCGCCGTCAGCATTCTCTATCTGAACAAATTCCATCTCGTGGAGCACGCCTTTGACGTTGCTCACCAGCCCGACAACCTGTCGTTCGTCCATATCGGAGAGAACTTCACCGATTTCATCTGGCGTTTTACTCTCGAATACAGAGCTAGCCCGCCGCAACGCAGCCAACACCGAAAGCTCGTCGTCCGAGAACGCATCACCACGTCCCTTTGCCGCCAGTCCACCCAGAATGGCCGCTATAGACAGCTCATCAAAATTACGACGAAGGTATCGGACAGTATTCTTCAATAGCTCAGCATGCCTTTGATTTCGCTCTGGTTCTTCCTCGCCTCCTTCTGCCCTTGCTCGCGCGATTGCCTGAAGATGCGCGCTAGGTCATCGGGTGAAGCAGACTTGCCCTTGCGCAACGATTGATAGTTGTGGTCGAGGGCGCGACCTATCCCATAGGTGAGGCCATAAACTAAGGGTATCGTCGTAAAACCACCAAGGAACGGCAGCCCCGTCTTATAGAGCCCCAGCGCAACCTGCTGAGCGATCATCCCCAGCCCGACTACCTTCCCGATTTCAGCCAGGATTCTTTTGGCTTCAGCTTCACCGACCTTAAGACCTCGAATCGCCGCCAACCGCTCAGCCATCATCACCTGGAGAGGCGTCAGTATCCAAATGTCCGCAAAGGGAATAGGCTGCACGGCAGCCGCCGCGCAAATGGCAGAGAAGATATGGATGATCTTGGATGCTTTTTCATCTTCGCTCAGATCATCACGTTCCTCTATTTGTAGGACGCTCGTATTCAGCTTCTTCTTGATGTCGCCCAGAATCGATGGCGATTCACCTGCTGCTTGCGCTTTAGCTTTACGTTGCTCAGCAACATACGCGAGGTATGCAAATTCGTGCTCTGTTGTCGGCGAAACTTCCTCCCTTACGACAGCCACGAATTTCACTTGATCGGCAGTCGTAGGAGTACGCTCTCCATTTGCCAGCGACTCATAAAAAGCCAGATGCTTATCCAACAGCTCTCGCTGCCGCTGTGTGGGCGGCGGATGATAAGAGTAGTTGAAGGGAGCGGACACGGTTCGTTAAGGAGCGATTTAGATATAGCTTGGATAGTTCAAACTAACAGGGAACGTCTAGTAAAAAACAAAGATGACATGGAAGTTGTCAGGAGGACGAGCGCTAGAAACCTAACGGTTGATCATGAAAAACAACACTCCCACGTCGAAGACACAGAATGAAAGCAAGGGCTAGGTGATCAAGCTCAGCGTAGACATCCATAAGAAGTATTACATTGTCGTTCGGCAGATCGATGGAGAGCCACTGCAACCGGGCCAGAAGTTAACCCCAGAGAAATTCTTGGTTTGGATGGATAAGCAGTTGCAGATGGAAGAGCAAGTAGTCGTCTGCTACGAGGCGGGGTGCTTTGGCTATACGCTGCACCGCAGGCTTTTGGAGATGGGCGCTAAGAATCTGGTAGTGCGCCCGCGTGACTGGGATGTATATGGAGCGCGGGTGAATGGGCACCTTATGAACACAAGTTTTGAGAGGATCTCATCATCCGAGCCTGGGGCCGAACTGTAAGGTGAGATCAGCAAATGTGGAAAAGGTAAGTAAAGAGAGGAACGACTGCGCAGGTTGGGTTAATACCGGCGACGTTGCGTTGCACGAACTTGCCAGGGCGGCTGCTCATGGATTAAGTGGAGGTGTGTTCTCATTGGCAGCGGCTTTGCGGCGGGCTTTGTTGGCAGATAATTAAACACGTGGCTCTCCTTAAATAAGGGACGGAATACTATCTAACCCAGATAATCTCATCCTCCTCCCAAATCGGTGGGTAATCCTTGCGGTAGAGGTCCCACATGCCCTTTACGAACGCAGAAACATCATTCGCGCCTCCTTCGCCACCCGTCCATTGCATGTACCGGTCGTTGTAATCGAAAAAGGCCTCATGATTCCACAGTGAGCGGGCGTCCATCAAGAGCGCCGACAGGGCGATGCCCGGCGTAACAGCTCCATTGATGGGCCGGTAATTCGCGTCGAAGTGTCCGTTGTCAGATGTCGGCCTGTAGTCGTGGCGGATGCCCCATTCAGGAATACCGATATGTTCTACTTCGTATGGCGTGACCGTCCCGGCGGTCACGTCCCGGCTATCCGGCGCCCATGAGCCGCTGTGCGTAAGATCCACGTCTGCCTGACTGATATAGAAATGGTTCTGGTCTTCCTGAAACTCCACGCCCACGTTGTATTCTCTCGGCCAGTTGCCTACGTCCTTCATGTGAGCATCGTCGAGCATCAAACCCGCAAACAAGATGGGCCACTTGCGCCCCAATGCATGTCCGCCATTGGCTCGCCAACCGCCTCCATTGTCTGCAATGCCGGTCAGATCAATGCCGTACTGCACGAGATTTATCAGCAGCTTGTCCTTGCTCGGTTGGCCAGGCAGCTTGGAGAAATCCAGATGCAGCATTAACGAGGTATTGTTCACGACGTTGCCCATGTCCCGGCCATAGTTTGGCATGTTCATGGTCGGGTGCAGGAACGCGCCAGTCCACTCAAAGACGTGATCAATCCACGGTCGGGCCATGGCGTTCTCCAGCGATTGAACATTTGGTAAACTCCCAGACGGCGGTGTGAGCTCCAGCAATAGCGATTTGTCCAGATCATCCCACGTGTAGCGCACGGTCTTGTCTGTCCCGGAATAGGCCGGTCGGAAGGCGTTTGCTGGTGGGGCCTCTTCCAACACTGTTAGTACAGACGCGCTGCGCGTGGCGGAGCGTGGCGTGCCGCTACTGAAGTTTGGAGTTCCCGGCTCCTTATCCGTGGGAGAATTGTAGAGCCAGCTGACCGTTGAAACCAACGAACTCCCAGGCGCCAGGATAAGCGGGTTCTCCGCGGATAGCGGATCTCCGTTTGGTCTCCCGGCGTTTAGGGAAGCGACATAGCTGCTGCGCCCTTCTTCATAGCCTTGCTGCCCGCGGTCATGTCCCACAAGAGGATTTACCATCGATCCGTTCTGCCCATCGCGGGGCGTGTAATCTGGTGAGTTGAGGTCGTTGGTGATGCTAATCACCTCAACGGGCCCCACTACCCAATAATCGCCGGTAACAAACTTGCCGTAGGTCACCGGTTCCGCGAACGTCCAGGTGATCCCATACTGGGTGAGCTGGGTGGTTGTAGTGGCTCTCGGCGATGCATTCACAAAGAAAACCCACGTGTTCGGGTTGCTGGCCAAATCCGTGTCTTCCCCTTCTGAAAGATACAGCCACGTTTCCAGGGCGTTGGCGTACGCCCAAGGCGCAAAGCCGGCATAGAGGTAACCAAGGAAATTTCCGGTTTCTATCATGCCTTCATTTTCCGGATACCCGTATATCGTTTCATCAACCTGGTCGCTCACCTCAGTTGGTATCCCCTGCACATATCCCCAAATCCCATACTGAGTGCTTAGATCCCCGGACGTCTCGTCGACCCATAACCAAGCATTGATATCATAGGAGTACGTCCACCCCTCTTCAGCCACGTAGAGCAATCCAAGAAAATGCTCGGTTTCGATGAAGTGATCATCAGTCACCTCATAACCGTACTTCGTGATCTGCGCCCGTCCAACAACGGCAGCTGCAAGCAATACAATCGATAGAACAATCAGTTTTCTCATTTCGAGGGGGGTAGGGGGTTGGGCATACCTCACATTGCACAGCAAGGGGGCCAGAAGATTTAAATATCCAACCGTTCCATTACCCATAAAAAACCTCGGACGCAAACAACAACTTTCCCGCAATGCATTTAGGTGTGATTAAAAGTGCGGGGAGAGAATAAATGAATTTCTATATTTAACGCCACATGCCGCTTCTTTGCGTTTTAGCGTCTTCTATAGAATATGTTACAGTTGAACGTCCGGGAATACCGTCTACTTGAAGCTATGCGCGCAAATCCCGCTCTAATTACGCGCTTTAAGTTGATCATGGCTCTTGCGGAAGGGGAAGTGGACGGACGCATTCGAACAGCAGATGAGGTCGGAGAGCTTTTAATGCAGGAGATCCGTAGGCTCGGGCAGGAGACATTGTGAACTTGGGCTGGGAATGTTGAGGATGCCCTGCCTCGCGACTACAGGGAGAGGACATTCAGCACATATTGCGTCTCCGTTTTTGAGGACCAGACAGATAGGCTATCTAATCGCTGAAACGCTGGACCTACCCTTGTGTGTCGATTTGGTGTGTGAATGGCTGAATTCCGAATGGTTCACCGGATCTCCTCCATTCCCACAACTGGAGTCTCTTGTGAAGGATCTTCCTCGAATAGGCACAAGCTACGAATCCCTTCGAACACCCAAATATCCTGAGAGCGGGGAAGCGTGCATGGAGCGATGCCGCACGACGGTCAAGGCTCTCTTCGAAAACAACGAGGGCAACATCCTCATCATTGGGCATAGAGCACGGTAGAGGGTGGCGCCATAGGTTTATGCACGTTTGAGGAGGCGCTCTCGGCAGGTCTATGTTTCCTGTCGCTCCTTCGCGAAGGAGCGAGCGGGTTCGCCTTCGCACTCAACGGCGACACATCTCACTTATCGACCGGGACTCTCTCCGCGAACCGGATGGTATAGGTGGCTGGGCAGGTGTTATTCGCGGACCTAAAACAAAGAACGTGGAACCAAACGTTCCACGTTCTTTAGCAGAGGCTGCGGAGAATGAGTTCTCTGTCCGCTTGAAAATGCATTCCTGCTTGTGCTGGCAACGCTGTCCGGAACACTCGCTGTCCCTGGAATGATTCAGCTACAGGCACGCATCTAGTCAGGATGCCCTGCGCCTGCGAAGTGCTGCGAATCCAATCGCGCCACACCCTAACATAAATGCATAAGTGGAGGGTTCTGGAACCGGTGTAACATCCGCCCAAGAGGAGCCAATGCGGAATTCGTCGAGGAACCAGCTGCCCGGAACCTGACTCTGTCCGGAAAACCCTATCTCAAATTGGTCGATTGGCCGGTTGCTGTGTGACGGATCTACGTAGTCGGCGGTCGGTGCGGCCAGCGCTCCAAGGTCCAGCGGGTCCGGGTTGATCCAAAAGCTCGCGCTCGTTCCCGAGCCGTATGTGTATGAGCCGACGATTAAAATCGTTTCATTCAGGTCAAAGAAGCCAATCTTTACCGAATCGGCATTCGAAAACCCACGGTGCTGACCGTCTACGGAAAGCTGGAAATTAGTAGGATTGTCAGGATCGCTGGCGGGGCCAAACCCGATGGCCGCGACATCATTTCCCCCAGCCGAACTGCCCAGCCGCATGATTCCTGAAGGGGAAGAGCCTGTTGGAGCAATCGCAACCTTCAGGAGGAACGAGAAAAATACGGTTTGCCCGGAACTGAGCGGCGTGTCCGTATATTTGTTCGTTAGGGTAGTGGAATCCAGCCGGAAGTTATCAAGTTCCCACTTGTTTCCAGAAGTCGCCAGGCCCGGATAACTAAGTGAGCCAGTCGCTATGCCAACGGAAAGGCCCTCGGGTTGGGTGCTCTCCCAACCAGCGGGAAGAGTCGTCCCAATCACCTCATCAAAAGAGCCATCGTAAAGGAGGTCTGCATTCAGGGCGAAAGGGGAAAGAGCGCACAAGCAAAGCACGCCACAGGTTAGCTGAGTCATGGGTGGGAATTTCATAAGGCGACAGTGGGGTTTAAAAAAGCTAACGAGGGGAATACTTATTGTGGAACTTATACCCGGCGGGTCAAGGATAAGTAACCGAATCGTTAAAATGATCAGACGAGGGTGGCGCTAATTCGATGGTTATCGCGTAGCAGCGCGGCTCTGCCCCGTTTATATACTAGAGGTAGATTCCGTGATCACTCCTCTCTAGGATGAGGTTCTGTGGTAATCCTCAATGTCACTTCACCCCATCACCCCATCACCCCACCATTCCAGTATTCCAATCATTCCCCCGCCTCGCGCAACAGACCATCCGCCTGCAGCCGGTCCACGAGCCCGATTGCCGAACGGCTGCGGTTTAGTATATATAAGTGAATACCGGGTGCGCCTTCCTGAATGAGTTCGCGAACCTGGCGGTGAGCCCAGGTGACGCCGACCTCGCGCATTTGCTCGTCGTCGTCACCACAGCGTTCCAGTTGGGAGACAAGGTCGCTTGGCAGGTGGCTTCCGCTCAACTCACAGAAGCGTCGAATCTGCTGTAAGTTCAGGACCGGCATGACGCCCGGCACGATTGGAATCGTTACGCCGATGTTCCGGCAACGCTTCACAAACTCAAAGTAGCGTCGGTTGTCGAAGAAGAGTTGGGTGGTGATGAACGAGGCCCCTGCATCAACCTTTCGCTTAAGATTAATCAGGTCGGTATCTGCGCAATCTGCCTCCACATGCTTCTCGGGGTATCCTGCCACGCCAATGCAAATCTCGGGCGCCTCTTGCCGGATTAGCTCCACCAGCTCGTTAGCGTAGCGGCAGCCGTTGGGGTGGGGGCGGAAAGTCTCGTGATCCTGTGGGGGATCGCCACGCAGGGCCATGATGTTGCGGAATCCTTCTTCGCGATACTGCCGGATGATCTCCAAAAGCTCCTCGCGGGATGAGCCAACGCACGTGAGGTGCGGCATCACCACGTAGCCACACTCATCCTTCAGCACCCGGGCATAACGCAGCGTTCTTTCGCGGGTGCTCCCTCCGGCCCCATATGTAATGGAGACGAAGCGAGGCTGCAGCCGCTTCTTCAGCGCCATTGCGGTGCGCACAATCTGCTCGCCTCCGGCATCAGTCTTGGGCGGGAAGAATTCTACGGACAATAAAGTCTTTCCGGGTTCAAATAGTTCAGCGACGCAATGGCTCATGAATTTATGATATATCAACGTATCGTGATGGGTTGATATGTAAAGAATCTTCTTTCTCTGACGCTCCTTTGCATCGTCATTCATCAAGGCGATTACTGCTGCAAGCCTCACTGCCAGCAGGAGTTCCAGCAGCAGAAATCTGCGTTGCAAACCTCTGCCAATCTGGCGACAAAAAGTTGTCCAGATTTCGATGTGAACAACTTGTGCAGAACTTCAGCTTGAAAGCCCCGGCCTGTCTCGGGTTTTATGATGACCATAGCGCTTGCCCGGCTACTCCAATAATCCCATTCTCTCTCATGTTTCAGGGGCTTTCGGTCCTTGTGGCCGACGAGCAAGTGTTTAACTTTTTATTTCACAGCGAGTTATGACATCGATCCTAGCACAGCCTGAAAGAAAGCGATTTAGCCTGTTTCTCCTGGAACGCAGCGAATTCGCTGTCTTGGGCATGGGTCGAGCGGCTCGATAGCCGCCTACCGTGCGCGTTGTGAACAACATTTCCCTTTCACTTCCAACATGGCCGAGCTTTCACTTACAGAAGATACCTGGATCGCTGTCAGAAATGAACTGCGCAAACTTTATCCCAGGGATGTTTTTGAGACCTGGTTCGCGCCTCTCGAGGCGTCTTACGATGACAACATTCTCATCCTCTCCGCTCACAACGATTTTGCCGCAATCTGGATTGAGGACAACTACCTTGATGTAATCCGCGAGAAGCTGGCGACTCTGTCGGACCAGCGATGGGAGGTTATGCTCCGCGCACAGTCGCGCGAGAACGAGACTGGCGCCGCTCCGCGCACCAATTCTCCTTCCAGCCCTTCGACATCCCGCACTTCCCAGCATCGCTCGGGTAGCCGTTCAGTTGCTTCTCAGAAGGCGGCCCTGCGCCTGAACCCACGCAACACCTTTGAGAATTTCATTGTTGGTCCCAGCAACCAGCTGGCAGTGGCCGCGAGCACTGCCGTGGCGCAGAATCCCGGCCGTGCATACAACCCGCTTTTCCTGTATGGGGAGACCGGCCTGGGCAAAACCCACCTCATGCAGGCAATCGCCCACAACACGATCGAGCGCAACCCTGACGCCCGAGTTGTATATGTTTCCTGCGAGACGTTCACAAACGAGTTCCTCCGCGCTGTTCGAGACAACTCGCTGGACCAGTTCCGTCGCTTCTACCGTGGCGTGGATGTGCTGCTTATTGACGACGTTCAGTTCCTGGAAGGCAAGGAGCGCACGCAGGAGGAGTTCTTTTACACTTTCAACGACCTCTTTGACTGCCAGAAGCAACTCTGCCTCTCCAGCGATCGTCCGGCCAGCGAGATCTCACGTCTGGAAGCCCGTCTGGTCTCCCGCTTCCAATGGGGAATGGTGACAGACATCCAGGCGCCGGACCTGGAGACCCGCACAGCGATCCTCGCCAAGAAGGCGGCCGCTCTGGACTACAACCTCTCACACGAGATCCTGCAGTTTCTGGCTCAGCGAATCACACGCAATGTGCGCCGCATGGAGGGCGCACTGCTAAAGGTGGCCACCTATGCCTCCCTGGTTAAGAAGCCGTTGGACATTCAGACCGTTGAGGGACTGATTCAGGATATCCTGCAGGAGGAGGCTCAGAACCAGATTTCGATCGAGAAAATCCAGCGCAAGGTTGTCGAATATCACGATCTGCGCATGAGCGACATGGTGAGCAAGCGCCGGCCCAGCAACATTGCGTTCCCTCGCCAGATCGCCATGTATCTCTGCCGCGTTCTCACCACGCACCCCCTCAAGGAAATTGGAGAAGCTTTTGGCGGCCGGGACCACGGCACAGTCATCCACGCTTGCCGCACCGTAGAGAACGTTATGGAACAGGATGACCGTGTGCGCCACACAGTGGAATACCTGACGCGGCAGCTTACGCAAAACGCTTAAGCTGCGCATCACTCCTGTATGGACCGCCTTAATCGGGTCGGGTCAGGGCGCCTTGCAGTCAATGCCAAAGATCAGCCAGCGTTCAGTTGAGGATCTAAAGAACCGCATCAACATTGTCGACGTGGTCGGCCAGCATGTGCGCTTAAGTCGCGCTGGCTCTGCATTCAAGGGGCTTAGCCCATTTACCAACGAGAAGACGCCTTCGTTCTTCGTTTATCCGGACAAGGGGTTCTATTATTGCTTCTCCACCAGCCAGGGGGGCGATATCATCCGCTTCGTCGAGACTGTCGAAAAGCTCTCGTTTCCCGAAGCCGTCGAGGCATTGGCGGAGCGGTTTAATATACAACTCGACTATGAAGAGGGCGGCCCCACCCGCCAGGATCGATCCCTTAGGCGCGAACTGCTGGACATCCAGGAGATCGCAGCCGAGGCTTACCATCGCGAGTTTTTGGCAGACAATCCTCAGGCGGAAAGCGTCAGGAGATATTGGCAAACCAATCGACGATTCAGCATGGAGGTGGCGGAGGACTTCAGGATCGGGTTTGCGCCTGCCACTGGGCTGGGTCTTTCAAAGCTGTTGCTTCAAAAAGGCTTCTCCCACGACTCCATACGCCAGTCCGGGCTATTTTACGTGCGCGAGGGCGACAGGAATCTTCAGCATCTCAGGGAGCGTTTTCGCGGACGTCTGATGATCCCGATCCGTGAGCACACCCAGGGACAGGTGGTCGCCTTCACGGCAAGGCAACTCGACTGCACGCCCGAGGACGATCCCACCTTCAAGGCCAAGTACGTCAACTCCCCGGAGACGCCGCTCTTTCACAAGGGTAGCCTGCTCTTCAACTTCGACCGGGCCCGCGAGGCTGTGCGCAATGATCCCAATGGCTTCATCATGGTTGAAGGTCAGCTTGACGCGATTCGGTGCTGGTCAAGCGGCTTCAGAACAGTGGTTGCGCCTCAGGGCACTGGGGTGGGGCAGGAACAATTGTCGCTCCTTAAGCGTCATAGTGATAGACTGGTCGTGCTGCTCGACGCCGATTCCGCAGGCCAAAATGCTGCCCTGCGCATCGTCGGTCTCTCTATGGAGGCTGGCATGGAGGCAGTTTTTGCTTCGATTCCAGAAGGAAAGGACCCGGACGAGTTACTTGCCACCCAGGGGCCCGATCCACTTCATAGAGCCATTGCGTCGGCGCTCTCGCCCATGCGGTTCGCCGTTCGGGCGCTTTTGCCCGAGGGAGACGCCGCCAGTCCCCGCAAACGCGCGGATGTTCTTTCAGAAATTTCCCGGATTATCTCCCGCTGCGATAGCGAAATCGCGCGTGTCGAATACTTGCGGGAGGCTGCGCTTTTTCTGGGCGTAGATTACGAGGCCGCTAAGCGGGATTTCATCCGTACCGTGGCTCGCACACCCGACAATCGCAGACCACCAGAGAACAACTCGCTGGAAGAAAGCAAGCCCAAACGGTTGACAACAATCGAAGCAGACTTATTGTGCCTGATTCTTCTGCACCATGAACTGGCTGAACGCGTTGCGAAAGTTGTTGATGATAAGTGGCTTGATCATACTCAAACAGAAGGGCGCCTCTTGGGCCGGCTCATTTGGGATTTTCGTGAAGCTACCTGCGGTTCCGTAGAGGAGTTTCTGGAGAACCTGGAAGATCCTTCCGAGCGTAATTGCGCGTATGGCCTCCAAGCTCGATCTGCGAGCATGGCCGTCGAAGACCACGAACGTGAAGCTGAAAAACTATTACATCGCCTCTTTGCGCGCTTCAGACAGCGCCGTATTGAGGAAATTGACCGTTCGGTTGCCAATACAGGGGAACCAAACGAGCACTTACGCACACTCTTATCTCAGAAATCCGAGCTTCTAAGAACATTTAGGAATCCGCCACGCATCGCAATCTAGTCAGCGATCTAACCAGATCATCCGATCATCATTGCCACCACAAATGCCTTTGAAAGACGAAAAAGTAGTTCCGACCGCAAAAGAGGCCAAGCGCATCAAGGCTGCCGAAAGCGCTGTCACTTCCGACCGTGCGCCAACCGCTGGCGTGCGTAAATCGCGTAAGTCCTCGAAGGGCGTCATCAATGAGCGCATCGGCGGGTTGATTCGCTTGGCGAAGGAGCAGGGCTTCCTCACCTTTAAGGATATTAACAAGGGGCTTCCGGAAAGCGTCGATTCTCCAGAGGAGATCGAAAACGTCATTACTATTCTGGAGAACCTTGAGATCGACATCATCGACTCGGATGACGTCGAGATGTACAAGCAGCGCCTCGAGGAAACTTCCGAGATGGAGGTGCGTAATGCGCAGATGGACATCCTGGATGACCCGGTGCGCATGTACCTCAAGCAGATGGGGCAGGTGCCGCTGCTCACGCGCGAGCAGGAAGTAGAAATTTCCAAGCGCATCGAGACGGCCGAACAGCGCGCCATGGATGTGCTCTTTAGCTGCGCGTTCACCACAGATTTCCAGACAGACCTCGCTCGCAAGTTGCTCAATCGCGATGAGCGTTTTGATCGCGTCGTCCTCGATAAGAAGATCGAGAGCCGTGAAGCCTACTTCAAGCTTCTCCCCAAGAACATCGAGGCGGTGGACGCTATTAAGGTGAAGCTCGACAAGGCGTGGCAGGAGTTCCTCGCCGCAGAGGACGGTTCCGACGCCGCAGACAAGGCCATCAAGAAGTACAAGCGCAACGAGTCTCAGCTGCGTCCGCTGTTTCGCAAGTTCTGTTTCAAGCTCAAGGTATTTGAAGAACACCTTGAGACTCTGGATCCGCTTGTCCGCGAGATCAGCGAGCTGGTCGACACGCTGAGCCTGGCCGATAAGGCCCGGACCCGCCGTAATCGGGCGATGGACACCGAGAAGGTCAAGGAGCGCCTCAAGGAGATCCATCAGCAGATTCGTCTCGAGCCTGCAGAGTTCCTGGAGATCATTCGTGAGACCCGTAAGGGTATGCGCCAGGCGCACCGGGCAAAGACCGAGATGGTCGAGGCCAACCTGCGCCTCGTTATCTCCATCGCCAAGAAATACACGAATCGTGGTCTTTCATTCCTGGACCTTATTCAGGAAGGCAACATGGGCCTCATGAAGGCGGTGGAAAAGTTTGAATACCGCCGTGGCTACAAGTTCTCCACCTACGCCACATGGTGGATTCGCCAGGCCATCACCCGCTCCATCGCGGACCAGGCGCGCACCATCCGTATTCCGGTGCACATGATCGAGACCCTCAACAAGGTGATGCAGGTCCAGAAGCAACTTCTCCAGGAGCTCGGTCACGAGCCCACAGCCGAGGAGGTCGCTGAGGAAATGCAGCTCGCCGTTGAGCGCGTCCAGCAGATCATGAAGATGGCCCAGCAGCCCATCTCGCTGCAGAGCCCGGTTGGCGATAGCGACGACACCAACTTTGGCGACTTCATTGAGGACAAGGGCGCTGAGAACCCATACGACATGACGGCATACAGCCTCCTGCGCGAGAAGATCATGGACGTTCTCGACAGCCTTACGGAGCGCGAACGCCGCGTCCTGAGCCTGCGCTTTGGCTTGGTGGATGGCTACAGCCGGACCCTTGAGGAAGTTGGACGTCAGTTCAATGTTACCCGCGAACGTATCCGCCAGATCGAGGCAAAGGCGCTTCGCAAGATGCGTCACCCGACCCGTATTCGCCAACTGCACGGCTTCTTTGAAGGTGAAGCCAACGCACGCGGACCACTTGACGGCACGGCGCCGCTGGCCGGCACAGGAACATCCCGTCAACCATAGTCGGCTTCAAGGATCTACCTTTCCGGGGCGCTCCCACGCAGGGAGCGCCTTTTTTGCCTCCGGTGGGCGCGGTAGATTCTCTTTGGGCTTTGGCCGCTATGAAGATCAGTCAGCCTCTAATGAAATCGTTGTCCTCAGCTTCAAACGCCCACCCCGCATTGACATGAGGCGGCCCTATATGGCTTAAAAAGAGTTTCCCCCATACCATGCAACGTTCGCGCATTGTAATTACAGGTGTCGGTCTGGCAGCGCCAAACGGAGATAATCTCCAGGAGTTCAGGAAGAATCTCCTGGCAGGGGTCGCGCGCATCGAGAACATCGAGCATCGCTACATCGGTAAAGTTCATGCCGGTAATTGTCACTTCGATGACAAGAAATACCAGACCCGTAGGGAACTTCGCACCAGCACTCGCGCAGGGTCGATTTCAATCTATTGCGCCCGCCAGGCTGTCGAGGATTGCGGCATCGACTGGAACGCCGTGGACAAGGACAGGGTAGGGGTGTATCTGGGGATTACCGAGCACGGCAACGTAGAGACCGAGAACGAGGTCTATAACATCTCCCAGTACGATTACGACACCCGCTTCTGGACCCACCACCACAACCCGCGCACGGTCGCCAACAACCCCGCAGGCGAGGTGACCCTCAATATGGGCATCACTGGCCCCCATTACACAATCGGCGCTGCTTGCGCGGCAGGTAATGCGGGACTTATCCAAGGCATGCAAATGTTACAGCTGGGCGAGGTCGATTTCGCCATCGCGGGCGGTGTGAGCGAGTCCACCCGCAGTTTTGGCATCTTTGCCGGTTTCAAGAGCCAGGGCGCGCTTGCGGTCCACGAAGATCCAAACAAGGCCAGCCGCCCGTTTGATAAGTCGCGCAACGGCATTGTCGTTTCAGAGGGCGGGTGCATCTATACCCTTGAGCGCCTGGATGACGCGATTGCCCGCGGCGCAAAGATCTACGGCGAGATCGTAGGCTACCACATGAACAGCGACGCCACAGACGCTGTCCTGCCTAATCCCGAGCGTCAGGCAGAGTGCATGTTCAAAGCGCTTTCGGTTGCCGGGCTGAAGCCTCAGGACATCCACATAGTCAACACCCACGCAACGTCCACGCCACAGGGAGATGCGCAGGAGTGTGAGGCCATCCGCAAGGTGTTCCACGACTGTCCAAACACCTATGTGAACAACACCAAGAGCTTTATCGGTCACGCCATGGGCGCTGCTGGGTCTCTCGAACTTGCTGGAAACCTTCCGGCGTTTGAGGATGGAATGGTCCACCCCACGATCAATGTGGACGAACTGGATGAAGCGTGCGCGATCCCGAACCTTGTAATTAACCAACCGGTCAAGGCGACTGTAGAGACGATTCTTAATAATTCGTTCGGGATGCTCGGCACCAATTCCTGTGTAATCATCAAAAAGGTTGCACCGTAGTTCAGGCAGACTACAAACGACCGGATCATGACCAAGGAAGAGTGTAAGCAGGTCGTTCTCGACATCATTGCTGAAATTGCTCCAGACGAAGATCTGAGCAATGTGAAGCCCGATGTTCGCTTGCGCGACCAGCTGGATCTGGATTCGATGGATTTTCTGGATATCGTTATGGAGTTGCGCAAGCAGCATGGCATCGAGGTGCCTGAGGCGGACTACATGGAGCTGGCGACGCTGGATTCCTGCGCCAACTACCTGACGCCTAAGTTCAACGCGGCAAAGGCCTAGGATAGGCTTGGAAGCGCTTGCGTTTGGGGTAGGGCAATGCTCGTCTTGCCCCCAGAGGTAGAAGTGGCAGGAAAGGAATTTAGCTCTTCACATTACGACACGGTCATCATCGGGTGCGGAATGTCTGGCCTGGGCGCCGGTATCCGCTTGGCCATGTATGATCGCAAGGTGCTCATTCTCGAGCGCCACAATGCCCCGGGAGGTCTCAATAGTTTCTACTTCCTCGGCGGCCGTAAGTGCGATGTTGGCCTTCATGCTTTGACCAACTTCGGACTTCAGGGGAGCAAGGGTCCGCTGACGAAGATCTTTCGCCAGCTGCGCATCCAGCGCGACGAGTTTGAGCTATGTCCGCAGAAGGGAAGCCGCATTTTGTTCCCCGACGCACAGTTGCGCTTCAGCAATGGTATCGATTTGCTCGAGTCCGAGATAGCGCGGGTTTTTCCTGCGTCAATCGATGCATTTCGAGATCTCGTCCAGCACATCGGAGAGTTCGATGCTCTTGCGCCCGATGCGGCGTCGATTGGAAATGCCCGGGCGATTTTGGCTGAGCGCTTCAAGGAGCCCCTATTGGTGGAGATGCTTCTCTGCCCGATCCTCTACTACGGCAGCCCGAAACAGAATGATATAGACTGGGAGTCATTCTGCGTGTTGTTCAGGGCGCTCTTTCTGGAAGGCTTTGCACGTCCCTTCGAGGGGGTTCGTCCCATCATCCGCTCCTTGCTGCGACGATACAAGGAAGTCGGTGGTGAGCGTAAGATGAAGTGTGGCGTGCGCCGCCTCATCACAAACGGAGCCCGCGTCAAGGCGCTTGAGCTCGACACCGGCGAAGTCATCACTGCAGATCATGTGATTTCATCTGCCGGCGCCGCTGAGACTTGGGCGATGCTTGAGCCGTTTCCGTCTGAATCACTCTGTGCCGAGAAGGACCTCCCGCGTCTCACCTTCGCTGAGACCATGACCTTTTTCGCCGGCCAGCCCGAGGATCGCGGCTGGGAGGACACCATCGTCTTCTTTAACACGGGCAAGACCTTCACGTACGCTCAACCCGAAGAGCCTGTGGATCTGCGTAGCGGCGTCATTTGCCTGCCAAACAACTACGATTACGCAGGGCGGCAGCTGTCCGAGGGAATTCTGCGCGTCACGTCACTGGCCAACTACAATACGTGGAAGAACGCCACTGAGGAGGAATACCGTCTCCTAAAGGAAAAGTGTTATGCAAAAATGGCGGGACAGGCGGAGCAACTTCTTAATCGAGTGTCAGGCGCCGCAACCCCTGAGCCGTTGGAGAAGAGCGTGACGTTCACGGATATGTTCACGCCACGTACGATCGAGAAGTTCACGGGCCATATTGGAGGCTCGGTGTACGGCTCGCCGCTCAAGCGCCGCGATGGCATTACACCGCTCGAAAACCTTTACCTCTGCGGTACAGACCAAGGCTATCTCGGTATTGTGGGAGCGATCCTCAGCGGCGTCTCGATTGCAAACGCGCGCGTTCTCAGCGCGTAGCCCCTCTCTCGGAGCAAGCTACGCCAGAGGGTGGGTTGCAGGCAATCGTTCTGCCTGCTCGCCAACCAGAGGGGTGACGGCCTGCGTTTGGTCAATCCATATCCATCCGTCAAATTGAGGCGCTAACCGAGCATGGAAATAGTGGCTGTGCCGCTCTGTTTCCGGTCGGTAAATGACGCCAATGGCTCTTTCAAGCCGTTCCTCCTTGAGAGTTAGCTTTACATCAATCGGAGCATCTCTTAGGTTCAGGCTAAACCGGCTCACTCCTGTATCATGGCACAGGCGCTCATGGCTTCCTTCCAGCGATTCGTTTATCTGTCGAATCTCCACGGGCTGGTCCCAGGCGCGAGCTGCGGCAACCTCACCACCATGAGTGCCCATTCCAATTAATCCGGCCTCCTCCCCAAAATGCTCACGACAGAGCTGCCCGAGGTTTAGCTCTCCATGACGACTCATCTCGGTCGCAGTGGCGTCGCCAATATGTGAGTTGTGGGCCCAGATGATGGCTTTGCTGTCTGCTCCATGCAGTTCCAGAAGCTCGAGAAGCGTTTCGAACATGTGTCGGTCTCGAACATTCCAACTCTCAGCCGGGCCCCTATAGACGGAGCGGTAATAGCGCTCAGCGTTCATGATGATCCGGGCGTTCTGCTCGGCGTCGAAAACGCTGGCGCCGCCAAGGAGGGCTTTCTCTATGCGGCGGCGTAGAAGGTCCGCCAGCATCGCAGCGACTTCACCTTCACACTCGCGATGCCTCCTTAGCATCACGGCCTCTCCATAGGCGTGCGGCTCTTCGGCGAACGGAAGGAGACACCCATAGCGTTCCCGGGCCAAGGCCCCGAGTCTTGCGTCCCGCTTGTCCAGGTAGCGAAGCACTTCAGTGATTGAGCTGCGCAAACTGTAGAGATCCAGGCCGTGGAAAGCGGTCTTCCGATCTTCACGTAGCGCTGCGTTTCGCTGTTCAAGCCACTCAACAAAGCTCAGGAACTCAGCGTTTCGCCACATCCATTCCGGGAATCGGGAGAAAACTCCGCCCTCAGGGGCCTCTCTTGGACCCAACTGCCTCACATACGCGTCCACTCGCTCGGCGTCCGGCCAGTCTGCCTCTACCGCAAGGAAGGTAAATCTGTGCCGGTCAATCAACTGCCGCGTCATGAACTCCCTTAGTCGATAAAACTCATGGGTGCCATGTGTGGACTCGCCAATCAATACAACGCGACAGTTATCCACCCACGGGAAGTGAGTTGAAATGGAAAAATCTCCATAGCTGTCGAAAGCCCGCGCCCATCGAGCTACCGCTAAGGCATCGGCGTTGTTGTCATTCGGCATGATCTAGACCAGGTACCCTACGATCACGAAAATCAGCAGGCCTGCCTGAAGTATAGCGAAGTAGGCGCCGAAAATGGGTCCTGCACCCTCAGCAGTTGCTCTTTCTCTTCTTGGGACGCCGCCATAAGCTTGGGATCCAAGCCCGGTTGTGATCAGAAGGAGCGTGATGAACGCTCCGGTAATTAGAAATGGAAGCAAGGCAGATTCCCTGAATCCGGGACCCATCGGTGGGAGCCAGACGCCGCCGGCCCAGCAGAATCCGAAGAGGGTGGATATCAGGAACATCAGATTCTCAAGCTGACTCTTTGAGCTGGCGCCTAGGCGCCGGTGACGCCAACCCACCACAAAGTGAAGCGTTAGCCCGAGAATGACTGCAACGACGAGAGCAATGAAGAAGTCTGCGAGAAACATCGATTTGTCTTTTAGAGACTTATGCGACGGAAGCCAATAGCCGCACCGTCTGTTGAGCTTCTTTTCTCCCCTCGCATTGCAATATGGAGGCTCTGGCGCCCAACGCAGTGCACCTTGCAGAGAGTAGGACTTTACTGGAAGCCTCCCCCTGAGTTGATTTTGCTTAGCGATTTGCTGTTTTGGTACGCATGCAACGGATCGAGTTGAGCGGATGGGAGTTCAAACAAGAGGGTGGGGCGCATGACTGGACGGGCGCCGTAGTTCCCGGGTGCGTTCACACTGACTTGCTTCGACAAGACCTGATCAGTGATCCGTTCTATGGTCGAAATGAACTCGATCTATTGTGGATAGAGAAGTGTGACTGGCGCTACCGCAGCGTTTTTGTCCTGGATAAATTTCACTTGGAGCATGATCGCCTGGAGTTGGTTTGCGAAGGCTTGGACACCTTTGCAACCGTGATGCTTAATGGGGAGACCGTTGCCACCACAGACAACATGTTCGTCGGGTGGCGCTTTGATGTGCGGCGATACGTCAGGCATGGGTCGAATGTTTTGGAGATCATCTTTGGCAATCCGTGGGATGCGATTCGAAGACGGAACCCGACTCCCTCGCCCGTCATTGGCGACAAGATTGGTGGCCGCACAGAGGTGCGTAAGCAACAGTGCTCCTTTGGCTGGGACTGGGGCCCCCGGCTGGCCACATGCGGAATCTGGAGGCCCATCTACATCCACGCCTGGTCGGGAAGCCGGATCCGGGATTACCTGATCACACAAGTCCATTCCAATCGCCAATGTCGACTTTCTATCTTGGTCGAGACAGAAGACGCCGCTCAGGGAGATCAACGTGAGGAACAGACCATCGTGGCGAGCTTGAGTGGGAATGGGCGCCTTATCGCACATGCAAAGGCAAAGCCCGGCGAACCTGTGGAGATACTCGTTAATAATCCTGAACTATGGCAGCCAAACGGGTATGGCGATCAACCGCTCTATGACTTGGAGATCGAGCTTTTGGTCGCAGATGTCCTGCTTGATCAGCGGAGTCAGCGTCTGGCGCTATGTGAAATCAACCTTGTCAGGGAGCCGGATCAGTGGGGCGAGAGCTTCAGGTTTGAGGTAAATGGGCGCGCTATTTTCGCCAAGGGCGCAAACTGGATTCCTGCGCATAGCTTTGTGAACGAGGGGCAGGCCCTCATCCCCGATTTGCTCGATTCAGCCGTAGCGACGCATATGAATATGCTGCGCGTCTGGGGTGGGGGAATCTACGAAACCGAGGCATTCTACGAGGGTTGCCTGGAGCGTGGCTTAATGGTGTGGCAGGACTTTATGTTTGCTTGCTCTACCTACCCGGGAGACGACGCGTTTTGCAGGCAGGTTCAGGCAGAGGCCGAATACCAGGTGAAACGCCTGCGCAATTACCCTCACATCGCCCTGTGGTGTGGCAACAATGAGATTGCCGAACTCAACCGTGAGTTACTGAACTCGGATTCAGAAGCCGCCAAGGCTTACAAGCGCGTCTTCTTAAGCATTCTTCCCGAGGCGCTGGAGCGTAACCTTCCGGGAGCGGACTATATACATGGCTCTGAGTTCAACCCGCACGACTTGTTTGGCAACACAAAGAACGAGGATTCAGGCGACGCCCACTTCTGGGGAGTCTGGCATGCCAGACAACATTTCACTGCCTATGAAGATCAGCACCATCGCTTCTTCTCGGAGTTTGGGATGCAGGCTTTTCCTCATGTGGAAACTGCACGGACCTTCACCCAAAGCAGCAACATCTTTGGCCCCGAAATGGACAATCACCAGAAGAATGGGGGCGGTAATCAGATCATATTTCACTACATTGCCGAGTTATACCGATTCCCGCGTGACTATCCTGCAACCGTTTATCTCTCGCAGATCATGCAGGCGTTCACACTGGCGTTCGGTATTGAACACATGCGCCGCAGTATGCCGCGCACGATGGGCGCCCTTTACTGGCAGATCAATGATTGTTGGCCTGTCGCGTCGTGGTCGAGCATAGACTTTGGCGGCCGCTGGAAGGCGCTACATTATGCGGCAAAGCGATTTTTCGCCCCTGCATTGGTGTCTGTTCAATGGGTGGGGAGGGAAATCATTCACCCCAGCACCAACAGTGTTATCGGCGGAGTAGACGGCGTTGAGATATACACCGTGTTCGATGGTCCTGCACCAGCGACGGGCCACTTGCAGTGGCAACTATGGTCCATTCGGGAGAATCGTGTCATCCTGGAGGACAGCACTGCAGTCGCCCTGGAACCGGGATCTTCTGTCCTGCGCAGAACTTTGGACCTTGATCAACCTATCAAGAGTCATGGCCGCAACGACCTGATCATCCGCACCCGCCTCAGCGTCGACGGGCAGGAAGACAACGTAAACACAACCTGCCTCACCGCGCCAAAGCGGCTGGAGTTTCAACATCCCAACATCGAACCTCACGTGGATGAGGCAGCCGGTGACGGTTTTGCAGTCACCCTCAAGAGCGACAAGGTCGCCTACCGGGTATACCTCAACCTGAAAGACGCCATTCCGCATCGGCTCAGCGATAACTTCTTTGATCTCTTTCCCGGCGAAACGAAGCAGGTCATCCTTCAACCACTTGGTCCAATGCGCCTGGATGAACTGCGTCAGGCCCTCACAATCTATTCCTACCGCGACAGCTACCTGGATTGAGTCTGTTGGGAGGAGGCGAGCTGCATCTTACGGATGCCTTTTTGAGAACGTGCATCCAGAAGTCGCTTGTTCTCGTATGGCTGTTGCAATGAGAAGGTCTATCCTGTTCTTGATTTTTGCTCTCTCAAGCGTCGCGCTGAAGGGGGAGTTTCCTAAGCAATCGTATCCTGCAGGCGAGGACGTAGTCTTCATGAAGGCGCCTACCATCGCATTCACCAGCGCTTGAGCGCCCAACAAGCAGCTGTCACCCGAATTGCAGGGCAGAAGCTTCTCGATGCGACTCTGGAGGACTCTCAGCCCGAATACGATTTCTCTTTTGATGACGGCTGGGGCATCATTCTCCACGATACCTTTCGCTTCTGGTCCTCCGAGAATGGCTGACTACGCACGGGTCGTTTCCTTTACCCGTGGGCTTGGTCTGAAACCGCTGAGGCTCTCATCTGGTGGCAGCCCGCGTCCGCAAAATTCATGGGACGCGACTGGACATTATTCTACGCCGGCGGTCACGATTTCTTCTGGAGCGAATAGCTTTCCGGGGAAGACAGACAGCTCACTCTGAAAAGCAAAAATGCCGCTCAGATTCGAGCGGCATTTTGAAAAGTCTGCTTTGGTTCAAGTCGCGCTAGCTGGCTTTTTCGATCTTGGCCTTCAATGCGTCCTTACTCGTCAGACCAACGATTGTGTCGACGATTTCACCGTCCTTGAAAAGAAGCATAGTTGGAATCGCGCGAATGTTGTAGCGGCCGGCTAGCTCTGCATTTGTGTCAACGTCCACCTTGGCAATCTGCACCTTGCCGTCCAGTTCCTTGTTTAGGTCTTCCAGAATCGGCGCAATGGCTTTGCATGGACCGCACCATTGGGCCCAGAAGTCGACCAAGACAGGTTGTCCCGCCTGGGTGATGGTCTTGTCAAAAGCTTCCGCGTTGCTGATGTTGATGATCTCGGCCATAGTAAAAATCTCCAAGTTACTGCTAATGGTGGGTTTGAGGAATGTTGAAACTGTCTGCTCGCAGATTGAGCGAGTCAAGGGCGTGGTGTGTTTTTGTGAAGAAGTTCCGCAAGCTCTTCAGGTTCCGCTTCCTTTAGTCGCTTTCCCTTGCGCTCAAGGTTCTCCATGGTCTTGACGAGAGTTTCGGTCATTCGTTCATGCGTTTCCTGCGAGCCGCCAATGACGGAAAAATCGTCTGCCTTGGTGATGCGTTTATGCCCGTCCCGGTTGTCCAAACCGATACCAAGCAAGTGTACGATTGTTTCTCTGTTCTCGCTCATCCAAAAGTTTCCGAAAAGTGACACTGAGTCAGTGCCAGTTCAAGTAATAGGAACGCCAAGGCAACCCTTTCATTCCCTCAAACTGGTTGCCGCACGGCACTCTGTTCCTCAAACAGTTGCTGCTCCAGATCCTGAGCGCGCTTTAGCGCCTCTTCGCAGTTTTCATCCAGGACACAGAAATGTCCCATTTTGCGACCGGGCCTTGGTTCTCCCTTGTCATAAAGATGCAGGCGCACAGAAGGGTCTCTTAGAAGGACCTCCCATGCAGGTGCTTTGTTCCTCCAGACGTCTCCCAACAGGTTGACCATCACAACCGGGGACAAGAGCCGCGGCGATCCCAGGGGAAGGGCGCAAACTGCCCGTATATGCTGCTCGAACTGACTGGTGACGCAGGCGTCGTAGGTATAGTGACCGCTGTTGTGCGGGCGGGGCGCGAGTTCGTTTACAAGCCACTGCCCGTTGTTGAGAAAGAGCTCAACTGCCAACAGACCAACAATATCGAGTGTGCGGGCGATTTCCAGTGCAAGCGACCGGGCCTCGGCTTCGAGATCAGGTCCGATACGGGCTGGCACGATCGTCGTATGCAGAATGTGGTTCTTGTGGATGTTCTCGGCGACCGGGAATACTGACTCTTCGCCGTTACCGGACCGCGCACAAATAACCGAGAACTCGCCCTTGAACGGTATCCACTGCTCTACAACGCCCGTGTGGAAGTTCATCTCGCGCCAAATTGCTTCCAGATCCGTTTCCGCGTCGATCTTATACTGCCCTTTGCCGTCATAGCCAAAGGCCGCTGTCTTGAGCACAGCAGGCCGCCCCAGCCGATCGACAGCTTCCTTTACATCCTCGGCAGAGCGCACTACCGCAAAGGGAGCGCACGGAAATCCATTTTTGCGCAGGAACTCCTTTTCAAGCTGTCGGTTCTGGCAGATGCGTAGTACCTCGGCAGACGGATGCACAGCACGACCCTCTTCAGCCACTGCATTCAATGCAGCTTCTGGCACATTCTCGAACATCAGGGTAACGCGATCACTGGCCCGCGCAAGTTCTCTCACGGCGTCGAGGTCGTCGTATGCTGCAGTTATCTCCTTGTCAGCGACCATCCCCGCGCTGCAGTTGGCCTTGGGCTCGAGCACCTGAAATCGGTAGCCCATACGACGGGCCGCCAGTATGCTCATTCGCTCCAGTTGCCCACCGCCGATGATGCCGATGGTTGCTGGTGGAAATAGAGGACTCAATGGTTCAGGCATCTGGCAGTTCTGTTTCAAGCACTGTCTCTGTCTGCTTCTGGCGGAAACGTATCAGGCGTTCCCGCAGCGCTTCATCCTGCAGTGAGAGAATCGAAGCGGCCGAGAGCGCTGCATTGATTGCGCCAGCTTTCCCGATAGACATCGTCATCACTGGCACCCCGCCGGGCATATTAACGATAGAGAGCAACGAATCGAGGCCGTTGACGCTCCAGCCCATCATTGGAACTCCGATTACGGGAAGATGGGTGAAAGCTGCAGTCATCCCCGGCAAATGTGCGGCGCCGCCGGCGCCTGCAATGATCACCTGCAAGCCTCGATCCGAAGCGCTGCTCGCATACTCCGCCAGCAGGTTTGGCGTGCGATGCGCGCTTACGATCTTTTTCTCGTAGTCAACTCCCAGTTCCTCGAGCTTTTGCGCGCAATAGCGCATCAACTCCCAGTCCGAGAGGCTCCCCATAATCAGCCCGACAGATGCCATGGCCACACTATGTGTCAGCAAACGCGAAAAATGAAGACGGAATGTATCCAGCCGTGCAACTTTGCCCTAGCGGATGCCTTCCATGGATCCAATGGTAGCTCCGCTGTTGGCCATGGCCAGGCTTGGAGCCTTGTCGTAAGATCGGCCGGTGCGCTTCTCAAAATAGTCCACGTAGGCTTGATTGGCCACCATGGTTCCGCCCGGCGTTGGATAGTTACCGGTAAAATACCAGTCTCCACTGTTCTCCGGCAGGCACTTGTGCAGGTCTTCAATCGTTTGATAGACGATCTTCAGTTCACCATCCCAATCAATCTCCGGCGGACGAAGAAGCTCCGCAATCTTGTCCGCTACCTGCTGGTCCGTAAACCGGGCGTAAATGTCCTTCACACGATTTACCTGCTGCTCAACGGGCTTCTTTAGCTCGGCGAGGCAGCTGCGGTAGGTTTCCGTTATAACTTCCTGAGCGCCCGTATCTTTCAATAGCTCAATGGCGGCCTGAAATGCGATGAACTTACCCAGTTCGCTCATATCGATGCCATAACAGTCCGGGTAGCGAATCTGAGGCGCCGTGGAGGCCACAACGATGCGTTTGGCGCGTGTCCTGGCGAGAATTTTGATGATGGACTCGCGAAGGGTCGTGCCACGAACAATGGAATCATCCAGAACCACCAGGGAATCCTCGGGCGTCACTGTCCCATAAGTAATGTCGTACACATGGCTGACGAGGCGGCTGCGTCCCTTTTCCTGGCTAATGAAGGTGCGTAGCTTGATGTCCTTGTGTGCGATTTTGTCGCTCCGTGGCCAGTTGTTAAGAATAAGCTCGTCCAGTAGGTCTTCGGTCAGCTCATTCTTCTCGTGTGCCCGAAGAATCGCTGCCTTGACTTCATTGCGACGGAAAACGCGCAGGGAGTCCAATAACCCGTAAAACGCCGTTTCAGCGGTGTTGGGAATATAGCTGAACACAGCGTGGCCCAGATCGAACTCGATGGCTTCCAGCAACTGCGATGCGAGCGCGCCGCCAAGGGCCTTGCGCTCGCGGTAAATATCAGGGTCGTTGCCGCGGGAGAAGTAAATCCGCTCAAAGGAGCACGAGGCGCGTCTGCGAGGCTCTGTAAATGGGCAGACGCTCATCTCGCCACTGGCTTTGATGCTGACTACATGTCCCGGTGCAAGCTCGCTGACCTCGCTGACGTCCTTCTCAAAAACCGTGAGCAGAGGCACGCGTTCCGAGGCGAATGCGATGACCTCATCATCCTCAAACCAATAGCAGGGCCGTATGCCGTTGGGGTCGCGCAAGACAAAGGAGTCGCCATTGCCCACCATGCCCGCGATCACATAACCGCCGTCCCAGATGTTGGCAGACTCCCTTAGGATATCGACGATGTCCAGCCGATCGCTGATCAGCTTTGGGATCTCTGGCCCCGGCACTCCTCGTGAACGTGCTTCCCGGTAAATCGACTGGTGCTGCTCGTCGAGGTGATAGCCAATCTCTTCCAGTACCGTCTGCGTGTCGGTGTCAAAAATCGGGTGCTGGCCACGATCGATGAGCTTTTGATTGAGCTCCCTGGCGTTGGTCATGTTAAAGTTGCCGAGCACCATAAGGTTCCTCGAAGCCCAGTTGCTTCGGCGGAAGTAGGGGTGGCAGGAGCTTTCGCTGTAGGCGCCGCTTGTGCCGTAGCGCAGGTGTCCCATGAGCACCTCGCCGCCAAACTGGAAGTGCTGCTTCACCGTCTGCGTGAACTCAGGGATCACGAGGCCTTGCCGCACCAACTTGTCGTAGCGCTTCAACTCGCGCTTAAAAAGCTTTCCCAGAGAGTTTTCGTTGAGCGCTCGCTCGCGGAACATGTAAGCCTCTCCCTTGGGCATGTTCAACTTCACACAACCAATGCCAGCTCCGTCCTGGCCCCGGTTGTGTTGCTTCTCCATTAGGAGAAAGAGCTTATTGAAGCCGTACAGCGGTGTGCCGTACTTTTGCTCATAGTAATCGAGCGGATGCTTTAGCCGTATCAGTGCGATGCCGCACTCGTGTTTTAGTTGGTCGCTCATGAGCCGGAAGGCGCCGGAAAAGTAAAACGAAAGATAATTCTACAGAGACCGCAATTATCGCTTTTTGCTCCAATTCAATAAGGCAAAAATATGACTGATGGGGGCGGTTCTGCTGATTAATCGCTCCGAAAGGAGCGAGTGTCTAGGATGAAAGATTCGGCCGCACCGGTGTCTCTACCAAGCCGTGTTCGATGGCGAATCGCGTTAGGCTTGCTACGTCGTGCAAGTCCAGCTTGCGCATCAGGTTTGTGCGGTGGTTCTCAGCCGTCTTTACACTGATTCCCAACTTTGATGCGATCTCTTTTGTGCTGTAGCTTTCGGCGATCATTTGCAGGATCTCGCGCTCGCGGCTGGTCAGGCTAGCAAGCATGCTGCGCTGCCCGCTCATGGGTCCGGTCATCGCCTCCCTGAGGACGCGCGCGATTTCGGGACCAAAGTAGCTCCCACCTCGAGAGACTACGTTAATACCCCGCTTTAGCTCCGATAGGGGAGCACTCTTGCCAACAAAGCCGTGGGCCCCTGCTTCAAGAAGCTCTCTGAGTAGGATTGGATCTTCGTAGCCAGAGAATACCAGAACCCGCGTATCCTTTAGCTGACGTGAGAAACGGCGCAGCACCTCGGCGCCGTTGAGACCGGGCAGCATGACGTCCAGGATGACGAAGTCAGGTTTCAGATCCAGGCAGAGTTCTGCAGCCGAATGTCCATCGCCGCATTCCGCCACCACCTCTAGTTCGGGATCCGAACGCACCACTTGGGCGACCATTTCCCGCACCGCTGTCTGGTCTTCGATTATTACTACTCGAATCATTGTCGGGGTGGGCGCTTCGCCCAGTGTATCCAATCTATAAGCCTATCTCAGGTTTCTGCAGGCGCAATAGAATTCCTGCATATGCATCGTTTTGCGATTAAAGTCTAGGCTTGTTGTCGCTGTGCAAGCTTTGCCTCCACGAGACTATTCACAGCCGCGTACTCAGGCTGAGTGATGGCGCCGAGACTCGCGCTGGAGACCAGGGCCGCATACTTGCCCAATACTCCTCGCGTTTCAGGGGATCCCTTTGGCTTCAATGTCGCCATCCGCCGGTCATACTCTTCCTGTGGAATGTTCAGCGAAATGCTGTTCTTTACCGCGTCGATCTCGATCTCGTCGCCGGTCTGAACGATCCCGATGGGACCTCCGACAGCTGCTTCAGGAGTGATGTGGCCAACATCAAACCCGTGGCTGCCCCCAGAGAATCTGCCATCCGTGATCAGCGCTACATCCTTGATCAATCCCCGTCCTGCGACAGCAGAGGTGGGGGAGAGCATTTCGCGCATACCGGGACCACCAACGGGGCCTTCATTGCGAATGACCACAACATCGCCCTTCACAACGTCCCCACGCAGAATCCCCTTCAATGCATCTTCCTCGCCTTCGTAAACCTTGGCTACGCCCTTGAAGTAGAGCCCTTCCTTGCCGGTGATTTTACCAACCGCGCCAGTTGGGGCCAGGTTGCCTCGCAAGATGCGCAGGTGCGACTCCGGCTTGATAGGTTGTCCAAATGGCCGCACGATATCCTGCTCGTCCGGGTAAGAGGGGTACGGCTTCACGTCCTTAAGATTCTCGGCAATCGTCTTGCCAGTACAGGTGATGCAGTCCCCATGAAGAAGGCCGCGATCCAGCAACTCCTTCATGAGTGGCTGGATGCCGCCAATGCGCACCATGTGCGCCATGTTGTAGCGGCCAAATGGTTTTACATCGCAAAGTAGGGGCGTCGTTTCGCCAAGACGCTCAAAATCATCAATCGATAGATCAACCTCGGCCGCATGCGCGATTGCCAGCAAGTGCAGAACAAGGTTGGTTGAGCCGCCAAGTGCGATTCCTGTGACAATGGCGTTTTCAAGAGACTTGCGTGTGATGATGTCCCTTGGACGAAGGCCCAGGTCCAGTAGTTTGAGCACCGCTGCGCCCGCACGTTCACAGTCGAGTCGCTTATCCTTAGACACCGCGAGCTGGGCGCTGCTGCCGGGAAGGCTCATGCCCATGGCTTCGATCGCGCTTGCCATGGAGTTTGCGGTGTACATTCCTCCGCAGGAACCTGCGCCGGGGATGGACTTTCTCTCTACCTCGCCAAGTTCCTCATCATTGATTTCGCCACGGGCGTGCTTGCCCACTGCTTCGAAGACGGAGACGATATCGCAGGCCTCGCCTTTGTGCAGTCCGGGAAGAATCGTGCCGCCGTAAACAAACACCGCAGGACGATTTAGACGAGCAATAGCCATCATGCATCCTGGCATGTTCTTGTCGCACCCGCCAATAGCGATGAGCCCGTCAAAACCTTCTGCGCCAACAACGGTCTCGATGCTGTCTGCAATCACTTCGCGGGAGACGAGGCTGTAACGCATTCCCTTGGTCCCCATGCTGATCCCGTCGCTCACGGTGATCGTGCCAAAGGTGAGCGGCCGTCCACCGGCGGCCTGCACGCCGCTTGCGGCATGCTCCGCAAGCTCATTGATGTGCATGTTACAGGGCGTTAGGTCGCTCCACGTCGATGCAATCCCTACTTGTGGCTTCTTGAAGTCCTGATCCGTGAACCCAACGGCTCGAAGCATCGAGCGCGCCGGTGCGCGGTCATTTCCATCAACCACCACCGAAGAGTAAGGACGGTTGTTCTGGCTCATGGCCTCAAAATGTCTCAATAGGATACACGGTAAAGGAAAAACAAGCCCTGCCAGCGCCCTTTGCTCTTTCGCCACGCTATATTTTTGCTCATGATCAACGTCGCCTCATGGAATTCAATCTGAGAAAGGTGCTTAAGGCGCTTTTGTTCTCCACCTCAGAACCCCTTGCGCTAAAGGATGTACAGACTGCGCTCACCCGGTATCACCAGGAGTTGGCTGCAGAACTGGAGGAAGAGACCGGCGGCGATGAGCAGGCCGTTCTGGACGAGGTGCTTGCCCAGGCGCCGGCATTGTTGACGGGCAGCCAGATCCGGGAAGCGCTGGCCGAGATTCAGCAAGAGCTCGATGATGCAGGTGAAGTCTATGAACTCGTGGAAGGTCCGGAAGGCTGGAGGGTTTCGATACGACCTCAGTATGCAGGTTGGGTAAGGGTGCTTCGCAATGAGCCCCGCCCACAACGATTAAGTCCCGCGATGTTGGAGACGCTCGCGGTCATCGCGTACCGCCAGCCGGTTACCCGCGCGGAGATTGAAGCAGTTCGTGGCGTTTCCTGTGACCGGCAGATTGCTCGCCTGATGGAGGCCGAACTGGTGGCCGCGCTTGGTCGCGCAGACCTACCGGGGCGTCCAATACAATACGGAGCAACCGAGCACTTTCTCGAACTCTGCGGCCTTCGCTCTTTTGAAGAACTTCCTTCTTCCGACGTCGTTTCCCCAGCGCAACTCACCGAGTGGATTCGGCAGGCCACTCAACCTCAGAAAGAGATCTCCGATGCAGATGTCGGGCTTCCTGAAGAAGAGGATTAATAAGGGCGCAGTTAGTCCAGCGCCTTCCCGGCCCAAAGCAGCCCGCGCACGGTCATGTCCCAGACAAACGGCCACTGCTCAAACTCCTCGGGCTTATGCCCGAGCGCTGAATAAAACACGCGCCCTCGGCCCCAGGTCCGCATCCACACGACAGGCATCGTTGTATCGATTGATTCGTGCCGGTACCGGGTTTCCGCCAGCACCTGTATGGCTGGATCGCACAGCATGTAGTATTGCTCGGACTCGTATTCGAACCGCTCAGGTAAGGGCTCAGTGATTGCGCTTGAAATGGCGCGTTTGCGAACCTCGTACTTGCCCACGTGCGGGTGCGAGACGAAGTGCCCGCCGAGCATCCACTCATATTCCAGCGACCCGCGGAATGCATCACCTGCGCCGCCATGGAACCCGCCCAGACCCGAGCCTTCCTTCACGGCGTTGCAGAGATTGCGCTGCTGATCTTCCGTGAGTTTACCCATCGTGATGTTCGGGCATATCAGTTGGTATGTCTTCAGCGATTCGGCATCGTCAAAGGCTGAGGCGCCTTCCTGGAGCGTTACTTCCCAGCCGTTTTCATCCAGGGAAGCACTTATTAGCTTTGCCATTTCGAAAGGTTTGTGACCTTCCCAGCCACCCCACAGGACAAGTGCCTTCTTGTACATTTCACGGGACTTTCAGACAGGAGCTATATCGGTGTCAATCCAGCACCGGGTATCTGGGAGCTGCAAATGAACAAGCGTTCAAGTTTGCTGTCTGCCGCATTGCGAGACAGGATTCATTATTGTTCGAACTTGGCTCCCGCCACATCCTCCCATGCGCGACGTAACATTTCCGTTTGCAGGCGATCTTCTCCGGTTGGACCTTATGGCTCAGCCGGACGACGTCAGCTGTGGTCCCACTTGCCTGAATGCGCTCTATCGGTATTATGATGATGAAGTTCCACTCAAGCAACTCCAGGTAGAGATCCCGAGCTTGGAAACGGGTGGCACGCTTGCGGTCAACCTGGGACTGCATGCGTTAAGCCGTGGGTACCGGGCGCGGTTGTATACTTACAACCTGCGCATATTCGATCCGACTTGGTTTACGCTTTCGCCCGAGGATATGGAGGCAAAGCTTCGTTCACGCGCGCAGGTCAGCGTTGAGCCCAAGCGAAGGCTGGCCACGGAAGCCTACGCAGAATTTGCCCGCTTGGGAGGGGAGCTTCGCATGGCGGATCTTGAGGCCGGACTGCTCAGGAAATACCTTCGCAAGGGGGTGCCGATTCTTACGGGCCTCAGTTCGACGTATCTGTACCAGTCGCCGCGCGAGATGCCCGATTTTACCTGCCGCGACGACGACATCAAAGGCGAACCTGCAGGACACTTTGTCATCCTCACAGGTTACGATCCAGAGACGAAGGAAGCCTTTGTGTCAGATCCATATGAGAAGAACCCGATTCGACGCGGTACTCAGTATCGCGTACGCCTGGAACGGTTGGTTACGGCGATTCTGCTGGGAGTGCTCACCTACGACGCTAATCTACTGGTCATCCGGCCAGCAGACGACAAGGCCACATCCAATTTGGAGCGACGGCAACTTTCTGTCTCGCTCCCGGCAGACAGCGGCAATTAGTGATTTGGAGTGAGTCGGTCCTCTCTGCCTCTTCTGATCACCTGCGAGCATGCCTCGAACTTCATCCCGGAACGCTGGAAGAATGCGTTTCAGGGACAGGAAGAACTGCTCGCTTCACATAGGGGATGGGATCCCGGTGCGCTTGAGCTTTCTGCTACAATCCAACGCGCGACGATCTCGCCCCTGATACGTGGCGAAGTTTCAAGACTGCTTATCGAGCTAAACCGCTCGGAGGACCATCCACAGCTCTTCTCAGAAATCTCGGCTCTTTTCGATTCCCGGGAGAAGCGGCTGATTATGGAACGCTTCTATCGGCCATATCGGCAAAGCGTTCAGGAGGCTGTCGGGAAGCTCATCCGGTCGCATGGTTGTGTTTTGCATCTGTCAGTCCATAGTTTCGCGCCGGTCTGGCAGGGTAGGGAACGGGAACTGGATGTGGGGGTTCTCTTTGATCCCGGGCGAGACCCTGAGTCTATCGTTGCTCGTCGGTTTGCGGGATTACTCGCTGCTGACTCTTCGCTACGCATCCGCGAGAATGAGCCTTACAAGGGTACAGACGATGGCCTCACTACCTACCTGCGAACATGCTTTCCAGAATCCTCATACATGGGGCTGGAACTGGAGGTTAGCCAGCGATTTCCCCAAGGTGATGCTTCTGGTTGGATTCGCGTAATGGAAGCCGTGGCCCAGGTCGTGAAACGTCTTCTTGCCGAGAAAGTTTTGTGAGGTTTTATGTGCGCTAAGTTGCGGTCAGATAAGTAGTAATGATTTTGTCTGGTGGCCGCATTTGCCTGATTGTCTAAAAAACCCTTGAGGTGCTCACTGATCGTGCCCTAGCCTTCGACACTCGCCCCGATACTGGAACGCGCGTTTGCAGCCAATGCAGCGCCCAACGTCCGCAGTTAAGGTACGATTAGTTATTCAATCTTAGGAAAAGGGTCAGTTCTCCTTGCGCTGGCCATTGTATTAATTCCCGGCGCCACGTTTTTACGGGCGCAATCGGGCCCACCCTCGGTGAAGCTGGTTTCGCCGGTTCCCGGTCAAGTTGAGCCAGAGGGCAAGGTGACAGTTCGATGGACCGTTCCTGATAATTCGGATTCTCCATCCGCATTGGTCATATTCGAACTACAGCAGGCTGACAGCAAAGATTTTGCCTCTCCGTCCGTCCGCTACCAAGGCCCGGATCGAGCGTCAGTGCTCACCGGCTTTCCCGAAGGGCAGTTCCATTTTCGGGTTCGCTCTTATCTGGATGGAGTCGCCGGTCCTTGGTCTGAGCCCGTCTCGGTCAGCTTCGACTATATATCGATGACCAAGGTATGGGTGCTGGTCGCTGTGGGGTCATTGATGTTCATCCTGACGATTGGCGCGATAGGTATGGGTCACTGCAGAGCAATGGAGAAGGCGCGCAAAGTTAGCTGAGAGGTTTAGATGGATCATGTAACTCACGTGCTCAGCCCGTGGACGGGCGGCATCATTCTGGCCTTTAACGGTCTGATCTGGATTGCGCTGGGGCTTTATTGGGGGCGCAAAGCAAAGGACGATGAAGGCTTCATGCTGGCGGGACGCAACGTTGGAATGGCCTTGGGCGCGGCCACGACGATGGCCACCTGGGTGACCTCAAATACCGTCATGCTCGCTCCGGTGTTTGCGCTGGAAAAAGGGATCTGGGGAATGCTCGCCTACTCGACGGCAAGCTTCGGTCTGTTCCTGTTCGCCCCCATGGCCTTCCGAATCCACCAGATCATTCCCAATGGGTTCACCAGCGGCGACTTTATTCGGCTACGCTACGGACGCACCGCCTGGTTCATCTACCTGTTTATCACGCTATTTTACTCAATGGCGTGGCTTGTCTCGATGGGAATCGCAGGCGGCGCATTCTTCACTGCGCTGGCAGGCATTCCTTTCGAGTGGGGGATGAGCATCATCCTGTTGGTTTGCGTTACCTATACGCTCTTTGGCGGGCTTTATGCCGTGATTGGCACTGATTTCATTCAAAGCGTCATCATCTTGTTGGGCATCGTCGTTATTGGCGCAGCTGTTCTCCTAAAGGTTGATATTCGCGCTGTATACCAGCACACCGCCGAGCACCAGCCTGCTCTGCTGGACATGCTCCTTCCCGTGGCGCTGCTGGCGTTTTTTAACAACATGTTCTTCGGCTTTGGCGAGGTTTTCCACAATAACGTGTGGTGGAGTCGCGCCTTTGCGATGCGGCGCGCTGTAGCACCCAAAGCCTTCCTGCTTAGTGGTCTTCTATGGTTCCCGATCCCTATCGCTGCTGGTTTTCTGGCGCTCAGCGCAGGCGCCCTTGGGATCAACATCGTTGATATCAACATGACTGGCCCTCTCGTTGCGTCAAACGTGCTGGGAGCTGGTGGTGGAACTGGCGCAACGGTGGCGGGTATCGTCATCTTCGTGGTTCTCTTCTGCTCCCTCGCCTCGAGCATAGACAGCCTCCTTGCTGCAACGAGCGACCTTATTACGGAGGACATCTACGGTAAGCTGATCAAGGGAGGACAAGCGGGAGAACTGCGGCACGCCGGCAAGTGGATCATCCTCGGGCTGGGCCTTTGCACATGGATACTTTGTCTGCCGGGATGGAACATTGTGCAGGCGCTCTTTTTCTCAGGGCCCCTGGTTGCGAGCGCCATCTGGCCCGTGTTAGCCGGTCTCTACTTTCCTCGGGCTGATTCTCGGGGTGCAGTGGCCTCGATGCTGCTTGGTAGTTCCATTGGCCTCATCAGCTATTTCACTATCGGCTGGTTCGCTGCATCTCTCATTAGCGCAGCGGTATCGATGTTGGTCATGATCTTGTCCATGGCCCTCAGCAAGGAGTCCTTCAGGTGGTCCCAGCTCGATGAATCAAGTATCCCCGCAGAGCTTTCTCAGTCAAAGCCCGCCGTTCCCACCCATTAATCTTTAACACCCCTTTAAAGTATGAACCTATTCCCGCAGTTTTTTGTGCAATCTATGATCGTCCTCTCCTTGCTCTGGACAGTCCTGGGAGCGGCGCTGCTTTTAGGTCTGCTTTGGAAGGATCTACGTGATGATAACCTGTGGTAGATTAGACATGATCCCGGAAGCAAAACCTAACGATATTCTGAAAAACATTAGACCTCCAGAGGGTGCAGACTCTTTGTATCCATCCGCTGGTCCGCTCTACAAGGACAATCCAGTAAGGCTCTCGATCCTGAGGCAGTTGGAGGGCCGAAGTGTGCTTTCCGCCCGTCAGTTCTCTCACGAGCAGATCGTGGAGATTGCAAAGCTCGCTGCACTACTTGAAACGACAGAGGTAGCCTCGCACCATCCGCTCGATGGGAAGCTCGTTATAACAGCATTCTTCGAGCCGAGCACGCGTACGCGTCTGTCGTTCGAGAGTTCGATTCTTCGGCTCGATGGGAAGGTGATTTCAATCCCTGAAGGTAAGGTTACAGGCGTGGCGAAGGGCGAGTCGCTCTCGGACATAGGAGAGATGTTCAATGCCTATGGCGACGTCGTCATCATGCGTCACACGGAGACAGACAGTATCGATGAGCTTCGCAAACGCTTGCGCATACCGTTGGTGAACGCGGGCAATGGCACCGGCGAGCATCCTACGCAAGCTCTTGCAGATTGGTATGCGCTCCTGAAATGGCGTCCTAGCCTTATGAACAAGCCAGTCAGTGAGAAGGACAAGCTGCATGTCGGTATTATTGGCACCCCGGGCAGTATGCGTGCTGTGAAGAGCTTTCTTTTGCTGGCCTTGAATTTCAAGGAGCACATTCGCCAGGTTACTGTTGTCTCCGAGATGGCTGATCCGTTCAGCCCTGAACTCGTTGAAGACCTCGCGGAAGCTGGTATCGAGTATTCTACGACCCATGACCTCGCTACGGTCGTGTCCGTCCTGGACGTGATTTACATGAACTCGATCACAATGGTCGGGGACAGCTATAAAAACCTCGACAGCCGCTTCTCTGTGAGCGGTGACAGCCAACTCAAGGAGGAAGCCGTCGTGCTTCACCCGCTCGCACGCCTTAACGAGCTCGACGAATCTTTGGATGACACTCCTCACAATCTCTACTTCAGCCAGGCCCACGGCGCAGTCTTTGTGCGTCAGGCCCTCTTGATGGCCATTCTGGGACGTTTGGATCGCTTGCCGCCGGAAATCCCGACGGAGGATTAGTCAGTCTCTTATCATGAGCGTCCGGCGGGGAAGCATCAAACGGCCGGGCGCTGTCATAATATTATCAGGAAGCAGTTTTTATGTGTGGTATAGCAGGATTCTTTTCATCAATTCCTTTTCATCCGCATGAGGCCCGCCAGCAGGTTGAGCGCATGCTGGCGCCCCTGGCGCATCGCGGCCCCGACAGCCAGGCCCATCACATTGATGAGAAGCAGGGGCTCGCTCTCGGCCATACGCGGCTTTCAATCAACGACCTACGCCACGATGCCGATCAGCCGTTGTGGAGCAGCGACCGGCGATATGTAATCACCGTCAACGGAGAGTTCTACGACTTCAAGAAGTTCCGCGCACTGGCTATGGCTGAAGGGGAACGGTACAGTTGCAAGTCTGACAGCGAGATTGCCCTGACGCTCTACAAGAAGTTTGGTCTGGATTTTGTAAAGCATCTCAGGGGCGAGTTTGCATTCGTGCTCTATGATGAGCCTGAAGACACTTTCATTCTCGTGCGGGACCGCTTCGGCATCCGCCCAATGTTCTATCACATAAATGATGGAACGATCTATTATGGGTCCGAGGTTAAGGCCCTCCTTGCCCACCCAAATGTCCCGGCTCGCCTGGATCGCAAGCAAGTGCTCAACCAGCTCATGCAGACGATGACCCCCGGCGCCAGCGCGTTCGAGGGCATCCACGCCCTTGAGCCCGGCCACATGCTCATCGTCAAGCGCCGCAACGGCAGCCTTGACATCAAGAAGCACAAATACTGGGACCTCGACTTTCCACTTGAAAGCGACCGCGACGCTCATCCTGACGAAGAAACCGCGATCGCCGGTGTTCGTGAAAAGCTGGTTGAAGCGATCGTGCTCCGGTTGGAAGCCGACGTGCCAGTCGGTTGCTACCTTTCCGGCGGTATCGATAGCTGCTGTATCCTCGGCTTGGCGACAGGGGCCATGCAGAGCCCGGTGAAAGCCTTCACGATCAGCTTCGACGACGACGCTTACGACGAGGCCAGCATCGCCCGGCAAATGGCAGAGAGCATGGGCGCCGATCAGGAGGTCATAAACCTCAAGGGGAGCGACCTCTACGGCGAAAACTACATCAACACCGCCTGGCACGCCGAGCGAACGTTTTACAATACACTTGGAGTCGCCAAATATTTGATGAGCCGCAGGGTTCACGAATGCGGCTACAAGAGCGTCATCACCGGCGAGGGTTCGGACGAGCTCTTTGCCGGCTACCCCGCCCTGAAGCGCGACATGTTCCTCCACGGGTTGAAGAACGAGCCAGCGTCAGTGCGCGACGAGTACCAGCGCAAACTGGAGGAAAGCAACCGAATCTTCAAAGGCGCCATCCTCTCCGACACCGCGCAGACCCACGAGGCTTGGGAAGAACTCTGCGGCTTCACCCCGAGCTGGATCCAACCATGGATCGCGACCCTTGAAGTGGCGCGTCCACTCCTCAGCAAGCAGGTCCGCGAAGAAATCGGTGACTACGATCCAGTCGCCTCAATCGCCGGCCAGATCGACAAGAAAATGCTCGATGGCCGCCACGCGCTGGACAAGGCCCAATACACTTGGGCCAAGTGCCAGCTCGAAGGTCAAATCCTCAACTGGGGTGGCGACAGGGTGGACATGGCGCACTCCATGGAGTCCCGTCCGGCCTTTCTCGATCACCACCTCGCCGAGTTCGCCTTCCAGATCGATCCAAAGCTCCGCATCAAGGGCACCACAGAAAAGTATGTCCTGCGCGAAGCCGTCAAAGGCGTCCTCCCAGAGGTGCTTTACAAGCGTGAGAAGTTCGCCTTCATGGCCCCACCGGCCCACACAGACCCAGAGAAAGCTCGCGAACTCAACAAACTCCTCGACCGCTTCACAAACCGAGACGCAATCGAAGAAGCCGGCGTCCTCGACCCAGACGCCGTGGAGAAATTCATCAAGGAGTACCGTGAGGACAAAGACCCCGTCTCCCTCACCCGCAAGGACACGGTCATCAACCACCTCCTCTGCCTCCAAATCCTCCACCAGAAACTCGTCAAAGAAGCTAACTCCGCAACAGCAGCCGTCGCCTAACCCGGATGTTGCACGAACGCATTATCACTCGCCATGATGATAGGCTTGGC
>CAYSHY010000010.1:0-72307 GCA_964430955.1 uncultured Puniceicoccaceae bacterium | reverse complement strand
AAGGCAATGATGGAAGACATCGCCATCCTCACCGGCGGCAAGTTCATCAGCGAAGACCTCGGCGTAAAGCTCGAGAACGTTCAACTCTCCGACCTCGGCCGCGCAAAGCGCATCACCGTTGACAAGGAGAACACCGTTATCGTTGAAGGCGCCGGCAACAGCGCTGACATCCAGGGCCGTGTGAAGCAGATCCGCCGTCAGATCGAAGAAACCAGCTCCGATTACGACCGCGAAAAGCTTCAGGAGCGCCTGGCCAAGCTGGCTGGCGGCGTAGCCGTCATTAACGTTGGCGCCGCAACCGAGCCGGAAATGAAGGAAAAGAAGGCTCGCGTTGAAGACGCCTTGCACGCTACCCGCGCTGCCGTTGAAGAAGGCATCGTTCCAGGTGGCGGCGTAGCAATTCTTCGCGTTGCCAAGGTTATCGAAACCCTCGAACTCGAAGGCGACGAAAAGGTTGGCGCTCAGATCGTGCGCCGCGCCATCGAAGCTCCGCTTCGCCAGCTCTGCGTCAATGCTGGCATCGAAGGCTCCCTCGTTGTGCAGGAAGTCCTCAAGCGCTCCGGTAACGAAGGTTACAACGTCGCAACCGACACTTACGAAGACCTTCTCGCCGCAGGCGTTGTTGACCCGACCAAGGTCACCCGCACAGCTCTGCAGAATGCCTCAAGCGTCGCAGGTCTGCTTCTCACGACCGAAGCCCTCATCACCGATCTTCCTGAGAAGGAAGAAAAGGGTGGCGGCGACATGGGCGGCATGGGTGGAATGGGCGGTATGGGCGGCATGATGTAATTTGCCCTCAGAACGTCGAAGATCACGCCAATAACAGATTGTAGGCGCCCCCACATAGTCGGGGGCGCCTTTCTTTTTTAGGAGCAGCAGACGCCTGCCGAAAAGTGGTTTTGAGGTCACAAACGTCTTTCCCATGGCTCGAGTGGGCGCCAGATCATCGTTCTCAGCCTCTCTCCCTGAGCGTCCTCACGAGAAAGTGCGGCAAGTCTCTCGGGTCATTAGATCATCTTATTCACAGAGAAGGCTAATGCAATTGAAACTGATAGAAGAGTGTCGACTCGCAATAATTGCTGAGCAAGTTTCTCTAAAAATTGTAAAAAATCTGTTTGTCGCTTCCTATGAAAACTATCCTACGCCTGTCGCTGCTCGTGTTCACCCTTGCCAATCTCATCGGATGCGGGGGAGATGAACCTCAACCGGGAGAGGCCCGAGACCTTAGCGGCGGGCCAGTTAAGAAAGAAGGCCAGCTGCGTGGCGGTTGGATTCGAACGACAGAAGGGGCATTCGCGGGCTTGGAATTCACGGAGAATGGGCAGGTGCTGGCGAGTCTCGCTGCGGGCGGTAGCCAATATGGCACTGTCACCCTCAACTACAGTGTCCTGGAAGGTGGGAGGCTCAGTTTGACTGGCGCCGGGAACCGCACCGTGATTTTTTCGACGACCTTGGACGGGGATCGGATGGAAATACGTCCCGAAGGGGGCGGCATGGCGCTAGGATTTCAGCCGGTTACGCAGCAATTCCGGAAGCTTGAGAAAGGACAGACTCTGGCGGCTGCATTGCAGGAGGAAGAGCAAAAGCGTATGGCTTCGATTCAGGCGCGCATAGCCTCTCTTCAGGAGTTCTTGTCTGCCGAGGATCTTGTAATGGTGCGCTCCGAGGATAACGGGCCGGAGACGGTCTTCGCCTTACGTTTGGCCCCGTCTCAGTCACAGATTGCAGGTGAGGTCGTCATGGATGAAACTCCGGGGAGGGACGAGGTATTGGCCCCGGTAAGGCTGCATCCAGTCAGAGCTCAAGTATCACAGCTGGACAACATATCTGACAGACTGCGGCTTGTGATCAACATCGCCGGGGCTGTACAGCCTTTACCAAACCCTGACGCTACGGGTCGCGCCGAGTTTGTCTTCGACGGACCTATCAAGGATGTGAAGTCGCTCGAAGGTAAGATCGTGTTTCCCAAGGCATGGATGGGAGAGGCAGATTATCGGCTGCATCGGAACGGCAAGCAGCACAAGGATACTGTTGCGCACTTGGAGGCGCAGGCTGAGGCCAAGAAGAAGGTCCTGATGGCATTGGCCGAGAAAATTGGAGGTCGCATTACTCTGAGTGGCGCGAAGACCTTGATGAACCAGGGCGGACAGGAGCAGGCCCTAACTTTGATTCTGGAGCGCCAGGAAGGGGAGGCCCTCGTCTACGGCGGAGTGGCAAAGGTGGGCAATGGGCCTGAGCAACCGGCTTCAGGCAATATCGAGATGCTGCTGGGGCAAGCGGTGTTCTTCGTGTCATTGCAGCTTGGCGAGCAATGGCGCTTGCAGCCAAGCGAGGACGGGAAGTCTTTCACCGGGCTGTGGAGACCTAATCCACGGTCAGACTTTATTAGCCACGGGGAAGTCACTCTCAATGTGGAGAAAGTCATCTCCATGGAAAAGCTCCTGGCAGAGAGGCAGGCGATACGGGAATTTCTTACGAATGGACTACGCACGCCCAAGCAGTTTGCGGGATTCGCGAGGGATCAAAATGGTATAGATACCTACTCGCTTCTCCCGGTGTTCGTGGAGCTCGTAAAGCACGATAACGGGACCGCGAATGCAAAGATGTGGATGCTCTATGATGGCACCGGAGTCTCCCTTAACGGTACAACCTCAGGTGGCTCTTTTGTCTTCACCTTCAAGGACCAGCAACTCCTGGAAGGCAGCGCCCCCATCGGAACCGGAGTGTTTGGCCGTCATACCCTGAATCTGGATCTCTCCGGCATCGATCCTGAACCCACCTTTACGGGTCGTTATGCGACTGGTAAGATGGGCGCAGATAAGCTGATTCTCCGCCCGGTGAATGGGCCTATGTCGAAAAGCAAGCGGGCAGAGGTCATCCGGTCTATAAACAACACCCAGTTCCTGCTGCGTCGCACGGATACTTCGCGCCCACGCGATGAGCAAACATGGGTCGTCCTGCAGGTGAAGGATGATGGCAGCGTCACCGGTGAAATCTACGGTGAAGGCGAGGGTCTATTCCGCCCTGAGTGTCCTCCGGGGATATTGGCGGGCAAGCTGATCGAGGATCGTGGACATTTGCTGATGCAGCTTACCATGGATTCCAGCCCACATCCCACATATGGCGGGGGCCGGGAGAGCAAACGCACAAATCTAATGATCGCCATCGACGCAAGCGGAGATGCTCCCGTGTTGCAGGGATGGACCCTGCCCGAACGTGGTAATCAGGATTGGTTTGTGTTCCTCCCTGCGCAATCCGAGCTCCGTCCTAACGCAGAAAACGTTGTGCGTCTCGCCGCACAAAGAATGGGCGCTGTTATCAAGCCTCCGTCTGACGCCAAACCCGGAGACGAGGTTATCATTTTGGTACATGCGACAGAACGGGACGCTCGTGTCGGGCAGGTACGCTGCGACGGAAGCCGCTATTGTCACGGTGACTCAATTCCAGCAGTCGCCCTGCATGCTGGTATCCTGAGTCCGGGAGAAATGGGCATTGTAAAACTCGTTTACTCGCAGCCCTTCCAGCAGCCTGTAGAAGAAGTCGAGCGCAACGGCGTCGCGTCGCGTAAGGCAACCTTCCGCCAGAACAACGCCGTTCCCTCATTCACGATCCAGCGCGTGGCGCATCAGTAGACGGGCAGTAGGTGAAGCTGATCTCCTGCTTTACCGGATTCAGGCAGTCTTCGCACCATCGGAAGGGAAACCAGCCCTCGACATCCAGGTTTACTGGCCAGATTTGTAGCGGGTGTCGCCCTTGTCACCTGCGTTACAAACCACACGCCGCCTCGGCGCGTTGCAAGGCACGTACGACGAGCTCCATACCGCTCTCTTTGCGGAGCTTTTGGATGCGGCGAACTTCGCTGGCGTCTTCGCCGCCTATTTCTACCGGCGCCCGTCCCTTCAGTAGCTCCACGGCCAAATCAAGCCGGGCTCGGCCGCGGCCCCCATAGATGACCAGTGCGGCCAGATTCAGGATGTCTTCAGCACTTTCCCGGGGGCTTCCGCCTTGCCGCACTGCGAAAAGTCCTTCGCCCTGAACCTTCAACGCTTCGATACCGGCGCGAGCTTCATGAAACGCCGGCCCGTCCACCTTGTGGGTCGATAGTGGGTCTATGTCTGTGACGATTTCTCCCAAGCCGATTGCAAATCTGGCCTGATATGGAAAGAGCAACGCTTGCACCTCCCAGATGTCCTGCATCAGCCCCTCTGGTGATGCATACAGCGCCTGAAATTCGTCTCCCAGCGTAACCGTCCAGGCAGACATGACAGACTTGTTGCCGCGTGATATCGCTGAAAGTGTGTCTTCCAGTCCCCGCTGCACTGGCGCCCTATCAATGATTTCGCGCGATTTGACGATGTCGCCGATAACCGCCAAGAACGTTTTTGAGCTTCGGGAACTCATAAGGTTCGTTATTAGATGTGCGAACCTTGTAGGTTTTGCAAGCCTGCAACTCAGTCAGTTCTGACCAAGCGATCGTGTGCCATAGCCCTCTTCCAAGCCCTGCAAGCGGTCACCCAGCTTCTCTCGCATATGGTCTGCCATCTCTGAAAGCCATTGCACAACCTCTGGATGCTTGTCTGCAAGGTTGGTGACCTCAGACGGGTCTGCCTCTAGATCATAAAGCTCAAGCCCGGTCTTTACTGAAATATCGTATTTTCCGGGTATGCCATCCTTGCCCGCTTCACGACCGCTCATAGTGCGGTAGGCGTGGGGGAAGTGCAGCTTCCATTTGCCACTGCGCATGGCGTGCAGTTCGTTTGTATTGTAGTAGAAGTAGTAAGCCTCCTGCGGCGATACGTTGGACTCTCCCCTTAAAAGCTTCCACATGGGCTTGCCGTCAATTTCGCGCTCTGGCAAATCGGCTCCGATCAGCTGGGCGAGGGTGGGAAACAGGTCGATCGTCATGGCCGGGGCCTTCACAGTCGCATTATGGGGTAAGATGCCGGGCCACACCGCCAGGAACGGCACGCGCACGCCCCCTTCAAAAACAGTACCTTTTCCCTCGCGCAGTTTACCCGTGGAACCGCCGTGATTCCCATAGCTAAGCCAGGGACCATTATCTGAAATGAAGAATACGAGGGTATCTTTCTCGACGCCAGTTTCGCGCAGCGCGTTGCGAATTTGGCCTACAGACCAGTCGATCTCAGCGATCACATCTCCATAGAGGCCTGCGCCGCTCTTGCCCTCACGCTCCTCCGAAACGTGTAGCGGTACGTGAGGCATTGGGTGGGCAAGGTAGACGAAGAACGACTGCCCCAGCTCGGAATTGCGCCGGATGAAGTCTATCGTGCGCCTGGTAAAGTCAGTCGTAAAGCGGCTTTGATCGGTGTTAAGTCCCACAACCTTTTCCCCATCCATTGTCGGTAAGTCTCCCCATGCTGTAGGATGTTCGGGGTGCTTGGGCCACATGTCGTTGGAGTAGGGGATGCCGTAGAACTCGTCGAAACCATGCCGTGTGGGCAGGAACTCCGGGAGGTGGCCCAGATGCCATTTGCCAAAGATCGCGGTGGAGTAGCCCTTCGACTTGAACAGCTCAGCGATCGTGACCTCATCAGGGTTTATCCCGTGCTTGCTCTTTGGGCCCAAGGCCCCGTGGATACCGATCCGGTTGGGATAATTGCCTGTCAAGAGCGCCGCCCGCGAAGCCGAGCATACGGGCTGCGCGACGTAGAAGTCGGTGAATCTTACGCCTTCCCGCGCCATAGCGTCCAAGTGCGGCGTCTTGTACTTCGTAGCGCCAAATGGCCCAATATCCCCATAACCCATGTCGTCGACAAAGATCAGGACCACATTGGGCTGCTTTGGAGTTGGTTCCTGAGCTGGCAAGACCGTCGCCGCAAAAAGGCTGGCATAGCATGCCAATCCCGCGAAACGGACAACGGCGAGGCAAAAGGAGCCTTTCATATGACAGCTCTTAGACAGTCGCCAAGAGTGCGTCAATTGCGGTGAGGGAGTGACCCTCGCACTGAAGCTTTTTCGTGATTACCCAGTTGATTTCGTGGATGCATTCGTCGCAGCAGAAGCGAACCTAAACGAGCCCTCGGTTGTGTCCTTTGGCTGATTCAAGAGAATTCCCGAGGTAAATCAAAAATGCACTCAAGCTAGTTCCCACCTCTCATTCACCCTTCACAGGTCTACACTCACCATTCCATCAGTTTTTCCTCTGGCGATTCGGGTTTGCATTTGGAAAATGAGAACTATGGCCGTGCTCGAGATAGAAACTCAGGTAAAGCGAATTGCAGAGGAAGCGCTCCGCGCGTCGCGTTTCCTGGCTACGTTGCCGACGGAGAAGAAAAACACGGCGCTGCTGCGGCTGGCAGACTTGCTGGAAGCGCGTCGCGAATCGTTGATTGCGGAGAATGCGAAGGATATTGAGGCAGCGGAGGCCTCTGGCCTCGCGCCGGCAATGGTCGACCGTCTGCGAATCGATCCCAAGCGTGTAGCACAGATGGCTGAGGGCGTACGCCAGGTTGCCGATCTTCCCGACCCTGTTGGTGAAGAGATCGAGCGCATCGAACGGCCAAACGGCTTGGATATTCGCAAGGTGCGCGTGCCCATTGGCGTGGTTGGCATTATCTATGAAAGCCGACCCAACGTGACGATCGATTGCGCTGCTCTGTGCTTCAAGAGCGGCAACGCCTCAATCCTGCGTGGCGGCAGAGAAGCCTTCCACAGCAACACCGCCTTGTCTGACTGCATTGCCGAAGCGTTCCGTCAGGAAGGCTTGCCGGATGGGCTCGTATCGCTGATTCCCACGACGGATCGTGAAGCTCTGAACTATCTGCTGAAGCTCGATAGCCACGTTCACTGCATTATCCCCCGGGGCGGAGAGGGCTTGATTCGCTTCGTCGCCGAGCATGCGCGCATGCCAGTCATCAAGCACTACAAGGGCGTGTGCAACGCATATGTGGACAAGGATGCCAAACCGGGGCTGGCGCGCGAGATTGTAGCCAATGCGAAGTGTCAGCGCCCGAGCGTTTGCAATGCGATCGAGAACCTTGTCATCCATGGCGACATTGCCCGAGAACTCCTGCCCAAGATCGCCGGCGATCTTCGCGACAAGCAAGTAGAGTTACGCTGCGACTCCCAATCCCGCGAGATTCTCCAGATGGCCGGCTTCGAAGGCCTGAAGGACGCCACCGAGGAGGACTATCACGAGGAATACCTCGACAAGGTCCTCGCAATCAAAGTGGCGCCGAGTCTCGAAGAAGCTATCAACTTTGTGAACACGTACGGCTCAGGGCACAGCGACGTGATTATCACCCAGAATGAAGAGAGCGCCGAAGCTTTTATGAATGGCGTGGACAGCGCGACGATTTACTGGAACGCCTCCACTCGCTTTACAGACGGCTTCGAGTTCGGCATGGGGGCAGAGATTGGCATCTCCACTGACAAGCTTCACGCGCGCGGCCCCATGGGCCTCAAGGAACTCACCACTTATAAGTACAAGATCTACGGTGACGGCCAGATCCGTGCGTAGAAACGATTGAAAATGTTTGGAGTGCGGCAGCTTGCTGCCGTCTTGAAATCGAGCGGAGCGAGGAAAGACGTACTGCTACCATTACAGCGCGCTGTCGCGTGAAGTTTGTCGACTATGGAACGTCGAGGGCGAGATTGTGTGATTGCCGGCGTGTCGTTCTGAAAACGGCGACAAGTCGCCGCACTCCAAGCGAGATTATATCATCCCAACGCTCCAGTCTTTCCTCCACCCACGGCCCTCTGCTCTTTCTAGAACAGTGCGCCAGCCGCCGCGCCGACGGCGCTGATCGGGCCGGAGTCACTCATGGAGCTCAGGCTTTGTTCGGCTTGATTGAGTAGGGCGCGTAGCTCGCGGTAGATCGTGTCATCGTTGACAAGCTTGCCCAGCGTGCCGTCGCCCTCGTTGAGCTTTTGTGAGAATGCCTGCAGGTTGGCCACAGTTTCCTCGATGCGGGCTGCAATGGCGTCATCGTAAAGCAGCTTGCCCAGCGTGCCTTCTCCAGACTCGATCTGAGCGAAGACCTGCTGCGCGTCTGCAAACGTGGCTCGGGCGTCCTCTGCAGCTGCGCGGATCTCACGAACTGCAGCCAGCAGCTCATCGTGAGCTTCCTCCGAGTTCAGCAACTTGCCCAGCGTGCCCTTTCCTTCGCGGAGATTTGCCGTGGTTACGGAGATGTCGTCGAGGATCTGTTCGATCTTGGCGCGGTTGTTCTCGATCAACTGATCTACTTTGTCAAAGAGTTGGCCCGGACCATCGCTCATACCGCTGAGCGAGTCCGCAAAGCTGTTCAACTTCTCGCCGAGGTTGTTGATTTGCTCCAGCACCGCTGCAACGCTGGCGGCGGGCTTGGTGGCGATCTGGTCTCCCTCGGCAAGAAAACCGACAGCTGGGTTCCCATACTTAATATCCACGTAGTTCTGGCCGAGTAGATTTCCCATCGAGACGGTGGCGACACTATCGGAAGGGATTTCCTTATACTTTGTGTCGATCGACAGGATCGCCTGTCCCTTGCCGTTAACGAGGTCTGTCTCCAGCACCCGGCCCACCTTTACGCCAGCTATGCGCACGTCTGCCTCGGGTGAGAGCGTGCTCATGTCGTCAAAGACTGCGACAATGCGATAGCCGTTGTTGGAGCGGAACTCCTTTCGCCCAAGGGTAACGTAAACAACCCAAATCAGGGCGATGCCAATAATGAAGAAAAGCGCTACGCGGATCGCGTTGAATGTTTCTTTCATGTTCGTTTCCTCGTCTAGTCTAGTCGTTGCCCAGGCGGAAGCGCGGGTTTTCGGGATCGATTTTCGGGTTCAGGAAATTCTGCAGTGTCTCATCGGTGCTTTTCTCGAGGTCCGAGGGGGTTCCTGAGAAGGCGATTTGGCCATCGCGCAGTAACACGATGCGATCGGCGATGGCGCGAGCCAGGTCTCTGTCGTGCGTGACGACGATACTGGTCAACCCGGTTTCCTTTCTCACTGCTGCGATGAGCTCTGTCGTGGTTGCAGCCAGCTCGGGATCGAGCTCACTGGTGGGTTCGTCGTAGAGAAGCAGTTGCGGCTCCATCATCAACGCCCGTGCAACTGCAACACGCTTCTTCATCCCACCGGAAAGCTCGCTCGGCATCTTGTGCGCTGCTCCGTCGAGCGACAGGAGGCTTAGCGTGGACCTCACCTTTTGATCCAGCGTATTGCGGTCATAAAGGCGGTGTTCGCGAGGATAAAGCGCCAGGTTATCATAGACGCTCATCGAGTTGAACAAGGCGCCGTCCTGGAAAACAATGGCCGTTACGTAGCGGCGGTGGGTCTCGCGATCAGCGGCATTACCGTCCCCGATCATCACTTCCCCGCCGTCAGGGTGCTCCAAACCAATGATCTGCTTGAGCAGCACGCTCTTACCAGATCCGCTCGGACCCATGATCACAAAGATCTCGCCAGGCTCCACAGAGAAGCTCAGCCCCTTCAGCACCGCTTGTTTGCCGTAGGACTTCCTCAGGTTGCGGACGTCCACACGCACCGCTGTCTGTGTTTTTCCGTTCTCGTTCATGGCCTGCGAGCCCTACAGAAGGGCGTCTGTAATGAAATAGTCGGAGAAGAGAATAAAGATGATGGAGGCGACAACTGCGCGTGTCACGCTCTGCCCGATCTGGCGCGGGCCGCCAGAGGCGCTGAGTCCGAAACTGCAGCATATGAGGACAACGCAGATCGCAAAGAACTCCCCTTTGATCAGGCCGTCCGTGATCGCATCGTTTGTAACGAATGCGCGCAGGGCCTCGTAGTACTGCCGGTAATCCAGATCGATCCAGCCTACTGCCTCGCAGACAACGGCGCCGCCTGCCCAGCCTGAGATAAACGACAGGGTTGTCAGCAATGGCATCACGAGGGCTATTGCCGTAAGACGCGGAAGCACCAGGATGCGTTCTGGCGGGATATTCATCGTGTGCAAGGCGGCGACTTCGCGGTAAATCTTCATTGAGGCCAGCTCCGCCGTCGTTGCCGAGCCCACGCGACCGACGACCATGATTGCCGTCATAACTGGTCCCAGCTCGCGCACCATCGCCAGTCCCACAACGCTGCCGATATACTCGTCCACCCCGAGATCCTGGAACGAGAAACCCATCTGAAGGGCCAGCACCGCGCCAATGGAAAAACTCAGGATGATGACGAGCGGCATTGTGGCGTAGCCCATGAACAAGCACTGCTCCACAACCCGGCGCAGATTCCTTGGCAGGGAAGGGATGTAGCGCAGTGTCCTGATCAACAGCAGGACGGTCTGCCCAATCGTTTCAAGAGCTCCTTTAATTCCCGTCATGGCTTCCTTTCGCTTCATCGCGCCCAAAAAGGCCCCACAAGCCGCGAACTTTCCAGCTCCCCTGCTCGCGTCTTACTCCAATCAGGCCCTTGAGGACGGACCAACTTGAAGAATCATTGGCGTTGTCCCGTTTACGCTCGTAAATGGGCCCGATGCTGAAGGTCTTGCCGCTCTCATCGCGCTCGTAAAGCACGAGGTCCCAAAGGGCGCTGTGACGAACGCTTTTCGGATGCAGGTCATAGCGGTAAAGCGCGAAGAATGGATTCCAGGTTTCGCGCACCCCCTGATTGTTGGGAAAGAATACTTCCAACGGGCTCAGCGCCTGCAGTTGCCGGTTGCCAGAGCCATCGTTCCAGTAGCTGTAGAACGGCCAAACATGAGTCTTTCGGGCATGGAAGTTACGCTCCACGTTCTGTTGCAGCTCATCCCAATAGAGAAAGAACAGGATCGTGTCCTTCCGCGTCTGCAGAGCTATTTCTTCAATTACGCGCTCCTCGCGCCGGAAAAAGGGCCATAGCAGCCAGGTCTTCTCGTAGTTTGGCCGCTCTTCATGCGAATAGAAGGGAAGAATGCGGTTCACATATTTCTCCTCGCCGCGGCCCTGGACGATGAATGGGTAGAAGAACCTGATCTCCGAGTAATTCACACGCGGATCCCACTCCCGGGTGTATCCGAAGAACGGCCAGAGATAGCTCTCGCTATGTAACCCGGCAGCTGTTTCGCGGGCGTACAGGGGAAGGATTCCCAATGCGTGGTATGGCTGCTCCTGTCCCGGTCGGAATCTGTAGTTGTTATAGATGAACGGCCAGAGCGCGTAGGTATTGTCGTAGGCATTGTCCCGCTCAAAGCTTCCGAAGAGAGGGAACACTCCCCAGCCGCGACTCTCGGGTCCTTCCCGGAAACGGAAGATTGGCCAGAGGATCACGGTGTCCACGTGATGCTGCTTTTCCCAGCGCGAGTAAATGGGAAAAGCCGTCCAATCGATGCGCTTGTGGAAAAGCCTGTTCTTGAGCGTGCCATGAATGGGGAACACTGCGTCGTAATTTAACTCCGGGTCTCCCGCGTCATAGTGCCAAATCAGCGGCCACAGTTCAAAGTAGCCGATCTCCTGCTCATCGGAAACCGTATGTCCCCCTTTCATCAGGCTCAGAACCCGCCAATTGTAGCCGTAGTTGCGCTGCCAATGCGTGAAGAGCGGGTAAATTGAATAGGTGGTGACAAGCTCGCGAACCTGTTCGTCGACTTCAACCCAGAATGGTCGCACAGCCATGACCTCCTGCTGCTGGCCGTAGCGGTGCTCAAAGATCGGACCGACCGCGCGCTTATATGGCGGTCTGCCGTCGAGGGCGTCATTATCGACAAAGAATGGGGCAAAATTACCTATCACGCCGTCACCAAGAACCGCAGGCGGCAGCGCGGCGCCCATAACAATGGCGCCAACAAGGAGTTTCATTAAGCGACAGAAGCGCATCGGCAGTAGTTTTCGACACGCAGACTAAATGGCCAACAGCCGGTTCCGGCACTCGTTGGCGAGCGGTCTGAATTGGTAAAGCATCGACAGCCTGTTACTTTCGATGAAATAAATCAAGTTTTGCAAGCAGTCGCGATAACACGCTCAGGAATTGTTAAGCATGAGAATAACCGGAGGCATGGCCCGCGGCATTCCGCTGGATAGTGGGGGGAGCAAGCAGATCCGTCCCGCCACAGATCGTATGCGCGAGGCAGTATTCTCCAGCCTGGGCTCAAGAGTTGAGGGAGCTCGATTTCTTGACTTGTTCGCAGGTAGCGGCGCCTACGGGCTTGAAGCTTGGAGCCGTGGCGCATCGGGAGGCGTCTTCGTGGAACAGGACCGGCGGACTGTCGCTGCCCTTCTAAAGAACCTCGAGAAGACAGCTAAATCCATGGGCGTGGAGGTTAGCTCCTGCCGGGCGGAGAGCGCCGACGCCGTTCACTGGCGGAGCCGGCTGAATGAACGCTTCAACCTGATCTTTATCGATCCCCCCTACGAAATCCTTCCCCGAGACTGTCGTCGCATCCTCGATACCGCGTTGGATAATCTTGCTGACGATGGGCGGATCATTCTGGAAGCTCCTGGTGAATTTACTGTGTGTCACGCCGGCCTTGTGGAGGTGCGCCGACTCGGAAAGGGGCGGAATCAGCCCACAGCCATCATTCTGAGTAGAACGTGAGCAGGCATTGTCTAGGCCAACCCAGAATTGCCGCTTACCTCAGTCGCCCAAACTTTCCCTTTCTCAGCAGTTCCCTGGCGCGTTCGCGAGCATTGTCGGCAAGTTCTTCCTCTGGAAGAGGCTCATCTTCGCCCCGGCGCAAGGCCTGCCATCCCAAAAACGTTACAAGGGCGCAGAGGACTATGAACCAGTCGCCAAAGGTTGAATAAAGTGTTGTGCGACCTGCCCAGCTGAGGTCCCGGGAAACGGCTACGACATCCGTCCCTTCAAAATACACCCCTTGATGAGGACGGATCGCGTTGTAGCGAATGCTTCCGTATTCGTCGATCCACCCGCTCCATCCTCCATTGCCAACACGCACAACGGGGCGTCGGTTCTCAACCGCACGAAGCACGCTGTGAACGGCGTGCTGATAGGCCCCCGCTTCTTCCCCGTACCAGGCATTGTTTGTGGCGACATAAAGAAAATCTGCGCCATGCATCGTAGCTAACCGGGCGATGTTTGGGAATATGTCCTCGTAGCAAACCAAGGCCCCGGCGCTGAAGGGTCTGTGATTCACCTCCAGTTCCAATGGCTCACTGCTGACTCCCGGGGTAAAGCTTCCCAGTTGAAGGAAATGTAGCTCCCAAGGCAGGAACGAAAGCGGGTTGAACTCTCCGAAAGGCACCAGCTTTTGCTTGGAATAGTAGGCATCTGCAAGTCCCTCCTCTGGAGTGGCGACGAATATCCCGTTATACCAGATGACGTTTTCTTCGCCGGGTTGGCGTAGCGCGGCGACAGCCCCCATGAGGATGGGCAGGTCAAGCCCCTCCGCCAGAGCCTCCACCCATTCGCGCTGTCCGGTGTTCCCGATTACGGGCCATGGAGTCGCCGCTTCTGGCCATAAGAGGACATCTGCGCCCTGGGCCTCCGCAAATGCGCTAAGGCGCTCAAGAACTTTCAGATGTTCACGCGCCCTGGACTCATCCCACTTTAGCTCCTGGGCGATGTAGGGCTGTACGATGCCGGCGCTAAAGAGAATGTCCCGCGCGCCGCGGTTCTTGAGGGCGGGGACCGCGATAAAGGCCGCGCCTCCCACCATTCCCAAGGCTGCATAAAGTTCTGGTCGTAAGCGCCGCCACCACGGAATGTGCCTCACTGGTTGGATGAGCGAGAGAAAGTAGGAACTGAGCGCCAAATTGAAGAACACCAGCAGGAATGACAGGCTCCACATCCCTGTGTAAGGAAGTATTTGCAGGAGTGCTGGGCGGTCCCATTGAGATGCGGCCAGCGGTAACCACGGAAAGCCTGAGAACAACCAGGTGCGAACCCATTCAAGCAAGACCCAGAGCGCCGCAAGACCAGCCATTCCCAAGAGGCGTGGGCCCGCGCGCTTCCGCCTTATAACCGGAAAGGCCCAGGCGGCGGCGAGCGACCAGACCACCGTGAAGAGCGCCAATACGAGCGAGAGTATAAACGTCCCCGGTAAGGTCACATGCCTTAGCCACCACAACAATACAACCCACGCCGTCCAGCTTGCCGCCAGGGACACGATGATCACCTGCCGGCGTGGTCGCTCGACGGACAGCCACAACAACAACGGCACAAGAAACAAGTAAGCGCCTTCAGACAGGGAGTGAATTTTCCCGCTCCAGAATCCAAACGGAAAGGTAACCACCCAGAGACAGGCTGTGAAGACTGCAGCTGCTGCGGCCATCGCCAATCCTTTCGCGCTCTTCCCGGAATCTGCCATCGCCGCAATCAAACAAGCTTCTCCCAGCCTTACAAATAAAAGAGGTGGCCTGCGCGCGGTGGACCTTGGTTCTGATACTCCAGGGGTTTGAGATGGGACAAGAATGGATGGACTGTGTTATCGATTGACATGCGGTGAACGCCAACTGTAATGGTTTACCAGTAGAAGCGCCAGATGCGCGACATGAGAACCCCTTACCCCTCTTAACAATGTCCAGGATTGCCTTCGCAGCCTTCTCTGTGGCCTTGACCATGGCCTGTACCACAGACGCAGCCCAGTTTGTGATTTCAAGCAATGTTGCTGATACCTATATCGGCCTCAACAAAGACGGAAATCCGACAGTCGGTTGGAATGGAGATGCGGAAATTATTGTTGGAGATGACAATCCTGACTCGAGCAAGGACGCTGTTGCAGCGATATTCATGTTTGAGCTGCCAGATCTCGCTGGAGAGTTCATCTCTGACGCAAAGTTAGATTTTACAATCACCGGTAGCGACTGGATGAGTTCGACTGCCAAGCTTGATCTCTATGGATTGCGGTATGCGTCTACCACACAGGTGCTCACCACCGACTACGGCTTTGGCCCCGAGCCTGGTAACGGCGTGCTCATCCAGGACGATCTTTATGCTGGTTTTGGCGGAGACATGAATTTTCCGATTTTTGTATCCGCGGAAGGTTCAACACTCGTAGATTTCTTGTCGGACCTCTACCAGAACGGCGCTGTAGGCGGTGATTATGTATTCTTCCGACTGAACTTGGATGCAATGTCGGCAAATCCGGCGAGAATTGCCTCGGCAAGTTATGCAGACCCCGCTTACCGCCCATCGCTAACCATCACAACAGTGCCGGAGCCTTCAACTTACGCAGCGCTCTTTGGTCTAGGCGCCCTCGGTTTCGCTATCCTGCGTCGCCGTAAGTAACGGGTTTGCGGCTACCCAGTAGCACTTGGATAAGGGCGGCAGTCGTCGATTTGGCCAAGCTTGCCGCCAAGTAGTATCACTAAGTTTTACTGCCCGATGCTGTAGATATGCAGGGGTTGGGGGGCTGGTCTCCAGCACTTAGGGCATCCGGCTTTTACCCTTCCGCTCGCCGGTCATGAACATAACCCCTCCGACGTCCGTAGCGGAGGTCAATGCCATTCATACCTGCGGTCGCCGTCCACCTCCACAAGCTCCGCATCGGCAGGATTCAGGTTTCGAGCATCCTGTCTGGAGGGTATATCGTCGTATCTACTACGGTTCAGGACGACTCTCCTGCTGGCGAATTTCCGGCCATGGCAGGACAGAAGGATGATTCTTAGAAGCGTTCCCTTGCCCTGAGGTCGTTGTTTAGGTCGCGGATTTGATCGAGGACGGAGGCCAGCCTAGCGCCTGCGGGTGTGAGGGTATACTCAACGTGCGGCAGGCGTTCCTCGAACTCCGTTCTTTCAATCAGGCCGAAGTCGAGCAGCTTTCGCAGGCGTTCGTTGAGGATCTTCTTCGAAATTCCCGGTATATAGCGTTCCAATTCTCCCGGGCGCTTCACCCCCTCGCGAATCGCGGCCACCACCGCAGTTGACCATTTGCAGCCAATGACCTCTTCCAGGCTGCGGTAGGCGGTGCGCTCCTTGAGTGAGAGATACTTCTTCTCAGCCATCAACGCGCTACTGTGTCCCATAAATGCATGCCTGGCAACCGGGTACCATTTTGTGCCCGGTTGGCTGGTCTTTGAATGCTGGTATACTGGAGCCTCACCTTTAACGGAAAGGTTATCATGAAGAGCAAAGCCACATTCTATCACGCAGGGTGTCCTGTCTGCGTAGAAGCCGAACAAAACGTAGCCCGCGCCCTCGATGATCAGCGCTACGACGTAGAAATCGTTCACCTGGGGGAATCTCGCAACAGGATAGCCGAGGCCGAAGCAGCGGGAGTCAAATCCGTGCCGGCGCTTGTCCTGGACGGGCAGCCATATCACATCAACTTTGGCGCCGGCCTGGATGCTCTCAAGGGCTGATGGGCGCCGCTTGGAACGATTTCCGGTCAAACAACCCGGGCTGGCGTTCAAGAATCGCCGCCCGGGTTGCTTTCGAATCTCACCGGAGTTAAACAGGGTGACGGCGGCTCTCCGGTCTATCTTTCCTTTAGGTAAGAAGTGAAAGAAAACAGATATCGCCGTGAAGCTTGACAGTTTTGGGACGGGTCTATGTTTTGGTTCCCTTTTCTACGGAGACAGCGATGAAACCGACATATAATCCTTCCAAGATTCGACGAGTGCGCAAGTGCGGCTTCCGCGCACGCATGGCAACCCGCGGCGGCCGCAAGGTATTGAACGCCCGCCGCGCCCGCGGTCGCAAGCGTCTGGCCCTCTAGCACAATTCCCGATGCGGCTGACCGCGCGCCAGCGTCTACGCCGCACATCGCAATTCCAGGCGGTGCGAGCCGATGGAGAGCGCGTGCAAAACCATGCCTTTATCCTGCAGATACGCTTAACGCCGCAGGAAGAAGGCAGGCGGTTAGGCGTTATCGCTTCCCGGAGAGTTGGTGGCGCTGTGCAGCGTAATCGCTGTAAGCGGCTGTTGCGAGAAGCTTTCAGGCACAATCAGGACCAGCTGCCAGTCGGCTGCGACCTTGTTTTGGTAGCCCGGCGGGAGATGCTCTCTCTGGGCTTTGAAGAAATAAATGAACTCTTTCAGCGTGCGCTGGGTCGTGTGATGAAACGACTGCATGCTTCACGCGATGATAAAGGTTCTTGAGAGAACAGTGATTAGCGTCTGCCTTATGGCGATACGCGCATACCAGCTGTTTATCTCGCCGCTGCTCACTTTGATTTGTGGGCCCGGCATGGGCTGCCGGTTCGATCCCTCATGCTCGCGCTTTGCTGCTGAAGCGTTGAAAATCCACGGATTACGCAGGGGCTTGTGGCTTGCCACCCGAAGAATTTTACGTTGCCATCCGCGCGGCGGCTGCGGGTACGACCCAGTTCCTGCTCCAGACCGCCAGAACTAGAAGTCAATGGACAAGAAGAACACGATAATCGGGATGCTGTTGCTTGTTGGCGCCTTGGTGCTGATGACCTGGCAAGGCAAGCAGAATAGCGCGCGTGAGGATGCGCGGCAACCCGCCCAGGAACAGCGGCAGACGCCTGTCGCGGCAACAACCTCAGCCCAACAGGGCGGTAGCGCTCCTGTCATTTCCCGTCCGGATGACGGTTTGGTGACTGTGACACCGATTGAAGAGGCTGCAGCACAGGAGCGACCCGACGAACAGCGGCCAATTCTGGAGAATGAATTTATAAAGGCTGAGCTGACCAGTTGGGGAGGCGCGATCAGCCGGATTGTGTTCAAGGACTATCCCGCTGTGCAGGGCGAGGATATCCCGTATGTGTTCAATGCACAAGGCGATGTGCCTGCCTTGGCGATCGGTCGCGGTAGCCAGGCGGGGGTGCGGGAGTATGCACCTGCATATGAACTTGTTGAAGCGACACAGGATCGCGTGGTTTTTCGTCGCGAAATCAGCCCCGGGGTGTTTTTCGTGCGCAGCTACCAACTATCTACCGGGACTGAGGGCGCAGCTCCGTACACGATCCGGCACAACACTTCGATCCAGAACCAGACTGAAGGTGTGGTAAACAGCGAGCCCCTCTATGTGAGCCTGGGCACCGCCGCCCCAGATGCCGCCGATGTTCGTGGCTTTAACCTGAATGCGGGCTACTACGACGGCTCCCGCTATGACTACGAAAACATCAGTAAGTTTACTGGCGGGGGAGTTCTCTTCTTCAAGCGTGATCCGATTCCTTACCTCGAGCGACAGGATCCGGTGGTCTGGGGCGCTGTTAAAAATCAGTTCTTTGCTACCATTCTGACGCCTGAAAGGCCAGCTAGCTCCATCTTCATGAAGCCGGTGGTGTTCCCGGCAGTGGAGCAAGGCGCTCGTCCCCAGCGGGGGATAACGGCGTCCATGCGGTTTGAAATTCCACAGGTGCAGCCCGGCGAGCAAGTCAACCTGGCGATGGATCTTTACGCCGGCCCGAAGGAATATGCGCGCCTGGCAACGCTCGATCGGAACCAGGACGAAGTGATGCAGTTTGGCTGGCGTGGTCCGGGCGGCGGCATCATCTCCTTTATTGGTAAGCTCTTCTACACGAGTCTGAAGGCTGTCCAGGGGCTGGTCGTCAACTGGGGTGTCGCCATTATCATCCTCACGGTGATTATTCGTCTTCTGTTCTGGCCGCTCACAGCCAAGGCCGCTGATAGCAGCCGTCGCATGGCTAAGCTGCAAGAGCCTATGAAGGCGCTGCGCGAAAAGTACAAGGACAACCCGCGCAAGCTGAATGAAGAAATGATGGCCATGTGGAAGAAGCACAAGGTCAACCCGATGGCGGGCTGCCTTCCCATCCTCGTCCAGCTGCCCATCTTCCTGTCGTTTTACTACATGCTGCGCGGCGCCTCCGAGCTGCGCTTTGCACATTTCCTTTGGATTAGCGATTTAAGCCTGCCAGACACGGTGGCATGGGTGGCCGGACTACCTATCAATATTCTGCCTCTAATCATGGGCGTGACCATGTTCTACCAGATGCGCTTGGCCCCGACGCCAACGGTAGACGCCACGCAAGCCAAGATCATGCGCTTCATGCCGCTGATCTTCTTGTTCTTCTGTTACAACTTCTCCTCCGGGCTGGTCCTTTACTGGACCACATCAAACGTGATGAGCATCTTCCAACAGCTTCACACAAACCGTAAGCGTCGCAGGGAGGAAGAAGCAGGCGAAGTGGAGCTGATCGTGCCAGAGCAGGAGAAGCCAAAGCCGGCGCATCACGGGCGCGCAAAGGTTAAAAGCAAACGCAAGGCATAGAGTTAGCGCCCACCATGGTCAGCGTTGACCGCCACCTCTGAGGTCCGCTATAGTTGAACCTTAACTCAGCAACCGACTTTATATGGCAGGACACAGTAAATGGGCTAACACTAAACATCGCAAAGCCGCGGTCGACGCAAAGAAGGGCAAGATTTTCTCTGTCATCAGCAAGGAGCTAACGCTTGCTGCCCGCAATGGTGGAGGCGATCCCGGATTCAACCCTCGTCTGCGCACGATCCTGAATAAGGCGAAGGCCGCCAATATGCCCGCGGAAAACGTGGATCGCGCGATCAAGAAGGGCACGGGGGAGCTTCCAGGCGTCGAGTACATTGAACTTCTTTACGAAGGCTACGCTCCCGGCGGCGTGGGCCTCATGGTCGAAGTAACAACCGACAACAAGAATCGCTCTGCCTCGGAAGTGCGTAGCACTTTCTCCAAGTTTGGCGGAAATCTCGCAGGCGCCGGAGCATTGTCCCACTTCTTTAACCGCCAGGGCCAGTTTATCATAGACGCCAGCAAGGCTTCTGAGGAGCAAGTGATGGAAGTGGCGTTGGAAGGCGGCGCTGAGGATGTGCGCAACAATGGCGACCACTATGAGGTGCTTTGCCCTCTGACTGAGTTCGACGCGCTTTCCCAGGCATTTGAGCAGGCAGGGATCAACCCCGACGAGTCAGAGCTGTCCTGGATTCCTGCAAGTCTGATTCCTGTCACCGACGCGGATACGGCGCGTAAGTGCCTGCGTCTGGTCGAAGCTCTTGATGATCTGGAAGACGTTCAACACGTTTACGCCAACTACGACATAGACGATTCTCTGATTGAGGATGACGCCTAGTCCCGGGAATCGCTGCGGGCGCCATATCCCTGTCGATTTGCTTTGCTTCTTGGGCGTCGCCGTCTGAAAGGTGTTTCGATGAAGTTTGTAATTCTGGGATCTGGCACGGGCAGCAATGCCGAAGCGCTCCTGAAGGCTTGGGAAGATGGGGATCTTGGTCGGGCGGTTCCGGTGGGCATCCTCTGCGATAAGCCAAACGCCCGGATCCTTACTCTCGGAGTCCGCTTTGGCGTGCCTGCGCTGCATATTGATCCCGGACCATACAAATCGCGTCTTGGAGATGAGCAGGAACAGGCCTATATCGATCAAATTCAGGCATGGGGGAGCGATCTCGTCGTGCTGGCCGGTTTCATGCGCGTACTCAAGAGCCGTTTTCTCAATGCCTTTGAGGGTAGGTTGATTAATTTACACCCAAGCCTGTTGCCCTCCTTTCCCGGTTTAAACTCCATCCGCCAGGCTTACGAATTTGGGGTGAAGGTAACGGGTTGTACCGTACATCACGTCACCGCAGATCTGGACGCTGGCCCAATTATTGCGCAGGCGCCTGTGATGATCGAGGCCGGCGATTCTCTTGAAGACGTTGAAGCCAAAGTCCACGCCGCTGAGCATAAGCTCCTTCCCGCCGTTGTAAGACAACTCGCCGAATCTTGATTTGCGGGTATGCTCGTTATTAGTTCTTACATTCCAGCTCCCAGAATGATTCAATTGCACATCGATATCCCGCAGACTCTCGCAGACCCCCTCGAAGCCTATTTTTGCGAGCTCGAGCATTCTCCGTGGATGCTGCGGGACGACCGGGTGAAGCACCGGCTGGAGCTGTTCGGCTACTTTTATTCTCAAGACGAGGCTGACGAGGCTTACGGAATCCTCCAGGAGGCTTTCCCGCAGCTGCCTATGGACCCCCACTTCAGCAAGCTCGAGGATCGCGACTGGAAGGAAGCTTACAAGGAACACTTCAAGCCGTGGAGCTCTGGCGGTCTACATTGGGCGCCCACATGGGAGCGGGAGCGCTATCGTCCGCCAGAGGGTCATAAAATCATCTATCTGGATCCCGGGATGGCATTCGGAACAGGCAACCACGAGACCACCCGTCTATGCGCACACCGCCTGGTCGAGGCCGCTCAGGATTGGGGCGCCGCCCTCCCGGATCGAGCCGTGGTTGATGCAGGTTGCGGGTCGGGCATTCTCGCAATTTCTGCCGCCGCCCTTGGCTTTGGCAGCGTGCGTGGGTTTGACGTCGATCCCGACTCAGTCGCCATCGCGGAGGAGAATGCCGAAGAAAATTCACTGGCCGCCAAGGTTCAGTTTCATATCGGCAGCCTGGAAGATTCCCTTGGAGACCAAGAGGCCGACCTGGTTCTGGCGAACATCCTCGCAGACGCCCTTACCAACTTTCGTGAAGATCTCCTTTGCGCAGTGCGGCCCGGGGGACGTATAGCGCTGAGCGGGATACTGGCAAAAGAAGTATCCGATGTGCGAAAAGCGTTTGAAGCTTCAGCCGCCGATCTTTGGGGCGGATTCAGGACGGAATCGCGCATCGATGGGGAGTGGGCGGATCTGTTGTTCTTCCGGCCCGAGGCAGTGAAAATTTGAGACGCCGTTGGTTCGTCATGCGCTAATGTTTCTCTTTTGCCCTTGAGAAGCAGCCACTTTACGCTACTTACGAAGTAAATCACCATGAAGGTCGCCCTTACGATTCTCTCCTTGTTCTCCCTCCTTATGATTGGCTGCGCCACCCGAGACCCGCTTACATTGGGGGATACTGGCGACACCGTTGAACTTCGCACGGGGCAGAAGCAGGAAATTACTTTATCCGGCGATCCCACAGGTGGCCGCACATGGCGCATCATCGAGATGGATGAATCGGTCATTCGCCTCGATGGCAGCCCGACGGTGCGCGCTTTGGCGGCAGTAGGCGGCTTTGCCCGTCTGTACGAATATCGCTTTACATTCGTCGCGGTAGGGAAGGGCACAGCAACCCTGCGCATGGGCTTCTCCAGCCCGGACGATCCCGCCCCTGTCGAGACCTTCGAGCTCAATTTCGAAGTCAGGTAACGCCCACTTTCTTAGGTCTGTCCGATTCTGCAACGCGCCTGTTTTTGGGTTGTATGAAGGCTGGATGGGCCTAGCTTGAACCCAGTCATGTGTTCCCCGGATCCGTTTCGGGGACCCCTAACCCTCATACTCCAGCGCCGCAACGTGCTCGTTGGGGTCAAATTACCTCTTATCCCCCTATATTATGAAAGTAAGCGCCTTTGCTCGCTTATCCAGTTACCTCGCCTTGCTGGCAACCGTCTTGCCAGCCTCGCATGGCGCGCTGATCCATTATGACGGCTTTGAGGGTACCCCCGGGGCCGGAACGCCATCTGGTTGGACTGAGACTGACCAAGGTGGGGCGTATCTTGGGCTCGGCATTAGCGAGGGCTCGCTAACCTACCCAAGCTTGGCCACAACTGGTCACAAATGGGAGCTCAACTCGCCTCGTGGCACCGCGAGCATGACCTTTAACGAAGCCGGCTTGCAGGCTGATGAGACGATCTTTTTCTCGTTCCTGCTGCGCGTCGATGATGTTGGCGGTCTGAAGAGCAGTGAAGCCTCAATGATGCACCTCGCGCCAATGACAGGCGCCGGACATGAGGTTGTAGCAACTGTTGGTTTCGGCCGCTACGCCGATACCGACGCGGAAGATGAATACCATCTGTCTTTTGATGGCGACCACCGTGGTTTTAGCCATGATGACGCTGCGGGTATTTCCCCGGCGATCAAGGAGGGGGAAACCGTCCTTATCGTGGGCTCATACGCGCGCGTTTCCGGTGGAGGCAATGTGAAGTTCTGGGTTAATCCAGATCCTTCCACACTCGGCAATAGCCTTCCGCCGACTCCCGACTATACCGATTCGGCGAACACTTCTCGTGCGGTGGCTCGGTTCAAAATCAATTCAACAAGCTCTGGAGCTCTGCCCGGATCTTATTTCCTGGACGAGTTTCGCTTTGGCTCAACCTGGGCGGACGTTACACCCGGGCCCGAGCCATACGGCTTCCCGCTGATCGATGGTCTCTACCTGAACACAGGCGCCTTCCTTGGTTGGCTCTATCCAACCGATTCGCAATGGGCTTACTCCTACGATCTGGGGAGTTGGCTTTGGATCGCTGCGGATTCTTCCGATAACCTGGGCAATTGGTCCGGCGCCTGGTCCTACGTTCTGGGCCTCGAACCGCCTGTCAGCGGCGTCGCATCCGGCGAAACTGCCTACGGCTATCCTGTCATCGAAGACAACATCGATACCGGATCCTTCCTTCGCTGGCTCGAAATTTCTGGTGCGCCCTGGGCTTACGCTTGGGCGCTGAACACCTGGATCTGGGTTGATGGTGAGTCTTCCAGGAATCTACGGGCCGCCCCGCAGTCGTGGGTATATTTCCGCAACGCGGGAAATGCTTATGCAGAGACAGTCTTGGCGGACGGCCCCGTCGCCTATTGGCGCTTTAGCGAAACCGGTGGCGTAAGCGTTGTGGATTCGGTTGCCGGTATTTCCGCAAGCCTTGGCAATGAACCGTTCCTGGACGTTGAAGGGCAGGGATCGGCTATTAGCTTCGAAGCGAACAGGAAGCAGTCCATGACTGCACAAGACTCTGCACTGGAGCTCGAGAGTTCGTTCTCCGTGGAATTTTGGATCCATCATGCGTTTCTGGCCCTGGGAGAGCCGATTATCTCGAAAAATGATGCCTTCCGTATTCGTAGAGGAGGGTCTGACCGTCTGAACTTTACTTCCCCTGTCTCTGGAGATTCCACAAACCTGTTGTCCATTGCATCGATTCCGGCGGCAGAGTGGACCCACGTAGTGGCGGTGCGGGATTCGGAGGCAGCGGAACTCAGGATCTACATCAACGGCGCACTCGACAACTCTGTTGAAGCGACAGGAACGCTCACGCCCGCTTCCAGCCCGCTGATGGTTGGAGCAGAAGCCTCCCTTCCCCGCAACTACAACGGCATGGTGGACGAAGTGGCGCTCTACGATTACGCGCTGTCGCCGGAGCAGATTGCAGCACACTTCCACGCAGCCAGCTTCGACCATTCCGGCTTTCCGATCGTCGTCTCCGACGTTGAGGTATCGAACATCAAGATGAATGCCGCTGGCATTTCCTGGAAAAGCAGCCTGCCTTCGACAGGACAAGTGCGCTACGGGACAGATCCGGCGGATATGTCGCTGTGGACAGATCCTTCGACGGAAGAGACCACGGAGCACTCATTGACTATTGGCGACCTAACCCCGAGCACGACCTACTACTTCCGAATAGTGTCGACCAACAGCAAGGGGCGCAGGGATGGAAGCGAGATCTTCGCTTTCGAAACCACAGAGCAGGTTGATCCACTCGCCCTGCAAAATGTGGAGTCGGCGCAGATCATGTCCAATAGCGCTTTGGTACGCTGGGAAACAAATAACTACGCAAGCTCGCAGGTGCGCTACGGCCTTTCCGCATCAGAACTTACGAGGACCAGTGAGCTGATTGATGAGGAAGTGAAGCAGCATAACGTGGTGCTTCTGGACCTCCAGCCAGAGACAACCTACTACTACGAAGTCACTTCGACTGACGTTTACGGCGACACGGCCACCAGCTCGGTACAGAGCTTCACCACGCTCGCTGCAGACGCCGTCTTCATGACCGACGAGCTGACGCAGTTCGGCATCACATGGAAGTTTGACAAGGAGTATCGCGCAGGCCGATTTATCACTGGCGACTGGTGGGTGGTCGGTCCGGTGAATGTTGTTTCCGTATCTCCAGCGCCAAGCGTTGCTCCAGCTGACGAGCTTAACAATTTTGGGCCGAACCAGTGGGGAGACGCCGGCCTGCAGGACAACAAGAGCATGCGAAACGGCTCTATGGTTGTCATGACTCCCGGCAACAGGCAGGGCTATGATTCACGTGGCCTGAACTACAGGGCTGAAGATTCCATTAGCTTCCCATACAGCCTGGCGGCAAATCGCTCGCTGATTTCTTCGAGGAGCCAAAGAAAGATTCCAAATCCACGCATGTTCCATGCGATCATGTGGGAGTCCGAAAAGAATGGCTTCAACGCCATGCGCACCGCGGCCATTCTGACGTGCCTGTCAGAGCCGCCGCCCGCAGACGCCTTCCGCCCTGCCTATGTGGGGACGGAGAAGAACATCTATACTGAGAGCCAGTTGCAGTGGGATCTGCTGCAAAACCTGGACTATTCAGCCTCGTTGAACTGGAAGCAATGGGAGCGCTATTTCGAGCGTCCATGGCTTGACCACTTTAACGGCAGTTGGCATGGGCAGCACTTCCTGCCCAACGACAACCAAGCCTCGTATGGGCGTGAAATTGTCCGGATTGTCGGGCAGGCCTCGTTGATGTTGCATCTTGATGTTCCACAGGAGCGCAAGCGCAAGCTGCTGATTGGACTCGTCCAAAACGGGATTGACCTGGCAGCGCTCGTCAAACTCGGCGGTAACTACAATGAAGGCGGCGGCCACACCAGCGGCCGTAAATGGCCGGTTCTGTTTGCCGGTCTGATGCTCGATGAGCCAGAGTTCCAGGAATTGGCGGTAGATGGCATCTTCCATGAAGACACCCAGACCTACTATGGTGAAGGCTGGGCGGGCCAGAAGGCCCTCTGGCAGATGATCATTCACCATGGCGTTCGCTCCACTTACATGGAGCAGCACCCGGACACCTGGGCGACCTATGACAGTGGGTGGGCCCGTACATCCGAGAGCTATCGCACCTGCTGCACCATCAAGGCGTGGCCCGGTCAAACACTTGCAGCTCTCTTGATGGGCGCGAAGGCCGCCTGGAACCACAATGCTTACTTCGACAATGTCGACGACTGGATGCGTGAAGAAGATCTTTACGCGGCGGGTCGCGGCGGTATTGCCAGACCATCCACTGAAACAACGGCTCAAGACGCGTTTGTCACCGACATGTGGAGGCTCTACCGCGACGACGTGCCGGAGCAGCCAGATGGCGACCTTGAGCGCAAATGGATTCCCACCGGTGGTGGCACGAACGGCAGTTGGACGCCGAATCCGAAGCCTGAGTAACCAGAGCCATAAAATATAGTTCTTCCAAGCCGCCGAGCGGTGGCGAACATGTGTTCGCTGCCGGCTCGGCGGCTTTTTTTGTCTCCTGAGGGAGCCAGATACGGAGGTTGTGACGAGAGTTCTACTCAGCAAAGGGTCCGAGCTGCCCGGAGCGGGCATTGGCAAGGAATATTTCTGGAAGACCGTCCGATTAACGGGATAAGACTGTCAATGAGTGGTCGATTGTCCTGCTGCGGCTTTGCTGTGAACCGCTGCAGTTCGCATTTGCGAAGAAGGCGATCTGCAGATGACCAGACCAACCAAGATAATGCGTTTTCGTTACTCTGCTGCTATCACTCTTTTATACGGACTCCAGGCGCCGGCATCTGTGTCGCTGTCTCTACAATCGCTGGGCGGGACAGACGCTCAGAGACGCCATTGCGTCTCTAGAGACTGGATGCCCGGCAACTCGCTTGGTTAACGAGTCTGAATGAACGAACGCTAGCGTCTGCGCGGTCATCACAAGCCCTAAAAGCAGGTAAAACAGGATAACTTTCCCCCTCGATGTTAGATAAACTTCCAACCTCGCCCACGCCCTCCTCCGGGCATTCCCCGTGTTGGCCAGCCCATTGGATAACCCTTCCGAATCCTGAAGGCAGAAGCTACGTTGTTGCATACAAGCTCGAATTTTCTGTTGAACAGGACGGCAAATACCCGGTCCGCGTAACAGCAGATCAGCGGTACCGTCTTTTTCTTGATGGTAAGAGAGTAGGAGAAGGGCCGGAACGCGGATCGCCCCTCGCCTGGCATTACGAGAGCTATGATCTGGATCTCAAGCGCGGCAGACATGTAATCGTGGCGCTGGTCTGGACTAATGAGAAAGTGCAGGGGCTTATCCCCGCCGCGCAAATGTCCATGCGCCATGGATTTTTGTTCTCTGCGAGCGGTTCCCTAACCGAGACGCTTTGCACCGGTTTGGCGCCATGGTCCGCCAAGCAGCTGTCTGGCGTAAGTTTTGCGCTTAGTGGTCTGACAGGCGCCGGTCTCGACAGTGGTCCTGTGACGAAGATTGATGGGGCGACCTTTCCTTGGGGAATCAAACTTGGAGAGGGCGATGGCTGGCAAGAGGCTCAAATCATAAGCCCCGGCCGGAGCGGGCTTTCCCGGGAGAACTGGGGCCTGCTGGAGGCGCCTCGGCTTGTTCCCGCCAGTCTCCCAGCTCAGGTCTCGGCCTATCACCCATTTACGAACGTGCGCCATGTGGGGACCATTCCTGACGACATACCGTTGTGGGTGGCGCCCGGCTGCTCGCCCATTCAGGAAGCAGATGATCTGACATCGGCGCTGCGTGAAGGCAGGGAGTTGGGTGTCGAGCCGCACCGCAAGCTCTGGCTGCTCGTCGATCTCGATGATTATTTCTGCGGCTATCCCGAACTCACGGCGCTAAGCGGGCGGGGTACGCGAATCAGCGTCCTATGGGCAGAATCACTCTTTGAGGTTACCGAAGGTGAAGGGGTTAAGGGAAACCGCGACGAGATCGAGGGAAAAGTATTCACAGGCAGAGGCGATCATTTCGTCATTGGCCTCTGTGATCGGGAAGAGACTTACACGTCGTTCTGGTGGAACTGTGGCCGCTACGTGGCCATTCTTATAGAGACGGCGGCGGAGCCTCTGAGACTGAAGCGACTCGGTTTTCGTGAAACACGCTATCCCTACGACTTTAATGAGGAAAACATCTCCATCGCCCATGATGGTTTTATGCGCTCGCGAAAGCTCATGGTCCGCGGGCTGCAGATGTGCGCTCACGAAACATTTATGGACTGCCCGTATTACGAGCAGCTCAATTATGCGGGAGATACGCGGGTGCAGGCGCTTTCGAGTTATGTGCTCACATGGGATGATCGCCTTCCGGTGAAGTGTATTGAAATGTTTCGCCTGTCGCTGCTGCCCACGGGCGTTACCCAATCACGCTATCCAAGCAATATCGTACAAGTAATCCCTCAGTTCAGCCTATATTGGGTCAACATGCTGTATGACCTTGCACTGTGGCGAGGTCACCGGGAACGCATCCGCGGGTCCCTCCCGGTTGCACGATGCGTCATCGATACGTTCTTGAACCACATTGGCGACGATGGCCTGCTTCGTTGCCCGGAAGGGTGGGACTGGATCGACTGGGCTTGGCGCGGGCCGAGCAGAGGGCATCATCCGGTGGGACCGGAAGGCGTATCTTCGGCGAATCATTTGCAGCTTGTTTACACGCTCGAGCATGCTGCCAAGCTTGAACAATGGGCGGGGCAGCTCTCACGCGCGGAACAATATCTACAGATTCGTCAGCAGCTGTGGGATCGGGCCCTTGAGGTCTTTTGGAACGAGGAGGCAGGGCTTTTCGCTGCTACATCCGTCCACGACACCTACAGTGAGCACTCGCAGTGCTATGCCGCTCTCACGGGCTTGCTTGATGAGAACAAGCGGGAACGTCTCCGGCAGGGGCTGACGCATCGGAAGGACCTTGTGAAGGCCACCTACTATTTCCAGTTCTATTTGTTTGCAGCCTTGGCGCGCCTGGGAATGCACGATGAGGTCCTGCGGCGACTCGATGACTGGGGGGGGATGGCAGATCTTGGGCTCCGGACGCCGCCGGAGCGGCCAGAACCAACCCGGTCCGACTGCCACGCGTGGAGCGCTCATCCGCTTTATCACGCGGTCGTCTCTTTCGCCGGCGTACGGCCCGGTTCCTTCAACTTTGATTCCCTCGTCGTTTCGCCGGCGATTCACGCTTTGTCGTCTGCGGCTGTTTCCACACCTCACAGACTGGGCACGATTCATGTCGAGTGGCAGCGATTGGGTGATCGCACCAATCTCTCGATTGAGGTGCCCCAGGGATTGGAGGCCATGCTCGATCTGCCGGGCGTACGGCAGAATCTCCCGGCGGGGAGAAGCTGCATTGAGGTGGAAACACCGCGACTCCCGTACACTCGTTGAGGATCCCAATGAATCGTGTTATACCTAGGCAGAGTAGTCAGGTAGTTGGGAAAACGCTTCAATCAGTGGCCGCTTCAACCACGGATCTTGTTTCCCGATTTGGACACTTTCTTCAACCATTAACCCTTGTCGCAAAGGGATTTGAGGGGGTTTGGTCAATAATTCTCATAAAGAGTGATATGGCTTTACGAGATAAGCCTGCAGAGACTTTGTTCCTCACTACCAATAATCGCTTGAATAAACGACACTCATGCTGCGGGCGCCCATCAAGCGCCCACCAAACCCCAAGTAATCGTTAATGCTCCTTTGCATGAAACCCAACTGGATCGCTCCTTCTGTCACAGCTTCGCTTTTGGCGATGCTTTCCTTGCCGGCCACTGCGCTCGTAGCCCAGGATACTGTGGGTGAAGACGACGATGATGTCGTCATTCTCAACCCCTTCGTCGTGGATGCGTCGGGAGATGACCGTTATTACGCGTCAAACGCAATCTCGGGAACTCAGCTGAATGTCCAGATCAAGGACATTCCCTTCAACCTCGAGGTCATCACCTCGGAGTTCATGCAGGATACCGCTGCGACAGATTTCAAGGAGTCGTTGGCATTTTCCTCAGGTATCTTCACACAGACCTATGTGGATAACTCCGGCGCCAATCCTTCCGGGGCAAATGCGACGCCGTCTGAACAGGCGCCGGTTGGCAGCCGCCTGAACAACGCCATTATCATCCGCGGTATGACGGCGCCGTACCAGCAGCGCATGGGCTTCCGGGTGGGGGCTTACATCGGGCTTCGCGGCCGTTCGTCGGGCCTGGGAAGCTCTGGCAGCGGCGGCATTACGCTGGGCTCGCTGATCGACACAGTCAATATCGACCGTAACGAAGTCGTCCGCGGACCGGCCAACTTGCTCTACGGGTTGGGCGCTCTCTCCGGGATCGTGAACGTCTTGCCCAAGCGCCCGCTGGGCGACCCACGCTATGAGGTGACCTTCAGCGCGGGCAATTATGACTTTTACCGCGCCACTTTCGACGCCACTGGTCCACTGATTAAAGGCAAGGATGGCAGGGAAATCCTCAATTACCGCTTCCTCGGTGCGTGGCAGGAGAATGAAGAGTGGTATGATTACTTCTCGGAAGAGAGAGACTACCTGGCGTTCCAATTGCAGTGGATGCCAATAAAAGGGCTCCAGATCTTTGGTGAGATTGCTCAAGGCAACCGTCATCTCAATGCTCACCAAGGCGCCAACCCATCCGGCGGCGGCGAATACCTGCGCATGGCTCGTGGAGGATGGATGTCTCCTCCTCCGCAGCGTAAAGGTTTTGTGAACGCGTTTGGCGAAGATTACCGCTGGGGACAGGAAGACTTTACCGGGCCCTATCCGCTGGTATGGGACCGTTCGTGGTGGGATGGGTGGCTACAAGAGCGCGCCGCCGATCCCGGAAGCCAGTGGACGGACCTGAGCAGCCTTCCTTCCGCCGCAGTCGACCAAATGGACCAACCATTGACCGGCCCATACAACAGGCGCGGATATCAGGTATATGGGCCAGACCCGTATTATGACTTTGAGGAACGGAGCGCCCTTCTCAATGCAGACTGGGTTGTAACCGAGAGCCTCTCACTGTCTGCAGGTATCTTCTATACGGAACAGGAAAGCGAAGAGTTCGCGGTTCAAACGAACTTGGGAGAAAACTATGCGTTCGGACATCCCAACCTTCGCTGGAGAGACCTGGTTGCGGCTGGGATTCTGGATCCCTCATATACGTTCACGATTTGGGACCCGATGGCCACGCTCCCCGATCAAATACCAATACACCGGGGCATCGCACACTACTGGCGCCTTACGCCTCAGGATGGCGACTCTTTGCAGACGAAGATCAGCGCCGCTTACGAGTTGGAAACTCCGTTCATTGGCGGCGAAGCGCGTCATACCTTGCTGATCGGCAGACAGGATATCCGAAATGAGGCAAACATCTGGACCGGTTGTCCAGGCTCGAACGATATCTTCAGGAATAGCCGTGAGACCCTTGAGGAGTCCCCAGTACATTTCCACAGCTTCATGGATTGGGGCACGCCACTGCGGTACCAGGAAGGAAAGCCGATGGTCATCCCATCCGGCACCAACCAGGACTACACTACCACCACTTGGGAAACCGGGCATTACATCATCTATAATGGTCGCTTCTTTCAGGAGCGCCTAACCTTGATCGGCGGTTGGCGTCATGATCGCTATCAGGCCAAGGAAACCCGCTGGCATCATGAGTGGCGGGATATGACCCGGTATGGCCCAGGCGCAGAGTTGCCGCCACCCTTGACGGATAAGGGAGAACCGAGAATCTCCGCGGCAGAAACGTATTACAACTTTGTCGACGAAGACGGCAACGATGACGCTGTAACTTTGGGTACGTGGAGCTATGGCCTCACTTACGCCATCACGGATGATCTGTCAGTTTACGCTGTTTCGGCACAGGGTGTCCTTCCCAACACCGGGATTCGCGATGCCAACTATGACGCCATTGATCCCGAGGAAACGCACAATCTGGAATTCGGTTTGAAGTTCGATCTTCTGGATAACAAGATCGCTGGCACGATTTCAGTCTATCAAGTTACGCGGGAGAACGCCATTTGGAGTTACGCGAACGCTCCAAATCCATCTAGTTGGTATGGTGGTCGCGATACGTTTGGCGGATCCACGAATACAAACCCCGGAGCGGCCATCGCTGCAGGCGTGCCTCAGAGCTATGGCTTCAATTACCACCTCTACTTCAAGCCGTTGATCGAAGGGGAAAACCGCGAGTACTGGATGCAGAAACTGGGTCTCCAGTCAGGTTTTCTGGGACGACCAACCATTCCTGAGTCACGTAACGAATCTGTACCTCTCGACGGCAATGGTCGATATGATCCGTCCAAGACTCCTAATCCTGGAAAGATTCTCCACATCACGCGCGTCACCAACCTGAGCCAGGACATTCAGGCCATTACTCAGGACTTCATGCCGTATGTCTTCATTGACTACAATGCGATCAACCCCGGCAGCCCGAACTTCGATGAAGAGCTGTATGCGATCGCACAGCAGGCCATCGAGGACTACAAAACCGGCAATCACCCAGAATGGATTGAACCGCTTGGATTCGGCAATGCAGGTCAGCCGAGCATCTTTGTCGGCGCCAACGCCAGCCAACGGGTAGGCGGCAATGTGACCTTTGAGGAAGAAGTGAAGGGTGTGGACCTCAATATGGTCATCAGCCCCACACGGAACTTCCAGTTCACGTTGAACTACTCCCACGTAAACCGTGAGGCCAGCGAAGACTTCAACTTGGTAATGCCCATACCGCAGGATCGTACCGATGTTGAAAACTTTGCTACGCAGTATGACTTGTGGGTCCTGGACTTTGGCGAAGAGGCATTCGAGGATCCCACAGATCCCACTACCCTCAAGGGAGGCATTACTGGCAAGAGCTTGTATTACGGTTCTGAGGACACCTTCACAACCTGGGGCCGCTATACCTTTAATGAAGGCCCGCTGGATGGTTTGGGCTTCGGCTTGGGCGCCATTTATCGGGGGCCCGCGCAGACCTTCATTCCGATCGGCAATCGAGGCAGCACCGTTAATCGCTACCCAACGCCAGACACAGAGGGCTATTGGCAGTTTAACGGCGCAATCTACTACAACCGCTCATTCGATAACTTCGACCTTCGTTTGCAGTTGAACATTAACAACATCACAGACAAGGACCGTCTCTATAGCGAGTCCTCCTACACCAATCCCGATACAGGGGAAGAGGAGCGCCGCAGAACGGAACGGTACCTGATGCCGCGCCACTGGCGGCTCAGCTGTGCTCTGATCTTCTAGTAGAAGCATACCGTAAATCGGTAAAAAAGAACAACCTAACCCATGAAACCAAGATTCACACACTCAATTATCCCGGCACTGCTCCTTGCGGCGCCTATCTCTTACGGTCAGTGGCTAACGGTAAGCAACCCCGACGATTATGAATTGGGCGGGGAAGAGCAGATGATGGCCTACGGATGGGTCTTCCAGGACGGAGACTACATCGGTTTCCCAAACTGCGTGGATGGAACGAATGACTGCACGGGTTACCGCGCAATCGTACCGTCGCCTTTCGACCCTCAGTTTGGCTCCAGCAAGTCGGTGATGATGAAGGCCGGCGATCCTGAGCAGACACAGGTGGCCAACTCTGTTCATAACACAGCAATCGCGCTCCCAGAGCCAATTCCGGTTAACTCAGACGCGACACTGTTCTTCCAGTTCTCGATCGACGAGGAGCCTGGCGTGCGCTTCTTCGGGCTTTCTGACAAGGTGTTCGAGAACATCGGGCCGATTGCCGACCCGGATAACATGCCGCTTGGGTGGGGTGACTTGGGCCCGATCTTCGCCGTTAACGAGGTAAAGCAATTCCGGGTTTATGAACCGCTTGGCGGTGGTTACGTCAATGCGTTCGAGGACCCGAACGATCCAGACGCTAACCTCGCTGAGGCCGGTGTTTGGTACTCAGTCTGGATGCATATCAACAACGATGCAAAGGCGAGCGATGCTGACATCGGTGGTCACATGGATCTCTACATCGCGGGCGGTAAGTTTGGCAACACTCCGGTCCATATAACAAACACCACCCAAATCGCACGAGACAACGATCTCACCGCCTGGACGTTCCGTCGTAATGAAGGAAACCCCCTGATCACGTTTGACATCATTGGCCAGTATGGGAACCCGAATAGTAGCACGCTCGGCTTCGGCGCTACCTACATCAATGGCATTTATCTCGCTCAAGGGGTGCACACGCTTGAAGCCCCATGGGGCGCCAGCTCGGATGGCGAAACTTGGGCTGACTGGAGCGATGACACGGTTGACAACTGGATCGACACCGAGGACTTCCTTGGCTGGATTTACTTCGACGACACCGGCTGGATCTACACCCAGGACCATGCTGCCTGGTACTACCTGCCTGAGAACAACGTTCAGCAGGACGGCGCTTGGACCTATATCCCGCGTCTGTAGTCCGATAGTCGTTTGAGTTTCTTTACAGGTGGGACGCCTATATGGGTGTCCCACCTTTTCATTTTGGAACGAGGTATCCTAAGCGCCACGACCTGCACCAGCGATCGTAGAGGGTGGTGGGAAGCGGGAACGCCCACTCAGAGAGATCATGTAATTCCGCCGCGACGCTCAGCGTTGCACGGCGTGGTGGGCGTAGCATCCAGAGAGAATTAACCTCCTGCTTGCGCTCTTTGGCGGGCGCCTTGGATGCAACTGGACTACTCTCAGATGCTGGCCGCTGCGCTTTCGATATTCAATGGGTCTTCGGAGCTGACCGCCTTTCGTAACCGCTTCTCGAAATGCGATCGGGCAAGCTCCGGATGCGTGAATGTTGTCCCACTATTCCATTCAGCATCGACAACGACGAGGTTTGGCAGGTCTGGCAGGCCCCAACGATTGTCTCGCATTTCATCATGGAGCACATCGATGCTGATCCGCGCGATGTGTTCGTAGCAGTGATCGATGCCGCTCCACTTCGAGCCCGGTTGGGTGATCAGGGATAGAAACTCTACGTCCTCAGGTATGCGGACCCCGTTTTTCTCGAGCACTTGTCCGGTATAGAAGTTAAAGCCGATGATCAGGTCTGGCTTATACCTTTCGTACCATTCCATCAGGGCCCGCTCGTCCTCCACCTGCGTGGAGAGCAAAGGAATCGGAGAGTCGTTGTTAAGCCCGAGCAGGCCGATGGATGCGCTTGAGGCGCCAAAGCGAAGCCAATCATCCTCGACGAGGGGTCTATGACAGTTGATTGCTCCTCCGATTCGCTTGAAGCCTGCTTCCGCAGCAATCTCCCAAACGAGTCGAGTGGTCCCAAACACGTCTTTCGTGACCGTGTGCAATGGTGGGCGCACCCAGCCTATGCCACAGCAGACAGCGGTGAACTTCTCCCATTCCATGTCAGCTGTCCAAGCATACTTCAGGTCCCATACGGGCGACACCAGGATCCCGCGGATGCCCCGGGAATACAAGACGCGGCTCGCAGCTTTTGCGGAAGGGTACTCGTCTACAAAGAATGTCTCGAGTTTATATCCCAGCTCGCTGGCTCGTTCCTGAGCACCCTTGAGGTAGCGAGGGTGGGGAAACTCTCCATCGGGCCGGTTGTGGCAAAGGAAAGCGATTACAACATGCCTATCGAGCGAGCCGCTGCTCCATCGTGTTGCCGCGATCGCCGCCAACGCCGGATCAGGCCGATAGTTCAGTTCTTTCGCAAGCTGCTTTACGCGATCTCGCGTAGCCTGAGATATGCTTGGATGATCACGCAAGGCGAGCGAGATGGTGGTTTTGGTCACACCCAATCGCTCCGCCAAGGTGCGCATGGTAATGCGCGTATGCTTGGAGCTGCTCACAGGTAAGGTTTTCGTAAGGAGAGGATAAGGTTATGCAAGGCTCGCAGTATCAGCGATGACTGTCAAGAGGGGGTCTCCGACGGATCCTTTCCGACTACGCCAATCAGTTGTGCGATCCGGGATCCCCCATTCTCTTCAACGGTCCGCGCGCTGCTGCGCAAATGTCGCGAGACAAACTCTTCAGCCAAGTCGGATCGGCGGAAGGTTGTGCCGGGATTCCACTCGGCATCCACGAGAATGATATTTGGCAAGCTTGGAAGCCCCCATCGGTTGTTGCGTATCTCATCATGGAGCACATCGACGCTTCTTTGTGCGATATGCTCGTAACTGTGGTTGAGACCGCTCCACTTGAGCCCCGGCACCGCGATCAGGCTCACAAACTCCACTTCTTCTGGAATCCGCACGCCATTGCGCTCCAGCGCTTCTCCCGTACTATGGTTGAAGCCGATGATCAACTCTGGCTTGTAACGCTTATACCATCGCATCAGGGCCTCGTCGTCGCCAACTTCCGATGTAAGGAATGGTATGTTGGCAGACTCCTCCAGGCCCATAAGGCGTATCGATGCCTCTGAAGCCCCAATGCGTAGCCAATCGTCCTCGGCCACGGGATTGTGGCGATTAAGCGCTGCGCCGATCCGTTTGTACCCGGCCGCAGTCGCAATTTCCCAAACAAGGCGCGTTGTTCCAAACACGTCCTTCGAGACCGTATGCAGGGGCGGACGGATGCGTCCAATGCCGCAACAGACGGCGGTAAACTTGTCCCACTCCAGATTCATTGCACGGGTGGAGTCGGGATTGGCGATCGGAGAGACTACGATGCCCCGTATGCCGCGTGCATGCAGCACCCGACTGGCGGCCTTCGCAGAGGGGTAGTCGTCGATATAAAACGGCTCCAGTTTATAGCCGTACTCCTGCGCCCGCGCCCGCGCACCCTCAAAGTACCGCGGCTGCAGCATCTTTGCTGAGGTCGTATGGTGGCAGATGAATGCGATGACGATATGACGACTCTGCAAGCTGTTGCTCCAGCGATTGGCTGCGATCGCCGCCAATGCAGGATCAGGCCGGTAACCCATTTCCCTGGCCAGTTGTTGTACACGCTCTCGCGTCGCCGTGGAGATGCTGGGATGATTCCTCAAGGCAAGCGAGACTGTCGTCTTGGTGACGCCGAGCTTTTCCGCCAGCGTCCTCATGGTGACGCGTCTATTAGGGAGATTCGTCACAAATCGTCAGGGGTGGTGTCCAGGGAGTGATAGGTTAACTCTGGCTGCATGCCGTAGCGCTGTCAAGAAAGGCCCCATTGCCTTTACGACGCTGTATCAAGAGCACGACGTTTCAGGATTACGGGATAAGTGCAAAAGGCTCGTCGGAACTAAACGGGTTAAGGAGCTACGCCACTCGAAGATTTCTGCACCTGAATGCTTAATTGCGAGACTGTTCACGATTAGCGGGAGAAGTCGGGCCCCGATAGGCTCGTCATCAACGTATATCTGTGGATGGACGTGCGCCTGCTTCAAACGGCGCACAAAATCAACCCAATCTACTCCCATGAAGGACGCAAAATACCACACTCGCAGAGGGCGCAGGCTTGCTTCAGGCGCGTTCGCTCTCCTTGCCTCACTCTCTATTGCAAGCGCTCAATCTTCGTTCGTGCTGGTCAATGATTTTGAGCACGGAGCAGGCGATTTCACCTGGGTTCAGGATGGCTGGGGCGTCGGCTCCGCAGAAGTTGTTACTGATCCTCTACCAGTGAGCAATATGCTCAACTCAGTCCTCGCCATCCAAGGCGGAACGGTAAACACCAGCAACCTGCGTGGCTATCTGTCGATTCCCGCTATCGCAGATGGTACCTCTGCAACGGTATTTGTTCGCTTTGCCATTGATAGCAGTGAGTCGCCCCTGAACGGCACCATATCGTTGAGCCCCCTGGAAGCCCCAGACACCTGGAATCATAACAACGTTCTTATGATTTTCGGCTCCGGTGGAGATATCTCCTATCGCAACGGCGGGAGCGCGACAGATGTCGTGGCCGATGGCGAGCGTGTCGATCTAACTTGGTATAAGGCGTGGTTCCAGGTTGATAATGAGGCCAACACCTCCTCGCTCTATCTGCAGGGTGGCCCTTTCGCCGAGCCCACGCTCATGGCCGAAGACTACGCCTTTCGCGAGGATGCGCCAGTTCAGGACGTAGACGATATCATTCGCCTCTTCCTGATGGTGAACTCGGGTCCGCAGGATGGCGCCAATACCAATGGCGTCCTCTATGTTGACGACATCTACGTGGACACCGAGAACCTTACCACAGACGATCCTACCGAGGCGTATCCCAGACCCAGCTTCAACATGCTCCCGGCTGGCGGGTCAATCACTCTGGACGGGACGCGCGACGCCGCCTATCTGAGCGGTCTTGTCGGTGTGGGTGCTTTTACGGGCGTCATCGATGGCCCCGAGGACCTGTCCGTGCAGTTCACCGCCGCCTATGATGATGCGGGCATTTACTTGTTCTTCGATATCACGGACGATGTGTTTAGCTCCAACTCGCCGGATCGGCGGTGGCATGACGATTCAATCGAAATCTTCTTCGACCCCAACAACAACCGAAAGGGTGGGTTTGATAAGCAGGATGACGTGAAGCTGTTCCTCTACCCACAAGAAGGCGGAACGGTGAGCATAAATCTCGAGACAGGTTTCCCGGCGCCTCCCGCAGGCGTTGATATGACGGGTTTGGACGCCGCAATGAGCTTCACAGAAACTGGTTGGACTGCCGAGGTTTTCGTTCCTTGGGCAGGGCTGCAAATTGAGCCTTTTGGCGACTGGACGATGGGCTTTGCCTTCGCCGTCAATGACGACGACAACAATCCGCCGGAAGATGAAGGCGAAGAAACTGATGACGATGCTGTCGTGGAAACAGATCGCGAGGGGATCATCTTCTTCGGGGCGAATGGCGCCTTCAATCTGGACACTTCGCTGTTTGGCTACCTGAACATCCTCACGCCAAAGGAAATCAACGTCGGGCGCGTGTCCTCCAGCACCGCAATCGCGATCGATGGCGTGCAGGATGCACTCTACGCTTCGAGTTCGTCGCGCTTCATTGCCAATCGCTGGTTGAACAATGCCCCTGCAGGAGACCACACCGAGCTGGCCTGGTATGTCACCTTCGACAACGATAATCTCTACCTTTTTGTCGAAATCACAGATGAATCGCTCTCAAGCGACTCCGGGGACTCGTCCTCCTGGCACGACGACGCCCTCGAGATCTATATCGATGGCAACAACAACAAGGGCGGCAACGCCGACGGTGTGAACGACTTCAAGTGGACCGTTCGGCTGCGCGATGACGATACGTTGCAGATCATTGATGCTTCGGGTCAATTCCCGCCAAATCCTGCGGGAGCAGACTTCTCCACCGTAGAATGGGCGCATGCAGTGACTGAAACCGGGTGGAATCTGGAAGGAAAGATTCCCCTGAGTCTGGTTCAGATCGATACGACTGCCGGTTCAGCCTTCGGAATCGATTTCCTTTACAATGACGATGACGATGGGGGCGAGCGCGACGGTATCGTAGGTTGGTCTGGCGCCGCATCGCTTAACAATCGTACGGATCTTTATGGCACGGCCTATATCTGGCAGCCAAACCAGACCCAGATCAGCAAGACGGATGAGGAAATCACAATCGATGCACAGATTGATGATGCTTACGCAAGCAGTGGCTGGAACGACATCAAGCGCCGGGACGTTGGACGGGCAGAGACACCAGCTTCGGATATAAGCGCATCCTGGTCAGCAGTAATGGATGATACGTTCCTTTACCTGATTGTTGATGTAATTGATGACGTCATTGTTGTGGATTCAGGCACATCCACTCATAACGACGATAGTTTGGAGATCTACTTTGACCCAAGCAACAACGGGACCGGGAACTTTGATAACGTCGAAGATATCAAGTTTGTTCTTCAACCTCAGTTCGATGAGAACAATGCGCCGATTGAGCCAGTGTTCTCGATAGCGGGCTTCCCGTCGCCACCTGCGGGTAGCCAGCTCGGCGACGCCCAGGCTGCCTGGACGCTTACCGAGCTTGGATGGCGCTCAGAGATGCGCATTCCGCTCGAGCTCCTCAAGCTCTCCGGCAAGGAAAGCGGTGTGTTTGGTTTCGACATCGTAGTTAACGACGATGACGATGGCGAAGGCCGCGACACCCTGATCCTCTGGAGCACGCTTCATGTTCCCAACTTTGGTACGCACGAGTATGGGGACGTTGCTTTTGGCGAGATGACGACACCTGCGTTTGCGGCGCTACTTGGCGCGGAGTGGATCGCAACTAACAGCTACAACTCGTGGATGGGGCAGTTCTGGCTGAACCCCGATGATGGTGGTTGGATCCACCATGAAGGGCTCCAATGGCTCTACACGGGCTTCGCCACAGAGGCAGAAGGCTTCTGGCTATATAGCGCCACCCTGGAAGGCTATATCTACATCTACCAGTCTTCTTGGCAAAACTTCTACATTGATGCCGTCGGCTGGGCTTACTACGCCTACGTCGGCGAAGGCGTCGCATACTACTACGATTACGCAATCGAAGATTGGGTTCTAATAAATTGAGTCAGGGGGACTCATAAAGGGGTATAAGGATAAAGGGCGGGAGCGGGGGCTCCCGCCCTTTTCATTTGTGCGCCCGGAAGGGCGCACCTGCTTGTGAGTGATTATGAACGAAGTTCATGAGAGTCTCCTACACACCCGGCAGGGGAATGTTAGCCGAAAGGCAACTGCGGAGCCGCGAGGCGTTCGAGGGAAGTCAGTAACCTATGGACGAGGTCAGTTTGGAGATGTCCTGAGGGACTGGCCAAGACGGCGGGCCAGGCCGCTGCTTCTCCCGGCGCCTCGGGCTAGCGCTTCTCTGATAAGCTCCACCCGGCCCACAACCGTCACGGAGTGGCTGGCGCGGCTTACCGCCGTGTAGAACAGTTGCCGGGTCAGCAAAGGCGAATCCTGGTCGGGCATAAGGAAGAGTACATCCCTGAACTGGGATCCCTGACTGCGGTGCACCGTGAGCGCGTATGCGGGTTCCCAGGCGGGGAGACGCGCGATTGATATGTGGCGGAACGCGCCGGGCTCCTTTTCGTCTGGGAAGTATGCAGCCAGGTTCCCGGTGTGGTCGCGCAGGATGATGCCAGTGTCGCCGTTGAACAACCGGGCGCCATAATCGTTTACGGTGATGATTATGGGTAGACCGTGGTAGGGACGGCGCGCGCCGATGATCATTCCCTGAGGGTGAACTCGGTGAGCCACCAGATCATTGATGAACTGAATCCCGTAAGGTCCGCGCCGCATCGCACAGAGAATCCGGAATCCATCCAGGCAATCAAAAGCTGCAAGAGGATCTCTGATTTCCGTCAAGGGCAGGAAGTGCCGGGCGATCATTGGCTCCAGCAGTTCTGGTAGCTTTCCACGGCCTGGACTGTCCAAACGGAGCAGGGTGGAGGAGGCTCCGCTCAGTTGCTCGAGCACTGCAGGGGCGTTTCCCGTCTTGCAATCATCGATCAGCCTTGTGAGTTCCGGGTTTTCCTGCGCCCTGAAATTGTAGCTCAGGCGATGGCAGTTCCTTGAAAGGCAGGCTGCTTCTCCTGCACCGCCTTCAATAATATCGGCCATAACATTGCCAGCCTGCACGGATGGCAGCTGATCGGCGTCGCCGAGCAGGATAAGCTGTGAATGAGTAGGATCGATCGCGTCGAGCAGTTTGGCCATCAACGGCAAGTCCATCATCGATACCTCGTCTACAATCACGATGTCCTGTGGCAATGGGTTGGATCGATTGTGCCAGAAATCGATAGATCCATTTCGGGGCCCAAGGAGTCGGTGCACGGTGCACGCATTGGAGCAGAGTTCGGCAATCTCCTCCGGCGAAAGATCAAGTCGTCCTTCCCGGGCGAGTGACGTCAGACCATTAATGGTGGCTTCTTTGAGTCGCGCCGCCGCCTTGCCAGTGGGAGCGGTGAGCACAACCCCGGGCAGTGGTCGTCCGCTATTGCATCGCAGCGCAACAATTCGCGCAGCAACGGTTGTCTTACCCGTTCCCGGCCCACCTGAAATCACAAGCAATCGCGCCGTTATACTGGCCTCTACTGCCCGGCGTTGGGCGCGAGAGCGCTCTGTGTCTGCTCCCGTGAACAACCGGTCGACCAGGTCGCTGGGCGCGGCTTGCTCAATGGGTGGGCTAAGTTCCTGCAGCCTGTGGGCTACCTGCACTTCGTAGTTCCAATAGCGATGCAGGTAAAGCAGGCCATCTTCGATGATGAATGGCTTGAACTCGCCGGGACGTCCCACGCATTCCAGCCGCCGCAGGTCTTCCTCGGACGGCGACGTTGCATCCTTCGACAGCTCTTCGATGGGGATGCAGTGTCGGCCTTCCTGAAGCGCCACAAGCAAAGCTTCCACAACCGGCCGCAGAGCGACCTCATCCTCCTTCTTCTTTGCCAGTAGTGTAAGAAGGGGCCGAACCGCAGGGGGAGTTGGCGTCTCAATGGGAGTGCTCATATCGCTTCCTCCATAGCCTGGTCATTCAGAGTTGCGTCGAGATCTGATATCAGGCTTTCCGGCGGTCTCGCGATGTGGATTCCGCTTCCCGGGCGATCGGGATTCAGGCCGCGCAGGAACACGTAGCGAATGCCTCCAAAGTGGGTCTCATAGCCATACCCGGGAACCCTTCCAGAGAGATATCGGTTCAGCGCCACCGTATAGAGGCAGTATTGCAGGAAGTAGGCTTCATTAAGGATTGCCTGGTCGAGCCCCTTCTCCTGGTACGCCTCCGGACTGTCGCCAAGGTGGTTGCTCTTCCAGTCCAGGATATAGTAGCGTCCGTCGTACCGAAACACGAGGTCGATGAAGCCCTTCAGATAACCTGAGACCTCTGGTGCGCTCATTGCGCGAATACGTCTTCCGTAGGCGTTGAATGGCGGTGGGTGGCTCTCAAAGACTTCTGCAATCGCACGCACATCCAATCGCTCGACGGGCATGTAGAATTCGACCTCGCGAAGAACGCTCCTCTCGTCCATCTCGGTCAATTGGCAGGCTTGGTCGACCAGCGGCGCTGACAGGGCGTCCCGGCACATCTTCAGTGCCGTCTCCCTCCACTCAGGGCGAATGGCGTGCCGCTTCAACTGCAAGTCCACCTCTTCTTCAAGATTGTCCAGATCTGGCAGCGTTACGTGCTCAAATACGGCGTGGAAGAAGTTACCTGCTGCGGGACCCCGAGGAAATGCGTAAGGCCCCTCCACGGCTACTTGTGCGGACGCTTCTTCAGGCGTCACGGAAATAATCTCCTCGCGGTCTGGCGCTTCCACGCGTCCGCCCCGCAGACTGCTGAAGCTTGAGAGCATTCCCGGAGTCGGCTTCCTTGGCCTCAGGGAACGCACCGAGAGATCCCCTACAGGCGCTTCAACCAGCTGAACACGTCTGGGTGCGCCAGCGAGGGCCCGCATTTCAACCTTGATCGCGTGGGGGCATTTTGGGGCCAGGTTCTGAACGGCCAAAACAAGTTGGCTCCAGTCATCGGCGCCGAGAATATGCCCAATTGGGGTGCCTGATAAGCTGTCCGCAGCCTTCTTGTTGATCGCGAGGTAAATGTAGCATCGATGCCGCGCCCGGGTCAGGGCCACATAGAACAAGCGGATCTCCGAGCCCAGCTCTTCATCTGCTATTTTCAGTTTTGCCGCATCGTCATCCAGTTCGCTGAATCGCTGCAGGTAGAGCACGGACTGCCCATCTTGATTGAAAATGCTGTAGGAGTGTTCTCGCGGTGTGCCCGCGCTGCACATGAACGGGCAGAAGACAAAGGGGAACTGCAGGCCCTTGCTCTTGTGCATCGTAAGCACACGCACCGAGTCTCCCTCAGATTCCGTGCGCAGCTGATGCTCTTCTTCGCTCCGCGACGTCTTATCGTGAATCCGATCTCTCAGCCAGGCCAGGAGCGCCGTAGGTGCGAGCTTATGCCGTCCCTCTGCCTGGTGCAGTATCTCGCAGAGATGCAGCAGGTTTGTCATTCGCCGCTCGCCGCGCGGCATGGCCAGAATCCGGGCCTGGATGTTATGCTTCTGGCTTAGCGAACGGAACCCGAACATGAAGCCATGTTCCTCCCACTGTGAATGCCATAGAGCGAAGTCATCCAGCCATGCATCCCAAAGCTGTTCCTCCTCGTCCAGCCGCCTCAAATCGGCTGCCGATAGGCTAAACAAGGGACCGGCCAAGGCTGCGCGCACATGGCCGCCGTTTCCAGGCGAGAGACCCGCTGCAAGCACTTGTTCAAGCACTTTGGCCTCGTCCGAGTCGAAAACGCTGGCGTCGGTTTCCAGAACAGCCGGTATGCCCGCTGCGTTTAGCCGCTCTTGGACGCTCTGTGCCTGGGCGCCGGTGCGCACCAGCACCGCAACGTCCCGGGGCGCCACCGGACGGTCGCCCAGGCGCGATCCAGATACAAGCAGAGACTGTATGTCTGCGGTGAGCGCGTTCAACGTCCAGTCGGTAATGTCCCTTAGGTTTCCCTCTGGTTTGCCTTGTTCGTCCTTGATGATAAACCGCAGAGGCAAGTCACAGAGGCCCGGTCCTGCGACAAAGGGTTCGCTCTGAGGTCTGCCGCAATGTTGGGCGGGCAAGTATTGGATGCCATCGGTCAGGAAGGCACGCGGTTTCGCAAAAATGCTGTTGAAACCATCGATGAGCGCGGCGTCAGACCGCCAGTTCTTCAGGAGCGTCATGCGACGCTGCGCAGATGCAGCAGCGCCAAGGTAAGTATGGATGTCGGCGCCGCGAAATCTGTAAATTGCCTGCTTGGGGTCTCCAATGATGTAAAAATGCGGGCCATCGTTCCCACCAAACACTTTTGAAAAGATACTCCACTGCAACCCGTCCGTATCCTGGAACTCGTCGACCAATGCAGCCTTGTAGCGACTGTTCAGGCTCTTGCAGAGTTGGTCGCCCATCTCCCCTGCAAGGCAGGCGCCCACACGAGACAGCAGGTCGTCAAACGTCAGGACGTTATCCTTTCGTTTGATCGCTTCCAGTTCCGTGTCGGCAAACTCCAGAAACGCGTGCAGTGCAACAGGCCACAATTGCCGTGAGAGCTCATAAAATTCCTGGCACAGGCCAAAGAAATCATGGGTCACGCAGTTGGGATCTTTATCCCAAGCACGCTTTATCACTTGTCCGTCGATGTTATCCTGGGTCAATTCCAGGACGACTTCTATTGCATCGGACAAACGATCTTCCTCTGCCCGGAAAGAGCGTTCAAGGCGTACTTGGAAATCGTGCGCCTGCTTCCGCAGCTCGCTTTTTACGCGCTTCGCATCGGCAATGATTCCGTGCACTTCATCTGAGCAGGCGAGCCACATTTCCTTGATACGGGAAAGGCAGTCCCAGAGCGCTTTCTCGAGGTCGGCGAGCGAGTTCAAGCTTTGCCTGTCAGGTTTCAGAAGCACGTTGCGATGAGGCCCTCTGGCTTTCAGAACCTCATGAAAGTCACTCATCCGCTTATGGGTGACGAGAAGCAGGTGAGCCAGGGGGAGCGGCGCCAGAATGCGTCTGCAGAAGTCGCGTTCCAGCTGCCGCTTGATGAGCGAGTCATCTTTAACGATCTCTGCGTCAAAAGTGCTTCCGGTCTCAAATGCGTGCTCCTTGAGGATACGCTGGCAGAAGCCATGGATCGTAAAGATTTGGGCCTCATCAAAGGACTCAAGCGCAAGCATGAGCCGCTTTTGGCGTACGGTGCGGCTTAGGTGTTCGGATGCAAGTAGCGCGGGATCTCTAGGCTTATCATCCTTGCGAAGTTCTATCAAAGCCTCTCGCAGTCGCTTGCGGATACGGTCTCGCAGTTCTGCCGTCGCTGCCTCGGTAAATGTGACAACCAGAATCTCGGACGCCTCCAATTCTTCTTCCAGCAACAGTCTTAGAAACGTTCCTTCAATCGTGTAGGTCTTCCCGGACCCCGCTCCGGCTTCAAGTAATGTCAGACCACGATTCAGCGGCGTTCTCTCGAGATCAAAGGGTATCGCGTTCATTGCTTGGAGTCTTGAGCAGAAACGGTTTTAAGATAAGGCATCCAGACGTCTCGGGAAATTTCTAGAAACCTGCCCAAACGCGCGTGAACCAAGAGTTTGTCTGGATGCAGAAATGGATCGCCGTCACGATAAACGATCTGCATTGCGAGGTGATCTCGTTCGTGCTTCCCGCCGCCGTAAGTATAATCCCTTTTCCACTCCTTCTCCGCCGCGTCATAAGCAACGGCGAGATCACCCTCCTTGTGGGCCTTGAGCATCGCCGCGTAACCGGTTTCCGGGAAGAACGGCAGGGGCTCGACAGCCCCTCTGACGAAATACCGCCCCAGTTGAGTGAGCGTTTCACGAGCACTCGGCGAGGGCGAAACTTCAAGTGCTTCCTTGGCTCCGATCAGGACGGCACGCTCGGGAGTCGCGTTTTCGTAGGCGCAGAGGGTTAGCCAGGATAGCCACGTCTTTAGTCGATCTTTTGCCTTCAGGTCGCCCATTTTCCAGCGGACGAGCCTCCCGTCGCCAAACAGATTGCCAATGTTGAAACGGAGTCGCAGGCGCCGCGTATCGTTTAGCTGCAGGTCCAGTTCTCCCGCGCAGTCGGTGGGCGCCTGGCCGAAGGTATGCTCCTTGATCCTTTCATACAGCGAATGAGCCCGGAAGAGTTCGGCGTTGAATTCCATTTTCCCAAATTCGCCCCATGGCAGGAGGCCTTGCGCCTGGAGAAGTTTGAACTCTGTCTCCCCAGGCGTCTGCCCTTGAAGCATCTTTTGCAGAAGGCCGTCGGCCACGTGGTAACTTTCCAGCCCGATAAGTTTGTCCGGTTCATCTTCTGATAGGGGCTGTTCCTCCTTCGGAAGTCGCAGCCTCAGAGTGTTCTTCAGGAAATACTCGTGAGGACTTATAAAAAAACGGATGAAGTCATCCAGCGTGACCAGGTCTGCAACCTCTTCCGGTTCCTGGAGCCGCTGTGTAATGAAAGGCGCATCTATCCTGTCGCCCAGCAGCGCTGTTGCACCTCGCCAGTTCAGGTGCGAGAAGCTGTAAAATGGCCCGTCTCCGGTAAAATAATCGGGGCTGAATGGATGTATCCTGTGCCGTACCAGGAGGCCTTCCGCTTCAGGACTCTTATTGCCGTCGCCGCCCAAGGCTAGCGACAGGTAGTCAAGAAGCTCGCTGACGCAGACAGAAGGCGGTAGAATTCCTCCATCTTTGCCCTGCCCCTGGTAGCTGATGTAAAGCCGTTCACGGGCTGACAGCAAGGTCTCGAGGAAAAGGTAACGGTCGCCGAGGCGCTGCGAGCGATCACCGAGCGCCGGCTTCTCTGCGATTTTGTCAAATGGAAGGCGCACGTCTCTGCGAGGAAAAGCGCCATCATCCATCCCAATCATGCAGATGACCCGTGCCGGCACGCTACGCATGGGTTTGAGCTCTGCAAAAGTGATCCGCCCACCCAGGAATGCGCCAGCGGGACGCCGTTCGCGCAGCACGCCCTCGAGCACCCTTCGTATGACTTGTATGTCCACAGCCTCGTCGGGATCCACGAGTTGTGTCTGCCAGACTTCGAGATCGTCGATCGCAGCGCGCAAGAGGCGTAACTCCTCATTCTCTTCTTCCGGCGCCTCGAGGAGATCTGCGGTCAACTGTTCTAGTAACACTTGCCAGGCGCGCAGGGGCATAGGCGTTTCCATTCGCTTCGCGTGACCAAGCAGAAGGTCCACGGCTTCGCAGAGGCGCCCCGCGAGGTCAACGGCATTGCCTTCGATCTCGTCGTAGGGCATGCGGCCGTCAAAGAGTTGCGCATTGTAACCGCGCATGGCGATCCCGAGGAGCATCCGGTCGAGTCCCGCCCGCCAGGAATTTTGCTCGATTTCACCCATGCCCAACTCGGCTCGGTGGCTGCGGTCTCTTCCCCAGCATACCCGCACATCATCCAGCCAGTCGCGTATCTGTTCCAGCGCCGGTTCGTCGAGCTCGTAGCGAAGCCGTACTGCCTCGTACTCAAGAATGGAGAGAACTTCTCGCGAGGTCATGCGCCGCACAGGCAACTCAAGAATTGCGAAGAACGCGTCGAGCAACCTGCTCTCACCGCGTGGGCCACGGTCTGCAATCGTGTAAGGCAAGGCGTCGTTCTCCCCCTCTGGGCATCCAAAAACAGCTTCCACGTATGGCGCCATCTTCTCGATGTCGGGAGTCAGCACCAGGATGTCGCGCGGCCTCAGGTCGGGATTCTGTTCAAAGAGGTGAAGCAGGTAATTCTTAAGCTCCTCCACCTCGCGCATCGGGCTGGGGCACGCGGCGAATGAAACAGTATCGTCCTTCCTAGGCAGGCGTTCGGCGTCTGGCGCTGTCCGGTCCCGCAATTGAAGAATATCGTTCTGCAGTTCGCCCAATAACGTAGAGGGAGCAGGTAGGAATGCTTGTTCGCCGTGCGGCGTCGCATCCTCGAAGTGATTGGCAATGAGAAGATTGCTGAAATCGCGCCCCTGCTTTCCCATCGAGGCGAGGAGCGGTTGCTGAATCGCGCCTTCTTCCTCCTCTGGCGCATCCAGCATGAGCTCAAGTTGTCCGCGCAAACTCGTCTTTTTAGCCTGCAGGTCTCCCCAATACTCTTCCGTTGGGTCGAGTTGCAGCAGGTGAATCTCTAAATGGCGGCCCAGTTCCTGAAGAAACTGGAGGTAAAGCGGAGGCAATGTGGAAACACCAAAGATGTAAACCCGCTCAGGGAGGTCGCTCACAGGCTGCGCGGTCTTTGCCTGCAACATAACTCGGGCAATATGCTGGAACGGTTCTGTGTCGCTGCTCACCAGCTGCCGCCATAACTGCGCCTGCCAGTCGTCCGGGCTTTTCCCGCTTTCCCAGCCCAGCAACATCTCGTGCCGGTAAGTGGCGTACTGGTCAAAGAGCTGGGCCAGACGCTCCGCCAGTTGCAGTCGCTTTATTTGCTGACCATCGGCCAGGTAGCGGCGCACCTGCTCAAAGTTCGGATCTCTGGCGAGGTTTGGAAGCAGTCCGTATATGCGCCAGGTAAGGGATGTCTCGTCCAGTTGGCCCGGCGGCGCCCCCAGCCAGCGCTCGAGCATCTGCTCGACGAATCCGCGAGGGTAGGGGTAGTCCACATTCATGCAGCAACCCAGTTCGTCTGCGAGGCGCATACTCAACCAGCGCGCTACGCCCGGAGTCTGCACCACCACGATCGTCGGCGCCATCGGATCGGCCGGCGGCGCACCTTGCATCAGCACGGCCAGCTTTGTAGCCAGCAGTTCCAGCCGGTTGGATCGATGCAAGTATAGGCGGGACATGCTATATTTCAGGCAGAGAGGTTGCCAGCGCCCGTTTTGGCGCACATCTTCCAATTACAGGCGTCGCAAAACGCTGGCGTCATTTTTATCTTCTCCCTTCGGAGAGAATCTTCAACATTCAATCTTATGGCTATCAAAGTTGGTTCAAAAGCTCCTGATTTCACACTCAAGACCAAGACCGCAGATGGTCTGGCCGACGTGAAGCTCAGCGACAACTTCGGCAAGAAGAACACCGTCCTTTTCTTCTTCCCTCTCGCATTCACTAGCGTCTGCCAGGAAGAGATGTGCAGCATCAGCGCAGGGATCAACGAATATGAGCAGCTCGACGCAGCCGTCTACGGCATCAGCGTGGATAGTCCATTTGCTCAGGAAGCCTTTGCCAACCAGGCGAACATCACAGTTCCCCTCTTGTCGGACTTCAACAAGACCGTCTCGCGCGATTACGGCGTTCTCTTCGAAGACCTGCTCGGTCTCCAAGGTGTGTCAAAGCGCTCCGCAATCGTGATCAACAAGGATGGCGTCGTTACCTATTCGGAATCCAGCGACAATCCGAAACAACTGCCGGACTTCGAGAAGGTAATGGCTGCGCTGAAGAGCTAGCCAGCAGGCGTTGCCGCACTGGAGAGGCATTGTTACGTTCCCTTTTTTGAGGACCAGCCTGTGGCCAAACGCATGCCATGGCTGGTCCTTTTGTCATATTCCTTACACTCGTCCTATTCCAGCGCTTCGTGGCGCAGGAGGAACCCGTGCTAGTGGAACTACTTGGCGAGCCCGAGGTTGCTTCAAGGCCAAGGCGAGGCGGCGGATGGAGTTGCGTTTGCAGCGCCTCCTTCGCTTAGCCGTTGCAGCTAAAGCAGAAAGCGCTAAAACTTATGCCCATGGATCCTGATCAACTTATAATGGAAGCAGAGGAAATGATGGAGAAAGCGTACGCGCACACCGTGTACGAATTTTCCACCCTACATACCGGCAAGGCCAGTCCTGCCATGGTAGAGAGCGTGCAGGTGCATGTTACGAGCTACGGCACAACCTCACCCCTGCGCGATATTGCGGCCATCACAACCCCAGACGCCCGCACGATTCAGATCCAGCCCTGGGACCGCAATACGCTAAAGGACATCGAGAAGGCTATTCTTTCCGCAAATATCGGTCTCACGCCATCCATCCAGGGTACCATCATTCGGGTGCCGGTGCCTGAGCTCTCTGGGGAACGCCGTCGCGAGCTTGCCAAGGTTGCCAGCACGATTACCGAGCAGGGGCGCGTTTCGGTTCGCCATGCGCGTCACCATGCGCTGGACCCGATCAAGAAGGCGCAGAAGGACAGCAAGATTTCTGAGGACGACGCCAAGCGCTACGAGAAAGAAATTCAGGAACTGCACGACAAGTACATCGAGAAGCTGAACGAAGCTCTCGCAAAGAAGGAAAAGGACCTGACAACAGTACATTAGCCTGTGCGGGGGGCTGTGGAGTGGCGGGAGTCGTTTGGAATGCGGCTGCTCGCTGGAAGCGTGCGATGGAGTGGACGATTACCGTAGTTGAATGTCTCGTATGAGGTTGATCGTCGTTAACGCGTTGTTCTGAAAACGGCGACGAGTCGCCGCACTCCAAAACGAGCCCTGCAAGTCCGGAGCGTCACGCCGTTCTCCCGACCCCATGGTCCCTTTTCTGTTTTCCATTTCGACACCTGCCACGCGCCAGTCGCCACGTCTCCGGCACACCCATACGATTTTTTGCTTCATCTGGAGTGCGCACTCTTCATGCTCACGCCGATATGCAGCGAGAAGAAGTCAGCCATACGCGCCCCTGCCACCGCGCCGTGCTCAAATTGGGCACGAATATCTTGCGTGGTGAAGATGGTCGCGTAGACGAGGTACGGCTGGCAGGGGTAGGCGAGGCTGTTGCGGGCCTACGTGCACGCGGCATCGAGGTGCTCATCGTTTCATCCGGCGCCATTGGACTCGGGATGGGCAAGTTGGGTATGTCGCGCAGACCTACCCGCTTGCCGGACTTGCAGGCCTGCGCAGCCATTGGTCAGACGATCCTCATGGATACTTGGCAGCGCAGCTTTGCCCCGTATGGCATAAGCGTTGCGCAAATCCTGCTAACCCGCGAGGACGTGCGTGGCCGTCGTCGTCATGTGGCTGTGCTCAACACGCTGGAGCGTCTCCTTTCGCTGGGTGTCATCCCCATCATCAATGAGAATGACACCGTCAGCGCAGATGAGATCAAGTTCGGAGATAACGATGTGTTGTCCGCCTTGGTCGCAAGTCTGGTACGCGCGGATCTGCTTGCCATCCTCAGCACCGCGCCCGGATTGGTGGATCGCACGGGCACTGGCGAGATCGTACCAGTGGTTGAGGAGATCACCCCGGGAATTCGAGCCATGGCGGGAGGCTCCGAGACCGCAACTTCAGTCGGTGGTATGATCACAAAGCTTGACGCAGCCGACATCGCCACCGCCTCCGGTTGTGCCGTCTATATTGGCAGCGGCTACGAGCCAACCGCCATCAGCCAGGTTATCGATGGTCATGGTGCGGGCACATATTTTGTTCCCAGCGAGAAGGGAATGCAGGGACGTAAGCGCTGGATCGCTTTTTTCCAGAGGCCGCGCGGGGTCATTCAGGTCGACGCCGGTGCGCGCCGGGCCTTGGAGCAGGCGGGATCCAGCCTTTTGCCCAAAGGCATCGTTGGCTGTGAAGGCGATTGGGAAGCCGGCGCCGTGGTCAACATTCGGGAAGGCGACTCTCCTGTCGGACGCGGCGTCTGCGCATACTCCAGTGAAGAACTTCGCCGCGTAATCGGCCAGGATAGCACCCAGATTCGTGCACTCTTCCCCGGCCGCCGCCACTTTGAAGCAATCCACCGCGACAGCCTGGTCTTGCTGCATTAAGCGGAAGCTTTCCCAGAAGTACCTCTCACGGAGGCTTTCCATCAAAGATGAGCTGCTTCTAATGTGGAAGCGGCGTCTCGCCGCTTGTTCGTCTTCTGATGCTACGTTGCGCTCATGGTTCCCAGTCACTTTCATGCTCGATAGCACCACGACGGCCGATGCTTGAATGCTACCGCAATGTCGTCTAAGTTTCGCGGCCCTCCGAATCCTTAGCCAACCAGACGACATGAGCAGCAGGAAGAATGAACTCTCACCAAAACAACGTGAAGAACTGCTTGGTACGCTGAAGGAGCGTTTCGAGAAGAATGTGAACCGGCACAAGGGGCTGGAATGGGCGAAGGTGCAGGAGCGATTGGAGGCGAGTCCGTCGAAGCTGTGGTCTCTTAGCGAGATGGAGCGGACGGGGGGCGAGCCGGATGTTGTGGGCTTTGATAAGAAGACGAAAGAGTTCGTTTTCTATGATTGCTCAGCCGAGAGTCCTTCGGGCCGCAGAAGCACCTGCTATGATCGGGAAGGCCTGGAGTCGCGGAAGGCGAATAAACCCGAAAATACCGCAGTGGATATGGCGACGGATATGGGCGTGGAGCTTTTGACAGAAGAGGAGTATAACGAGCTGCAGAAGCTGGGTGAGTTCGACTTGAAGACCTCTAGCTGGCTGAAGACTCCTGACAGAATAAGAAAGCTTGGTGGCGCCATCTTCGGCGACCGCCGCTATGACACCGTCTTTATCTACCACAACGGCGCCCAGTCCTATTACGCCGCCAGGGGGTTTCGGGGGCGGGTGAATGTGTAGGGCGTGATGGCGTTGGGGGAGGTGATTGGGGAGGCGCAGAAATTGACGGGGATAAAGGCGCGTCCAGAATTGAATCATGAAGCGCTGGTAGCGCTTGTGAGCCGCGAGAAGGCAAGGCGTCTGGCGAAGCTTGGCGGATCCGATCCTGAATTGAAGCCAGTTGGCAGACGTCGTATGGGATGAGCATTCTGGTAGGCACATCTATTTGGATAGAACACTTCAACAAGGGTGATCCGATGCTCATGGAAAGCTTCATGTCTCCTGCAGCCCGCATGCCTTTGGACGCTGGACAAGCGATTACGCGAAGCGGCAATAGCGATGGGAACTGCCTACTCTGTTTCTTAGTGATTCGTCCTCCCGCCCAAGTTTCGCTCGCCTTGACACTGGCTCTTGAGAACACTCAACCAACGTCATGAAGAAGGTAAATACGCACAAGATCCCTGAAGAAGACTGGGAATCTCCTACGGGAAAGTTTGGGGGGTATAGCCGTGAGATTTCGGTGGCCTTGGGGCGCAAACCTCAATCGACAGACTTGCGATTGCGCCACCCGTTTGACGTCGAGATTCAGCGCATACCGCCGGGGAAAATTTCCTGTCCCTACCACTCGCATAGCGCACAATGGGAGTTCTACCACGTCATCTCCGGCCGTGGACAGGTTCGTCATGAAGACGGGATGGCTGATATCGAGGAAGGAGATGCTTTTATCTTTGAGCCCGGGCAGCCACACCAGCTTATTAACAATAGTGATGCCGACTTGGTGTTCTATGTAGTGGCTGACAATCCCATTGGCGAGTCGTGCTATTATCCAGACAGCAAGAAATGGCTGGTGCGATCGCCAGACCGTGCGATAATTCGTTCAGAGAACCTCGAGTACTACGACGGCGAGGATTAGTGCGCACAAGCTGCAGACCGTGTGATGGGTATCGTGATAGCCAGCGCGATCACGTGTGTTGCTTAACGACAAAGCTTAGCGACCGATAACCCTTACAGTTACCCTTTTGGATGGATTTCAAGACCTTCAGCCGAGCATGCGATGATCTGTATCGCCCCGGTCTGACGTTGGGCACTTTTGTCGAGCGTGGTTCCGTGTTCCTGCGCTCCCTTGTTGCCGTAGACTTGGTGGCGTTCGGGTTGCTGCAGAAGGCCTCTCGGCGGCTCCACATCGTCTTTGACCAGCCCCACGCCAATTTCGATGAAATCATGGAAGCGTTTGGGGCGCTGATGGGGCGTTACGAACTGTACCGTTTTGACCCGACGGTTAATGATGGAAAGCCCTTCTGTCGGAGTCAGTTCTTCAGCCAGCGAGCTTTTCGGAATCTGGACATCTTTCAGGAAGTTTACCGGCCTCTGGATCTCGACAATCATTGTGCTGTTCATGTGCGTGGCGACCCCGGGGAGGTCATTTTCTTTGGTCTTGAGCGCAAGGGCGGCTGTGATTTTGAGAGTTGCCTGGATGTTCTCGAGGCTGCGCAAGCTCAGCTCTCAAATGCGCTCGGTTTAGCCAGGGCCTATGAGTCGGCCATTGGCCAAGTAAGGCCCGATCGACTGGTTGATGCCGGGCTTACTCCGCGCGAGGCGGAAACACTCTACTGGATCAGCGAAGGTAAGTCCAACGTGGAGATTGCGACCCTCTTGGGCATTGGACTCTACACGGTGAAGGACCATGTGCGGTCGATTTTTGACAAAGCCGGCGTGGGGAATCGTCTTGCAGCGATAAACTGGGCCCGCGAGAAGTGCAGCGATCCAAATATCCCGGCTATTCCCTGTTGCCAGGGCGCTGTTACCGTCCCTGCCCTCCTGTCTGCGTAGAAAAACGGTAGCGTGGTAGCGGGAAGTATTCAGGGGTGCGGCTTACCCCCCTCCGAAGTGGGATATCCGTTATGGACGTTGTTCAATATACTCGGGGGGATGAGCGCTAAATTCCCCTATCTCTGTGTTTTGGGCGCTGGTGCACTGCATTACCTGCTTGCTTCACCCGCCGCAGGGCAAGTCGTCATCGCCACGGATCAGAATGTTCCCCGGTTGATTGACGTGGGAGGCAGTGCGGAGAATCCCGCCCATTATGTGATCGGTGCGGAAGGCCCGGTGATTGTGGAGCACGATTATGGCGCCCTTGTGGGCATTAACAATCCGTATCACAGCCTGCGCATTCAATCAGGCGCCGCCCTGATTACCCAAGGGACAAGCATAATCGGGTCTGGACCCGACAGTAGCTTTAACCGAGTCGTGGTTAATGGAGTTGGCTCCAGCTGGATTAACGGCGATCGAATCTATGTCGGAGACGAAGGTAGCGGCAACTCTCTCGATATCGAGGATGGTGGTATTGTCTCTACACCGTGGATGATGATCGGAACCCATGAGTCGGCGGCTGACAATGTTGTGCGAGTCAAAGGCGCAGGCTCATCGCTAATCATCGATGTGGATATCACCGTAGGGATCGATGGGTCCGGGAACCGCCTGGAGGTCAGTCAACTGGGCCATGTCATCGCTGACGCCGCTTATATCGAAGGGATGAATAGCGAGGCCCGATTTTCGGGATGGGGATCCATTGGAATCTTTGCATCGTTCGTCGCAATTAATGCCTGGTCAGATGGCGTTGGCAGCGCGCTCACCGTCGAGGATGGCGCGATTGTCCTTGTGGGAGATGAGCTCTACATGGGCGGCGCAGGGAACTACATCAATCTCAAAGGCGGGTTTCTGGCCGTCCAGGGCGACTATACCGCGGAGCTCGAAGACCTGATCGATCAGGGATATATACGCCGTTGGGACGGCGAACAGTGGCTCGTTAGCGATCAAACCAATCTCTCCTATGGCTACTTCTCCGACGAAACAGCCGCCTATGACTTCGCGGGGTACGAAGCCCTCAACGGCTACACCATCATTACGGCCGTGCCAGAGCCCTCAACGTGGGCCCTGCTTGCCGGTGTCGGTGTCTTGGGAGTCGCGGTGTCGCGGCGACGCAACAAGCGCGGGTAAGCCGAAGGGCCGGGGCAGGGGCGATCGGCAGATTTAGCCGGAATGTGTTCTCATGCTCCGTCTTCCATCTGGGAGCGGAGCATGAGTCTCTTTCTACGATCCAGGCAAAGCCGATTCTCCGTTGGGCGTGGCGATAATGCCTGAAAGGATGTGCTTTTGGCTGCAGTCCAGCCTGTTTCGCTTGATACACGGCGGGAACTGAATGTGCTAACTGGCAGTCGAAGCATACAGTAACCCGTTTCATTAATTTTCAGTACCCGTTATGCAATTAGCCATCTTCGTGCTTATTATCGCGTTTGCCGTTGGGCTTTGGGCGCAGTTGCGCATTAGCTCGGCCTACAACAAATGGAAGCAGGTAGGCTCGCGCAGCGGGATTACTGGCCGTGAAGCTGCAGCTTATGTCCTCCGCAAGGCGGGTATCAGCGATGTTGAGATCACTTCCACTCGCGGCCATCTCACAGACCATTACGATCCCACCCGAAAGCGATTGGTGCTCAGTGAGGAAAACTATCATGGCCGGAGCCTGGCCGCCCTTGGTGTAGCGGCTCATGAAGCAGGACACGCAGTCCAGCACCATGTGGGCTACAGTATGCTCAGGTTCCGCATGAGCCTGGTGCCGTTGACGATGTTTGCGTCTCAGCTTTTGCCATTTGTCGTCTTCGGAGGTCTGTTCTTTGGCCTGCTCGGTTTGATGAAGCTTGGCGTCGTCATCTATGGCGTACTCACCCTCTTCCAGCTTGTCACCTTGCCGGTTGAATTTGACGCAAGCCGCCGAGCCAAGGCCGAGCTGGTTGGGCTCGGAATTCTTGACCGCGACGAAATGATCGGCGTCAATCAGACCCTAAACGCGGCTGCATGGACCTATGTTGCGGCGTTTATCAGCTCTCTTGGCTGGCTGCTTTACTTCCTCGCCGCCTCCCGCAGATAGCCCTCTGGACACCCCGCTCAGTTCGGAGATCAGGAGTTAGCGTGGGCAATTCCCGGCCTGTAGCAGATATCTCCAGCAATCTTGCAGGCAAGTTCCCCGCCGCAGAGGCGCGAGACCAGCGCCAACGCAAACTCGACCGCAGTTCCGGCGCCGCGGGATGTGATGACATAGCCTTCCTCGACGACGGATGCGTCCTCGACAATCTCCGTCAACTCGTCAGCGACGCTGAAGTGAGCGGTATATCGCGAAGGTAGAATGTCGGCCTCTTTCAGCACGGTGGGCGCTGCGCAGATAGCGCCTAGCAGTCTGTCTTCGGCCACCTGCTTCCGTATGAGCTCAAGCACTCGTTTGTCGCTGCGCAAATGCTTGTGCCCCGGGCCCCCAGGGAGAACGACAAGGTCATAGGTGTTCTCCAAGGCGGTCTGCAGCAGAGCATCTGCGTGCACACGAATGCCGTGCTTACCATCTTGCGCAAGGTTCTCACCCAAGCTCGCAACCGTTACTTTCACTCCGGCGCGTTGAAGAATGTCGATCGGCGTGATCGCTTCAATTTCTTCAAATCCTTCGGCGAGGATCACCAATGCTGTCTTGCTCATAGGAAATTGCGTTACGGGCATCTGCCTGTGTGTCAATAATCGTTGCGGAGAAAGCATACAGAGTCTCCCAATAAGCAGATCCTGCCTCATGAATAACGTCGTTATGTCCTGCGTCTTCAACCCAAAGGAAGGATTTTGGCTCAGGAGCAGCATCAAAAAGGGCCTTTCCGTGCCAGAACGCCACAACTTCGTCCCGAGCCCCATGTATGACTAGAACGTCCCTCAGGGCATCGTCGCCAGCTTAATTCAGGAGCCAATGAGCGGCATCAGATTGCCCTATTCCTATCCAGCGGCTTTCTTTTTTCCTTGGGCTGCGTAAGATAAGCGCCATATCCATGGTCATGCAAAAAGCCAAGCAACCTCGTTTTGACGAAAAAGATAACGACGAAATGCAGCCGTCGATGGAAAAAGGCATCGAGCCTATGATCCAGAAGCGATTCCTTGAGGAACGTAAAGTCTTCTTCTGGACGGACACCAATGAGGAGGCCTGCCGCAAAGCTGTAGAAAAACTCCTGTTTCTCGAAGCCGCTGCGCCCGGGAAGGAGATCACCTTTTACCTCAACAGCCCCGGCGGATCGATCACTGCTGGGATGGCCTTGTTCGACACGATGCGCATGATATCATCGCCGATCAAGGTGGTCGTCATGGGCATGGCGGCCAGCATGGGTTCCATCCTTCTCTGTGCCGGCGCCAAGGGTAAGCGATACCTCTTCCCGCATTCCCGCGTGTTGATCCACCAGCCCCTCATCGGGGGCCGTATGATGGGCACTGCGGTAGATATCCATATACAGGCTCAGGAAATGGAAAAGCTCCGCAGGGAGCTTAACCAGATTCTTGCAGACACCAGCGGCCAGTCCCTGGAACGGATTGAAAAGGATACAGACCGCGACTTCTACATGAATGCCCGTGAAGCCATTGAATACGGCTTGGCGGACAAGATCATCGAGAAGCTCTAGCTTCCGCATGGTTTGCTGCCCATACCTCTCAGACAAGAGGGGTATCGGGCAGGTAAACGAAAAACGCAGCGATCATCCCGGCCGTCAGCACGATCTTGACGACCATTGAGAGCAAGCCGCCAACAATCGCGCCCACGCCAGCCTTTAGCGCCTGGTCGTGGTTGCGCAGATTGATGTATTCGAAGAGGATCGCGCCGACGATCGGGCCAATGATAATGCCCATTGGCCCAAAAAAGATCCCCACGATGCCTCCGAGCACAGCGCCTAGCGCACCTTTCCATGTAGCGCCAAACCGTCGTGCGCCCCACCACGTGAAGAGGACGTCGAGCAGTTGAACGAGGATTGTTACTCCAAGTGTGATCAGAACGAAACGCCCAGAGACGGAGCGTTCTCCCATCCAAAACCAATGCGCGACGATTCCCGTCCATACGATTACCGTGCCCGGCAAAATTGGAAGCACGGTGCCCAATAACCCCACAACGAAGCACAGCACCGCCAGGCCCATCGCCATCCACCAGCTTACGTCCATGGAAAACGCGTAAGCGAGGAGAGCTGCGTTGGCAAGGGCAGGGGACAGAGGCAAATTGCGTTGCAGGGCTGGATGGTCTGGAGCTGGATTCAGATCTCGAACGCCAAAAGGCCTCCGACTCGACTTCAACCGACAAAAAACAAGGCCGCCACCATGTGGTGACGGCCTTCCTTTAACCCCCAATAAGCACTCGATTACTGCACTTCGATCTGCCGCGGCTTTATTCGCTCCGCTTTCGGAAGAGTCAGGTAAAGAATACCGTCTTCCGTGCGTGCGCTGATCTTGTCCTCGGCAATCTCCACGTTCAACCGCAGGCGAAGTTCATATCTTTCGCCGCGGGTCTCGCGGTTGATCACGCGCCAACCTTCGGGCACGCTGTTCGTCCTTGTGGCGTTGATGTCCAGCTCATCGCCATTCAGGGAGATGTCGATGCCTTGGCGGGTTACGCCCGGCATGAACACCTGCAGTTCAAAATGCTCCTGTTCTTCTCTTACCCGGTATTGCGGCCGCACGGGGCGTTCCGCAGTCACTTGATTGGAAACCATTTTCTCCTCCTCCTCTTGAGTATTCTTACTGTACTTCAATTGCCCGCGGACGCGCCGCTTCTGCCTTCGGTAGCGTTACGGTGAGGACGCCGTCCTCCAGCTTTGCAGCCACCTTTTCGGTATCAACGCCATCGGGCACGGACACCGAACGGCTCACTCTGCTGTGTTCGCGTTGTTCTCCGTCTTTCTCCTCACTCTTTCGTTCAGCGGTTACAGTCAGCACGGCGTTTTCCAACTGCACATTCAGATCCTTCTGCTTGAAGCCTGGCAGCTCGATGCGGACATAGTAGTTGTGATCGTCTTCATACAGGTCCATGGCTGGGCTTCTGAGGCGCTCCGGCATTGGGAAGCGACCAAAGTTGCTCCAGAAATCATCCAGGAGCCTGTCGAACTCGTTAAACACTGGCAGGGTTGGGTATTCGTAGCGTATCAGTTTCATTTCCGTTCTCCTTCGTTATATTCTGTGCTTTCTCCAATGGCAGGTTTCAGGCCAGTTGGGGAGGTTTTGTAAGATCCTGAATATCAGCGGATAAAACCGAGTATCAAGCAAAGCTGAGGGTCAATTTGTCTCTCGTTAATTGCAGTTGATTTCCCGCCCGAGACCATGTGTCACTTTGACTCCGTGTGTTTGGGAGATGGTGGGCTTTGGGACAGTATAGCGATCGTAGAGCCAACAGCGGAGGCTGTGGAAACTGTAAAAGCGATGCTGAATATAAACAAAGGGTTGACCCCCGTGAAGCGCTGCTGCTAGAGACTGCCCCTTTACCCAACTTTCAGGGGATGTTGATTAGCCAAGTCCATAGGGCCCTGGCGGCCGCTTTTACTTTTACCTGCCTTTTCGGCGGCGCGGTTGCTGCGTCTGCCGAGGCCGACCCCACACTGCACGCACATAACGTTGCAGGTGGCGATGCTGCGCACCACGGAACGGAGGCTGCGTCCTCCGGAGTGTCCCCCAGCCCCTATGTCCTATTTGAGATTCCCGGGACGGATATTCCCGTGACCAACTCGATGGTGATGAGCTGGGTAATCTCCTTGATTCTCATCGTGGTTATCCGGGCAATGGTCGGTAAGCCCAAGATGGTGCCGGGGCGTGGGCAAGCTATCGTAGAGAACCTGCTGGGAGGCATACGGGGGATTCTGACGCCGATTGTTGGCCGCCGAATGATCGGACCCACGTTCCCGATCCTTATAGGGTTTTTTGTCTTTATTCTGATCCACAACTGGAGCGGATTGCTGCCAGGAGTGGGCGCCTTCGGGTACTATGACGACCACGGACACCTGCGCTATTGGATGCGTCCTGGAAATGCCGACCTGAATATGACCCTCGCGCTGGCGATTATTCATTTCGTCGCATGGATCTGGTTCACGATGCGTTACGCCGGTCCCAAGGTGCTCGCTTACGATATCTTCGGCAACAAGGCGGATCCCAACGGCGTGCCCCGGCTCATTTATGTGGGCTTGTTTGGCGTCTTCCTGTTGGTTGGGGTCATTGAAGTCATCTCCATCCTTTTCCGAAACGTGTCTCTCCCGTTTCGTCTATTCGGGAACGTCTTCGGCGGGGAGAACCTCCTAACCTCGATGACCGGTCTGGTTGGCTGGATCGTTCCCGTGCCATTCTATTTTCTTGAGGTGCTCATCGGCTTCGTGCAAGCCCTTGTCTTCACGTTGCTGGTCGCTGTCTATATCGGCTTGATCTGCAACCACGGAGACCACGAAGAGCACGCTCACTAGGATTTTACTTTCTTTCCGAATCACACAACCGAAACAAGAAATGATCAACACCCTCGCACAGTTTGTGACTGAAGCCGGCGAATTACAGGGCGCCCTTGGCTGCTTTGCTGCAGCACTTGGCGTAGCCTTGGTAGGCATGAAGGCCGTCGAAGCCGTTGGCCGTAATCCCGGCGCTTCTGGCCAGATCCTGGTTCAGTCCATCATCGGTATGGCGCTGGCTGAAGCCGTCGCCTTTTACGCGTTGTTCCTCTAATCCCATTGGCCGCGCACCTTCGTAGGCGTGGCCGCACCGGAGCTTAGCTCATGCTTCAAACGCTAATATTCCTGGCCGCGGCCCCGGAGGCTGTGAATCCAGAGTCGATGGGTCCTATTCAACAGCTGGCCCACCAGTTTGGCGTCGACTGGAAGTTGATCCTCATGCAGGGCATCAACTTCCTCGTCGTTGCGTTCCTGCTCTACAAGTTCGCCTTCAAGCCGGTCCTCAAGACCATTGACGAACGGCAGCAAAAGATCGCCGACGGGCTCCAGTATGCGCAGGAGATGAAGGACAAGCTGGCAGACGCAGAGCGTAAGCAGCAGGAAGTCCTTCGCAACGCACAGCAGGAAGCCCAGAAGATTATCGCTGAGGCGCGCTCAAGCGCCAAGGACTTCTACGATCGTCAGACGCAGGAGGCTACCCAGCGCGTTGAAGAAATGCTCGAGCGTGGCCGGCAGGCCAATGAGCTGGAGCGCCAGAAGATGCTTGCAGACGTGCGCCAGGAAGTGGCCAAGCTCGTTGTGCAGGTTTCCGAGCGCGTTCTGGCCCGTCAACTGTCCGAGCAGGACAAGAGCGCATTCAACGCTCGCGCGGCTGAAGAACTTGCAAACGTCGGCTAAGAGCAACCAAGGCAGGATAAGCAGTGACCGCGTCCAAGAAGCAGTTCAACCAGTTGGCAAAGAAGCTTGTTCGTGCAAGTCTTCAGGACGGGCGTATCTCGCAGCAGCGGGTGTCCGCCGTGTTGGAGTTGCTCCGCAGGCAGCCTGAGGCTCGTAGGCGTGAATTGCTCAAGGCCTACCTGCGGCAAATGCGCCGCGAGGAAGCCCGGCACACGCTCGTTATCGAGCACGCTGGTCCCCTGTCCCCAAAGGCGCGAGACGAGATTGTAAGCTCGATGAGCGCCAAGGCCGGACGCAGGCTCTCTGTCGAAACCCGGGAAATCCCGGATCTTCTCGGCGGCGTGCGCGTGCGGCTGGGAGACGATGTTTTTGACGCCTCCATTGCCGGCCGACTCGCTGCGCTTTCCCAGGCTCGCTAGCCGGTCTTTCTTGCCATCCAGCGTTTCGCCACCAAACCACAGTCAAACCAACCTTCCATTTAGAACCTTCTACCGTTCATTGCGCCGAGCGCATTGACTAAGATGAGCGACATACTTCAGCAGATCGAACAGGAGATCGCCGGTCTCGACACGTCCGTGACCAAGACGAACACCGGCAGAATCATCTCCTACGCCGACGGGGTAGCCCGCATTGAGGGCCTTTCCGAGGTCATGTACAACGAGATGATCGAATTCCCCGGCGGGGTCTACGGCATGGCGCTCAACCTGGAGGAATCCGAAGTGGGCGCCGTCGTCCTTGGCGACGTCTCCGACATGAAGGAAGGCGACGAGTGTAAGACCACAGGCCGCCTGCTATCCGTTCCGGTTGGCAAGTCGCTTCTGGGGCGCGTGGTCAACGCCATCGGGCAGCCGGTGGACGGGAAGGGCCCGATCAAGGCGGAAGATCAGTATCCCGTTGAGCGCATTGCGCCGGGCATTCTGCCGCGTAAGTCGGTCGACCAGCCGGTGCAGACCGGTATCATGGCTATCGACGCAATGATCCCGATTGGCCGTGGTCAACGTGAGCTCATCATCGGCGACCGCCAGACCGGCAAGACGACCATCGCGATCGACACGATCATTTCGCAGGCCAACATTAACCGCGCCGGCGAGCAGGCGGGCGACAAGGATTTCCGCCCTGTCTACTCGATCTATGTGGCGATTGGTCAGAAGAACTCGACGATCGCCCGCACGATCCGCCAGCTGGAGAATGCGGGTGCGCTGGATTATACGATCGTCGTTATCGCCCCGGCAGCAGACAATCCTGCCAACCAGTACCTGGCGCCTTATGCAGGCGCAGCCATGGGCGAATGGTTCATGCAAAATGGCATGGACGCGCTGATCGTCTATGACGACCTTTCCAAGCACGCCGTAGCTTATCGCCAGATCTCCCTGATTCTGAAGCGGCCTGCCGGTCGTGAGGCTTTCCCGGGTGACGTTTTCTACTTGCACAGCCGCCTCCTGGAGCGCGCTGCGCGTCTCGGGCCCGAGTATGGCAATGGATCGCTGACCGCGCTGCCAATCATTGAGACACAGGCAGGCGACGTGTCGGCTTATATTCCGACCAACGTTATTTCCATTACAGACGGACAGATCTACCTGGAAACCGACCTCTTCAACAAGGGGATCCGTCCGGCGGTGTCTGTTGGTCTGTCAGTATCCCGCGTGGGTTCTGCGGCACAGATCAAGGCGCTCAAGCAGGTGGCCGGCAAGGTCAAGCTGCAGCTCGCGCAATACCGCGAACTGGAAGCCTTCGCTCAGTTTGGCTCAGACCTCGACAAGCGCACCAAGGCCACCCTTGATCGCGGAGCGCGCTTGGTTGAGCTCTTTAAGCAGCCGGCTTTCAGCCCCAAACAAGTCGAGATCCAGGTGATCCTGCTTTGGGCCGCCCAGAACGCTTATTTTGACGACATTCCAGTGAACAAAATCGTGAGCGCCTCCCAGCAATTGCAGGAGTATCTCACCACGCGTCGCGATGCGCTGATCAGGAAGATCGGCGAGACAAAGGCGCTCAACGACGAAACCACCGCCGAGGTAAAGCAGGCGGTCGAAGAGTGGAAAAGCGGCTTCACAGCCTAAGCGCCTGACGAGCTGAATTTGGCAGATGGCAAACCTTCGAGACATCAAGCGGCGTATCCGCTCCGTCCGCAACACGGGTAAGATCACCCGTGCGATGCAGCTTGTCGCTGCATCCAAAATGAAGCGGGCGCAGGCCTCGGCCATTTCGGCCCGCCCCTATGCACAGCTGCTGGCGGAGATTCTGGCCAGCCTGCCAAAGGGATCCATACAGGCCAAGGCCGATGAAAGTGGTCACCCGATGTTGACACCCCGCGTGGTGCAAAACCGGGGAGTGCTGTTTATCTCGACAGACCGCGGTCTTGCCGGCGCCTTGAACTCAAACCTTGCACGCGCAGTAGTGCAGGAGTTTGACCGGGACAGCACCCGTTTTGTGGCTATCGGTCGCAAGGGCGCCCAGTTTCTTGCGCGCACGGGCCGCAACCTGATTGCCCAGTTTTCCCTCAGCGACCGTCCTCCTTACAAGGAGGTTCGCCCCGTTGTGGAGACGATCGTCAAGGCGTACATGGACGGTGAGATCGACACCATTGAGGTCGTCTATCCCCGCTTCATCAACAACTTGCGTCAGGAAGTTACGCGTGAGAAACTCGCGCCCATCCCCGATATAAAGTCTTTCCTGGAAGAGCATGCAGGATGGACTGATTACACTGCAGAGGCGCCAATGGGTGAGGATGATCGCGAAATGATCTTCGAACCCGATCCAGTGGAAATCATCGGGGAGCTCATCGACCTTTATGTGCGGAGGGAGATCTACCAGAAGATCCTTGAGGCTCAGGCCAGTGAGCACTCTGCACGCATGGTCGCCATGAAGACCGCTACAGACAACGCCAAGGAATTGGCCGACAAGCTGACCCTCCAATACAACAAAGCCCGTCAGGCCGCGATTACACAGGAGATCCTGGAGATTTCCTCTGCAGCGGCCGGTTAAACCACCAACATTTCACTTTGAAGAATTCTTAAGCAATGAGCGCAGCCACAAACACAGGTAGGATCGAGCAGGTCATCGGCGCAGTCGTCGACGTGCGTTTCGACGAAGATAAGATGCCTGGCATTTATCAGGCTTTGGAAGTCAATTACGAGCTGCGTGGGGAGCCAAACCGCCTCGTGCTGGAAGTCCAGCAACACCTTGGCGAAGGCTTGGTTCGTGCGGTTGCCATGAGTGGCACCGACGGCCTTGTGCGCGGTATGGAAGTCACCGACACCGGTGCACCGATCACCGTCCCTGTAGGCGAAGGCGTCCTTGGCCGTATTTTCAACGTCATCGGTGAGACCGTGGACGAAAAAGGCCCGGTCAATTACGAGAAGCGCTATCCGATTCACCGCCAGCCGCCGCCGTTGGTGGAGCAAAGCACCGAAAGCGAAATCCTTGAGACCGGCATCAAGGTCATCGACCTCATCTGCCCGTTCGTAAAGGGTGGTAAGGTTGGCGCGTTTGGTGGTGCTGGCGTCGGCAAGACCGTCGTCATTATGGAGCTCATCAACAACATCGCCAAGCAGCACGGTGGTTACTCCGTGTTCTGCGGGGTGGGTGAGCGCTCCCGCGAAGGAAATGACCTTTACCACGAAATGTCCGATTCGGGCGTTATCGACCAGAAGAACATTGAGAACTCCAAGGTCGCTCTGGTTTACGGTCAGATGAATGAGCCGCCCGGCGCACGCATGCGTGTTGGTCTCTCGGGCCTGGCCATGGCTGAGTACTTCCGCGATGAAAAGAACCAGGACGTTCTTCTCTTCATCGACAACATTTTCCGTTTTTCCCAGGCAGGATCCGAGGTGTCCGCACTGCTGGGCCGCAGTCCTTCCGCTGTGGGGTACCAGCCTACGCTGGCTCAGGAAATGGGTTTGCTTCAGGAACGCATTACTTCGACAAAGAAGGGTTCGATTACCTCCTTCCAGGCCGTTTACGTTCCTGCGGACGACTTGACCGACCCCGCCCCGGCAACCACATTCGCTCACCTCGACTCCACAATCGTTCTTGAGCGTCGTATTGCCGAGCTGGGCATTTACCCGGCAGTTGACCCGCTGGCGTCAACTTCAAACGCTCTGGATCGAGACGTTGTAGGGGATGAGCACTTCGAGGTTGCTCGTGGCGTGCAGAACGTGCTGCAGCGCTACAACGACCTGCAGGACATCATTGCAATTCTTGGTCTCGACGAGCTTTCCCCTGAAGATAAGCAAACCGTTTATCGCGCCCGCAAGATCCAGAAGTTCCTCTCGCAGCCATTCCACGTTGCAGAAGTCTTCACAGGCTTCCCGGGTGTCTACGTTCCTGTCAAGGAAACCGTGCGCGGGTTCAAGATGATCCTCAACGGCGAACTCGACCACGTCTCCGAGAACGATTTCTCCTACAAGGGCACGATCGACGAAGTCATCAAGGCCCACGAAGGAAGCGAACAAGGCGCCGCCTAAAAAGGCGCTCGTCACTAATGACATCCTCGTTAGTATCCACAGGCAAATGAAACTCTGGCATGCATACCTCGATGGCTGGAGGGTGCTTGTGCGGGCATTTGCGTTCGCCTTCTCCCTTTGCCTGTTCAGTTTACCGTTCATCGTCACCGTCCTGCTGGTGATGCGTATCGAGAACTTCTCGTTGCGCACGACGCTGGCGACGTTTGGCTGCCTCGTGTGTCTTCCCGTTTCCACCTATCTGGCCTCTTGGTACACTGGCGAGTTTCGCGCCGGCAGGCTGCTTGAGGAGGAGGAACGCGCTGGATCCCTGGCAGATGAAGAATCCGACATCTAGGCCTCAACGCCGCATCCTCACAATATTGCACCGATGCCTCTGTTACTTGAGATCGTAACTCCAGACGAGAAGGTCTATAGCGAGATGGTTGACCACGTGGTGGTGCCTACCACTGCTGGCGAGATCGACATTTTGCCGGGCCACATCCCGCTTCTCTCGGCTGTTAACCCCGGTGAGCTCCGTGTGGGCAAAGGGGGCGCTACGATTTCTCTGGCAGTGGACAAGGGCTTCGTCCAAGTACGTGGAGACAAGGTGAGCGTGATCACGGAAGGCGCCATCAACGTGGAGGCCATTGATCTTGCAGCCGTTGAGGAAGCACGTCGCCAGGCAGAGGAAGCCCTGGCGGAGGCCCGTCTTCGCAAGGATGAGGATCCGGCTGTTCTTGAGGAACTCGAGACACGCGCCCGCTTTGCTCTTGCCCAGCGACTGGTCAAAAGTAGTCGCCGTTAGTAGACGCCAGACGGTAAAACAAATTGTCAGAAAGCCCCGCCAAGTGTGGGGCTTTTGCTTTATATGCGCAGGGAGGCCCGCCGCTAATCAATTACAGAGGGCCAAGCTCTACTTGTGTCTCACTGCAGGGCAGCTTAGTTCATGGGAAATGCCTCGTCAACGTGTCACGATTGTGCGCCCGGTCTACATTCAGGCATGAATCAATTGACTGCCCCTCGAACATTGGAACTTCATGAAAATTATCCGCTACCTCGATAGGCGTCAGAATATATCTCTCGGTTTCTTGCGCTCCAATGGAACGGCGGAGCGCCTTGACGGGGATCTCTTCGGCGAGCTTCGACCAACAGGCGAGGATGCCGATGTGCAGAAGCTGCTCGCCCCTATCGCATCTCCGGCGGCGATTCTCTGTATCGGACTGAATTATCGCAAACACGCCGCCGAGAGCGGGATGCCCGTCCCCACCTTCCCGGTGCTTTTTATGAAGGCGCCCAACGCCGTTCAAAATCCGGGCGATCCAATTGAGATCCCGCGCCATCTACTGAGTGAGCAGGTCGACTACGAGTGCGAGCTGGCGGTCGTGATTGGTAAGCGCTGCAAGAATGTCGCCCGTGACGACGCCCTCGATTTCGTTCTGGGCTACACCTGCGCAAATGATGTCAGCGCTCGCGACTGGCAGATCGCAAGAGGCGGCGGCCAGTGGTGCCGCGGCAAAACCTTCGATACCTTTTGCCCCATCGGTCCATGCATCGCCACAAAAGATGAGATCGCGGATCCCCATGCGCTGCGCATTCGCACGCTCCTGAACAACGAAGTTGTGCAGGATTCCAGCACCGGCGACATGATCTTCGACATACCGGCTCTCATTGAATTCCTAAGCGGCAGCACAACCCTGCTCCCCGGCACAATAATCCTTACCGGCACGCCGCAAGGCGTTGGCATGGCCGCCAAGCCTCCCCGCTGGCTTAAGCAGGGCGACTCCGTCACAATTGACATAGAGAATATCGGTGCGCTCACAAACCCTGTGATCTACGAAGAGTAATGGGTTTGCGTTGCGGCGTGGTATGCTGCGCAAGGACTGCAGGTCGCCTTTTGTATAAGGAGTTTACATTGACAGAGGGTCCAGTAGGCTCTTCGGTAACCTAAACCCCCTTTTGCTATGATTAGTTATCCCCTCCTTAAGCGTGCTGGCGCTGCTTTTGTCTGCGCTGCCCTCACCATCCCTTCGGCCATGGCCATCAGCATCGATATTCCCGCTGATGCAGGCGACCGCGAAGTCCGCGAAGATGGAACGATGGTATGGATTGGCCAACAAACGATCCGCATTGGCGGTGGCGATGTTGAGAATGACCGCGACGGCGTTGGCGTCTTCTTCTTTGAGCTGCCTGAACTTGCGCCCAATGAATTCATCAGTTCCGCCTCCCTCACGGTTGGCTTGGTGAAGATCCAGAGCTTTGAGCACAACTTGGTTCCCGACGGTGAAGTCGACGTTTATGGGCTGGGGTATCGATCCACAGCGACGCCGCTTGCAGAAGATTACTACTCCGGCCCTCTCGACCCCGACGCAACGCTCCTGCAAAGTAGCTTTATCACCTTCTTTTCGCCCGAAAAGATCAACCTGACCACAACCGCTGATACCGAGTTCGCCAACTTCCTGAACTCATTGTACTCGGCGGGCGCAACGGCTGGAGATTTCGCGGTCTTCCGCCTAAATCATGATGTTGAAGACGAAATCAACAATCGGTTCTACGAGTTGGCCTCGGCAAACAACACTACCTACGTCAACCTGCGGCCTTACCTGACAATTACCACGGTTCCGGAGCCCTCCACGACCGCTGCTCTGTTGGGCCTCGGCGTGCTCGGGTTCTGCATCGTCCGCCGCCGCAAGTAACGGTGGAGGGGGGCGAGCAGGCGGCGTAACGCTTCCCGGAGTCGGAGAGTGGGGGAATGGGACACCCCCCAAAGACAATTCGCACAAAGAGAGCACGCGGTACGCGAAAAGGGGACTTAAAGGACCCAAGGGACCTAAAGTAAGAGGCGCTGGAAAGTATTATCCACCTTCCAGACTAACGCCTTCAACACAAGGCTCTGGGTTCTTCAGCCCCACCCAGCGTTCCACCATTCCATTCCTCCCGCACTACCCGGCTTCGCCTCCTCTCGGATTTCCTTTCCAAATTTCATAGGACGGCGTATATATTCACGCATATGCTCCAAATCCCCCCAGTAGTTACTCGTAAATCGTTTCTTTCGAAGCTGCTGCCAGCTTTTTCCGCAGCCATGCTGTGCATGAGCCTGCCTCTTGTTGCTGATTCATCCGGCGCTGCCGAACCTCCCGCTAAAGGTCCGCGCAAGGCCATCATCAGCACCACCATGTTCGACCTCTTTAACAGGCCATGGGTAAGTCTGGACCATCGCCTCGAGGAGATCTCTACACAGATCGACAAGATGGCTGCCGACTCCAGGAAGCGCTATGGCCGCACGATGGATCTGGCGGTGTTTCCGGAGAACGCACTCAACCCGCGCAGGGCAGACGTCAAGGGGGATGATGTTCTGCTTGGAACTGCGGTAGAGCTCGAGGGACCGATCACCGAGGTTATTGGCGCAAAGGCTCGCGAGTACAATACCTACGTTGTTGTCTCCTTTAACCGCATCGAAGATCGCGAAAACCGCGTGGTCTACAACTCCGCAGTTCTTTTCGACCGCAAGGGCGAGATTGCCGGTATATATCGTAAAGTTTACTGCATCGCCCCCATGGGTTCAGATCTGCTTGAGGGCGGACGACAGCCCGGGACGGATTTCCCAGCCTTCGACACCGACTTTGGCCGTATAGGCATGCTCATTTGCTGGGACATGAGCTACAACGACGGATTTGAAGCTTACGCCGCGCAGGACGTTGACCTCGTTGTGTGGCCAAGCATGACTCCACAGACGCTGGCGCCCCGCATGGCGGCCCGTAGATACGACTTCCACTTCGTGTCGTCCACTCCACGCGAGAATGCATCCATCATCGATCCTGCAGGCGAGATCATCGCGCAGACCCGCGAGGTGGATGGGGTTGTCTCCCAGGAAGTTGATTTCGAATATGAAATTCTGCACTGGCAGCCCGGCCTGGACGACGGATTGGCCTTTAGCCGCAAGTACGGCAGCAAGGTTGGCTTTCGCTACTCGCGCGAGGAAGACACCGGCATCTTCTGGTCAAACGACCCCAAGATTCCGATCTCGCAGATGCTTCGCGAGCTCAACCTCGTTAACGAGAAGACCCTTCGCCAGCACACCATCGACGTGCGCAACGAGATCCTCGGCGAGTAATTCAGCGGCGTAGAATCGCAGATGTTGGAGTTTACTTGAGCCTGGCGAGTTCCTCCAGGACCTCCTGCCATAGTGTTTCGTGAACGCCTCGGGAATGGTGCAAACACCTCCCGGGGCGTTCTTTGTTTGCAAAAGAAGTTCGGTGCTCCCGGCCCGTGATTCCATCGCAGTTTCTACGGTACAAAACTTGCGGTCGCCTGAGCCGCATGGACAAGCACAAGCTTGGAGATTATGTCCTCGCCGTGGGCATTGGGGCCGTTGCCGCTTTTGCGGCCCGCAAGGCGCTGACCACCGGATATGAAATGGTGCGCGAGAAACCAGCCTTGCCGCGTCCGAATCAAGGAAAGAGCCGTAATTCATCAGCTGGTTTATTGGAACCCGTATCCTCGGAACAGCCACCGCCTCTTCCAGAGGCTATTTTTCTTATGCTGGCCACCGGCGCAGTCGCCGGTCTCGCCCGCTTTTTCGCCCGACGCTACTTCCTCGAATCCCGCCCGCGCCGTCGCACCCTAAGGCTGTAGGTCTTAAAATAAGTGACTTGACGCTCTTTGATTACTGTCGGCGCTACCAAAACTGTCGTGAGTTCTGAGCCAGATTTACAAGGTCCTGTGTGTGGAAGACTTCAGCGAGGTTAAGGAGAACTTGACGCTCCCTGAATATAAGAGCGGCATCAGTTTCAGCTTTGGATCCCGCATGAGTTATCGCAGATGAAGAGGTATGGAGTCAGGTAACATGAGCGTAAGAAGGCTGAAAAGGGCCATTACAACTGCCAGTATGAAATCGCCATGTTATGCACCGGACTCGACATTCACAACCGTTACAGCGTCGCGTTCTCAGTTGAGAGTGAAGGCAAGAAGTGAAGGCAAGGGGTCGGGCCTAAGATAGTTGGATTTGTCCATTTCGAGGTCTGAGATTGCTTGGATTCAGCCTTGAGCTTGCGTTATTATGGCGCGAAAGCATTCTCGACCTTGTTGAAACTGAACCCCCAGTTCGACCGCTGCGCCGCGCCCGGTTCTTGTAATCCGAAGCATCCTCGTTTTTTCGACTGCCGCTTCGGGGCTTCGCCGCTCTTCCCCCCGGCCCCTTTTCCCCGGCGCCGCCGGATCGCCCCGACACTCGGCCCTCGGCCCACGACCCGCGCCGCAGGCGACTACGACGCTCAGATGGGTCGCTTCATATCCAGGGATCCGCTCGGCGAAGCTGGGGGTATGAATCTCTACGCTGCCTTTGGAAACGATCCGGTGAATAAGTGGGATTATTTGGGGCTTTGTGAAATTGTAGGGTACTTCACAGAAGTACGTGTTACGACAGCTGGTAATGATGAGAATGGAAATGGTGTGATTGATCCTGACGAGATCGTAAGCCAAGATATAGAGATTGAGTTGAAGCCTCACTACGATTGCTTTAATTATAGCAATGGTGGAAGTGCGACCGTTCAGAGTGGGCCTGCGTCCAGCGGTAGTAGCGGAGGAGATGGAATCAGCGGAGGAAGTGGCGGCAGTGGCTCGGGTGGGGGAGGAAATCCCGATGGAAAAGCTTCCGAGGAGAAGGATCCTTGTGATGAGCTATTAGGGAAGTATTCTGAATCTCTACCAGGAAGGGAATCTTACAAAACTCCAGCGAATGCAACTATAGCGGGAGCGCTGGAAATTGCCTTAAACCCAGCGTCCAACAATCAGGAATTTTCGTTTGCTACCTACACAAATGATAATGGCTTCAGGTATACGCCGCTTCATACCGACGGTCGACGATCTCGCGTTAACCCGTTAGGGGATCCTGTTGCAGCAGCTCTTTACCGAGAGAATAGGGTGGTTTCTTTTACGCATAATCATCCTCTTTTAGGTAGTTCAAATCACTTCAGTGGAATAAATGGTGACATGGAATGGGCACATGCGCAATTTACTCCATTTAACTTGCTGGCACCCAACTTGACGCTAAAGCAGTACGACCCATCAAAGAATATAGACCCGTTTACGCTTAGGCGTTTAGGAAATCCTGTGGATTCATACATAGAAAATATTCCAGGAGCGCCGACTCCAGAAGAATTTAAAATAATCGAAGATTGTTTGAAATCGAAATGAAGCTGATGAAGAAGATTAAATCACTCCTCGCGGCAGCTTTTATCGCCATCACGATGTCAGGTTCTAAGTATGATTACGGGGCAATTGATAAAAGTGCAATGCCAGCGCCTATAATTGATCTTATTGTGAACTCAGATCGTTATGATGGGAAGACGATTTTTACCGTGGGGTTTCTGGTTCCATGCTGTGATGACGGTTATGCTCTGTCTTACAATCAATATTATGATGAGCTAAC
>CAYSHY010000009.1:0-75028 GCA_964430955.1 uncultured Puniceicoccaceae bacterium | reverse complement strand
GATCTCTTCACCGAGCTCTCACAGGCGCCTGATACTGAAGCTTTCCCATACTAGCATCAGCAGGGTGCTGCGCGAATAGAGGCGCGCGTGTGGGATACTGTTGATGCGAGTACAGACGAGACGACGGCAACGTGCCGGAGAACACGATCGATGAGGATTTCGGCACGCGTTGGTCAGGCCAGGGGAGCGGCGCATTGATACGCTACGAACTCGAAGCCTCCGGCACGGTGAGCGAAGTGGATATTGCGTGGCATCAGGGCGATCAACGCGTCTTTACGTTCGATATAGAAACCTCTGCCAATGGTGTGAGCTGGACGCGGGTTCACTGTGGTCAAAGCAGCGGAACGACGCTGAGCCTCGAGACCTACGATGTTACTGACACCACCGCCAGCTGGGTGCGCATTGTTGGCTACGGGAATACCACTAACGACTGGAACAGTATCCTGGAGGTGGAGATCTGGGGCTCCGGCGGATGTGGTTCCAGTGGCGAGCTCAGTTCTCTTCCCTCAGGGATTCGGAATTCTTGAACTGGCGCTCCCTGCTCAGCCCGCCGCCCTAACCTTGTTTTTTTCCTGCTCGGCCTCTTCCTTCAGTCGAAGCCGTTCATTGTGCAGCTGCCTTTCAAGGTCTTCGATTGCGGCAAAGTCGGCATTAATGCGGGCCTCAACAATCTTCTGCTGAAGAAATATTTCCCGCTCAGCGATCTTGGCTTTCCATTTCTTGTCAATCTCTGCCAGTCGCTGGCGCTGTTCATCGGTCAGCGGTTTGAGGTTTCCGTCGTCGTCTCCGCCAAACCGTTCCATCGCCCGTTCGTATGCACTCTTCATGGTCGTGAATTTTCCACTGGTTCGCTCTTCATGCGCTTTTCAGCGAGACTGAGGAAATAGTCCTGCGACGAAAACTCGCTGTCGCTTGCCAGCTTCACCGGTTCGTAGGCGCCGCTTGGCTTAAGTTCCTTAGCCGTGGTGTCATTGAGCGTATTTTCAAGAATTTCCTCTACCACCCGCTTGCGCAATTGCTCGTCCCAGACAGGGAAGATGATCTCGATACGGCGGTAAAAGTTCCGCGGCATCCAATCGGCGCTGCCAAGGTAGATAAGTGGTTTGCCGCCATTTTCGAAGTAGTAGATGCGGCTGTGCTCGAGGAAGCGCCCGAGGATGCTGATCACGCGAATGTTTTCGCTCATGCCCGGCACGCCCGGGACAATGCCGCAGATGCCGCGGACGATCAGATCGATCTTTGTGCCCGCGCGGCTGGCGTCATACAGAGCATCGATCATCTCTTTGTCGATCAGGGCATTGCACTTCACAATGATGCGGCTTGGCCGCCCCAGACGAGCATTGCGCGCTTCGCGCCTCACATTGGCCTCCATCACATCGTGAAGGTTGTAAGGCGCCACCAGCAGGTTCTTGAACTGGGGGTTCTTGGCAAACCCCGTCAAGGTGTTGAAGACCTCTGCAACCTCTTCGGTGATCTCCTCGCGCGCTGTAAAGTAGGAAAGGTCCGTATATGAACGCGCTGTTTTTGAATGATAATTCCCGGTGCCCAGGTGGGCATAACGGCGCAGACCATCATCGTCGCGTCGCACCACCAAGGCGCATTTGCAATGTGTCTTGAGCCCCACAAAGCCATAGACGACATGCACTCCCGCCTCTTCGAGCTGACGCGCCCAATTGATATTGTTGGCTTCGTCAAAACGGGCCTTTAGCTCAATCAGCGCGGTTACCTGCTTGTTATTGCGCGCCGCATCCACCAGTGCTTTCACGATCGGCGAGTCCGAACTCGTGCGATACAATGTCATCTTTATCGCGAGCACTCGAGGATCCCTAGCTGCCTCCGCCACAAAGTCCACCACGGGCATGAAGGACTCGTACGGGTGGTGAAGCATGTAGTCCTGCTCCCGAATCACGTTGTAGATCGATGTACCCTCACGGAAGACTGGCGGCACATAGGGCACGAAGCTCTTGCACTTCAGGTCTGGCCGGTCAATCAGATCATAGACCGAGTTTAGTCGCATGAGATTGATCGGTCCATTGATCTGGAAGACATGCTGACGGCCGAGGCCGATGTTCTCCAACAGGCGATCCAGAAGCTCATCCGGCACCCCAGCCTCGATCTCCAGGCGCACTGGGTTTCCCTTGCGTCTCTTGTAGAGCTCCTCCTCGATCGTCTGCAGCAGGTTCTCGACTTCCTCCTCATCGAAGTAGAGGTCACTGTTACGCGTGGTGCGAAAGGCGTGTATCGCACGGATCTTGTATCCGGGGAAAAGGCGGTGCGCAAAGATCTTCAGGATGTCGCTCAAAAAGACATACGCCGCTGCAGCCCGCTCCGTAGGCGGAATTTCAACGACCCGGGGCAGAATTCGCGGCACAGGGATAAAGGCCAGCATGGTATCCGTGGCGGGCGTTTGAGGATCATCCAGCCACAGCAGCAGGTTCAGCGTCTTATTCCCAAACTGCGGGAACGGGTGGGCCGGATCGATCGCCAATGGCGTCAATACCGGATATACCTCTTCTTCAAAGTAGCATTGCAGCCAGCTCAGCTCGCGCTTGCTCAGCTGTTCCTTGGTTTTGAAGTAGATACCGTTGCGCGCCAGCTCGGGCACGATTTGCTCGTGCCAGCAGGCGTACTGGTCGCTCACAAGCGACTGGCTGATGCTATGGATGCGCCGCAACTGCTCCTTCGGTCCCAGGCCGTCCGGCCCGCTATCCTGCACCCTGCTCTCAACCTGTTGCATCAAGCCTGCCGCCCGAATCTCGTAAAACTCATCGAGGTTGCTCGCCACAAAGGACAGGAAGCGCATCCGGTCCAGGATCGGAAATCGTTCGTCATATGCCTGCTCAAGGACCCGGCGGTTAAACGCCAGCCAACTCAGTTCACGGTTGAAGTAAGCCGCCTTGCGCGCCCGAGGCGTCTTCCTTGCTGCCGTCTTCGATGCAGGTTTCTCTGACATGTGATCTACGATACCTTATCTAAGCTCCTGTATCGGAAAAACTAAACAGAAATCAGCATTTTATCTGCGTCGACGGCCGCAATTCCAGACCCCTGTATCTTTGACCTCATCCGCTCCCCAGCAAACGCCAGAAACACCTGCTTGCGCCGTCGTCACAATAAGGCGCCTGATCTGGCAGAAACGGGATATTCGACGTGTGCTTGAAGCTAATTTAGATCAGCGGTAGAACGCGTTCATGCCTATGCCAACTCCACAACAGCGGCTTTCACAACGAGAGCGGCCTTATGGCCAGCGGCAGGTTATGTGGCAGGAGTGGAGGGATTTGCTGTTGCTGAACTGGCGTTGGGACGCCGAAGAGATTCAAAGACGGCTTCCGCCCGGGTTGTTCGTCGATACCTTCGATGGTGATGCATGGGTGAGCATTGTGCCGTTCTTCATGCGCAACATACGTCCGAAGGGTTTTCCGCCGGTGTCCCGTCTATCAAATTTTATGGAGTTGAACGTGCGCACCTATGTCCACGATGGGCGTGGTCGCACTGGCGTCTGGTTCTTCTCACTCGATGCCGCGAGCACCTTTGCCGTGTGGGTTGGAAATCAGTTTTATGGCCTTCCGTATCATCGGTCGGCGATGCGCTACAACAGGGATGCAGAGGGAATGATTACGCACTGCTCCAAGCGCAGCGGAGGTGGACTTTGCATTCACCGCTATCGGCAATTGAATCCCTTACCGCAGCCAACAGTCGAATCTCTGGAGTTCTTCCTGGTAGAGCGCTACGGATTTTTTTCACTCAACAGGGGCAAGCTCTGCTTCGTTAGGGTTTATCACGAGCCCTATGAGCTCTGGAACGTGGAGTCTGACGCTACCAATACTCCGTTGTTTGTCCTCAATGGCTTGGCAAAGCCCGCTACGGCCTTCGATCACGCAGTGTTCTCGCCCGGCGTCAAAGTGCGGATCTACTCGAGACAATGGGTCAGCTCATGAAATCATTTAGGCGTCTACTGGCGGGTTAGGGTAATTGCCCGCTGGAAGATTCGCATGGCTCGTTCTGGCGTAACGAGATGCTTCTGGGGCAACAGGCAAGGCAGCAGCCTTAACTCGCGTCCAGTTCCGAACCCTGAACGGTCTATTCTTGCCCCGAACGCAGAATTAAGGCACTCATTCCCGTTTTCCATGGCGAAGAACTGGCTTGAAGGCGTTAGGGACTATTACGACTGCATCGTGATCGGCAGTGGGTTGGCTGGGCTGACGGCGGCCAACCGGCTGGCGCGGCAGGGACGGGAAGTGCTATTGCTCGAGCACCATTACCAGTTTGGTGGCCTGGCGACTTGGTTTAAACGGCCACGTGGGCATATTTTCGATATTTCGCTGCACGGCTTCCCGCATGGGATGGTAAAAAGCTGTCGGAAGTACTGGACCAGGGAGATTGCCGACTCAATCGTCCAGCTCAAGAGCGTCCGCTTCGTAAACCCCCAGTTTGAAATCGAGACCACTTTCGACCGTGACGACTTCACACGCATCCTGGTTGAGAAGTTTGGGCAGGATCAAGACCGGGTGGTGGCCTTCTACGATCACTTGCGCGGCATGAACTTCTACGACGATGACGGGCGGACAACCCGCGAATTGTTTGAGGAGTTTTTCCCCGGTCGTGATGACATTCACCGCCTCTTGCTGGAGCCTATTGCCTACGCCAACGGCTCGGGTCTCGACGATCCTGCGATTACCTTCGGCATTGTTTTTTCAAATTTCATGAGCAAGGGCGTATTCACCTTTCAGGGAGGCACGGACAAGCTCATCGGCAAAATGGTTGACGAGGCGCGCAGCAACGGTGTGGACGCCCGTCGCAATGTCCTTGTTGAGAGAATTCTTGTCGAAGATGGCAAAGTGGTGGGCCTGATTGCTCGTAGCCTGAATACTGGCGAGGCTTTCGAATCACAAACGATCCGTTGTGGAGCAATCGTATCGAACGCCAACATCAAGAACACGATTCAGCGGCTTGCTGGGGAAGACGTATTCGATCCTGCCTTCGTGGAAAAGGCGCGCGCCGTGCGCCTGAACTGGAGCAGTTGCCAGGTTTACATGGGCCTGCGCAAGGGGGAGAGCATCCCGCACGTAGGCGACCTGATCTTTACGAGTCGCAGCCCGAAGCTAGACATGAAGGAGCTGACGGACCTAAACACAACGAGTCACACATTTAGCGTTTATTACCCTGAGACGCGACCACACCTGCCTTCGCCGCGCTATAGCGTCGTAGCCAGCTACAACGCCCGGTGGGAAGACTGGGCGGGCATGGACGACGCCACCTATGAGCGGGAGAAGGCTAGGCTTTGCAGAGATGCGGTTGAGTCGCTGGAGCGCTTCATTCCGGGGGTAGGGGAGAAGATCGAGCATCTCGAGGCCGCAACGCCGCGCACGGTCAATCGCTATACTCGTCATATCGGGGGGACCAGCTTTGGAACGAAATTCGAAGGTCTGCAGGTCTCGATGGACCTTCCTAATCAGTTGCCCGGGCTATACCACGCCGGCAGCGTTGGCATCATTATGAGCGGTTGGCTTGGCGCCATTAATTACGGGGTGATCGTGGCCAACAATGTGGACCGCCAGCTCGCCGCCCAATCTTTGACTGCGTAACCACTCCTTTAACCAATAACTGCCGCATGGACATTCTGGCCACCATCCCGCATCGCCCCCCATTCCTATTTGTCGACAAGGTGCTCGAAGTCACCGCAGACGGCGCTGTCGCCGAGCGGGAGATTCGGGCCGACGAGCCCCAATTCGAGGGGCACTACCCGGGCAATCCGATCATGCCGGGCGTGTTGCTTTGCGAAGCGACATTCCAGGTGGGGGCCATTTACCTGGTGGAGAAGATGCGTCAGGAGGGCGGAAGCGCCGAAGGACTTACCCCGATTCTCGCCCGCATCGGCGACGCCCGTTTCAAGCAGATGATAAAACCGGGCGATACGATCCGCATTGAGGTTTCGTTCAAGGAAACCTTGTCCCGTTTCCATTTTATGAAGGGCAAGATCCTCAAGGACGGGAAGCCGGCTCTCACCATAGAGTTTGCCTTGGCGCTGATTGACGAGACCAAGCAGTAGCTATCTTACCCTTTGATACGCAACGCGCATCCCAGACTTGTCTAATTCGATCTCAGGGACAGGTTAGTTTCATCCACGAATGCCGTTCCGCTGGTTCGGTAATTCGCTACCAGTCCATGCTCCGTCCCATACTTTATTTTGCTGCTTTGGCGGCCTTCTCCTTGCCGATCCTGGCTGCCGAGACTCCGCCAATGCCTGAAGGAGAAGGACGCAACTGGGTTTTACAGCTGGAAGAAGGCGTTAACCCGGAGGCGTTCGCGCTCGAGCACGGGCTGGAGTACAGAGGCCCTATCGACGTGGCGCCCGGTATGTCACTTTTTTTTGTTCCTGCCCGGGTGGCGCCTGCGCGGGCAGTGGAGGGCGAAGCAACCTTTGTTGAGGATACTCGCGTAACGAAAAGCCTTCCACAGACGCCCAAGCTTCGGACCGTGCGCGCCGACCCCAGCTTCAACGACCCACTTTATCCAGAACAATGGCACTGGCGGAACACGGGCCAGGGAGGCGGCACTCGCTATGAAGACGCCAACCTTCCAGATGCGTGGGCGCAGGGCGTCACTGGCGCAGGCGTGTTGATCGGCATCGTTGATAGCGGCGCCCTATACAATCACCTGGACCTAAAGGATCGATATCGCAGCGATCACTCCTACGACTTCCGTGATCAGGATAACGACCCAAGGCCCATCAACAGCACAGATTCCAGTGAACATCACGGAACTGCGGTCGCCGGCATTGCCGTCGCCACTGCGCACAACAATATTGGCGGGCTTGGAGCTGCGCCGGGAGCATCGTTTGCAGCCCTGAGGCTCATACCGGGCCTTATCGAAGATTGGCAGGAAGCAGACGCCCTGGGTTACCATCCGCAGGATATACAGATCTACAACAACAGTTGGGGGCCAGACAATGATGGCGCCATTGAGTTTGATGCCCCCTCTTTCCTGGCACAGGAAGCTTTCAAGAAGGGTGCGGCTTCAGGCCGGGGCGGCCTCGGCAGCATCTATGTGTTTGCTGGAGGCAATGACCGCGAGATCGGCGATCGTGGCGACTACGACGGCTATGTGAGCTCCATATACACCATTGGCGTAGGGGCAGTTGGTGCAGATGGAAAGGTAGCTGCATACAGTGAGCCTGCCGCTTCCTTGCTTATCAGTGCGCCGAGTGGCGGCAAAGGCCCCGGAATCATTACCACAAGCTCGGTAGTCCCCAATCTACTCAACAACCATACACGCTCCTTTGGAGGCACTTCGGCGGCAGCCCCCATCGTAAGCGGCGTCATCGCTCTGATGCTCGAAGCCAATCCCGGTCTTACATGGCGCGATGTGCAGCATATTCTCGTCCGGACCGCGTCAGATGTCGACACATCAAGTCCCGGTTGGGCTGTCAATGGCGCGGGTCACACTGTCCATCACGACTATGGCCACGGCAGGGTAGATGCAGGCGCAGCGGTCGCACTTGCCCGACGGTGGGTCAACGTTGGGCCCGCGCAAAGCTATAGCTCCGGCTGGAAACGGGCGACTTTCTCGGGGAACTTACTGTCCACTTCGATCAGCTTTGCTCAGCAGCTAAAGGTCGAACATGTCACCCTTGAAGTAATTCGAGCTGGAACAATAGATTGGAAGGATCTGGCGATAACTCTGGTTTCCCCTTCCGGGACACGCAGTCTCTTCTGCGAGCCTCATGAAGGAAAGGAAGACGGTCCAAACTCATGGACCTTCATGTCAACGCACCACTGGGATGAGTCGTTGTCTGGCGTGTGGACGGTTGAGATATCCTATCATGGTTCCGGAAGCGCCTCCAATCGGGCGATGAACCTCAGGTTAACCGCTCACGGGACTGCTGATAGTGCAGCATTGCCTGTTGTTACCCAGAACGAGCATTTCATTAGGTCGGCAGATATTCCCCTTCTGGTAGATTACCTTGCTGGGCTAGGGGACGAACTCGACTTGCTCTCACTCGATCGGCCTCGGTTTGGCGAGCTTACGCCCGGTGACAATCAATACCTCTATGCAATGGATGCGGGGCATTACGGCGAGGATGAGTTTGCGTTTCTGTTTGCCGGGGAAGACAACAATCTTGTATGGAATCGCTTCCGCGTGCTGAATCCGTTACCTGCGGCCGTGCCTGATCAGGCTGTTACGACTCCCGATCAGGAAGTCATTTTGGATCTTCTGGCAAATGATTGGGATCCAGAGCAGCAGCCTCTTTTCCTTTCAGGAGTGAGCGACTCCCGTGTCCAGATAGTCGGTGGAGGTAAGGTGAGCTTCCAAGGATACGATTCCCGCGGATGGTCCCGCTTCTCCTATACGGTGACAGATAACGTTGATGGGCAGACGACAGGGTACGCCAAAGTCATCTACGCTGATCCCACCAATCGCGCTCTCGAGTTCGACGGCGTTGACGACGTGGTGGTGGTATCGTCGCCACCGAACATTCCTGAGGACTTTACTTTTGACGCCTGGATTTACCTCGAGGGTTGGGGAGAGCACGAAACGGGTTTCGGTCGTATCCTCGATTGGGGAAATCTCGCGATCTTTGTGAATGGCGAGGGCCATGCCTTCTATGAGGATCACAGCATTGTCTGTCACATGATTCTCTCGAATGGGTCGGAGGTCGCCCTTAACACTGGTCCGCTCGAACTGAATAAATGGACCCACGTTACGTTCATCTACGATGCGGACGGAACTCCCAAGTTTGGCATTGATGGGAGTGAGAAAAGTGGCGTGTTCCCAGTTGGAGACAAGACATCCGCCCTTGGCCGCATCGTCTTGTCTCCGTCAGCGAAGCTCTACATCGGCGAAGCTCCTTCCGGGGAGCGCGCTTTTAACGGACGCATTGCAAACTGGCGGCTGTGGAACGGCATCAAGGCGGCCAGCGTGTTGAAGGATTCGGCATCCAATGATGGTCTATACATCGGATTTCCATTCAGCGAAGGTTCAGGCAACGATGCCACAAGCCAGGGCGCACACACAGTTACGGCCAAGATCGACGGCGCCCGTTGGACGGTTCGTGAATACCCCTGGCAGCCAATCCTGGATCGATTCCCGGGCATTCGGGAAGATCCCAGTGGTTGGTGGGAGGACGGGATGTGGGGGTGGATTTATGCGGATGATTATCCATGGGTGCTTCACCCTGAGCTTGGCTGGATCTACTTCAATAGCGACAATCATAACGTCGCCTATCTGAGCGGTTCCTCCATTGGATGGCTCTACGCTGCTTCAAGTCAGTATCCCTGGATCTACAGCTGGTCCCGAAACGAGTGGATCTACCTTGTGGGTAACTGGTATTACTCTCCCGCTGAGAACAACTGGTTCCAATTGCGCTCTTGAGCTTCTTGGGGCGGAGAGTTCGCAACTTATGTCAAGCCGTGCTGCAGTCGATTACTCAAGCGTGCTCTTCTATTCTTGAAAAATCTCCGTTGGCCTTGTGCCTTATCAGCTATGACTTTGGTAAACACGCCTCGTCCTACGCTGAAGGAGCTCGCAAAGATGATCGACCACTCGCTCCTGCATCCAACTCTGACGGATGCAGCGGTGAGGGAAGGCTGTCAGCTCTGTTTGGACTATCATGTCGCCAGTGCTTGTGTGAAACCATGCCATGTCGATATCGCGAGGGTGGTCCTGGCGGGCAGCGACGTGCTGGTCTGTGCTGTAATTGGGTTTCCGCATGGAAACAGCACTGTTGGGATTAAGGTAATCGAAGCGGAGTCAGCCGTCGCTGGTGGCGCTGCCGAGATCGATATGGTGGTAAACCTCGGCAAAGTGAAGGGTGGTGACTGGACTTTTGTTGAACGCGAAATCCAGCTTGTTAACGAAACTGTCACCGGCGCCGGCGCCATTCTGAAGGTAATCTTTGAAACAGACTATCTCCAGAAACCGGAGATCATAAGACTTTGTCAGATTTGCTCAAGAGTAGGAGTGGCATTCGTAAAGACATCCACCGGCTACGGATTCGTGAAGGGAGATGACGGGCGCTATAGCTACGAGGGCGCGACGCTTGCAAATCTTCGCCTCATGCGTGAGCACAGCGGGGCAAACGTGCAGATTAAGGCCGCGGGCGGTGTTCGTACGCTCGATAATCTGCTGGAGGTGGCCAGATTGGGTGTGACTCGAGTCGGAGCGACCGCTACCCGCCAGATTCTGGATGAGGCTGCCCAGCGGGGATTTTGAGATCGCCCCACTTTCCTCTCAAGACGCACTCACCAGATCCGTCGTTCATTGTGTGGAAGCAACACAGATAGCAGCGGCCATGGTCGGCGCCCAGGCCGCGACAACGCAAATGGAAGTAGCGGCGAAGCTCGTACGCCAACAACAAGATGTGCAGCAGCAGATGGTTGCGATGCTTGCGCAGGCGACAAAAGCGCCGGAACCTCCTGAAGGAACGGGCGTATTGCTCAATGCCCGAGGTTAAGACAAACAAGTGGGGGAGCTCGTCACTCCCCTACAAATTTCAGCAGTTTGCCATCCGCATCTATAGCTCTGTAAAAGCAGGTCGATCGGTGCTTGCCGTCCTGTCCTTTCGTGTGGCACGCGCCTTCGCCCCTGGGGCGCACACGATAAAGTAGAGCGTTCTGCTCGCAGTTAACCCGCACATCCACGAGCTCCAGAAGATCGCCGCTGGTCCTCCCCTTGATCCACAGCTCGTTGCGGCTTGTGCTCCAGAATACCGCAACCCGCTGCTTAAGAGTCTCTTCCAAGGCCCTCCGGTTTGCGTACCCCACGATCAGCACAGCACCTGTGTCAGCGTTTTGGGCAATGGCTGGTATCACGGCCTCTGGGTTCGCGCACACTTTGCGGATTTTCTCAAAGTCCAGGTCCAGCTTCAGGCCTTCTTCAAGTTCCAGGCTCATTAGACGACGATCTTATGCCATGGCCTGCTCTTGACAACGTTCGTCTGCGGGTGTTCTACCGCGCCGGCGCTCTGACCTTCCCTGCTTACTGGACGAGGGACTTAAGCGCTTCTTCTGTCGCCTCTGCGGACTCTTCGCCTGTGGGAAACGGGGTGGCCTGAGCCTGCGCCTTGTAGTAGCTGTGCACGGCTTGTGGGGAGACGCCAAGCATTCTGGCTGCGGCGCTCTTGTTACCACCCGCTTCACGCAGAGCCTGGTTCATGAGCCTGCGTCGAAGGGTGGAAAAGTAAGTCTCCATGGAAAACCCAGGCCCAATCTCAGGCAGTGGGGTTAGCTCAGCAGCCTCCATCTTGAAGCGGCTTGCCTGCAGTGCAGCTGTAAGGTCGGCAACTGGAAGGAAGGACGCCATGGAACAGAAGTTCTTCAGCGAGCGCACATTGTCGCGCCAGTGGCGTTGTTCCACCTCATTACACAGGGTTTCGCAATCAGCGTCCCAAAGCCCAGGATCGCGAATCAATCCCGTGAGCCAGGTGCGGCAGAGCAGTGATGCATCCTTGGGGCGTTCAGAAAGTGAGGGCACATGCACAATTGGGCATTCCCTCAATCCATAAACGAGCCGCGCCATCTCGCCCGGAGAAGCTGATTCAGTCAAGTTGAAGCTGAACAGAAGGCGCACGCGACGCCGTTTTTGGCAAAGTTTCGATATTCGTTCCAATACGCCCACGGGTAATACCTGGGCATTGGAAATATAAATGGTGCGCTCCCAGATCCAAAGGGATGTCTCTCCCTTCCAGCTTTCAAAGGCTTGCAATGAAAGCTCGCGCAGCTCTGCGGCGTCGATCTCGTAGAACGGTCGGGGGCCGGCAATTTCATTGAACAGTCGGCCGAACATTCGTTTGCCGCTGCCAGGTTGCCCCTTTAATACCAACACGCTGTCGGATTGGGCATGTAGGCAGGTTTCCGCTACCGCCGCCTTGAAGAGCGGTGCGTTGCCCAGCAATCCAAGCGACTCGCAGGCAGCATGCGCCGCGTCTGTTATCGCAGTGGTTGCCTCGGGACGCTTGTCCCATGTTAGGCCCCCATTCATCTTACCAGAAGAAGTAATGGTCGTTGTCGGAGTGGAATTGACCAGAGGGAGGAGCAATCACACAGCGCCAGACCCGGGCAAAGCGATTCCATGGGCCATCTACGGGGCCATCAAAAATCACCTTCGGCGACGGGGTGCTGTCCGGGGCGTTCCTCACTCGCGATAGGAAGAGTTCATAGCCATCGATCGTGCTGAAGAACGCTGCCCTGCGTTCTGCGATCGAGGTCAGACTATCTTCATCTCCACCTGCTTCCCGCCATGTGCGGATGACAGTGGTGAAGCGGTCCAGTTCTTCTGCGGCGCGTTGTATGGCGTTATCGTATGACCACCCTCCACCGTAACCGTAGGAGAAAAAGCCATCGTCTTCGCGCCTGGCCAAGATCACCGAGTGCGCGCCCTTGCAGGCTGTCGTCAGCTCACAGATCATCAAGCGCCCGACACGCTCGGTTCGTGTTCCACACTTTCCTTCCCAGAAGTTCAGCAACGCATGCCGTTCAACTGCTTCCAGGCGGGCCTTACGTTTCACTTGCCCATATGTGGGGCTTGGGTAGGCCGCCATCCCGTTCGAGGACGGGTCAACGTCGAATCCGTAGAGATCCCCCAACCGGTCGCGCTTTACGCCATAGTAGGCCCAGCGTTCGATCGCTTCCGAAATCGCCTTCATGCGAGCCACAAGCGGCGTTTCGCCGATGCCTGTGCCGTCTGCGTCCTCAAAGATCTGCGCACCTGTATGCTCAGGGCGTAGATGGGTGCTGAGGTAGGCGTTGGAAGCGTAGCAGGCCTTTCCAGCGATTGTTGTTGGACCCACCTTGATCTTTGCCACCGGTCCTCCATCGCGCGCCATGATGCCGCGGTAACGGAACGGTCCCAGATTCAGGTTCGGAATCCAACCCGACGAAAAGCTCTTCCCATTCCAGCGTGGCTTATGGACGCCAGCCAGGGCGAATATTGGGAGGCTTTCGCCTGCTGTGGTTGAGGGAGACATTTGTGCTTCCTATAGGAAAGACTTACAGTTCGATGCTGTTGGTGCTCTTTGGGTCAGGGTCGCTGCAGGGCATGCAGTAGCCAGCGGTCTTGCCAAAGTCGTCAACTTTCTCAATGTCACCCTGAACAAGAGTGGTATCGAGCTTATCAGCGGCAGCCTGAAGGCCAACTGCAGCGAAGAGAGTTACGAGGATGCTAAGAGAGGTTTTGATGAGGCTGTTTTTCATGAGGCCTTCATTTTATCTATCCCCGCGAAAGATTGCCTTATTGATGAACAGTAACTATCACATAGGCCGCATATACCAAAATGCATAGACCCTTCACTGCTGCTGCCATAGCTCTCTTTGCCGTTTCCGCTGCCTATGCGGATGTGGAGCAGCTGTCGTTGCCTGTTTGGGAGGCTCCACATCTTGGCGACGAGAAAAGCACCTATTATCACATTTCAGGGTTTCGCAATGGGCAGGTACTAATAACTGGAGACGGTCTCAGGCTCTTTGACTTAAGTTCCAGTAGAGAGGTTACCTCGGCAGAAGGAGGGCACAGTGTGCTCAGCTCCCTAGATATGGGGGATCGAGGAACCTTGATCAGTGGAGCCAATGCATTCGGTCTACTGAGGTTATTGGAGAATGGTGACGTAGAGTTTGAAAGTCACTCGGCAGCAGAGGAGCTGTTTTCCCTCAACCCGGGATTGATTTGGTCCACAGTAATGGACCAGTCAAATCTCCTCCTGATATCGAAGGAAGGAGCGTACGTCATCGGGCAGGATGGCACGATTGATCTGGCTGGTCCTGAATCCGGACAGCGTCCGATTGTCTTCAAGCACAATGGCAATGTGTTCGTCAACAATGGCAGTAAGACGTTGTACAGGTTGCAGCGTAATGGAGAATCCTATGAGTCAGTGGCTGCCTTCGATGGTGAGGGCTTTGTTGTAGGACTTTTTGATAGCCCCGACGGTCGAACAATGGGGGTAATGAACGTCGGCGCCATTTGCTTGCAGGACGGGAAATTTCGCCCTTGGAAGTTTCACAAAGACGAGCCTGCTTCAGAAATGATCGGGTTAGTCGAATACCTATCCATTGGTGAATCGACGGGAGTGATAACCTCATTCGAGGACGGTTTGCTTTTTGTTAACGAGGAAACGCTTGAGGCAGAAAAGGTCTTTGTTGGTAATCGAGCAGTCTACGATACGTGGTATGATGGGGAAGGAGGGCTTTGGCTAAGTGGTCAAGGGTACGTAGCGAGAGCCAGCTCCTGGCGTGAGACCGAGTTTCTGCGTATCTCCAAAGAGTCGCCTCCATACCTAAAGCTCTCCATCTCAGAAAATGCCATTCATGTTTTGCAAGACGGGCGTCTTCTTGAGCTCCATCCGGCTGGCGCTTCGGCATTCGATTCAACCGAACGCATGTCTCGCGTGGAGGATTTTGCCCGTCTCGGCGATGCGGTCTTTACGATAGGGAGTCCAGGATTTTTCTCTGTCAAAGCAGGGGCAGCGCCGCTCAAGATTGAGGGGGGGCCCTCAAGTAAAGAAATCTATAGGATTCATAAGCATCCCGGTTCCCGGGATTCATTAATCCTCTCTGGTTTTTCCACGCTCCTCTCGCTTACGGTAAGCAACGAGGGGGTCGTGACGAGCAATTCACTTCCAGCGCCAGGCGAGCCAGTCACTAATGTTGTGGAGGCCCCCGGGGGGGGGCTACTTCTGGCTACATTGAAGGAAGGGGTGTTCCACTTGTCTGCCTCCGGTGACAAGTTGGATGTCATTCCTTTTGTAAAAGAGACGTCTGAGCTCGTTGATGCCCCTGATAATATCCGCTTAAGCAACGGGGAAGGTGTGGTTATCGCATCTACAGGCGCAGGTATATTTCGATACGACAAACGACATCGCAGGTTCATTGAAGTTACGGCTTTGAGTGAATACGATGGAACTGCCTCGGCCTACACCAAAGCTGGCTTCTGGCTGGCACTAAGGCACCGAGCCGAGGGCTTTAGGCTTCTCGTGCGACTGAAGATCCAGGAGGATCGTAGCTATGTTGAGTGGTTTTCTCCGAGTGGAATTGAGCAAACTGGGAGAATCAATGACCTTGCGGTCGCTGAGGAGGATGAAGGCGACTATCTCTGGGCTGCTTGTGACAACGCAATTGCCCGCTTTGATCTGTCCAGGATTCGCGCCATACCATCGGCCCCTGAAGTCCGGCTTAGGTCAATCCGCGCCGGTAATGCAGCTCTTCCACTCGATCAGCAGGCTTCACTTCCGTACGATTCGTCGGCTGTTCATATAGAGTATTCTGCAGATACGCTAAACCCATCGCTTCCCGTTCGTTACCAGACGCGCATCTCAGGTTTGGCTTCGAAATGGAGCGAGCCCACAACCAGCACGAGCTTTGATATCAGCGCTCTCCGCGAGGGGGTATACACATTTCAGGTGCGGGCAATCCTGCCGGGCCGCGAGCCGGGCGCCATCACGCAGTTGCCGTTGCGCATCTTGCCTCCCTGGTATCGCTCTCCACAGGCCTATGGCGCGTATGGGTTTATTGCGCTTGCAGCAATTATCGGCTTCTGGCGTTGGCGCACCTGGTACGCTCGCCAGCGCATGCGCGAGCTTGAGCGGCTGGTATCTACGCGCACTCGCCAACTCGAGGACGCAAATGCGGCAAAGAGCGAGTTTGTGGCCAGCATGAGTCATGAGCTTCGCAACCCTTTGAATGGGGTGGTTGGGCTGAGCAACGCCTTGTTGCGCGAGAATCTTTCGCCAGAGCTCAAAAAGCGGATGCAGACGCTGTCTGCCTGTGCTCGCCAACTTGAACAGCTCATCGACGATGTGCTCGACTTCTCCAAGATCGAGGCAGGGAAGATCGATGTTCAGGTGCGTCCGTTCGTCCTGGAGAACCTGATCGAGGATGTGGTGAAGGTGTATTCCTGGGAGGCCGAGCAGAAGCAGCGGGAGATCATCGTGCGGCGTCAGTCAGCCCTCCCGGTTCGCGTGCGAGGAGACTCTACAAAGATTCGCCAAATCCTGGTCAACTTTGTTGGCAACGCGTTGAAGTATACGGAAGAAGGCCCAATCGAGCTACGCGTTAATGCGTCTTCCCTGGAGCAACCGTTTGTAAAGTTGCGCTTCGAAGTGATCGATCAGGGGCCGGGAGTGCCAGAGGCGGAGCGAGCCCAGATTTTCAAGCAATTCATCCGGGGGCAGGAAGCTGCGAAAACGGGAATCCGAGGTACTGGCCTGGGATTGCACGTCGCTCAGCTTTACTCGCAGCGCATGGGCGGGTCGGTGGGTTACGCGCCGAATACCCCCACTGGCTCCATCTTCTACTTCGAAATCGAACTGGAGCAGGCCCGTCCCGCCACAACTCGGAAAGGCGATGCAAAGCCCCAGCGGAGGCTTGCAGGCAGCAGGGCCCTGGTGGCGGACGATATGGACTATAACCGTGAGGTTGCAGTCGCGCTGCTTCAGGGGTTTGGCGTGGAGACGGAAGAAGCAGTCGATGGCGAAGAAGCATTAAACAAGCTGCTTGCGGGTAGTTACGATCTCGCTCTGCTGGACTGGGATATGCCAAAACTCGATGGCATTGAGGTAGCGAGACGCTTCCTGCAGCAAAAGCCCGCTGGGCCACGTCCGCTCCTTTTTGCTGCAACCGCCTTTTCCACGGTGGAGAAGTTCAATGCCTGCAAGGAAGCCGGCATGGACGGATTCATCAGCAAGCCCCTCAGCGAAGCCAAGCTTCGAGATGCGCTGGAGTTTCGTTACACGGGCATCGACAAGTTTACCGAAGAGGAGGAAGAAGGCGTGGAACTCGACCTGTCGCATCTGCGTATGCTGGCTCGCGCCCGCGGGCAGTCGCTCGGTGCGCAAGTATCCCGCTTCTCCGAGATATTGCAGGAGGAGCTTACAGTTCTTGAGAAAGCCGTTGCTGAACAGAACTCGACTTTGGCCCGTCAGACGTCGCACAAACTATTGGGGCATTCCTCAATTGTTCGTGCAGCGCGCTTACGGCGGGGTCTGCAGCGGTTTCATCACGATGTGAAGGCAGCTCGCTGGCACAATGCCGCAGAAACGCTTGAGGATCTCTACTCGGAGGCTGCTGAGCTGAACTCACAGCTCAATCAAGCCGTTGCTGAACTTCTGGACGCGGCTTCCGGATAGCTGCCTGGCTGCAGGCGTAATTAGTCCACTCTGATCTCGCTTGCACGGGCAAAGCCCTTCGCAAGTGCGTAGCGGATCAGCTCCGGGGTGCTATTGATGCCCAGCTTGTTCATGATGTTCTGGCGGTGCAGCTTCGCTGTTGCTGGCGAAATCTTGCACGTCTCAGCCACATCCTGATTGCTGAGCCCCACTCCAAACAAGCACAAGAGTTCCTGCTCTCTGGGCGTCAGGATCTTGGGAAACGCCTTGGGATCTGCATACTGGCTGAGTTTTACCTGTGTAACGACTGAAGCATAGTAGAAGCGCCACCCAAGCACTTCACGGATTGCGTGCTCCAGTACATCCAGCCCTTCTTGCTGCTTATCGACAAAGCCCATCAGCCCTGAGTTTAGAACCCTGTAGAGCGTGTACTCATCACAACGGCTGGAAATCGCCAGTATCCGCGTGCGTGGCTCCTCCTTCAACATTTGTTCCGCCAGAGCCAATCCATCCTCGCCCTTCAGATCCAGGTCCAGCAGCACGATCTCGGGTTGATGTTCGATAAACCCGCGCCAGCCTTCTGGAGCGCTTGTATAACGCCCCAAGACATCCAGTCCTGCTCGTTTCGCATACTCAGCGACCAAGTCCAGGAACATCTGATGGTCTTCAATGGCTATTGCCTTCATCGGTCCGGGCTATCGATATGCCGCATCGCGTTGCGTGTGAAGACTCTTTTCTCTGATCATCAATCTGATATGAGATATCAAATGCAGGTCTAACGATGGTTCAAGCATCTTCTATACGTATACAAGCAGCTGTTCGTTGAGGGGATGCTCGCAGATTGTCTGCAGACTCTTGTGATCAATCGTCTGTCCCTCAGGCACGAGCAGCAAGCCGGTAGGGCTATAGATGCCCTTTGCCAGAACCATTCCAGCTCGCAGCTCGTTGCGGGCTATGCTTCTTACCCGCCGGGGCAGCTCCACTTCCCGTGCCAGGCGCAAGAAAACCTGGACCGCCTCCGGATCAAAAGCTTCACCACTTAGCTGCAACACTTCTTCCATTGCGCTTTCGCGCGAAAGACCAGCGGCCGTTGCACGAACAAAATATATGGCAATCGCCAGATATCGCGAAGGCAGGGGAATTTCGTCTCCCTGCAGTCCGTCGGGGTAGCCTTTCCCATCCCATCGCTCCTGGCTGGCGCGAATTGTTGCGCCCACGTCCTCCATGTCGTCGATAAATCCAGCTAGCATCTGTCCGTAGATCGGGTAGCGCTGGATCTCGGCGTATTCGCTTTGTGTGAGTTCCTCAGGTCGTTCTATCGCCTTTGTATGCAGTTCCCGGGAGATACCTATCAGGCCTATGTTGTGTAGCCAGCCTGCTACCTTTAGAACCCGTTGCTTGTGGGCGTCCAAATCGCCAACCTCTGCAATCTTCGAGCACAGATCTCCAACTGCCTTGGCCTCTGCCCCCAATGTGGGATTGTAGGTGCTGACGATACGATAAACAAGATTCAGCGAGTGATCAAAGCTTCGCTGTAATACTTCTTTGGCGCGGGCGAGCTCTTCCTTTTGTGCGGTTAGCTCAGCAATCTTACGTTCCAGGTCCGCATTGGCTTTCGCGAGTTGCTCATTAAGCTTCAGCGTGTCTTCCTGCAGTCGGTTGTTTACCGACATCAGGTTGTGGCGCTGCACGGCGTTGCGGATTGTCGCCAATAGCTCCTCACGCAACCACGGCTTCGCAATAAAACGGTAAATTTCCCCCGTATTGATCGCCTCGATCACCGTCTTCAGCGTAAGCACTCCCGTAATGAGAATTCTCGACGCCTCGGGTTGAATCTTTGCGGCCTGGCTCAGAAACTCCAGGCCGGTCATTTCGTTCATCCGCTGGTCCGAGATGATGACGGCAAAGGTCTTTTCCTTGAGATGTTGCAAGGCCTCGGACGGCCATTGGGTCGTGGTCACCTCATAGCCCTCTACGCGGAGCGTCTCTGCAATGGCCACCAGGATGATCTCATCATCGTCGACAACCAGGATGCTGCCCTGCTGGACTTCACGCTTCCGCTCCACGCCACGGGGGCGCCCGAGAGGGGGAAGACTCATTCGCTGAGGGTCAAACATGCAGAAAAGAGGAATTTGCTCCGAATAGAAGCCGAATTCTTCTGCCGGAAATAAAACGCGGCGTCAATGCTGTGACGCCGCGTTTCAAAAAGCATTGATTTTTTCAGTTTACTTTGATGCGGCAGAGCTGTGTGCGCCGTTGTAGGGATATTGAACAAGCACATTGCCGCCTTCTGTGAAGACGATCTCCGTGAGGACCTTTGTTGGAGTGTAGGAGCCATCCTTGAAGTAGGGGAGGAACAACCATTCGCGCAGCGCGAGCTTCACGATCTCCTCGTTCACCCCTCCAGTAGCCTCGAGGATGCGCACCTCCTCGACAACAGCGGTGCGATCCAGATGTAACTCAATCAGGGCGCGCCCGGGTTCTCCCGTGTGTGGCGGCCTTAGCAGTCCGCCAAGAACCGGATAATCTTTCGTTTCCCCATGTATTTCATCGGGATCGGGGCGCTTGATGATAAACGGAAAGGCTTGGCGGAGTTTTCGCGGCGTGATCTTATCCTTGCCGCTTGCGGAGTTGAAGGTCCATTGCTTTACGGCAGAGAGGGCGGCTTCAGCAAACAGTGGATGGGTTGCGCTAAGAACTGTAGCGCTGGCCACCGTGCCTTGTGAGGATATGCTGTATTCCACAACAGCCTCGCCCTCGATGCTCTTGTCCCTCAGCGATTGGGGGTAGACCGGTCGCACCAGTGTACCGAGCACTGTGTCCGCCAAGTCCTCCTTGGTCTCCTCATCAAGATTCTGCTGCGCAGGGATCAACAGCTTGGGGCCGCTTGATGTGTCTGCCGTCTTGCCAGCTTCCGAAGCTGTGGAGGCAGGTGGGGCCGACGGGGCGCTGGTCTCGGTAGCCGTTGGCATGTTTGCAGCGGGCTGTTCAATCACAGCTTCATTCGAGGCTTCCTCTTTTTTGGAGCAACCCAGTCCGAGGAGTCCAATAGAAATCAGGCACAAGAGAGATAGTCGCATCGTAGCAGTCTTAGATTCGGGGAATCGTCTTTAGGTTTCCAACTATCATCCAACACTTGGCTTTGCAGCGAGCATAAACTTGCGAAGTCGCAGGCTTGTGACCCCATCCGGGCATTTCATGGCCTCTGGAGGCGCTTCTGCTTCTGGCGCCGCTTCTGCATGATTTCTTCCTGCAATGGCGAGGGCTATGAGGCTTCTGCAATGGGGTGCTACCCCGGCGACCCTCTTATGGGTGATCTTGCTGGCATCCTGTGATGTAGATATTCCCGAGGATGCAGAGGGCTCCTTTTTGGAGGCATCGGCAGGAGTGTTGCGGGTCGGCGTTACTGAGAACCCACCGTGGATCATCCGTTGCGACGGCGATGCGCGGGGGGTCGAGGCCGCGCTAATCAAAGACTTTGCAGCTGGGATCAATGCGCACGTAGAGTGGGTCTGGGGCTCACCCCCGCAGTTGATGCGCGGGCTCGAGAACCATGAGTTGCATCTCGTAGGCGGGGGAATCGAGAAAGACACGCCATGGAGCACAAAGGTCGGCCTGACTCGCCCTTACATCGAAGTCCGTTACGGCATCGGCGCCCCTGCTGGCGCCGCCTTGCCTGAGTCGTTCAAAGGGATGACAGTGAGCGTCCAGTATGGAAGTCCAGCCAGGGAACCGCTCAATAAACTCGAGGCCAATCTCATCTTCCATGAGAACCCGTGGAACTTCCCAGGCCTGGTAGCAGCTCCCGTCTGGGATCTATCGGCAAGGGGTTACTCTATTCATTATCCGGCTCTCGTCCAAGTTCAGTATTGTATAGCCGCTCCCAGAGGGGAGAACAGGCTGATAACGCATCTCGAACGTTTTCTTGCGCAACAGCCGGATATTTGGGAGCGCTACGTGGAGGCGGCCCGGATGCATTCCACAGGTAAGCTTTGCGAGGAGCCGACGTCTTGAAACTAGAAGAGCCGTATCATTTGCCCCCGGAAAAGGCAATGTTACTCCGCAAAGCCCGCCGCCTGGAGGGGTTGACTGCGGTGATCATGGTTGGCGTTGCCTGTATGGTGTATCTGGCAATGGGATCTTCGCAGGCAATGAAGACTGCCTGGGTCGAGGACGTCTTAAGCATTATTCCTCCGCTGATCTTTCTTCTGACTGAGAGCTTTCGCAGCCGTCAGCCCAGTGAGCGCTTCCCTTATGGCTTTCGTAGTGCGCCGGCTATTGCATTTCTTGCAGCATCACTCGCCCTGATTCTGTTCAGCCTCTTCTTGCTGTGGGAAGCGGTCGTTACACTGGTCTCGCGCGATCATCCAACGATTGGGATGATGAAGTTGTTGGGGCGCGACATCTGGATGGGGTGGGTGATGATAGTTGTCTTATTCGTCAGCTTTGTGCCGCCTGTCATTCTCGGACGCCTCAAACATCCGTTGGCGGAGAAGCTGAATGACAAAACACTGCTGGCAGACGCCGCAATGAACCGCGCCGACTGGCTCACGGGCCTCGCCGGCATCGCTGGAATTCTGGGCATCGGCTTTGGTTTATGGTGGGCAGATGCGGCAGCTGCCTTGGCTATTTCGATCGATGTTCTTTTTGACGGCTCTCGCCATCTTCGGCACGCGCTTGGCGATCTGATGGACGAGCGTCCCAAGTTGATTGAAGGCGGTTCCCGTCCACATCCAGTGCTGCAGCAGATCCAGGATCGTGTCTCTGCCCTTGAGTGGGTTGAGAAGGTCGATTTGCGAATGCGCACTGATGGGCGACTCTGGGCGGGGGAGCTATTTATATCTCCGCGCTCGCTGGATAATCTTCCCGCGCGCTTTTCGGAAGCTCGCCGGGTTGCCATGAAAACTGATTGGAGAATTCGGGATATTGTGGTGACATTTCTTGAGGAAGAGCCTCCCTGGCCAGTAGAATAACAGACGCCGTTCTCCAGCCTGATTGCCCAATGACCTCGGACGAATTTTCCCACTTCCTCAAGGCCCAGGAAAGCAACTATGCGCAGGCGCTGAACGAATTGCGGGCAGGGACGAAGCGAACGCACTGGATGTGGTTTATTTTCCCCCAAGTCCGAGGGCTGGGAAGTAGTCCAATGGCTGTCTCCTACTCACTGGAGTCACTTGCCCAGGCAAACCGTTACCTGTGTCACCCGATCCTTGGACAAAGGCTTCTGGAGTGCTCACGGGCTCTGCTGCTGCAGTCAGACTCAAACCCTTCCCGAATCCTGGGCGAGATAGACGCACTAAAACTCAGATCCTCTATGACGCTCTTCAGTCTATGCAAAGGGCGTGTTACAGAGTTTCAGCAGGTCCTGGAAAAGTTCTACGACGGCCTTCAGGACCCGAAAACACTCAACATCCTCAGGCAACAGGGAGAGTTGTGAAAGTAGGCGGACAGGGATTCGAACCCTGAACCAACGGCTTAAAAGGCCGCTGCTCTACCGTTGAGCTATCCGCCCCTTTGGGAGCCGGGCAAGCCTGCTCCAGAAAAGCAAAGCCAGACACATTGGCTCCCGGTGTCGCGCATGTCAACCAAGGAGGCGGCGCTTGTGTCGACGCTTCTAAATATCCTGAATCTGGCGAACGAGATTTTCGCCCTGCCGACTCGTCACCAAGATGTAGAAGCGGGAACCGTCTGCCCAGGTAACGGCGAATTCGTCACCCAGATCATATACAATGGGTCGCCGCTCATAGCGCTTGCAGATCGGGCCTATGTTCGAACGCTCGGCCACGATCAACTGGCAAGTGTTGTCCCCTCGCAGCACGATCAGGCTCATGGTTGATCCCTGGTGCTTGAAGGCGCGGCAGCCCACCGCGTCCATCATCCGGAACTGTATTGGCAGGGAGTCAGGAAGAGGGGCCTGCTCATGCAGCAAACGTTCCCTTACCTGCTCAAAACCTGTTCCCGGCGCAACGGGTTCCCTCATCGCCTGGCGCATCGTGGCGCTTACGAAACCCGCCATGTCAAAAGGGGCAGGTTCTCGCGGTTGAAGGAAAGAAAATAATCCGGCTGCAACGGCAAATAAGGCGGCAGCGCCAATAAGCGTTCCACGCAGCCATCCGTGGCGTGGCTGGTGACGGGCTATGCGGCGTTCGAACTCAACCACCTTATCTGCAGAGGCGGCTCTAAGAATTTGTTCAACCAACTCTTCCGGCGGTTTAACTTCCCGTAGTTTGTTTGCAAAAGCAATGTCGAAGCTGCGTTCCTGCTCCAGCCAATGGCTTAGTTCAGGATCCTTCGCTGCTTCTTCCCGCGCCTGTTCAATGTTTGCCGGCGCACTAGCGCCGGGCCTCCAGACAAGCAGCAGTTTCTTTATTTCTCCGGGGGTCATTTTCCTAATCGTCCACTAAAGGTATGAGCATTGGGGAAGGATTCTATTTCAGCCTTTTCTGAGTATTGCTCTCTTCAATTGTTCCTTGCCCCGCGATAACCGCGACATCACCGTGCCGATTGGCACATCAAGCGTCTCGGCGATTTCCTTGTAGGACATGTTCTCCAAGTAAAATAAGGTTAACGGCGCACGGTAAATTTCCTCAACCTCCTGCAGTGTTTCAACAGCCTGTGCGGCATCCAGCGACGTTACGACCTCGGGCGAAACGGGAGGCAGTTCTGCTTCCAGCATTTCAGGTTCCTGGTGGACCATGGGCATGCTCCTGCGACGCACGCGCAAATACTCGCGGTAGAGCGTCGTGAACAGCCAGCTTTTCACCTTGCTGTTTTCGCGCAGCATTCCTCCTTTTCTGGCCCAGATCAGAAATGTTTGCTGTACGAGGTCTGATGCGTCTGCTTCGTTCTTGGCAAGGCTCAAGGCAAAGCGATACAGCGGCTGGTAATGGTCCCGCACCAACTGTGTAAAGTCTGGCGGCGTCTCTTCTGAAGACTTCTTTGTCACAGGCTCTTCCTGGCAATGCGGGAAGCTCATAATATCAGCATGGCGTCGCCGTAGCTGTAAAATCGATATTCCTTCCGTATAGCCTCAGCATAAAGCTCCTTCAACCACTTTATCCCGTCAAGACTTCCCGGGCATAGGAATGCGCTTACCAGACACATAAGCGTGGACCGGGGCAAGTGAAAGTTTGTAATCAGATGCTCAACCCCAAACTCAGACGGAGGATAGATGAATAGCTTGGCGCTGTCTTCATACCCTCCGGGCCTTTGGGGAGCTCCCTTCCTCCGGTAGTCTTCCACCGCGCGCAGACTCGTCGTTCCAACGCAGAGCCGGGGCGCGGAGACGTCTGCCAGCGCCGCCATCGTGTCGGGCGGAATGTGATAGAACTCTGAGTGCATTTGATGATCTTCGATTCGCTCAGACTGGATGGGCTTGAAGGTGCCAATGCCAACATGCAACTTGATCGAGAAGAGCTGATGTCCTGCCTGCACAATCCGCTCGTCAAGCTGAGGAGTGAAGTGCAATCCTGCTGTTGGCGCAGCGATTGCCCGCGGCGCCTCCGAATCCGCAAAGGTTGTCTGGTAGCGATCCTCGTCAATTTTGCCTGCGCCTCCCTCACCCTTGCGCTGGATGTAGGGCGGCAGGGGCATTTCCCCGTGCCGCTGGGCAAAGGCCAGAACATCGACGCCGTTGGGCAGGCCAAATCTCACCCTGAACTGTCCGTCCTCGCCCCTTTCCTCCACGAAGCCGGTGGCGCCGTCTGGCAACCTGAACGATGATCCAGGCGGGACCTTCTTTCCCGGCCGCAACAAGCACCACCAGGAGCCAGGCTCTCTCGCAGGCGTGATGAGCAGGCATTCCATCGCTCCCCCGCTCTGGCGTTGACCGCGAAGGCGCGCCTTCAACACCGAGACTGTGTTACGAATTAGGCGTGATCTTGAAGGCAGGAGGTCTGGCAGGTCCCGAAACCGGGCATGCCCCAGAGCGCCACTTTTTCGATCCACCACCAGTAGGCGCGATGCGTCTCGCTCGGCTGCTGGTGTTTGTGCAATCAGCCGTTCTGGCAGGTCATAGTCAAATAGGGCGCTGTCCATTCGCCCACCCACACATGCCCGACCCGTGCCCCCATCGCAAGCGCGAAGCGACTGGCTTGCTTCTACTCTGGCGACGACGGTGGAGGATCCAGCTTATAGGCCCCAGACATTACACAGCTGTCCATCACTTAGATGTTCGCTGTCCTGGGGGCTGTTCTCCTCCTCTTCCAACTTGCCACTTTCACGGCCTCTCGTCCTAGTATTTATTATGCATTATTCGGCCGATCTGGAGCTGAAGTTGCGCTCGGGCGATGCAGAGTCGCTGCCGGCGTTGCCCCGTGATAGCCTTGAGCGGCTGGAGAAGCTGATGTGGTTTTGCCCGGTTTACCGATCATTACTGCGACGCCGGCCTGAACTTGCTCTCTGGCTGGAAACGCCGGATGTGCGAGACGTCGTATTCCAACCCAGCACCTTTCGCGATTCCTGGCTGCGGGACTATAAGCCTGAGTCACAGGAGCGGGAGGATCAGGTTCTCGCCCTGCAGCGTTTCAGACGGGCCATGTCCATGCGCATCGCGTATCGCGAGTTGAATGGCGTCTCGACCATTCAGGATTCTTTTCTGGAGCTTAGTTTTCTGGCTGAGTTTTGCGTCGCGGAGGCCTTGCGCATAACAGAGGAGCTCCTTCAACGTCGATTTGGGCAGCCTTGGGATGATGACGCAGATCAGCCGGGGCGATTCACTGTGCTCGGTCTGGGCAAACTTGGCGGACGTGAGCTCAATTTCGTTTCCGACCTCGACCTCATTTACGTTTACGACGTACGCGGCTTTACTCGCAAGAATGGCCGCAAGACCCAGTTTAGCAACGAGGAGTACTTCTATCGCCTCGCCCGGGATCTGACAAATCTCCTGCAGGATCGCTCAAACGAGGGCTTCCTTTACAATATCGACCTGCGGCTGCGCCCAGAAGGAGCCTCTGGTCCGGTTGCGCGTTCCCTGGCCGGGATGGAGCACTATTATTACGAAGCGGGTCAGACATGGGAGCGGGTTGCCTTGATGAAGGCACGCTGCGTGGCGGGAGATCGTAGTCTTGCCGACGAGGTTCTGGAGGTTCTTGCTGCGTTTCGTTTTCCACGGATGCCTCCTGCGGGACTTTTTGAGGAGGTTGCGGGGCTCAAGTTGCGGATCGAGAAGGAGAATCTGCGCAATGGGGGGCTCGAGCGCGACATAAAGAATGGCTACGGGGGTATTCGCGAAATCGAGTTCATCGCACAGGCCCTTCAACTGGTGCATGGTGGTCGAAATCCGTTCCTCCAGTCTCCCGGTACCATGGTGGCGCTGGATGGGCTTGTGCGGTATGAGCTCCTAACGTCCGCAGAGGCTGATTTCTTGCGCGAGGCATACATCTTCCTCCGCACAGTGGAGCATCGCTTACAAATGCGCGAGGAGGCCCAAACTCAGATGCTCCCCGAGCCCGGAGTGGATTTCGATGCGCTCGCCCAGTCCATGGATTTAGACGCTGCCGCCTTGCAAGACCGTCTGGCTAAGCTGCGCGATAGGGTGAGGGGGGAGTACGCCCGCCGGTTTCCACTCTCGAGTCGAGAGGAGAAAATCCAGGAGTGGATATCCTTTCTCTCTGGCGGAGAGCCATCCGCAGACATTCACGACACGCTGCGCTCCTTGTTCTGGGGGCCCTTGGGGCCGGTCCTGGAAGGGATGCGCATGCTCGCACGCGGCAACTCGGCAAACATTGTCACACGGGAGCAAGTGACCCTCATGATGGAGCTCGTCAATGTGATGCCAGAGGTCTTGCGCCCCTTGGCGCACCCATTGCGCACTCTCGGCCGGGTCAACAGTTTTGCAGATGTTTACGGTGCGCGCAAACGGTTCCTGCGCATGTGCGCCGCCAATCCGTCGTTCTTCAGGGCAATCTGCCTGCTCTTCGATCGCAGTCAGTTCATTCACCAACTCCTTTGCTCCCACCCCGAGATCTTCGAGGAGCTCCTCTTGTCCGGCGGCATTCGCCTGAACAAGTCGGGCACGTTGATACGGCAGGAAATTCATGGACTTCGCCAGGATAACGACGAGCAGCTGGCCAAGTCGCTCTGGCTATACGTCCAGGCTGAGCAAGTGCGCATTGCCATTGCGCAGGTTCTTACAGGTTCAGAGGCCATGATGGCCGAGCGCGCACTTTCGCGTCTGGCCAGCGTTGTACTCAATGAGGTGCTTCACATCGTCGACCCACAGGGCGATCTTGCGATCGTTGCGATGGGAAAATTCGCGGGCCGCGAACTTTCTTTTGGTAGCGACCTCGACGTCATGTTTGTTACCGCCGGCGCCGGCTGTGAGGACTACGAGCGTAGAGTGCGCCGTTTTCTTAAGATCCTCGCCTTCAGAGGAAAAACGGGTCCCACATTCGAGATTGATACGCGGCTCCGCCCCCATGGGCAGGACGGTCCCCTCGTAGTCTCCATGCCTGCTTTGCGCCATTATCACGCCACCAGCGCCCAACTTTGGGAAAAACAGGCCCTTATTCGTTCACGCAGCTTGTCCGATAGAACAGGGAGTCGCTCGATCCGCGACAAGACCAGTAGGGAGTTCGATGCCTTTCGTGTCGAAACTGTTTTCGAAACCCCTCCACCTCCAGACCTTTTTGAACAAATTTCACGAATGCGCCTGAAGATTGAGAAGGAAAAAGTAAAGTCAGAGCAGCCGCAGCGCGCCTTCAAGGCAGGGCCGGGCGGTTTGCTTGATATAGAGTTCCTTTGTCAGGCCCTTCAGCTAAAGCACGGCGGAACACTCCTCAAGTTGCGAAGTCCCAACACCCGAGATACGTTACGCAGTCTCACTGCCGCGTCAGTTCTGTCTCAACAGGAAGGGATTCTTTTGCTCGATAACTACAACTTCATCCGTAAGCTGGAGTTTAAGCTCCGGCGGCAAGACAATAAACCCGTCACTGATATTGATGACAACTCCGACCTCCAACACTCGATTGCGACATGGATGGGGTTCCCACACTTCGACTCTTTCTGGGACGAGCTTTGCCGCAGAATGTCTCAAAACCGCACCTTTTTTAATCGCTTTCTTTTAGGAGCCTAACGCTTCTTCGCTTATTTTTTCATGGTAATCAGGAAAACGGTAGCCTATTTAACCGATCCGTCAAATGGACGCATATAATACCCTTTCTCGCTTCCTGAGACGATTCTCAAGTCTCTCGATCGCCCTCATCCCAGTGCTCCTCATCGCGCCTCTCTCAGCGCAGGAGCCAGCCAAGGATGCGGGTTTCTCCACAATCACCCCCGAAATGGCTGAGCGATTCCGGGAGGAGACTCGTTTGGTGTTGGCTTACATGTCCAGCCGCCATTACGAGGGTCAGAGCTTTGATGAGATCGACTCAAAGGAGCTGCTCGAAGCTTACATGAAGGAGCTCGATTACGCGAAGCTGTTCTTCATCGAGAGTGATCGCGAGCGCATCAATATGCGCTTCGCTGATACGCTGAAGCCAGCCTATCTAGTGAAGGGCAATCTCTTCCCGGCATTCGAGATCTTCAGCATTTATCGTGAACGCGCGCTGGACCGCCTGAACTGGGTATTCGCCCGCTTGGAAGGCGAGTTCGATTTCACTACGGACAGGACCTATAACACGGACCGTCGCGAAGCAGTTTGGCCGACCGATGAAGCGTCTGCGGAGGAGCTCTGGGAGAATCGTCTCACCTATGAAATGCTGCAGGAGGTTCTTGATGGCTCTTCGATAGATGCTGCCCGGGACCGCTTGGTGCGTCGCTACGAGCGGCTGGAGCGCAACCTGCTCAACATCGAGCCTTTCGAGGTAGAGGAAATGTTCCTCAACAGCTTTACCGGTCTCTACGACCCCCACTCGAACTTTTTCAGCGTCGAGAGCGCGGAGGACTTTGCCATCCAGATCAGCAATAGCCTTCAGGGCATCGGAGCGGTGCTTTCTGATGAAGACGGCTACTGTGTTATTCGCGAGCTCATGCCCGGGGGGCCTGCTGAACTAAGTGGTCAAATAAACCCCGGCGACAAGATTGTTGCTGTTGCCCAGGGAGACGATGAGCCTGTCGACGTTGTCGACATGAAGCTCTCCAAGGTTGTTAAGCAGATCCGCGGTCCCAAGGGGAGCGAAGTGCGCCTCTCGATCATACCGGCTAGCAATCCCTCGGCGCGACAGGTCGTCACGCTCATCCGCGACGAAATCCGCCTTACCGCCAATCTGGCCAGCGCCTGGCTGTATCAAGTTCCCGGTGAAGATGGCAATGATGTCACCGTCGGGGTCATCGACCTGCCGTCATTCTACGGCGGCATGGGTGGGGGTGGTATTACTTCCAGCACTTCCAACGATGTTGAAGAGCTTCTCGTCAAGCTCCAGGAGCTTGGTGCGGAAGGCATCGTGTTGGACTTGCGGCGCAACGGCGGCGGTCTTCTCTCGGAAGCCATTCGCCTCACCGGTCTCTTTATACCTGAAGGCCCTGTCGTGCAGGTGCGTTACCTGAATGGTCAGGTCCGGACCGATCGGGATGAAGATCCGTCGGTTGCCTATACAGGTCCATTGGCGGTTCTTGTGTCACGGAATAGCGCATCTGCCAGCGAAATTGTCGCTGGCGCCCTGCAGAGCCTCGGCCGCGCTGTTATTGTCGGCGACAAGACAACGCACGGGAAGGGAACTGTTCAACAGCCTATTCCGCTCAATGAGTTGCGCAGTTTCCGCAATCCCTTCGAGCGTCAGACGCAGTTGGGCATGATCAAGATCACCATTCAGAAGTTTTATCTGCCAGACGGAGCATCCACCCAAAAGGAGGGTGTTCGCAGCGACATCGTCATCCCCAGCGCCAACGAATTTCTGCCCATCGGTGAGGCAGATCTGGAGCACGCGCTTGTTTGGGATAGCATTGATCCAGCAGACTGGGCGGCAGAGGAAGTCTTTGCTCCAGGCGGCGCACGCGTCACTCCTGAACTACTCGCGCATTTGCGCGAGCGCAGTATCGACCGTCTCACGAGCGAGGAAGAATTCCAGTACCTCAAGGACTCGATTGAGCGGTTCCGTATTCGCCAGGAGCGCAAGGATGTTTCTCTCAACCTGGAGCAGCGCTTGCGTGAGCGGGAAGAAGAAGAGCAGTTCAAGCGCGACATGGAGCGTCTGCGCGATGAGTTGGCCGATAAGTACGGCTATGAGGCTGTAAAGGTCACTCTGGATCTTACTGCCACCAAGGAGAAGCAGCACCAGCAGCAGCTCCATGACGCCCTCTTGCCGAACGGTAAGCCACGCGCCAACCAGTACTACCAGAAGGTCTTCTACTTCGAAGACCATGACGGCCATATCAAGCCAATCAACGTTGAAACATTTAACTACGAGCGCGCGCGCCGACAACCTCCGGGAAAGCCTTCGACCAATCGAGCGCGCGCTCCGTCACGTTGATGTTGTTACTCGGTCGTTCTCGCAGTCTGTCGGCAAAGAGGTAACGCCCGAAGTTGTCGAGGCCATCCTCACAAACTTCAAGAACTCCGACAGAGGCAGCGAGTTCAAGGTCGGCGCCACGTTTAAGCACTACTTGACCGATTGGTCAGATGAGGAGATCGAAGGGGCGCTGCCTGCCTTCTACACTGCATTGATTGAAGTTGATCCAGATATTCTCCTGGATCGCGCCCGCCTCGACATTCCGTTACGCGAGGCTCTTCGGGTCGTTTCCGATTGGGTGTTGCTCGAGCAATCGCCGCTGCGTCGCCAAATTATGGCGGACACCAACGCCAAGCCCGGCAAGTCCGAGGCCCCAGCGGCTGCGACAACAGCCGGCAACGAGTAAGCTTCATACATATTTAAATCGTACCAGCAGGCGTGGCCCCATAAAGCCGCGCCTGCTTTTTGTAAAAGAATCCGCCTTCCGTCGCGCCAACAATGACAGGTGCAATTGCGCCGCTCCATTCTGTCCAGCCACTCATCATGCCCGCGCTCATTCCAGCGCCGATCTGGATTAATCCGCCATACCGGTAGCAGCCCATTTCAGCGCCAATCATGAGTCCAAAGAAACCCCCGATCATCGCTATGCTGGTCCCTCCACTCCAGTCCAGATAGTGGGATATCAATGCGCACTTCTATGGAGATGCCCCGTCTGCCCAGAGCGCATTCACAGGAACGCCCGTGAAAACCATCTTTTATGCAGAAGGCGCCTCGGGTTGGGGGGCTACCTTCGCTTGCAGGCCCACTGCCTCCTTCATACCGCATCCCTGGTTGGTTACGCGGGTGGACTCAGATGGCGTTCATGTCAGCTTCCGCACCAAGGAAGGACAGACCTTTGCGCTCGAATCCTCTGCTGACAACGATGTCTGGGTTCAGGAAGAACTGATAGAAGGCGACGGTCGGTAGTTCACCCGCACCTATAGCCTGCTGGACGTTCTCCAGCCATCGTTTTTCAGGGTTCGCAGACAGTAGGCCCGGTTTACTGTGATCGCCTTAGCCATCCTGCTATAAAGGTGCGGAGCAAGGTGGTCGTCTTGGCAGAGTAAAGATGTCCTTCGGGTCTAGTCGCTAAGGCGCAGACGCGGTGAGCGTTGTAATCGAAAGGCCGGGGAGAATGAGGTGTGGAGAGCCCTCCCTTGTTGGAACTGCCAGCTCTTCATGCGATAGGTGTTCGGTCGTTTGCCAAGCTTTCCACACTTGGTCCTGTTTGCCGTCGTCCCACTCAATCAGCACCTCCTGTGGATCTTCCGTGCGATTGATGACTATAACCACGCGCTCTCCACGTTCTTCGTGAATATAGGCGCTCACCTGCAAGTCATCGCTCTTGTTCGGATAGCTCGCCTCAACCCGAACGGAACCGGGGCGAATGTGCCTCCAGAAATGCATCGTGGCATATGTTTTCTTGGTGGGCTGGTCGTAGCGCATGAACTCATGGTGCGACGAAATGTGTGGTTCGTCGGTTAGCTGCCAGCCGGTGAACAGGCTTACATTTCCCTTGGCCAGCGCTGCGTGAAGTCGCGGCGCAATGCCGTCGATCAGCGGACGAGGCCACTCATGCTCGCCAGAGCCGCCTTCTGTTATCCAGTAGGGCAGACCAAACTGCTTGATGCCGTTCCAGTACGCCTCTGCGCTGTTTCGGTCGTCCTCGTTGACGCCATCGCTATAACCGTGCGTAGCGAAGGCATCAAAATACTTTTTAACATCCGGCTGCATCAGCGCGTCCACATACGGCCGGTGGCGCACTTCATTGGAATAGTTGGCCTGGGTCATGTCTTCCGGGCCAAAGAACAAAGGTTTCTTCACGCCCTCTGCCTCAAACATCTCACCGGTAACTTTCACCAAACGAGCATATTCCTCAGGCGTGTACAAGACGGATTCAAACCACTGCGTAAACATCAGCTCATTCTGTAGGCTGATAGCGTAGAAGGGCGTGCCCTGAGACTCCATGTAGCGCGCCCATTCCACCACCCATTTCGCGAAGTGTTGGTATCGATCTTCCCGTAGGCGGTTGTTGTCGTCGTAGTTTCGCCGATTGTCCAGCAGGTAGCCGGATTTCGTTCCACTGCGGCTATTGTTTTCTTTCATCCATGCCGGCGGGCTCCAGATCGTGCCAATGATTTTAACCTCCGGGTTGATCTCGGTAATCCGTTTTGCCCAGTCGACATTCACTTTGCCGCGTGCGCCCTCTCCCTTCCACTTGAAGTCCTCGTAGGAGATGTCTCGCCAGTCCTCGATTGGCGCCAGGGAAATTCCTCCCCACATCTCCAGCCGGAAAACTGTCATTCCAAGGTCTTCAACGGCGAAGCGGGCAAAATCATCGCTGTAGTAGAGGTAATACAGTGGGGCCGTCCATCCATTGATCGAGGATCCGAATCCGTCGATTGTCTGGTGGCGATGGTCAGCATCCACAGTGATTGTTGTCTGTGCGAAGCTCAGGCTTACGCCCGCCAGGGCCGCAAGTGAAAATAGAGTGGTTCGTTTCATTTTGGGGTGAGTTCGGAAAGAGGTCCTTCACTTCAAGCAAGGCCGCCCTGTCAAAGCTGCAACCACAAGGGCAGCTACACCCGTAAAGCAAGACTTCGGCGCTCAAGAACAGAGCCTATTCGTCGCGGTGAAATTTGGCGGGCCCAACAAGTTCAGCACGCTCCCGGGTATAGCAGTCTTTAAGATTTTATCGCCGATTCCGCCTTCTTGGCCGAATCTGATATGCTTCACTACATGCAACTCATTTCCAGCACAGGAAGAACCGGTGTCTGTTGTGAAGATCCTTCAGGCTTTCGCTCTTCGCAAATCCTGTGCTTCGGGCGAATGCTGTCAGCGCATCATGTTGTTTGATGCCCGTTTCCAGCGCCAGCAACCCGTCTGACTGAAGCCTCCTATAGGCTCCATCAATGATCGATTTCAGGTCTGCCATGCCCTCATCTGCAGCCACCAGTGCGTTTCGCGGTTCGAAGTCGCGAACCTCGGGCTCAGCAACGTTGACCTCCTCAGTGCTCAGATAAGGCGGGTTTGAGACAATGCAGTCAAAGCTACCCTTCACATTCGAGAACCAGTTGCTTTCGATGAATTGCACTCGGTGCTGGAGCTCGTTGGCCAGCGCGTTTTCCCGCGCCAAGGACAACGCATCTTCTGAGATATCAGTGGCCGTGACTGATGCATCTGGAAAAGCAGCCGCCAGCGCCAGCGCAATCGCGCCAGACCCTGTTCCAAGGTCGAGAATACGGGTGGGAGGCTTCTCCCGGAGGCGATCCTGCACGATCTCGACCAGCTGTTCTGTCTCCGGCCGGGGAATCAACGCACGACGGTCCGTCTTGAGTTTTAGGTCGTGAAAAGGAGTGTAGCCGATGATATACTGCAGTGGCTCGCGGTTGGCGCGGCGCCGCACCATTAACCGCAGCTCGTTCAGCTTTGCCTCGGTCAACGGTTGATCGAACTTCAGGAAAAGCTCCAGGCGTTTGCAGCCAAGCGCGTGTGCAAACAACAGCTCTGCCTGTAGCCGTGGTTGCTCCAGTCCCTTTCGGGCGAAAAAATCGCTCGTCTTCTCAAGCACCTGCAGGAGGGTCTGCATCCGCGCGAGGTTTCCACGAGCCGTGCGGGCTGTCAAACTCCTGAGAATGCCAGAACTGTCTCTTGATTACTCATTGATATCTTGCTCCGACTCTACTCGGCTTAGAAGACTTGCGACTTTTGCTGTTCGGGCATCACTAGTAGCAAGGGTAAATGGCAAAGCGTGCAGTATTGGTAACAGGATCATCGGGGCTGATTGGCAGTGGGGCGTGCACAATCTTTGACGCCCGTGGCTATGCCGTGCACGGGTTGGACAACAATCAGCGCGCGGAGCTCTTTGGTCCCAAGGGCGATACCCGCTGGAATCAGGAGCGCATGCAACGGTCACTGCGCGATTTCACGCACCATGAGATGGACGTTCGAGATCGCGCTGGCGTCGCTGCGCTGGTCAAAGAGATCCGCCCCTGCCTAATCATTCATGCTGCCGCTCAGCCTTCGCACGACCTTGCCGCCAGCATTCCCTACGACAATTTCGACATCAACGCCACTGGCACGCTCAACCTGCTCGAAGCCGCCCGTCAGTTCTGCCCCGAATCCCCGTTCGTTTACCTTTCCACCAACAAGGTATATGGGGACAGCCCCAATGACATTTCGATGGAGGAGCTCGATACTCGGTGGGATTTTGGCGATCCGGCATATTCCGAAGGTATCTCGGAGAGTTTTCCGATCGATCAGTCCATGCATACCTTGTTTGGAGTCTCCAAGTGCGCTGGCGATTTACTTGTTCAGGAATATGGGCGCTACTTCGGAATGCCTACCTGTTGCATCCGTGGCGGCTGCCTTACAGGGCCCTGCCAGTCTGCGGTGGAGCAACACGGTTTTCTGGGGTATTTGGTGAAGTGCAATCTGGAGGGGCTCACGTATCACATCCGCGGTTACAAGGGGAAGCAGGTGCGGGACAACATACATGTTTTTGACGTGGTCGCCTTTATCTATGAATTCTACCAGGCGCCTCGAAAGGGAGAGGTTTATAATCTGGGCGGAGGCAAGGAGAACAGCTGTTCCATTCTGGAGGCCTTCAAATTTGTCGAAGAGCTAACGGGGAAGCCCATGCTCAGCGATTACGACGATAAACATCGCCCTGGAGATCACATTTGCTATTACAGTGATCTTCGGAAAGTCCGGAGCCACTTCCCGTCCTGGAACATCTCCTATGGGCTCGACCTGATTTTCCGCGAGTTGGTAGAGGCATGGCGCAAGAGAATTCAACATTGAAGAGAGCAGCATCTGGACTGGGCGCAACAGACGTTCGGCAACGCATCTACCTGTCCCCTCCACACATGTCGGGCTTGGAACAGGGGTATGTTGACGAGGCGTTCGCGTCTAATTGGCTTAGCTCAATCGGTCCAAACATCGATTCTTTCGAGCGGGAGTTTGTCAAGGAGACCGACTGCGGCCATGCCCTGGCCGTGGCGTCTGGCACAAGCGCGCTGCACCTCTCGCTTATACTTGCCGGAGTAGGGGAGGGCGATGAGGTGTTTGTGAGCACCTACACGTTTTGCGCTTCGGTAAACCCTATCATTTACCAAGGGGCCCGTCCCGTTTTCATCGATAGTGATGAAGCCACCTGGAATATGGACCCAGCACTGCTTGCGTCTGCAATCGAGGAACGGATTCGCAGCAGTCGGCCGCTTCCCAAGGCACTGGTGCTCGTGCATCTATATGGGCAGAGCGCGGATATCGATCCCATTCTTGCCCTTTGCGAGCAGCACGGGATAACGCTTATCGAAGACGCCGCCGAGGCTCTTGGCGCGTCCTACAAGGGCAAGTCTCCAGGCACGTTTGGTCGCTTTGGCATTTATTCCTTCAACGGTAACAAGATCATAACCACTACAGGTGGCGGTATGCTTGTATCCCGCGATGAGCAGGCCATTGCCCACGCCCGCAAGCTTTCGACACAGGCCCGCGACCCTGCACCGCATTACCAGCATAGCGAGATTGGCTATAACTACCGCATGAGCAATGTCCTGGCCGGTATTGGCAGAGGGCAACTCAGTGTACTCAAAGACAGGGTAAACGCTCGCCGACGCATTTTCGATTATTACCGGGAAGCGCTTGGCGATCTACCGGGGGTATCTTTCATGCCAGAGGCGTCATATGGCCGCCATACCCGCTGGCTCACCTGCCTCCTCATTGATCCCTCGAAGTTCGGCGCCGACCGGGAAGCTGTAAGGCTTGCTTTGGAAGCAGAGAATATCGAATCCCGACCCACTTGGAAGCCGATGCACCTTCAGCCTGCTTATGAACGGTATGAGTCCATTGGCGGCAGCGTATCCAAGAAGCTGTTTGAGCAGGGGCTTTGCTTACCTTCAGGGTCCGACCTTCTTGAAACCGAGCTCGATCGAGTGATTGAGATTGTGCGCCGGAGCCAGGGGGGACGTTAGAGACAGGGTCCCAATACCGACAAGAAATTCGCATGCCTTGGAATTTTTGGTTCCGTATCTGCATCACCTCTTTGTATGGATGCGATGCAACAGGCGCAGAAACATGTTGTGGTGCTCGGTTGCGGATTTGGCGGGCTGGAGTTCTGCAAGCATTTTAAGTCACGCAACGCACGCCTGACGGTGATCGACCGGCAGAATCACCATCTGTTTCAACCGCTCCTGTATCAGGTTGCTACTGCCGGGCTTTCTGCACCAGACATTGCCCAACCAATTCGCCTGTTAATGCGAGACCGGGAGGATGTTCAGCTCCTTCAGGATGAGGTTGTCGGCATCGATCTGGCGCAGCGAAGCGTAAAGCTGAGAAACGTGGGAGAGGACCTTCGCTACGACTACCTCGTCATCGCTCTGGGAGCGCGCACAAACTATTTTGGTCACGATGAGTGGGAAGAACATGCTCCCGGCTTAAAGAGCCTGGATGACGCAACGCGCATTCGCCACAACGTTCTGCTGGCGTTTGAGGAAGCGGAAAGAACGGATGATCCTGAGCTGCGTCGCAGGCTCATGACGATCGCCGTCATCGGCGGAGGTCCGACGGGACTGGAGCTCGCAGGTAGCTTCGCCGAGCTGACGAGGTGCGCCTTGAAGCGGGACTTCCGTCGTATCGATCCCACAGAGGCGCGTGTGGTCCTGGTGGAGGCGCTGCCACGCATCTTGCCCCAGTTCTCAGAGGAATCGGCCCAAAAGGCGATTGAACAGCTGCGGGAACTGGGCGTCGAGATACAGACCGGTCGCATGGTGAAAGATATCCAAAAGGGGAAACTGGTCTTTGAAGATGGAGAGCTGCTTGCAGAGAACATTATCTGGGGCGCCGGCGTCAGCGCCAGTCCCCTCACCAAGTCCATGGACGTGGAAACGGACAGAGGAGGCCGCATCAAGGTAGAGCCCAACCTCAGTATTCCCGGCCACCCTGAGGCGTTCGCAATTGGAGATATCATCAGTCTTGTTGACGCCAAAGGAGTGCCCGTGCCGGGCGTTTCTCCAGCCGCAATGCAGGCAGGCCGCCATGTAGCGCGCATTGTGTGCAATGAAATCGCGCGTAACGTACCTCCTGGACGTCCCCAAGAGCGCCCGGCGTTTATTTACAAGGATAAGGGGCAAATGGCCACGATCGGACGTTCCAAGGCTGTCGCCCAGATAGGTAAACTGCGCTTCAGCGGCTTCCTGGCCTGGCTCACATGGCTCTTCGTCCACCTCATATACCTGATCGGCTTCAGGAATCGCGTGTCGGTGCTCTTCAACTGGTTCTACCATTACCTGACCTACCGTCCCGGCGCGCGCATCATCACCGGCATGGATCAGTCGTTCACTGTTGGCAATGAAAAGGCGCGGCCTGCCCTTCGTGGAAGCCGTAATGAGGGTGCCGGCAGATAGGCGATTCGCTTCCCTCCCATCAGCGCACGCGCTCTGGCATTGGCAGCGGTCCGCTCTGCATTGCCATGGGGGGATATTCCGGGTATCCAATATCCTTCACCATGTCTGTAATGTTCACAGGCTTTCCAGTCCTGAAGCATTCGTTGGCCGCTGCGCCGGTCAGGATAGAGTAGGCGCCGGAAATCTGGTCTGCACTGCGCAGGTATTTATCGTTTTCCGCATTCGGTAGAAATAGCTGATCAAGCATAACCCTGTCGCCGCCGCCGTGGCTGCCAGCGCCTGACCAAGGCTCAATCTCCTGCGGTTCACCACGAATTGGGATCAGCGTGGTCTTGACGCCTCCGGCCTTGATTCCTCCCTGCACGGTATCGGTGCCACTCACATAGACCTGCTCGACAATCGAGTGCTCCAGGCGACCGCCGGTTCCGTTGAAAGCAATCTCGTATCCCTCCCAGGCGTTGAAGGCGTTCAGCGAATAACTCAGGGTCACGTTGTTGTCATAGAGCACCTGCACATTCATCGTGTCTTCGATGTCGATCTCTGGCCGCCACACGCATTGATCGCGGAAGTAGCCGTCGTGGTGCTCGTTGTCCAGATAGAGCTCCTTTTGCCCCTTGTTCGCCCGCAAGTTATGGTAGAAGCCACACTTTGCAGCCTCAGGGCAGGTAAGGCAGCGCTCGTGGTGACTCTCCAACCCCATCCGCCGCCCCATCTCAGGCGTATAGAACTGGCGCTTGCCGATCGCCTGCACGGTCGTGGGGATTGCGCCCAGCCACCAGTTCACGAGATCGAAGTGGTGCGTAGCCTTGTGCACCATGAGACCGCCGGAGATGTCTTTTCGCGAGTGCCACCGCCGGAAGTAGTCCGCGCCATGGTAGGTATTGAGCAGCCAGTGAAAATCCACCGAAAGGATCTGGCCGATCGCCCCGCTCATGAGGATATCCTTTACCTGTGTGCGCGGCGGCGAGTAACGATAGTTGAACGTGACCGTGCACTTCTTGCCCGTGCGCCTCTGGGCATCAATAATCTGTTGGCATTTTGCCGCGTCGATCGTCATCGGCTTCTCAGTGATCGTGTCGCAACCGAGCTCCATGGCGCGGACAATGTATTCGTGGTGCACGCCATCGATTGTTGTCACGATTACTACTTCTGGCCGTTGCTCCCGGATCATCGCTTCGAACGCCTCTGCAGCATACGCCTTTGCCGGTTCACTACCATTTTGCTTTGAGCGCCGCTGCGAAAGCTCCAGTCGGCCGGGGTTGGTGTCACAAATTCCCACCAGACGCGCGTGCTCGGCATATCGCTTCTCTATCGCGTCCTGATACATTTGCGATCTCACACCGACGCCAACGATCGCGTAGCGCTTACGCTGCTTTGCTCCTGCCTTCTGTCCGATTAGCGGAGAGCGGGATAAGGCAAGACCGGCCACGGCGCCTGCAGATGTCTTGATGAAATCGCGACGTTTCAAGGAGTAAAGAGACATGGAGTAAGCGGGGTTGAATTCTACAAAAAGTCACTGTTGCAGCGGCTTTTCTCTATTCTGCACCCAATCCCCCATTCATCAAGCGCATCCTGTCCCCTTTCAGGTTCACAGCTTTTCCAGACCAAGATCGTCGTTGGCGATTGCAATCAGGAGCTGGCGTTGGAAGTGCAGCCATTGCATTGCGACAATGCCAATGATGATCTCACTGAGAAACAGATCAGTAATTGCCCTGCTAGCCAGCGGAAGAGTCAGGTCTGCCTCACCGATCACCACCCCGGCGAACACAAACAGAAAAACGACGAGGTTGAGCCCAAGCCCGACCAGCGTAGCCTGTAACGTGTTCTCGCGCCGCACACGCCTTCGCAAAGGGGTGAACATCATGAGAGTCAGTGCATATACCGTTGATCTCAGGCCCAGTGGGTAGGCCGTGCCAGCATCCAGCAAGAGGCCAAGCAGCAGGATACACAACAGCCCGTGCTTCAGCCTCAGATACAGCAGTGGAAAGATCAGAAACAACCCTTCGATAAAGATCCGGATCCCTATCGGCGCAAGGAGTTGGTTGAGCAGATGCACTGCGATGTATAACAGCCACATGCTCAGTAGCGGCGCCCATACTCTTGCGCCTGGTTGTCTAGAACCCGCCATTGATATCTCTCTCCAACGGGATAATCACCGCAACCTCGTGCAGGGACATCAGGGCGTCGTCCAAATGCACCCGCCCGGATTGAAATAATCCATCAGGCGCCGGTTCCAATGCGTTTACCCACCCAATGGTCAATCCATCCGGGAAGACTCCTCCAAGGCGGCTCGTGATGAGTCTCAACGGCTGTTCTGCACTGGCAGAGATGTCGGGGGGCACATTACTTACCACCCCGCCGTGCTTGCTGAAAATTTTCGCTGGGGTACCTTGGTAGGTTACAGGCCGCAGGTCATTCTCGAACTGCGCCGCGACTCGAAACGTGGGACTGCTTACAAGTTCGACCACGGCAGTGTAGGCATGCACTTCCCGCACGCGCCCCACGACGCCGCCCCCATACACAACAGCTGCGCCTTCGAAAATGCCATGCTGTTCTCCTTTGCGTATCACAATATGATTCCACCACGAATCCAGGTCCCGCCGCACTACCCGGGCCACCTCGTAACGAAATTCTGGAGCGGCCGGTAGGTCGAGAAGCTCTTCCAGACGTCGTAGTTCTCCCAGCTCGGCTTGTGTTTGCTGCAGCCTGAGCCGATACGCTGCGTTAAGTCTCGCCAAATCGCGCCCGGCGCCGATCAGTTCCTCCTTGGAGCGCGTCCGCATGGACCAGTAATCATGCAGATCATTCAGGTAGGATAGCGCAGTCCAGGAAGGCGCTTGCAGCTCAAACAGCACCTTGTCCAGGGGTTGCTTGACGATTCCGGGTGCGAGCCACCAGCCTGCCAACAGGAGCAGGACAAGAACAAGTGGTCGAAGCTTCGAGATTCGGTATCGCGGCAAAGTCTGGGACAGGTTGTCGTCAGGCTTACGCTATGCTGGGCCAATTGTAAAGAAACGCCCTGCGCTATAACGCTTCACCATGAGCAACCTGCCCTTGTTGCGGCGTTTGATAGACGCCCAATTCCAACTTTCGCAGTCGCGCGCGCTCCATCAACAATGGGATGGATGCTCCAATGATCGATACTGCATGTAAGATGATTCCCATCCAGCAGGCGCGTCCAGGAATCTCACCTCCGGCGTCTGTTAGTAGCTCTCCGGCAGCCACAATCACCGTGCCAAGCGGAGAAAGCACCCCAATGTAGAGCGAGCGCTCCGCAATGCCATTGTTTGCGGCGACAATGATGATTGATAGCAGGATCGGGAAGAGCCACAGCCCCAGTGCGACGAATGCCAGAGGTTTTCCGCCCAGCCATTCCCGAAACGTCTGCCAGGACAAGACCGCCACTCCAAGGGCAATTGGGAGCTGGATCAGCTTCGCCCCGGTTGCGCCGGCATTCTGAAGCAGGTAGCCGCAGAGGATTGCTGCACCTGCGGCCACCACCAGGGCCACTGGCAGCGCCATTTGCTCATCCTGCAGCAGCTTCAATCCTCGTTGACCGCGCTTTGCAGCTGCCCGTAATCCTTTGCGCCAGGTAGTGAGTTGTGGAGTGACCATCCCCAGCAGGATGATTGCGAGAAAGAGGCTTACGAAGGCAAAGGTCACCGGAAGGGCCAGGGGATTAAAAAGCGTTAACAGGCCGCCCCACGCGTTTCCCGTCACCAACAGCAGGAACGCGCCAAAGAAGAACAGTGCATAGGGCTTGCTTAGCGAGTGAGCCGCATCTGATTTCCACTTGCGGCGCACCATGATGACAAAGGTCACCATCAAGAGACATTGGACCAGAAGCGAAAATAGGAAGATCGGCACGTAGGAGCCGAAGAGTGGCGCCCCACGGCTAAGATCGACATTGCGGAATCCATTTCCCAAGCTCTCTCCGATTTCGGCTAGTATTGGCGTAAGCTCGGCAAAGATAACGGGTCTGACAGTGAGGTAATCAAGAAACACGAGCCCCAACCCGGACAATTGTGGCAGGATAAGGTAAAGGGCGACCACCAGTGCTTGTGATAGTCGCGCCGCACGCCGCCACTTGCGCGATACCATTCCAGCAGCCATTCCGGTCATGTGATACAGCCACACAGAACTGAAGAACACGATGTAGATCGTCAGCATCGGCCCGAGAGGCACGTTACCGCGCAGCACCGCAAAGCCCATGAAGGGTAGGGTGATCGCGAACATCGCGTATTCCCGAATTGGAAGTCCAAAGAAGTAGCCTGCGATCTTTGCGCCCCGGCTCATCGGCGTTAACCGCTGGTAATCCAGTACGCCCTCCACCTTCTCCTGTGTAATGCCCCCGGCGACGGCGCCCGTCCCGAGCAGCATCAGGATTATCCCTTGAATGATCAGTAGCGGAATAATCAGGGATCGTGCTGCCTGCCACCGCTCGAGGGCATCATACTCTACCGAGCCGAGGTAAACTCCGAGCACAACGAAGCCACACAAAAGCAATGTGCCCAACAACCATGCGCCTGCAGCGGCGGGGCGCATCCGGCTGCGCAGATAGCGTAGAACAAGTGGGTTCTTCCACACTTCCCAAGACCGCACGGTCTTCATGGATTCTTCTCCTTAGCGACTTCCTTTAGAATCTCTTCCAGCTGTAGCCGCTGCGACCGGAAAGATCGTACTGGAATGCCTGCAGTCACCATCTCACGTAGCAATAACGCTTCTGCAGCGTCATCGCCTTCAAATGGAAAACTGAATTCGTCCTTTTCCTGACTGATCGGGCCAGCGCCCTCGCGACCAGTCAGGAATCGTGTCAGAGACTCTGGGCCACCGAGCACGCGCACAGCCAGGCGCTTTCGCTTGCCGCTGAACTGTTCTGTTACGGCCTCCACGCTTCCCTCTGTGATCATCCGTCCCTTGTGCAAAATGCCAAGGTGCGTGCACATGTTGGCCAGCTCGCCAAGGATGTGTGAGCTGATGAGAATCGCCACCCCTTGGCGTGATAGTCGCGCCAGGGCCACTTGCAGGTCAGATCGGGCGATCGGATCCATCCCGCTTGCAGGTTCGTCCAGTATGAGAACCTTCGGGTTGGGCAACAATGTTTTTGCGAGCACCAGTCGTTGAGTCATGCCTCGCGAGAGCTCCCCGCAATAGCTGCTGCGCTTGTCCTGGAGGCCCACCATTTCCAGCGCCTCTTCCACGCGAGCTTTTCGCTCGTTCGCAGGCACCCCGTAAGCTCCGGCAAAGCATTCGATGAACTCCCACGCCTTTAGGTCCTGCGGCACCGGAGCCAGATCAGGCATGTAACCAAGAATTGCGCGGGCCTGCTCAGGATGCTCGGCAATATCAATCCCACAGAGACTCACGTCGCCGTAGGTGGGTTCAAGCAATGTTGCAATAACCCGGAAGGCGCTGGTCTTGCCCGCCCCATTCGGTCCCAGCAGGCCATAGATCTGGCCTGCCTCTACCTGAAATGACGCATCGTGAAGCGCGGTAAAATCACCGTAATCCACGCGAAGGTCCCGCACCACGATTGCCGGAGCCTTTGGCGTGGCATCGCCGTCCTGCCTAGCGACAGATTGTATCATTGAAACTCACTTCGCATGCTGAACAGCGTTTCGCATCGAGTAAAGCTCGCGAATGAATAAACTCTCCTATTCAACAAGATTGAAAACCCAGTATATGGATGTAGGATTTACTCGTACCTCAACTCCGGGAAGAAATGAATAAGTATATCATCGAGTTTATCGGGACGTTTTTCCTGATGTTCACTGTGGCGATAGCCCCAGCCGTTACCCCAGCCATGGCGCCGATCGCCATTGGCGCGATTCTTATGGTGATGATTTTTGCCGGCGGGCACATTTCGGGCGGGCACTTCAATCCTGCGGTCTCGGTGGGCGCGGTGGTCCGTGGCGCATTGTCCACGCGCCACCTTGGTCCTTACGTTGCAGCCCAGATTTTCGGCGCTCTTCTGGCCGCCATACTTGCCGGATGGATGTACGCCGGGGAGCATCACCTGCTCGAGCTTAACCTGGCGCGTGCACTCGTGGCCGAAGGCTTGTTCACATTTGCGCTCGTGACGGTAGTGCTCAACACCGCAACCACACGGTCCAACCAGGGCAATAGCTTCTATGGGCTGGCCATAGGCTCGACGGTCATGGTTGGCGCGTTCATTCTCGGCGGCATCTCTGGCGCTGCATTCAATCCGGCGGTTACCGTAGGCGTCTTCTTCTTCGGCGCATTTAACCTGACCTTCACGATCACCTATATCATCGTGCAGCTAGCAGCAGGGGCACTTGCAGCTCTCGCCTTCAAGGCCTACTGCCACGAAGCGCAGCCCGCGACTCAACCCAAGAAGGACCTCGCTACGGCATAGACGTTTTCCATTCAAATTCCCGAGGCCGCTTCGAAAACGAGGCGGCCTTTTTTCTATCGGTTCCCGTTGTGACCTGGCGCTCGGAGCGAAGATGATGATTCGGGCATATGCTTAGATCAAACACGACGAGCAATCGATTGCTTTTGAGATAGGCTGGTTTATATTTTGCTGTGCTGCAGGATCTTGTATGACTGATGCGGGAGAACGGCTAAAAAACACAGCGGGAAAGGAAGCGCGTCGCGACCATATCACCTATCTTGTCATATTTCTTGTGCTCGTTGGCGCGCTCTGGGGCTTCGCCGCCATCGCGGACGAGGTCATGAAGCAAGAAGTTCATACGCTTGATGAGACCGTTCTCTTGCTTTTCAGGGACAAGAATGACTTGTCGCGGGCTATCGGCCCCGAGTGGTTTCCTGAGGCCATGAGAGACGTCACTGCGCTTGGAGGGAACCTGATCCTCACCTTATTGACCCTGGGAGTTGTAGGGTATCTCCTGATTGATCGCAAGTTCCTGGCCGCCACGGTTATGGCGTTAGCAGTGATCAGTGGTGTTTCCCTCAGTAGCCTGCTGAAAATGCTGTTCTCACGCCCCCGGCCAGATCTGGTCCCCCATAATGCAGAGGTCTTTACCGCGAGCTTTCCCAGCGGTCACTCCATGCTCTCTGCGGTTGTCTACCTGACGTTGGCTGCTCTGCTTGTACGCGTGCAGGACAACACAACGCACAAAGCCTATATCATACTTACCGCCGTAACTACGTCGATTCTGGTCGGCGTCTCGCGGGTATATCTTGGAGTGCATTGGCCATCAGACGTATTGGCCGGATGGTGCGTCGGTGCTGCGTGGGCAATGCTATGGTGGATCATTGCCCTTGAGATAAGGCGATTCCGGGATCGCCGCAGTTCCCTGAGGGCAATGGGTAGCTAGCATCCGGTGGGTTCAGCTCCCTTGGTGCGCGGCTTCAACAGGCTCCCCGATAAGGCTGGCCAAGGTCCTCACGAGAACTTTCCCATCCAGAGGTTTTGAGAAGTAAGCGTCGCAGCCCGCTCGAAGGCAACGTTCGCAATCATCCTTCAGGGCGTTGGCCGTCATGGCTACAATGGGCCCGTCAAAGCTCTCTGCGCGTAGTCGAGCCACCGTCTTGTAGCCGTCAAGTTTGGGCATTCGCATATCGAGCAGAACCGCCTCAATTCCCGGTGTGCGCTGGATGCAACAAATAGCTTCCAGGCCGTTGTCTGCGCAGGTGACGCGTGCTCCTGCCCGTTCAAGAAGTCTTCGAGCGAGGTTTCGCATTTCTGGAGAATCATCCACGACCAGGATGTGGCTGTTCAGGCTCTCGCGCTGGCTGCTCGGCAATGCGGTCACAGTATCTGGATCGGGGATTTCCTCGAAAGCTCGTATTGAGGCATTGCGTAGGTCACCTGTCGAGATCGTTACGGTAAAAGTGCTTCCCTTTCCGACTTCACTTTCTACGTCGATGCTGCCTCCCAGCATGCTCGCCAGCCTTCTGCTAATCGCTAGTCCCAAACCCGTCCCTCCACTCTCGACGGTATTCAATTGGGAGAAGGGCTGGAACAATCGCTGCATGTCATCCTGCGGAATACCTATTCCTGTGTCCTGAATGGCGATCTCGAGTAGCTCCTCTTTCCGCAACAGGCGTAGCCGTATTTCCACATAGCCCGAGTCGGTGAACTTGATCGCATTGCCCACCAGATTGACGAGGATCTGACGCAGACGGCGAGCGTCTGTGTGCATAATAGTGGGAAGCGGCGACATTGCCCTTACGCGGAGTTGCAGGTTCTTTTCTTCCGCGCGCACATCCATGAGGCGTTTGACCTCGCTGATGAGTCTCCACGGACGTACTCGCTCCTGTCGCACTTCAAGGCGTCCTGCCTCGATCTTGGACAAATCGAGGATGTCGTTGATTATCTCCAACAGAAAGTTTCCATTACGACGTATGGTATCCACGCACTCAAGGTCCATCGGGTCCTCGACGCGTTGCTGGAGAATCTCTGCAAACCCCAGAATCGCGGTCATCGGAGTGCGAATTTCGTGACTCATGTTGGCCAGAAACTCACTCTTGGACCTGCTGGCCGCTTCTGCTGTTTCTTTTGCCCGCGCCAGTTTCTCCGTGAAATTTTTCTCTGCAGTTATATCGCGAAGTGCTCCGATGAGTCGAATGGGCCGGGAGTCGTCGTTACTGGCTGAAATGGTCTGCGCACTCGTGTGAAGCCAACGTTCCGGAGAACCGTCCGCCGGCAGAATCCGGTACTCATATTCAAAGCAACCTGCGTGTGACCAATAATACTCCAGGTCGCGCTCCAGCTGTTCGCGACACTCGGGATGCACCAGCGAAAGTAATTTTTCGACGCTCGCCGGTTCATCAGGAGAAACGCCCAGTATCTCTCTGCATTGGGAGTCCCAATGAAGCGTCCCGGTCAGCAGATTGTGATCGAATGTGCCAAGGCTAGCTGCCCCCATTGCGATCTGGAGCCGCAACTGGCTATACCGCAGCGCTTCCTCCACTTCCAGCCGCTCGGTGACATCGGTGTTCGTCCCGAACCAGCGCAAGATGAGCCCGCTCTCGTCGCGGATCGGTTGGGCGCGCGTCAGGAACCACCGATAGTTGCCATCCTTACCTCTCAGCGGAAACGTATCCTCCCAAAGATCGCGTCTCTCCGCCATGCTACGGCGGAAGTTCTCAACAACCCGTTCACGATGCTGCGGGTGAACCAGATTGGACCAGTTCCAGCCTTCTACTTCGTCAATGGATCCTCCGGTGTAGTCAAACCATCGCTTGTTTAGCCAGAAAATCCATCCCTCAGCATCTGTCATCCATGCGAGTTGCGATATATTATCCGCCAAGGCCCTGAAGTTGGTTTCGCTTCGCCGTAGGTCTTCTTCCGCCTGTCGATGTGCTGTTACATCCCGGCTGGCGCCCACGATGCGCACGGCTACACGCTCTTCGTCATCGTCCTCAAAGTCTGTTCGTCCCCAGGCGCTTATCCACTTGAACCTTCCGTTGGGCTGCCGGATGCGGAATGTGCACTTGAAGCGTCCGTCACCCCTTGGATTACAAGCGGCATGTATCGCCGCCAGCATTGTCTTCACGTCGTCTGGGTGCAGCAGTTTGCGAATGCTACTCTCGTCGAAGTTGAGTTGGCGTCCCTTTGCCTGATAAAGGTCAGCGGCGCGCTCATCCACCTCCATAATCTGGTCTGGCAGACTATAGATCCATGCGCCGAGGTTCGCAGCATCGAGCGCCAGGCGCAGTGCTTTTTCACTTTCCCGCAGTTCGGCCTCTGCTCGGCGACGCTCAGCCCGGCGACGGGCAGACTCGATCACCTCAGCTGCCTGCCGGGCGTACAAATCCACCATTTGAAGTTGCCGCTCGTTGGGTCGGTGTGGCCTGTGAAAGTTTACAGACAGAACCCCCAAAACTTCGCCGGTTCTGCTCTTCAACGGCGTTGCGCAGACGGCGCGTATGCCCGTTCGCAAGGCGGTGACTGCAAACCCTTTGAAGAGGGGGTCCTTTTCTACATCTTCAACGATAACCCGCTCCTTACGCTGAAAAGCTGTGCCGCACCCGCCCTGGCCCGGGAGTGTTTCAGAGAACATGGCCAGCACCTCGGGCGAAAATCCCACCGCCGTGTTCATTCTCAGCACGCCGCGCTCGTCATCAGCAAGCTGAATGCACCCAAATTGCGAATCCAGAAGCTCACACACCGCCTCGAGGAGTTCGCACAACAGCGCGTTGAAATCTGCTTCCGGCGAAAGGCGCGTGCTAAGGTCGTGAAGCCGCTGCAGGTTGCCTAGTTCGCTCTCGACCCGTCTGTGAGCAAGTTTCAAATCTTCCGGCGCGGGTTCTTCCTTGTCAGGAGTTGCCCTCACTTCACCGTTAACGCCCCGAACGGTTACAAGACGGACCTCATTGCCAGAAACAGCGTGACAGCTAAATATGCCTTCCCATCGCGAGTTGCTCCGGTCGTCCGCCACTAGCAATGCACCAGAGCTTCCCGGCTTCATTTCAGAAATCACGCCTAGGAGCGGTTGGGGTGCTGTCGCGTTCCCTGCAATTGCTCTCACTTTCAAGGCGCCTGCTTCCCCGCAAAGCCGTTGGAAGTTTTCAGTGACATTCTCACATTCGCCGACGGCGAAAAACTCTCGCGCTGCCGGATTCAAATGAACGATGCGCCCCTCTGCGTCATGCAGAAAAGCAGCCTCTGAGAAGGCGTCGATCATTCCGGCAAAGGGCATTGCGGAGCGTTGGGTAAGTTTCGGCATCGTCAGCCTGAGCAGTCCTCGACGGCGGAAGCCAAAACAGTATTCCCAAAATGGAGAAAGCTCAAGTTACATCAGTATAAGTGATCGAGACCTCTCGCGTACAGGAACTTATCTACTCAGTTTTCTATGGGAGGTGGCGTAGGAGTTGCAGATTCTAACCCATGCACAAGAGAGTTCAGGTATTTCGCACCCTTCTCCTCGCCATAGCCATCGTCGTCACAGCGCAAATTGCTCAAGGCCACGGCGACCCTCATCCTCCAGGTTCCACGCCTCCGCCCGGGCGCGTGCCAGACGTCCCGCCCGATTACTTGCCGCCTCCCGAATACCCGGGCAAGGACGAGGATCGTCATGAGGAACCATTCCCTCCTGAGCCTCGCGATGATGATGGCTGGGAAGACACGATTCCGGACAACAATGAGAGCGAAGGCGACCGAGATGAAGATGCGGGGGAGGAGGACGAGGACGACGGCGATAGCGGGCCGCGTATGCCTGACTATGTGTGACGCAGAATGCAGCCTCACTGGACGGTTTTTGCGCCATCAACGCTCTAAAACGCAAAATCGCTTTGCCAATCGTGTCAGGTAAGGCGTTAATTCCGGCCCGTGCGCTTATTGTTGGCTATCGTTCTTCTCGCGAGTCTATGTTCTCCGATCTTGGCGGCCCCGCCAGAGTTGAGTGCGGAGGAGCCGTTGGTTTTCGACGCCAATACTCAAAGCCTTCTTGCCCGCGGCGACGCCCTCTTTGTGCATGACGAGTTCCGGGTAGAGGCAGATGAGATACGCTTTTTTCGTGCGGAGGCGCGCGCAGAGGCGAGCGGAAATGTCAGGATTACCCGGCCGGGCTTCAGACTCGTCACCAATGAACTCACTTACCACGTCGATACCCGTACATTCCGCACCGGTCGGTTCCGGGCCGGTTACCCACCGCTTCTTGCAGAAGGCGAGTCGCTCTCCGGGCACGGAGAGGAACTAACGCTTCGCAATGTCACGATCTTTCTCGGCGAACCCGGCTCTTCGGTATCGCCCAATATCTTTGCGGAGCAGGTCGTTCTTCGGCCAGACGATCGGATCATCGCTGTCAATGCGAGCCCCGCTATTGGAGATTTTCGTCTCTTTCGTGTCCCGAGTGTTGAACAACCTTTTGACGCTCCCCCCATTAACTTCAGCGCCCAGGCTGGCTACCGGGGAAATCTGGGCGCTTTCGTGCAGTCGCAGGCCTTGATTCCCCTGTCGGAGAGCTTCTACGCAGGTGGAAACATTGATGTCTACACTGAGCGGGGTCTTCTCATTGGACCGGCTTTTGGCATTCGCCACGAGTCGGAGGATCATAGCGTTGTCAGCGAGTTTAGCAGTGGTTGGATTGCAGATCAGGGGGACACAGGGAGAGACTACTTTCTGAGGGAGATCAGTGATCAGCGTTGGTTCCTGAACTGGCGCCATCTGCAGACCTTTCGCCAGCGCACCGTGATTCGCGCCGATCTCAATTTCATGAGTGACGCCGAGGTCTTTCGGGACTTCCGCGACGACTATTTCGATGACAACCCTTACCCGGATGCGTATGTCGAGGCGCTGCATCAATGGGACAACGTCGTCCTGAGCTTCCTAACGCGTTTTGAGACCGGGGGAGAGTACGCCACAGTGGAGCGTCTTCCGGAGGTTCGTCTGGATTTGCTGAGCAGCCCCCTCCCATTCGCGGGCCTTTATCATACAGGGTTCATCTCGGCTGCCCGACTTAAGGAGCATGACTACGTTCCGGATTTTGAGTTCAATGGCGACTTGCCGGGACCATGGTCCCGGGGGTCTGTCTTCTACGACGATGTCTTTTATGACTATCCTCCCGGCTCAAGAGAGATGAGGGAAGGGGAGCTGGAGTTTTTCGACTTTGAGCGCGAGAGCGACCAGTTCCACTTCTACTATGGTCTGGCTCGTCCGATCGATGGAGCCTCCTGGTTGACGATCACCCCGCGCATCGGCGCCATGGTTGCATACTATCCCGGAGAGCAATCCTATTATGATCCACGTGGAAGTATGGTTGATGAGCCACAGCCAGAGATGGATCTGCGGCATTTCATCAGCGAGACAGGTTTCGACATACGCACCAGCTTCTTCTCGGAGTGGGACTATAAGAATCGCACATGGGAGATCGACGGATTACGTCATCTCCTGCAGCCGGTCATTTACTTCCGGAGTTATGACCTGACAGGCGACGAAGATTTGGCGCCGCTTGTAAACGCCTACCCGCTTCATGGCGTCATGCCGCCAGTGGATCTTCGGCAGATGCAGACGAGCGATGCATGGCTGCTTGATGAGCCCACGTTTGTCCGGTTCGGTTTGGAGAATCTATTGCAGACGCGTGCAAATGAAGGCGCTGGCAGCCGGAATCTCCTCGAGCTCAACCTCTATCAGGATCTGGACATAGACCGGGAAGAGTGGGGCCCCACCTACGCGCAACTCATTGTGGAGCCTGCACCTTTCATTTCATTTGGCTGGGAGACGGGATTTGAGCTGGAGGATCTGCAGCTGCACTACAACCGTGCGAGACTTGGCCTGCAGAGCGCCAACGTATGGCAGGCGATGATCTACGCAGACTACCTCGACGACTATTTCCACCAGTACGCTGCCGAGTTCTGGTACCGCCTTTCAGATTCGTGGACTGTGGGGGTGGGCGCGGGATACGACGTAGACGAATCGGAGTTCGACCGCCAATCCCTCACGCTCGTTCAGCGCCTCGATGCGACTTGGGAAATCCGTTACCGTCTGCGCCACAACACGGGTGCGCGTCGCGAGGACGATTGGAGCTTCTCCGTCTCCCTTCGTTTGATGCGCTTCTAGAGAATTGGTCATTGAGCGCTGCGCTGCGCCGCCTAGAGTCACACCGCGATGGAGAATCTTGAACGCTACCTGACACTTGCTGAGAACGTGGCTCGCCAGGCCGGTGAAGTCCTGCGTAAGGCTCAATCCCTAGAGCAGCAGGTCAATGACGACAGCGGCCGCGACGTAAAATTGCAGGCAGACTTGGATAGCGAGAAGCTCATCCGCAGTCTCCTGAGCGAACAGTCTGACTTTCCTGTGATCGGTGAGGAACAGGGCGGCGACGCTGGTTTGCTCGAGCGCAGCGAACCCTATTGGGTGGTCGACCCGCTCGATGGCACGTACAACTACTTGCGCGGCGTTCCGTTGTGCTGCGTTAGCATCGGGCTAATGCGGGGCGCAGACCATATCCTTGGAGTCGTCTTTGATTTCAATCGCAACGAGATGTTCAGTGGGGGCCCGGGATTGGGATTACGGCTCAATGGGACCAGTGTCACCCCGCAATGGGCAAAGACGGCTGACCAGGCTACGCTGCAGACAGGCTTCACAAGCGCACAGGATTACTCACTGGAGTCCCTGGGCCGGTTCATCGTCCAGGTGCGCGGATTCAAGAAGACCCGCGCTATCGGCAGCGCCGCCCTGGCCATGGCTTGGACTGCCTTTGGCCGCAGTGACGTATACCACGAGTCTGCTATTCGCCTCTGGGATATTGCCGGCGCCGCGGCCTTGATACTCGCTGCAGGCGGCTCAATTCGTCTCGAGTCTCTTCAAAAACCCGCTTTCGCCTACAATGTGTGGGCAGGCGTGGAAGATTTCTTCCCTCCGGCCTGAGTCGGATCTCCGGGTCGGTACGCAAGAAAGCGACGTCCTGCTCCTGGAGTTGCTGTCTTGGTCTCGTCGCGTATTGAGATTCTAGAAACCAGGTTTGTCCGCAGAACGCCGCTCAGAATCTCTAAACGACCTTACCTCCGTCGCTTAAAGAGGCGGTGTGTGAATTTATCAAAGTGTGAGCTTATCACGGCTCCATACACAAAAAGCGCAGCGGGTAGATCCGCTGCGCCTTTGAAATCTTCCTTGAAGGTGGTTTCCCTAGATGTGGATTGCCTCGCCAAACGAAGCGGCGGCTGCTTCTCCCAGCGCCTCGGATAGGGTGGGGTGGGCGTGGATAGAAGTGTGGAGTTCGTCCACAGTCAGCTCGGATTCCATCGCTAGTACAAACTCGGCAATCAGCTCGGTTGCGTCGTGACCGATGATGTGTGCGCCCAGGATCTCACCATGTTTCTTGCCGGCGAGCACCTTTACGAATCCTTCGGAAGCGCCGGCGGCAACTGCCTTGCCTGCGGCTGTGAAGGGGAATCTGCCGACAGTATACTCGATGCCCTTTTCCTTCAGGACGCGCTCGGGCTGGCCCACGCTGGCAACCTGCGGCTGGCAGTATGTGCACCCGGGGAAGATGTTTACCCGCCGCGGTGTGCCGTGACCAAAGATGCCGTTGACTGCTTGCACGGCCTCAAACGTGGCGACGTGGGCCAGCCATGGAGGTCCAATGATGTCTCCGGCTGCAAAGATGCCCTTGATAGAGGTCTCGTAACGGTTGTTTACCTTCAGGTAGCCGCGGTCTGTTTCCAGTTTTACGCGTGAGGAAAGCAAACCATCCAGGTTCGGGATGACGCCTATCGATAGAAGCAACGACTCAACTTCAATAGACTCACGCTTGTCGCCACGCACAACATCCATCTTCACGCTCTTGCGTCCCGGGGTCACATTCTCGACCTTGGCGCCAGTCATCGTCTTGATGCCTTGCTTCTTGAATGCGCGCTCCAGGGTGGAGGAAACTTCATCGTCTTCCACGGGTACGATCCTCGGCAGCATCTCGATGAGGGTGACTTCTGTGCCGAGTGAGTTGAGGAAGTAGGCAAACTCCACTCCGATTGCTCCTGCGCCAACGATGGCGATGCTCTTCGGCTGGCGCTTCATCACAAGGGCTTCACGGCTTGTCATTATCCGTTCGCCATCAATTTCCACTCCCGGCAGGGGACGTGGGCGGCAACCGGTGGCGATAAGGATGTGTCTCGTCGAGAAAAACCGTCCCTTGTCCGCACCCTCGGTCACCTCCACAATTCCGGGGACCGAGATATGTCCGCGCCCGCGCACATACTCTACCTTGTTCTTCTTGAACAGAAATTCGATCCCGCCGGCCATCTTGTCCGACACGCTTCTCGAGCGACCTATGACCTTTTCAAAGTCAATCTCAAGGTCGCCACTGACCTTAATGCCAAGGTCGTCAGCCTTCCGCAGCGCGTTCACCGTTTCGGCAGTCTTTAGCAGCGCCTTGCTCGGTATGCAGCCCCAGTTCAGGCATGTGCCGCCGGCCCGCTCCATTTCTATACAGGCAACCTTCTTCCCCAATTGCCCTGCACGGATCGCCGCTGCGTAGCCCGCTGGGCCCCCGCCAATTACTACGAGATCGTATGTGTCGCTTTGTGCCATAGTCGTCTCTTTCTTGACTGAGCGGTTAAGCTGGCCCACCGGACGCGCTCCCGCAAGCGATTCATCTAGCGTACGTCGGCGCAAAACAGAAGAAATAAAAACCTGATCGGTTACACTGCCGGGCTTGAACGGCAATGGCAGGGCTCATTGGAGCGTCGTTGTGGCAGACCGGGAAGAAGATGCTACCGTGTCTGAAGCCTGAAGTCCTCGAGTCCAATCTTTCGGCACTCATCCATCACGTAAGTCACGTTTTGGAGTTGAGTTGCCTGATCCGCGATCACCAGGACGGGCACCCGCTTGTTGATATCAGCAGCTATCCTGAGTGCTGCGGGCAGTTCTTGGCGGTTGATCGGCTGCCCATTGAAGTAGAATTGTCCCTCATCGGAGATCGCGACCTCCAACTGCTCTGAAAAAACATTCTTTCCTGCAGTTTCCACATCCGGAAGCGAGATGTTGAGCATTTCATCTTGTTTGAACTGCATCGAAACGAGAAAAAAGAACAGCAGCACGGTTAGCACGTCCACAAGAGGGACAATGTTCACCTCAGACCGTCTTCTGCGCCTGCGCTCCGGGATTACGCTCATCGCATCTTCCGCAAGGGACTTTCCTGCTGTTGCTCAGCCGTCTCTGTCCCAATTAGGCGTTCAACGAGAACATTTAATCTTGCTGCGAGCGTGTCGATCCGGCGGTTCAGGTAGCTGTTGAACACGATCGCGGGAATCGCAATTACCAGCCCCAAGACCGTTGTGGCCAAGGCAAGCGCCACTCCCGTTACGAATGCCTCAGGCTCTGGCAAACCCGTATCTGGAGTGATCTTTGAGAAGACCCGCACAAGTCCCGTCACTGTGCCCAGCAATCCAAGAAGCGGCGCTGCCGCAACGACGATGTCCAACACGAATAAGCCACCTTCCATGTGGATGATCTGAAGGCGGGCATATGCCTTCAGCTGCTCAGGATCTGGCTGCCGTTCGCGCACAAACCGTAGAATACGGTCGGCAACGCTGTTTCCGCGCGCTTCCGGCAGTTCTTCATCCTCAATGATTGCCCGCGATATGCGATTCGGGATCACCTTTGAAGTTCGCAGGGCGATAAGTCGCTCCACGATGATGAAGATTGCTGCTATCGAGCACAGCATCAGGGGGTAAGCAAAAATCCCGGAGTTCTCCAGAAGGTCGCGCATAAGCAATGAGTTTGGATTGAGCGCCCGGGGCAGGGCGCCGACAGGTGGCGCAGCCTAGCGCTGCATATAAGGATGAGACGCCGCTAAGGCCTCAACCTGCTCGCTGCCGGCAAGCAAGTCGGCCAGCGGATCCCACTTCCCGCTAGTCAGCGAGCTGTGAGCGCTTTCCCGGAGCTCACATGGGATCGACTTGCTTCCATAGCGAACCTGTCGATTAGCCACATCTACCACAACCTCTGTTTCTGGCGCTGTTTCAATCGCCTCGGCGAGCGCCAGGCGATCTTCATGGCTCACCGCCACGCAGGGGATGCCCAGCTGCGTGCTGTTTCCAAAGAAGATCTCTGCAAAGCCTTCTGCGATTACGGCTCGAAAGCCAGCGTGATATAATGCTTGGGGAGCGTGCTCGCGAGAACTACCGCAACCAAAGTTGTTGCCGCTAATCAAAATCGTTGCGCCGGCGAACCGAGGTTCGTTCAGGCTATGCTTCTTGTCGCTGCCATCCTCGTTCTTGCGAACGTCGTAAAAGAAATACTCGCCGAGTCCATCAAAGGTGATGCACTTCATGAATCGGGCCGGGATGATCCGGTCCGTATCAATGTCGTCGCCGGGCACATGTACCGCGCGCCCGCGCACTTCCGTAATCTTCGGGAGAGACATAGCCCGTAAGAAAATCTTCCCCGTAGCGATTGGCAATTCTTTACGCAGCTCCTCGCTCAGCCATCTTGGGTGAAAACGTATAATTGTCTTGTGAACAGCGCCCGTTCTACTTCGCATGGAATCATGCGCCAATCGCCCATCATATTGCTTGTCTTGCTACTTGCGCTCGTTGCCTGCGCAGATCGCGAGCACGGTAAAGCCGGCGATTCAGAGCTAACGATCTTTTCACCAGTTAATCCTGTTTCCGGGATCGTTTCAGCCGTAAGCGGAGACAGGGCTTCGGTGCGCACGCTCCTGCGTCCCGGGCAGGATCCGCATTCCGCCGCGCTGTCGCCAAGCGTCGTCGAGGCCTTGGCGCGCGCAGACCTTTTTGTTGGAGCTGGATTGCCGATCGAGCACGGGATTGTATCGCGCGTAGGCAAACCCGGAATTTGGTACCTCAATGTAATCGAAGAGGAGCATGCGCATGAACCGGGGGACGATCATGCACATCACGATCACGAGGATCCTCATGTTTGGCTTAGCCCGCGTATGCTGGTGGTTTCCGCAGAGCGCATTCGCGACCACTTGTCACGGATTGACCCGGAGGGCGCACAACATTATCAAGATTCATTCCTTGGCTTCGCCGCAAAGGTTGGACAGACAGCGGAAGAGGCTCGCGCGGTGCTGGAGCCCTACGCCGGCATGACATTCTACGTTCAGCACGCCGCCTTTGAGCATTTCGCAGAGTTTTTTGGGCTGGAGCAGGTAGCATTGGAAGCGCACGGGCGTGAGCCCACCCCACGCGATATTTCGCGATTGGCTGAGCGCGCTCGCAGCGAGGGCGTCAAGGTGGTGTTTACACAGCCTCAGCAGAATCCCGAACCTCTTCTGGCGCTTGCTAAGGCCATCGGCGCAGATGTGCGAACGCTGGACCCTCTCGCTGAAGACCCTCTGGTGAATATTCTCCAGATAGCCAGGCAACTCGCGCTGGCCTTCGAGCTCCAAACCACGGGCGACCACGGCAATGAATGAAGCACCAGCAATAGAGCTGAGAGATGTCAGCTTCGGCTATGGGCACGCTCCCGTGCTCAGCAACGCCAGTTTTGTAGTGGGCCAACGGGAACTTGTCAGCATTGTCGGGCCCAACGGCGGCGGCAAGACCACCCTGCTAAGGTTGATTCTCGGGCTCGAGCAGCCTGACGCCGGTTCGATTCGTATTCTGGGCTCCACGCCCCTCAGAGCGCGGGGAAATGTTGGATATATGCCGCAACACGTGCGGTTCGATCCTCTCTTTCCTATCACGGCGATGGACGTCGTGTTGATGGGACGCATTTCACGCGGTAAGCTCTGGTACACGCGCACAGATCGAAGGGTTGCGCGGGAATCGTTGGAGAAACTCGGCGTCGCTGATGTCGCGAATCGTCGCTTTGCAGAGTTATCCGGGGGGCAGAGGCAACGCGTGCTTATTGCTCGCGCGCTGGCTACCCGCCCGCAGCTGATGCTGCTGGACGAGCCCATGAACATGGTCGACGTAGCCGCCGCAGATTCACTTGTGCAGACCATCCGGGAGATCAATAAGACATGCGCCGTGGTCTTGGTCTCGCATGACTTGGGGTTTGTTTCACAAATCGTGGATTCTGTGATCTGCGTAAATCGCGCGGTTGCCCATCATCCTACCAGTGAGCTGACAGGTGATCTGGTGAAGGAGCTATACGGCAGCGATGTAAGGATGATCCGCCACGACCACCGCTGCTCAGAGGAGGGACATAGTCATGGGTGATTTCTTTCGCGCACTTCTGGATCCTTCCATTCCGTTCTTGCGTAACGCCCTTCTGATGGGGCTGCTGGCGAGCCTGGCCTTTGGCGTCATGGGTAGCTATGTGGTCGTGCGCAGGGTTACTTATCTGGCCGGAGCAATTGCGCATAGCGTACTGGGCGGTATTGGCGCTGCGATTTACTTCCAGCGCGCCTTGGGTTGGGAGTGGGCTCATCCGCTTCTGGGAGGACTCGTGGCCGCACTGCTTTCAGCTCTGCTTGTTGGGTGGGCGAGCCTTTGGGCAAAGGAACGAGAGGACGCCACAATCAGCGCCCTTTGGGCGATCGGCATGGGAACAGGCCTGCTGTTTCTCGCCCGCACACCGGGTTACGTGGATCCCATGGCATACCTTTTCGGCGATATCCTGCTGGTTGGCCGGTGGCAGGTTTGGCTGGTTGCCGTCCTTGACGCCCTGGTCCTTGTGCTCGGGCTAGGCCTTTATCAGCGATTTCAGGCGCTGTCTTTTGATGAGGAATTCGCAGCTCTGCGCGGGGTAAATGCCAAGGCGATGTCCCTGCTCCTGCTCTGTCTTACAGCCGTTACCATCGTTTTACTCGTGCAGGCAGTGGGAATTATTCTTGTCGTTGCATTGCTATCCTTACCCGCAGCAACGGCAGCACGGTTCTCGTTCTCGCTTCGGCAAATGATGGCCATCGCGTCTTTCGTCGCAGCCATTTCTGTCGCGGCTGGATTCATGATCAGTTTTCAGCTCGATTTCCCGACAGGGCCAATCGTCGTGCTTATCGCCGCATTGGCATATTTGCTGGCCGCCGCGAGTAGAAAAAAGGCCTGATGCCATCTGTGCTTGCCTGATAGTCTCTGCTCGTTAACCTGCGCCCTTTCTTTAACTTAACTATTCTATCTGTGAAAAAAGTAGTGACGTTGGCCTTGGCCTGTTCCGCCATCAGCCAACTCGTGGCTCAACAGGAAGAGGAGCAGGTTTACCTGATGGATCCGTTCCGCGTCGAACAGACGTTGGCTGAACAATCCGAGGTATTGCTTCCCCTGGACCGCGAGTTGCCCGGCCTCTATGGCAATGCGACCCTCCTCGAGCTCCCACGCGCAGTTACCGTGGTAACGCCCGAGGCGATGCGTTTGCTCGGAGTCGAGTCATTTGACGACCTCTCCATGACGGGCGCAGGCACGGAGCGCGTTAACTTCTTTGGCATTGCCGGGACTCCGTTTATTCGCGGCGTACTCGCCGGGACCTACTTCAACGGCATGTTGCGCGCTTTTCAGCGCAATGAGATGCCGACTTCATTCGGGTCGCTGGAGGCTCTGGACATCGTGCGCGGACCTGCGCCAGCCCACCTGACGCCGACACTCGTGGGCGGCTTTGTGAACATGATCCCCAAAAGTCCGTTCTTTGATGAGCCGCGCGGGCGCGTAAATGTGACCTTGGGTCGTTGGGATCACTTCCGGGTGCAGGCGGACTATGGCGGCCCTACGCGAGTTGGCGACATTCCCACCGCTTGGCGACTGTCCATTACCGCACAGGACTCGGACAGCTATTACGAGCACGTGCACAATGATTTCATTTCATTGTACGGCGCCCTGAAGATGCGGTTGGACGAAAAGACCTCCATCTTCACCGGGGCCGAGTATTACGACTTCAAGAGCAGCGAGGCTCCAGGTTGGAACCGTCCGACACAGCAGTTGGTCGATAGCGGTCGCTACGTCATAGGCGAACCGATCAATGTTGCGGACCCTGCCTGGCAAGGCACTGCAAACAGGGATCTGGCTTCTTTTTACGGTGTTCAGGCGAGGAATGGGATCGAAGACTTCAACGCTCTGGTTGTGCCGGCGGCTGTTGTAGAGAAGGCGCTTGCAGAAGGGCGTATCACCCAGGCGGCGGTCGATGCAATGCTCGACCTCAGTGATCCCGATGATCTGGCTCGCGCTTACGGCCAGCCTCTGCCCAGCACAGGTTTGCGCGATCCCCGTTTCGATGCGTCAAACGCCCCGGGTTGGCTTGACGAAACGCTCGCCGCTTTGATGAGCAATCCAAATGATGGCTACCGCTATACCCGGGACTACTTTGAGCAAGGTGGAGAAGTCTTCACGGAAGAGATCGATGGTAGTCGCGTTCTGGCCGCCGAGGAAGACTATGCCAACAGTGAGGACTTCATTTGGTTTTTTGACTGGGTGCGGGATGGCGGTAAGGGCGAGAGCATCAAGAATCAGATCTTTGTGGAGAGTTTGAAGACCCGGAAGTTCTCCACCTATGGATTTTCTCTCTTTAGCGATCAGTTTGTGCTGGCCGATAAATTGAGCATCGAGAAGCCCGTGGACGCGCTGAACATGAAGCTCACCTACGGCGCGGACCTACGTTACTCATGGGCGAAGATGCGCCAGGATTTCTTTGCTGAGCCGTTTTCCCGGCGCGATCTTACCCGGGACGGTGCGTCTCCAAACAGCGTGGTGCTGACTGGGCCGCAGATCGCTCCTGATGGGCTAAATCTGTGGTCTCCCGGCCTTGGAGCAAATGAAGAAAGCGAATTGTATCAAGCTGCTCTGTTTGCATTGGCAGACGTGCAACACACCGAACGGTTACGGATTTTCTATTCTTTGCGCGGCGAGTGGGCAAATTGGGATACCAAACTTCCGGATGTCGTGCAGCGACGGGCCTTGGCAGACGAAATCGCGAACGCAGGCAGTATCACTTTCCTCAACGGCTCGATCAGCCCGGTTATTTCGATTACCAGGAATGTGAACATCTACGGCGCGGTCCAGGCAGGCAAGGCAATGGGCCCCGGCGATGGAGGCACAATCTCCGGCGAGTCAAGCTTCACTGATATCGAACTTTATGAAGTCGGGACCAAAGCTGCGCTGCTGGATAACAAGCTTTTCATCGGCATTGCCGGTTATGTCTGGGAGCAGTCTGTCTATAGCGAGATCGACGCGCGTTCCTTCCCCCTGCGCGGAAAGGGGATTGAGTTTGAGGCGATCTACTCGCCCAGCGACCGCTTCTCGCTCATGGCTTCCTTTGATGCCCAGGAGGTGCGGATCCTCTCTACTGAGCTGGGATACGGCACAGTTCCAAAGACGGAGCAGGACTGGGCGCTTACGGGAGGGATAATGGACGCCCGGTTTGACCGGCCAACGCCAAACAACCCTGACGATATCTATGCCGGTTACCCACAGGTAAGCGCAAAGCTCTTTGCCAGCTATGATGTCGGCTACGGGTTCAGGATTGCAGGTGGTCCCCATTGGCGTGACGCCTTCTGGGCCAGCCATGATCGCACCTTGCGTCTGCCATCAAGCTTCGTTTGGAACGCCCTTCTTACCTGGAACCGTGGTCCCTGGACGTTCTCGCTGCGCGTGGAGAATCTCACCAATGAAGATCACTACCTCGCCAGCGACCCCGTCTTCTCAGCAAATACTCTGGTGACCAAAGCGCGTCCCCGGAGCTGGGAACTTAGCGCCGCTTACGAGTTCTAGCGATCACGGGGGTGGTCTCTGTTGGCCAAGGAAGTCTTGCTTCGCCCCCGGTTCAGTCGTTTTTGGAAGTTTATCTCCAAAGACTGTTGAGCCTCCGGGGCGCTTGTGCTTCAACGTCTGGGTGCGGTTCAAGATCCTTGGCTCGAGCAGTAGTGGGAACTGCGCCCTGTTGCAGACAGCGCAGAAAACAATCCTTATAGACGCAGGCTTTCCGGGCCGCCGCATCAAGGAGATGCTGGCCCGGGAAGATGTCGCGTTGGAGGATCTCGATGCTGTTTTCATCACGCACGAGCATGGTGACCACACCTGCGGCCTAAAGGTGCTTTCCCGCCTGCCAAAGCTCAGGGTCTTCGCCAACCACGCGACTCGCCAGGCTATCGAACCCAGCCTCAAGCAACAGCCTAACTGGACGCTTTTCGAATCCGGTAGCACCTTTCAGTTTGGGGATATGCACGTCACCGCGTTTCCCATCCCACACGATGCCTACGATCCCGTGGGATTTGTATTCAAGTGCGGCGGCGACGACCTTTTCAACCCATTGCGTAGCGTCGCTTGGCTCACCGACCTTGGATACATTCCCGGCAATATTCAGGAGCGTGTCCGTGATGTGGATGTCCTGGTTCTCGAGGCAAATTACGACTCCGAAATGCTGGAGTCTGATCCCCACCGGCCTTGGTCGCTAAAACAGCGGATTCGCGGGCGCCATGGGCACCTTTCCAATGATGCTGCCCTGGCGTTTATCCGTGGCGCCCAGCGCCCTGCATGGCAACGCGTTTACCTCGCCCATCTCTCTCGGGATTGCAACGACACTGCCTTGGTGCGTCGCGAGTTTGGCAATTGCGTCGATGGATCAGGCCGCTGCCCAATCATAATTGTCGATCCAGTCAATGGCGGTCCAGAGAGTATCACGATTGGCGGCTGGGCAACTGCCCAATAGCATCGCCTACCAGCACTCGCCCCAAATCACTGTTTGATGCCAAGGCATCGTCAGTAATTAGGCGACGATGGCCCACTGAGATCCATCGGCAGCCGTTCGTGACTCACGTCACGGCGTATCTTCGACAAGCCGCAATCGCTGGCGAAGACTAGCGGCGCTTCCCGTGTTGAGGATCCGCAAGAATGATCGCCAGGCAATTGAAAGCCATGAAGAACACCCCCGTAAGCGATCCCGCTGTAAAGGCGGAGAAGAGCCACGTTACCGTCTCGCTCTGATCGGGAACAAATGGGCGTAATACGACAGTGAAGAACACGAACACGATCACTGAGCTGATGATTCCCAGAATCGTAATCTTAGGCGTGAATTTGGCTGTCTTTTCTTCGGCCATGGGCAGCAAATATGGTGGGGCGTTGGAATTGCGCCAGCAAGAAATGCAGATTTAGCGGCGGAGACTGTCTTAGGCCACCCGTTCCACGATGAGTTCGGGCGGGGTTGGACGCTTCGGCGCGAGGCGATAGGCGCCGCGCAAGTACTCTAAAGCCTGCTCCAGCCTCGACTCATCGTTGTAATGGATCATCATCAGCGGCTCGCCCTGCTTTACTTGCGTGCCCACCTTCTTGATCTCGGACACGCCGGCAGCGTGATCCCATTTACCCTTCTTGCCTTCAGAAAGTATCTGAACGCCGCGAGCGATCATGCCAGCGTTGATCGTGTGTACGTAACCACGCTTCGGCGCTGGCAACTTGCGCACATACTTGGCCTTTGGCAGCTTATCCGGGTCATCGATCACGCTTGTGTCGCCGCCCTGCGCCTTGATCAGCTCCTTGAACTTTTCGAGCGCCTCTCCGCTCTTCAAGTGCCGTTGCACGGTCTGCTTGGCAGACAGGGTAGAACCCGCCACGCCCGCCAGGCGAACAATTTCCATGCCCAGCTTCAGCACGAGTTCCTTCAGGTCGTCTGGTCCCTTGCCCTTGAGAAGCTCAATCGCTTCGCGAATTTCCAAGGCTGTGCCTACGCAGTCGCCCAGCGGCTGGTTCATATCGGTAACCAGAGCCACGCAGCGGCGCTTCATGGAACGGCCAACACGTGTGATTGAGCGCGCTAGTTGCTTGGCTTGCTCCACATCCTTGATGAAGGATCCGTTGCCCCATTTCACATCGACAACCAGGCCTTCGGCGCCTTGAGCCAGTTTACGGCTGAGAACCGAACCCGTGATCAGCGGCAGGCTTGGCACGGTCGCCGTGTTTTGCCGCATCTCATATAAAATCTTGTCCACTGGCGCGATTTCCTCCCGCTGCGCCGCTATGGCGCAGTTGGTGTCGCGGAGCTGGTCCATGAACTTGTCCATCGACAGTTCAGGATCAAAGCCGGGGATCGAAGAAAGCTTCTGCAAGGTGGAGATTACCATCTCCTCGTCGACGCCGTTCATGGCTGGCATCACCACGCCACAGGCTGCTGCGAGCGGCACGAGAACCATCGTCGTCTTGTCTCCAACGCCTCCTGTCGAGTACTTCTCGATCTTGGGCATTGTAATCTTCGACAAATCCACCACGTCTCCAGAGAGCATCATCTCTTCGGCCAGTACGGCAGTTTCCTGGGCCGACATGCCCTGGAAGTAGATCGCCATCGCAAGAGCTGCCATCTGGTAGTCGGGCATTTCCTTGTCTATGATCGAGTCAACAATGTAGCGAATCTCGTCGTGGTCGAATTCTCCCCCGTCCCTCTTCTTCTCAATAAGGTAGCTATAGCTGGGCTTTACAAATTTACGGGCGAGTACGCTCTTTCTCTTAATATCGACAGAAGGCATAATATCGGGATTCGTCGCCGGAACCGTTTCCTCGGCGTAAGCCGATAGGTGATAGAGTGATAAATTCCTTTTGTCGAGCTTTTTTCATTTTTCCAAATCCGGATTTCTGCTAAAGGGCGCCGCTTCAACCGGCCAAAACACACGGTTTTTCCTTCATTTACTAGTGGTTCAATGTGGTTGGGAGACAGCGTAGGCTTGCACGTTGCGCATGCTGCTTTTGAATGAGTCGGATGCACATATGGTTCAATCCTGCACGCGGAATCGATGCTGTCATCAAGGAGGCAGTGTCCAGGTCGGCCCTGGACTTCGCTCCTGACTTTGAGCCAGATGTGCGACCGGCAGATCCACGTTTTGGAGACGTTCAGGCCAATGGTGCGTTGCCGTGCGCAAAACGGTTGAAGACGAATCCACGCCAGCTTGCCACTCAGGTTCTTGATCTGCTCAGCGCAGCGCCGCAGCTGGACACTGCCCTGGTGGAGTTGTCGATTGCCGGCCCGGGCTTCATCAACTTCAAGCTGACCCCCCGTTTTCTGCTGGAGTGGATGAAGGCTTTTTCCAGCGCGGATGCTCTGAAAGCAGAAGCCGGAGAAGTTTACGCAGGGCGCAAGATCGTATGCGATTACCCATCGCCTAACACCGCAAAGCAAATGCACGTGGGGCACTTGCGGGCAATGGCAATTGGGGAGGCCATTCGCCGCATGGTGCTCTTTTGTGGCGCAGATGCAGTGAGCGACAATCACATAGGGGACTGGGGCACGAACTTTGGCACGCTAATCATGGCGATTAAGCGGGAGGGAGCGAATCTGGATCAGCTTTCGTTGGAGGAGATCGAGATCCTTTACCGCACGGGCTCCAACCTTGAGAAGGAGCAACCCGAGCTGCGCGATATTTCACGCCAGGAGCTCGTGAAACTGCAACAGGGTGATGCTGAAAACACCGCCATATGGGAGCGTATCGTAGAGATTAGCAACGATGCCTTTGAAAGCGCATACCGGCGCATGGGGCTCCAGATAGACATGACTCTCGGCGAGAGCTTCTATCGGGACAAAGTCGACCAGATCTATGAAGAGCTAAGCCGTTACAATCTGGCGGAAGAGAGTCAGGGCGCGTTGGTGGTGTTTCACCCTGAACACAAGCGTTTCGCGACCCAGCCATTCATCATCCGCAAGGCAGACGGCGCAAGTAATTACGCCAGCACCGACCTGGCCACAATTCTCTACCGCGTGGAGAAGCTGGGTGCAGAGCACATTATTTACCTTACCGACGGACGTCAGCAGGACCATTTCCAGCAGCTCTTCCTCACGGCGGCCAAGTGGTTTGAGCGCAGTGGACGCAAACTTCCCCAGATGGACCACGTATGGTGGGGGACGATCCTCGGTGAGGATGGTAAGGCCATAAAGACCAAGAGTGGAGAGCCCATTCGCCTCAAAGCTCTGTTGGACGAGGCGGAAGAACGTGCGCTTGCGCTGGTCACGGAAAAAAATCCCGACCTCAGCGAAGAAGAACGACGGGAAGTCGCCCGCGTCGTGGGCATCGGCGCCGTGCGCTATGCAGACCTCTCGCAGAATCGCACCAGCGACTACGTGTTTTCTTGGGACAAGATGCTGAGCCTGGAGGGCAACACCGCTCCATACCTGCTGTACGCAGTCGCACGTATCCATAGCATCTTTCGCAAAGCAGGCTTAACGATGGGGGAAGGCGAAGAGGCCGCCAGTGAGTTTGAAACGCCGGAGGAAATCGCCCTAGCCCGTAAGCTCATCCAATTTGGCCCGGCCTTGGATCAGACCCTCTCGGATTTGCGCCCGCACTTCCTGTGCACCTATCTCTTTGAGTTGGCCGGCGCCTTCAGCACATTCTACAACGCCAATCGTGTAATGGTCGACGAAGTAGACGTGCGCTCCCGCCGCCTCATTCTCTGCGCCCGCACCGCCATGATCCTCAAGGCTGGGCTCAACCTCCTCGGCCTCGAGACCCTCGAACGCATGTAGCGGTATTGCCGGGCGCCGCAGGGAAAGAAACCACAGGCTCACCACAGGACCCTCCGAAGCCGCGCCAGCAAACTGGAAGCGACGTCTTGTCGCTTTTCCAGGCTCAGCGAACGCCGCGTGCCAAGTGCCGAGTGCCGAGGCTTATGAAGCTCTCCCTTTCATTCTTTCCTGATTCCCGGCCGCGAAAGCGCACCTTCCTCACTCCGCTCGAAGCGCATTACCGGAACGTCTCCGCCCACGCCTTTACATCCCCTGCGTAATCGTTCCACGTGCGCACCAGCCGCTTCTCCGCCTCCGCTTGTAATCGTTCCCGCAACGCCTCGTCGCTGAGCATCCTGCGCAAACCCTCGGCGATGGCGACCGCAGACGTGTCGGCGATGGTCAGGCAGCCGCCTCCGGCGGCCACCTCGGCGAGTCCGCCACAAGTGGTGCATACGCATGGTTTGCCACGTACGAGACTCTCCAGCACTGGTAGCCCAAAGCCCTCCATCAGGGATGGGTAGCAGGTAAAGGTACACCGGGCATAGGCCGCTTCCAGTTCGTCATCGCTCACCGGTCCCAGCCAACGCAGCGGCCGGCCGTTTGCGGAAAGACTCCCGATGCGACGGGGAAGGGTGCTGTCCCTTCTCGCCATGCCCACAAACTCAAGCTCGAACTGCAAACCCTCGGCCCAAAGCATCTCGGCAGCATCAAGCAGAGCCGACTGGTTCTTGCGCGCCTCGAATGTCCCCACGCAGAGAACACGTGGTCTGTCTGCAGACTCGTTTTGATGAATCCCCTTACGAGAAGGAGTCGAGACAGCCAGCGGGATCACCGTTACCGGCGGCATCTTTTTTCCTGGCTCACTCCACTTCCAGAATTCTACCAAATCGTGTTTCGACGCTTCGGAGATCGCCGCTACGCCGTCCATCGAGCGGAGGGCTTTAAGGTAAGCAGGGCTACGGGCTACCGTTTGAGGCGCAGCCAAGTGAGGCATCTTTAGCGCGATGGCGTCATGGAACAAGGCGAGAAAACGACCGTTGGTTTTATCCCGAAGCTGTGGAAAAGCTTCGATGCAACGCTGTAGGATAAACTCCGGAAAAACGACAATGCCCGCCCCGGGAAGGCGCGGTTCACTGCCGGTCCAGCGTCGTACAAATCCATTCAGCTTTTCCCAGGATGTCCAGTTTGCGCCGCGCTTGCTGCCCGGTTTGCCTGCTTCTGTCGGCAAAAGCTGTCGCAGCTCCCGACCCCGCGCTTTTCGCCACTGTTTCCAGTACGGATCATATACAATCGCCTCTGTTTCATCCTGCTCGCGCAGTTCCCAATAAAGGCGTCGCGCAACCTGCTGGATACCTGTCCGCGCCCGCGTATGCGACGTATGGCTAAGATCGAGCAACAGCATGATGACAACCGACGCTTTGAGAGCTGACGCCGGAATGCGCGATTCCCAGAATCTTTCGCGCTGTTGATGGGAATACCAGGTGAGCAGCAGCTTCGGGGAAACCTGCCGCTGCAACGGCCGCCCTTTGAGCGAGCTTCCCTGTAAACGCTGTGCGCCGATAGGCAGACACCAGAGGCAGGAACTTCATCAATGCATCAGCAAAGTCTTCTGCAGAATGGCGCTTGCTCAGCAAGTCCCTCCCATTGAGCCCTGTCTTGCTAATAGATGGGTAATCTCTCACTGCCTCTTCAATCCAGCGCCCCAGATCAGCTTCCTCGTGATCGGGACGCACGAAAAGGACACAACTTGGATCAATCCTCTGATACCATGCTGTCTGAGTAACAATGGTCGGTAAGGAGTGGTTCCAAAAGCGAAGTTGAGCCCCAGAAGCCTCGCCACGACTGGGGTAGCGCAGATTGATCGCCAGGTGGACGCTATCTAGCAATTCCGTCAAAGCCGCCTCCGAGAGATACCCATGCACCTTTACTTGTTTCTGCAGGCCCAGCTGCTTGATATGGTCATTGAGCGACGCCCGGTCCTTCACTTTACCTGCAAGATGAAGGCGCACAGCTTCTTTACACGGCAATCGTGAAAGCGTCTTGAGGATCTGCGTCAGGCGTCGGTTTGGGCTGTTAAGATAGCCGCAAACGACAAGTTCCAGCTTTCCTTTTAGCTCGCGCTGCTTTGGTGGCCGAACCTGCTTCGATGGCAAGTAGGGCAAGGGCGTATGAAGGCTGGGCACGCTCAAGGTCGAAGCCAGCTGCGTTAGCATCTCTCCATTGTGCGTGATTACGCCATGGGCGCCTTCCAATGCCCACTCGATGAATGGGTAGCGCGTCGCCATGGTATCCATGTCCAGTTTCCCATTCAAAAGTCCTATTCCGTCCGCAGGACCCTTCTCAGCGTCGGCCTGCATAAGTACTGCCAAGTAGCGATCCCGCCAGTTACTCGTTAGCTTCAGCGTGTGCAACGCCAGTTCATGCACGCTGAGATCATGTAATACTACGATTCCCGGGTGCTGGTGAGCCACCTGCATGATTGATCCATGGAACCGTCCATCATTACCCACGTTGTAGAGCGTAAAGTCTGCGTAGTTCAGCTCCCGCCAATCAATCTTGCCAAGTGAGTACCGCCGAACCTTAACGTTCGCGGGTAGAGCACAGTTGCTCCGATCCTCTGTCCACAAGGTCAGGTCAAAACGATTTGCCAGGGCAGGAAGAATGCGCTCCACGCAATTAGCGATATCTGATTGCGCCGGTGGCAGAGGGGTAAACAAGTTTAACTTCATGCCAGTAGCTTGGAGACTACCGTCTCCCAGTTAACGCCCAGTGCGTCCAAACGAATTCTCCCGCGCATTCCGGCTTCTCTTGCGAACGTTCGGTCCTTCCAAATGCGGTCCATGGCTGCGGCCAGTGACTCTTCCGTGGGCTCGGCAATCAAGCCAGTGGATTCCTGTTCCACAAATTCCAGGGGGCCGCCTGAGTCCGTGCAGGTGATGATCGCCTTGCTGGAAAGCATCCCTTCAAGGGTGATATAACCGTAATCCTCATCCTTGGGAGGGAAGATAATGGCAAGCGCCCGGGCATATAGCCGAAGCATCTCCTCATCGCTAATCAGTCCCAGCCAATCCACTCTGCGGTCAACCCGAAGTTTATGAGCAAGATTCTTTAGCTCTTCCAAGTAAGCAGGATTGTCTGCTTTCCCACTGAATATAACACGCACAGGTTGCCGGGTCCTGGCTAACGCCCGCAGCACCAACTCCTGGCGTTTTAAGGTGGAGAATCTGCTCGGCAGGAACAGATAGTCTTCTGCGCCGTCGCAGTAGAAGCTTTCCGCATTTTTCGGTGGGTGGTAGAGTGGCTCTGAGTGGATGCCGCAGTACTTTTCCAGGCGATGAGCAACGTTTGCGGAGTTCGCATAGATTGCACGAGCCTCAGGAAGAAGCGACCGCTCTGCCTGCTCAATTGCCTCGCGCACTTCACGCCCAATCGCAAACCTGGACAAGTCACACTCAGGTTGGTCCCAAAGGTCGAAGGCCGTGCGGTATTGGTGCAGAATCCACAGCACCTTGTTGGGGTGTGGAATATGATAGGCCGGAAAACGCAGCCCAATCACCCGGTCGACCGGGACGCCGCTGCTAGCGGTAACATCCAGAAGCCTGCATGCGAGTAGGTGATCGAGTATCTTTTCAGGAGGGTACCACTTGAAAGGAATGGCAACTTCTTCTGCTTCATGGCCTGCACGCCGAAGGGCCGAAACGAGAGAGTGGGCGTGGATTTCGGCACCCCCAAAGGCAAATGGAACCTGATTCGTTAAGACAAGTATGCGCATGGACTGCTTAGGGGAGAAAAAGTTCAGGCATGTGCTTGATTGCCACTATGAGGCAAAGGTTGATCATGTACTGGTTCCTTCTCAGGCGCCGCCAAATTCCGGGATGCTTTGCATTAGATTCGTTTAAGTGAATTGCTTCCCGCAGATGCCAGTGCACATCCTTTGTAATCGACGGTTTGGGCTTGCTCCCGTCCCATCGCTCGTCCACGAGGCGTTCCATTAGCTCAAGAACAATCGCGATCTGGCGATTGAAAGCTTCCTGATCCCGGGTGATGCGCTTGATGAAACCGGGGCCCTTCCCGGCGTGCGTTATCTCCCGTGCTCTTTCAATGTGTCCCTCGCATTGCTCCGTTAGTTCCTGGTTCTTGCCTCCCCTTTTCAGCTCCAGGAGGAAGCCTCCAGCCGCCGTATGAAGCATTCTATTGATTCGGCTCTGTTTGCGTAAGGTCCGCCGGAGCCAAGTTGGCAAATTCGCGTTGGCGTTATTCAGCGCGTCTGCCTCCAGTACTCTGGCCATGAACTCATGCTGGTTCCAGCGGCCGGATTGATCGACGCGGACGCCAGAAGCCGACGCAATGCGCCAATGCTGCAGCATCATGTTCACGAGCTGGTTCTGGTTCATCAAAGCCCCTTTGTTCGAGCTGCTGCAGTTACCTTCTATGCTGCCGATACTCACGACTTTGGCTTCTTCCTCCACTGTAGTCGCAACCGGCCAATTTTGATGATCGTGGCATCCCGACTGAGCTTGTTCTTCAACCATCGCACATCCTCGTGTAGCGCTTCAGATTCGGCTCTCAGCTCTTGGTCTCTTACTTCAGCGGCAGCTGTGGCGCCAGACAGGCTATTGAGATGTTCCTTCAGGTCGTGCAACTGTTCCTTTAATTCAGTGAAACGTTGCTCGTGAGGCTCAAGACGCCACGAGATTGCGTTCAGATGCTGTTTCAGGTCATCGAAAAGTCCGGCATATGGCTCGAGGCGCCAAGAGATGGCGTTCAAGTGCTGCTTCAGGTCATCGAAAAGTCCGGCATACGGCTCGAGGCGCCAAGAGATGGCGTTCAAGTGCTCTTTTAAGTCGCGATGAGTTTCCGCGCCTTGCTCGGCAAGCCCATTGAAGCTGCTTAGGTGCTGCTTCAAGTCTTCGAGCCTTTCCCGGTGCTCGTGCAACTGCTCGAGCTTCTGGTTCAGCCCCTGCAGGGCATGATCGGTGAAGCTTTTCAAATCGCTGACGCGTTCGACAATCCGGTCAGCCTTCCCTTGCGTATCAATAACGTGGCGGGCGAGATTCAGTGCCGGGGCTATCTGTGCGGTGTCTCCCCGAGCCGCCTTTCTCAGGTAATGATTAAGCCATTCATTGAGTCGCTGGCCATGTATTCTCGACTGTGCAGTTACACTGTTGTGCAGTTGCTCATCGCTGCTCTTTCGCCGCCAGTGGTACTGAGCCAGCTTGCGGGGTATCACGCCAATCTCATAGCGCAACAGAAACCGCACGTTGAAGTCGAGATCTCCAGCAACGTCAAACGCTCCCGCGAAGTCGCCTATCTCTTTATGGACGGCTCTCTCGTATAGAAATGCAATCGGAGGGAAAGGGTTCTCAAATCCCACGCGGAGCAGGTTTACCTCGGGCAACGGCAGGTAGTCTTCTCGGCTTGCTTCTACAATGTTGCCTCGTTTGTCCACATCTTCCCACACTCGCACGGTATGGGTGATCACACCCTTGTAAGGGCTTCCTTCTGGCTGACCTCCCAGAAACGCTACACATGCTTCAAGGAACTCGGGTCGCCATGCATCGTCATCGTCATGAATGCCTACGTACTTGCCGCTCGCGCTTGCCAGACCGCGGTTGGACGCTTGTTGCATTCCAAGGCTCTCTGGATTATGGATGACCTTGAGACGTCCCTGATACTCTTCAGCGTAGGGCTCGATGAATGCATCCAAAGCTGCGGCGTCGCCACCGTCGTTGACGATGATATGTTCCCAATCAGTAAACCGTTGATCGAGTACAGAGCGAAGCGCACGCTTTAACAGGACATGCCTGTCTTTTGTACGTGTAATAATTGAAACGAGAGGGCTAGGGGTGCTTGCCATTCCGACGATTGATGAAACAGGCTATCGGCCCCCAAGGTTTCACTGTCAATGAAAAGTGCCCTCTCCCGCGGCCTTGACTCTACTGTAGGCTGCGGAACGATGACGTATTCCCCGATGAGAATCTGCTTTGTAGCAACCGAATATCCTCCCGGCCCGATGGGTGGCGCCGGCACCTATACCCTATTGATGACCAGGTTGTTGGCGCAGGCTGGCCATGAAGTGACGTTACTGACCAAGCGGCTCGACCCACAGTCGCCCGAGTATGAGGACCACGGCGCCCTGCAGATTTTCCGGCTTCCAGTTTACTACGAGTATACAGGCGCGGCAGAAAGAGCAGACGATGAGTTGTTCTGCATCGAGATGCATTGGGTACGCAGTTTTGTGGGGATCTATGCCCGCGAGGTCTCACGCAAGATCAACCAACTGCACCGCGACCGCCCGTTTGATGTCGTACTGACGCAGGACCTCGAGGCGCCGACATGGATAATACAGGACAGGCGGATGCTTTTTGCCGAGCATCTGGAGCTGCCCTTTGTCTGCTTTATCCATAGTCCGCATTGGCAGATCCAGCAGTATAACAACGACAGCCGTTACGATCGTCACGAGTATCATCGCTACCTCTATGAGAAGCAATCGATGAGCCAGGCAGAGGGTATCATTGCCAGTAGCAGGTATATGAAAAAAGAGGTGGAAGAGCAGCTCGGCCTCGACCCTTCGCGAGTGGATGTCATTCCCCTGCCGCTGGGGGGGTGCCCGCCCAAGGCGACTTTCAGCAACCGCTATTCCGAATCCAGGGAGGGTAGGAAACGCTTGGTTTATTCTGGGCGCATTGAGCTGCGGAAGGGGGTTGAGGTGCTCCTGCGAGCAGTGGTTCCTCTCCTGCAATCCGATCCCGACCTGGAACTGCATCTGATTGGCCGCGATATGCCGCACCCGACTCTAGGCGGAGACTCCACGCGCGACAAGCTGCTCAACAAGATCGTTCCCAATGATCTGCGAGAGCGAGTTGTCTTCCGCGGAGCGGTTTCCCGCGATGCGCTCTGGCACGAATTTGGAAAAGCGACAGTTGGAGTTATCCCGAGCCTTTGGGAGCCATTTTCGTTTGTATGCCAGGAGATGATGGCGACTGCGGCGCCGGTCGTGGCGACGCGCACTGGTGGAATGGCTGATATGATCGAAGATGGCGTCTCGGGCCTGCTATGTGAACCCGGCTCTGTTGAGTCGCTTGAGGCCGCATTGCGCAAGGCGTTGTACGCCTCGCCCGAGCAGCGCCGTAGTTGGGGGGAGGCTGCTGCAACACGTATTCACCAGTTTTGTGACAGCCAGCTTGTGGTTGATCGCACGGTGGAATCCCTCCAGCGCGCAATCGAGCGAAACAAGCGTGAGCGCCTGGAGTTGGGGCGCGTAACCATTCCCGGCAATCTACCCTTTGGCGACGAACCGGCTTGGCAACCAAATCGGCCTGCGACTCCTGCGCCAAAACGGATTTCAAAAGTGGGTGTTGTCGTTCCGGTTTACAACCTCGGCCAGTATCTTGGTGAGTGCCTGGATAGTGTGGAAGCGCAGTCCTTCAGGGACTACACCATCTTTGTCGTAAACGATGGCTCCACAGATTCCGACACCCTCGAGGCGATTGAGATCGCGGCGCGCAGGCCACAGGTTGAGGTTTCGCATTTTCCGAATGGCGGGCTGCCCGTTGCGCGTAATCGCGGCGCTCGTCTTGCCATAGAACGAGGGTGTGACGCCTTGGTGTTTCTTGACTGTGACGACATGATTCGGCCGTCATATCTGGAGAAGGCTGCAAAGGTTCTCAGCCTGCATCCAGAGGCAGGGGCTGTCACCGCGTGGACGGAGGCAATCGGGCTAATGCACACGTACTGGGCTCCGGCCCACGGCCAGTTCCCATTCATGCTGGCCGAGTGCATGTCCACACCCGCAGCGATGGTGCGAACGAGTGCATATCAGGCAGTTGGCGGAATCGATGAGGACCTGAAGTATGCCTATGAGGATTGGAACTTCTGGATCCGCCTGTGTGGGGCAGGTTTCCCAATGCTCATGATTCCCGAGCCGCTTCTGATCTATCGCATGCGCAAGGGTTCAACAGCCCAGATGTATAACGCGGTGACTCGTGAACATGGACGGGTGCATATGGTCTCCCATCACGAAAAGCTCTTTCGACGTTATGCTCCAGACGTTGTTCTCCTGCAGGATGGTCTTCTCTATCGAGAGCAACAGAGATATGATCGGGACCTGAAGAACCTGAAGCAGGAAAACGAGGTCTTGCGAAAGGATCGGGACCTGAAAATCGTTGATGTGGAATGGGCTCATAAAGAGTGGCGGCACTGGAAGCGATTGTACGAGGAAGAGCAGGCTCGTCACCACCAGACATCTGCTCGCCTTGCTGAGATCGAGGGCGCAACTCAAACTCCAGAAAGGTAAACGCGGTGCATATCTGTTTTGTCAGTCGTGAGTATCCGCCAAACCTAATGGGGGGTATCGGCACCTATGTCGTAAACATGACCCGTATCCTTGCCGAGGCGGGCCATACGATTAGCGTCTTGACGCAGGCCCATCCAGAAGCGCCCACTGAAGGCTACGAAAACCCACACGCGGAGGTTGATGGCCGCCTACGCATCTATTACCTGCCATTCGTCACGCCAGACTGGCAGCTTCGCGAAGGCATCTTCAAACGCGAGACAGACGCCCTCATGCGGCGTGACCTGATTGCCGGATTCTCATGGGTGGTCGCAGAAGCATTGGAACAGTTGCTGATTGATGAGGCTGTTGACGTAATCGAGGCGCCGGAATACGAGGCGCCGCTGGCAGTGTTTCAGCAGAGACGTTCTACGCTTGCGAAGGGGCACCCGTTTCGACTTGTGCCGACAGTGGTGCACCTTCACTCGCCCAGCCACATGATCTTTCAGCACAACGACGATCTGCTGAGTGGCAAATGGGTGCGCGCCCGAAAAACGAACGAGGCCTTGAGCATCTGCCTTGCAGACGCTGTTCTCTCTCCAAGTCAGTTTCTGGCGGGGCAGGTGCGGGAATGGCTTTCGCTGGAGGAAAGTCGCATCACCATCATCCCGTACCCAATTGGGCCCTTGCTCGAATACGACCATGGGGTGCGACCGATTCCGGGCCGCTGTTTGTTTGTTGGTCGCGTAGAGCCGCGTAAGGGAGTATTCGAGTTCGTGGAAGCGGCGGTATCTGCTGCGCGAAGACACTCAAGGCTTTCCTTCCGTTTTGTGGGGGGACCACATTTGCGTGGCGGCAGCACAGACGGGCAGGAAACAGCTGATCTGATACGCTCTCTGATTCCCGAGGATCTACGCGAGCGCTTCGATTTCGCAGGCCGCGTGCCGCGGGAAACGTTGGGCAATGAATACCGGCAGGCTGCTTTCGTTGCTGTGCCTTCAAGATGGGACAATTTCCCCAATACCTGCATGGAGGCGATGAGTTGTGGTCGTCCCGTCTTGGCTTCCGATCAAGGCGGTATGGCAGAGATGC
>CAYSHY010000008.1:67510-80112 GCA_964430955.1 uncultured Puniceicoccaceae bacterium | reverse complement strand
CGTTCATGTCAGCCAGCGTCAGCTTGTCGGCGCCTTCCTGCAACACATTGATCTGCTGCACCGTGAAGTCCTCACGCTGCGTGATGATCGCCAGGTTGCTGGCCATCTTGCTGGCGTGTGTCTTCAACGCGCTTTCCATGTCCTCAATGCTGCCCACGACGGCATTGAGTGTCGTAGCGTAGTCGTCATGGTCCCAACCGTCCTCGTCAGCGGTATACTCCGGAGGCGTGCCAGCCTCAGTGCCTTCCACGTGGGCGGCAATCGTCACTCCATCCAGGGTCAGACCATCATCTGCGTCCTTCTCAATCGTAAAGCCACTGATCTTGAGCTCAGACTCAGTATTCTTCTCGTGGAACTGCACAGTGCGGTCGCCGCCCTGGAGCAAGTTGATTCCTGCGTAACCACTGTCCTTGGCGATATTGGCGGCCTGGGTGATCAGTTCGTTGAACTGATTGCCGAGCGCTCGCCGCTCAGTGGCGTCGGTATTCGCTAAGGCGTCGTTGGCAACACCCTTCATCTGCGAGAGAATCCCGCGAATCGCGGTGATGCCGTTGTCGGCAGCCTTGATTTGTTGCACCGCTTCACCCATGCCGTCGAGGCGGGCAGAGAGGCCGGCTGCACGGTCATTGTAAGACTGCGCAGCGAAGAAGTTGGTTGGGTTATCAATCGCGCGGCTTACCTTCTTGCCTGTGGCCAGACGCTGAGTGGTCTGTTCCATTAGCTTGGAGGTCTGCTGCAACGACACTAAGTTCGAGCGTATGCCCGCGCTGAGTGCTATATTAGCCATTTCTTACCTGATTTCTTAGGTTCTTGATTCAGCCATTCTGGCTGGCGTCCGCCTTATGCGTTCGCTGTCCTAAAACTCGCCACAGAACCACCTGACTTGAGTAAAAATTCACACCTTCTCACTATCTCCCGCATCCCGCCTGGAAAGCCGTTGCGATAACCGTTGCGATTCCCAGGACCACCTCGCTAGTGATTCTGCGCCCAACCCGCTAAATTTATCTCATTCAGGGTCTGCGGCTGAATTTTGGCGTCTGCTGCGACATTTAAATCTCCAAGTCCTTCAGCAGCTCGAAGATCTCCCAACACCCCGGCGCTCCCTGATGCCAAAATTACAGAAGCTGACGCTACTGAAAGCCCTTCGCTTACCTGCATCCGTCCCCTTCGCCGTCGGCGCCCACTTATCCAGCGGCAACACGCCCGTTGTAGCCCCTGCCACGCCCCAGATCGTCAATTTAGGCGTCAATGCACGGCTCCGTAATTGGACGAGGTATCACCTCTTGGCCCGAATTCCGAACTGTAGCACCTATGAGACGCCAAAATTCACTCCCTGACCCCGCGAATCCCACGTAATCGCTACCTCCTCTTAGCCGACGAGCCGCCCCAATCGGCGCAGCCGTACAAAAAAAAGGAGCGGATCGCTCCGCTCCCTTCCATTCCAGGATACTAAATCCTGCTTGCGTAACCAATCATTAGCCGATGATTCGCAGCACCTGCTGGCTCTGCTGGGATGCCAGAGACAGCGACTGCACGCCCAACTGCGATGCGGTCTGCAGAGCAAGAAGATTTGCCCCTTCTTCGTTCATGTCAGCCAGCGTCAGCTTGTCGGCGCCTTCCTGCAACACATTGATCTGTTGCACGGTGAAGTCCTCACGCTGCGTGATGATCGCCAGGTTGCTGGCCATCTTGCTAGCGTGCGTCTTCAGTGCGCTTTCCATGTCCTCGATCTTACCTACAACACCGTCGATTGTGGTAGCGTAGTCGGCGTGGTCCCATCCCGCAGCATCAGGAGTGTCCGGGTCCGCGCTTGATACGTGAGCAGCGATGGAGACGTCAGCGTCGAGTTCCAGCGCCTTTGTCGTATCGTCCTGCTCAATCGTGAAGCCGCTGATCGTCAGTTCCGACTCGGTGTTCTTCTCGTGGAACTGCACCGTGCGGTCGCCGCCCCTGAGGAGGTTGATACCAGCGTAACCGCTGTCCTTGGCGATGTTTGAGGCCTGGGTGATCAGTTCGTTGAACTGCTCGCCGAGCGCCCGACGCTCACCCGCGTCAGTGTTTGACAACGCGTCATTGGCAACACCCTTCATCTGCGAGAGTATCCCGCGGATGGCTGTGATGCCGTTATCAGCCGCCTTGATCTGCTGCACCGCTTCGCCCATGCCGTCCAGACGAGCCGAGAGGCCGTTGGCGCGGTCATTGTAAGACTGCGCAGCGAAGAAGTTGGTTGGATTATCGATCGCACGGCTCACCTTCTTGCCTGTGGCCAGACGCTGTGTGGTCTGCTCCATCAGCTTGGAGGTCTGCTGTAGCGATACTAGGTTCGAGCGAATGCCCGCGCTAAGAGCTATGTCAGCCATTATCTTACCTGATTTCTTAGGTTCTTGATTCAGCCATTCTGGCCGGCGGTTACTTTATGCGTCCGCAATTCAAGAAAGACGCACGCTTCAGGCCCTGCTTGAGAATTTTTTTCAGGAATTCTCAACTGCTTGTCATTAGCGTGGATTGCCACGTCGCTAATCCGGCTGCGTCTTGCAGGCTTGTTTCATTATTCAAAAAGGCAACGTCCAGTCGCCTTCAAGTCCACTTTCCCGGCAGCTATTGCACGGAACGGTTGTGAGCCTTGTTTCACTCAAGAGTATCTCGTAGGTTTCTCCGCATCAATGCCTGGAATAAATTATCCGGTCAACATAGCGTTCATTGGCGCCCAAAGCGCCATCTCACTCGATCTCACCTTCACCCGTTTCCCAATCCTCTTTCACACGCACATGCATGAAGTCCGTCACAGCATCCATGTTCAGCAATTCCGCATCCAGGCATTCCTGAAAAGGAGCTCGGTCCTTCTCTCATAAGCGCGGAACCCGCACTGCGTGACCTATTTTGAGATGTCTATTTGACGAGGGATCTTTGGACTCTCGATTCCAGAATCTGATCCACGGTCAAATCGAGGAGATGGGGTTAACTGGAGAGAGAACGAAAACAGCATTCTTCCCGTATTTATATCCACGTTCCGGTTCTTACCTACTTCAAAATACAGCGGAAGCTATAGGAGTCTAATTCACAGTGTTGGTCAATCGAGCCTTTTAGTACAAAACACTTTGGACTCTTCTTGAATGTAAAAACGCGATATAAGTTATATTGATCAAAATTTTCTCGAGCGAATGTGACTTCTCGTGCAGTTGCAAAGAAAGGCGTCTCTTTAGCGAAAGCAGTTGTCTTTACTTCTATGAATCGCTCTTTTCCCGAGGGCTCAAAGGAGAGTATGTCAAAACCAAGACCATCCCCTTGGGTTCGGGATACGTGCTCTACCTTATCAGCTAATCTATCATAGCCTGCTCGAGATAAGCGTTCTTGTTCATACTTCAAAACAAGCTCTTCTCCAGCTGTTCCAAGTGCGATATTGCGCGATTCCCTTGCGATGTAGTCTCGCTGTACTCCGGCTGCCTTCATCATGCTACCATAGCGACTTTGAGATTCATGCACCTGTTCTTGTTTTCGCCGAGGTTCTGGTTTGGGCTCTTCGAAGTGTGTGAAATCCCAGTGGTCTGGCACTACGGCAGGAGCCTCAGCTGCCGACAGGGCATAATGATCAAATTCCGGATTCCTCTTTATCCACTCAATTACTTCATCGGCAAGCAGTCGCTGATAATTTCCCCGAGGCTTGTATCCAGGAATCCAGAAAAGCCCTATCTCGTGAAGGATCGCGCTGATATTCTGGTGTTTTAGCTCGATTGATCCATGCGAGCGCCCGGGAAGATGCTCAAGGAGAGCTCTTCGATGTGCAGTCTTGTTATATGGCTGATTAGAGAGCTCTAGACTCAGCATCCGCATGTAGTCCTGGACTGCGAGCCGTACTTCATTTACCGACCAATCATCATGAGCCGCCATGTTCAGTGGAAGATGAGCAGGGATTAGGTGTAAAAGGAGAGAGCGCGCTTTGTAATATTACTCCGGCGAACGCCTACCAGGTTTAACTTGCTAATGCAAAGGGAATTAGCCTCCCCGTCCCGGCCCGATTTCAGATTTCGGATTTTACAGCAGACCGGCGCAGTCGCCCATTATCTTCCAACTCGACACCGGACACCCGACACTCGACACTTTCCCCCCTGTGGAGATTGAACTGATCTGGATCCTGGTGCTTGCCTTAGCCGGTTTTATTGCTGGCTTTGTCGACTCTATCGCAGGGGGTGGGGGAATGGTGACCGTGCCAGCGTTGATGCTGGCTGGGCTGCCTCCGCATCTGGCTTTGGGCACAAACAAGGGGCAAAGCGTCTTTGGTTCCGGGGTCGCCTTGTATCGCTATTCGAGTTCCCACTTGTTCGACCCAGACCGGGCAAAGAAGAGTATCCTCCCAGCGCTTGTTGGCGCTGGGGTTGGTGTCCTCGCCCTTACAGCCTTTCCACAAGATTGGTTGACGCCCCTCATCGCGATCCTGCTCATTATCGTGGCTGCGACCATGATCATCTGGCGCGGACCCCGCCCCGGCGCTTCCCGTGTGCAGCGCTCGGTCCTGGCCGTGGCCGCGGTCGCCTTTGTCATTGCCGCATACGATGGATTCTTTGGCCCCGGCACCGGCACGTTCCTCATCATCGCCTACGCACTCTGGTGGCGCGATCCCATGGATGCCGCCAGCGCCAATGCAAAGGTCGTCAATTTTTGCTCGAACGCCGCCTCCCTTGCCGTTTTCACAGCCATGGGTCTGGTTTATTGGCCTGTTGCACTGCCCATGGGCATTTGTCAGGCGCTGGGCGCCCTCCTGGGAGCGCGCACCGTCATCAAGGGCGGGCGAAACATTGTGCGCTATACCGCCATCCTGGTCTCCATCCTCCTCCTGGTCCGCCTCCTTACCAGCGATTAAACACGAGGAGTCTACACCCCCATCTTATCGCCCGTTTCAGCGATGACGCTTGCTCACTGCTTGCCGCTGCTTTGCAAACGCCAGCACGCCTAGCAGGAGCAGCAACATACCGACGGCGTAACCTATATCCGCCACTCGGAGCAGCCAGATGCTGCCAATGTTTCCAGCAACGAGGCCCAGTACAAATGCCACTATCGTCACGACGCCCCCGAGCGTGAAGCGATCCCGCTCACGCTTCGGCATATGCCGTCGCAGCTCCAGAAACACAAAGACGCCGAGCCCCAGCACCGCCACATATAGCACCAGATTCACCAACTGGAATAACTCATCGATCATCAGCGCTCCCTGTTGGCATGATTACAAGGTTCCCATCTCGGATTTTGCACTGTCCATTGATCGCTCGCCATCGCCAAGTTCCGATCAGCCTCACTCTTGCCCACGGCCCGCTTCCCGCGCATTATCCATTTAGCAGGTCGATCATGTATTGCCCGGGGCGGTAATTACCCATCACGACAGTGGTCTTCCCGTCGCGGAACATCCGCACCTCTGGCACGCGCACTTCCGGCGTCTTGTGTGGGGCGTAAAGCACATCGTCGTGGGACGCGTTCAACTTGTTCTTGAACAAATCTGGCGTGAGGTCGCCACCGAGGTGATCGTCGCGACCCGTAGCAATGTGCACTGTGCCAAGAATCTTTTCATCCTGAATGTCGCGACCGGAGAACGGCAGCACCTGTGTGCCAAATCCCAGCTCTCCCAATACGCCCACCATGGGGTCATCCTTGAGTCGGGCATTGTGCTCCTCGATCTTTGAGTAGTCGCCATAGATCAACTGACTCCTTACCACGGCGCCCTCTTCAACAGTGAGTTGGCCTATCGTGGTGTCGTCATACTTGAAGAAGAAGCTTCCGCTCGCGCTCTCGGGCACGAAGTAAACCTCGCCCGCAGGCAGGTTCGCCACATCAGGCTTTCCGGGGGGACAGAGGCCATGGCTCTTTTGGGCTTCCTGACCATTCGTATCCAGTCGCAGAGTCACCTTCTGGCCCTCGCATTCGAAATCGATCTCAAAGTAATCGGCCTTCGTCAGCCCCAGGCGCAGTTTTTCGGCGTCGGCGCTAACCTCATTGTAATTAACAGATAGGCCCGTATCCACAATGATCTGGTTCAGCCCGTGCAGCGTCGCTCCACGAAACCCAAACTCCTTGGCCTTGGCTGTCAGTGGCGCGGTGGCCGAGAATGTTGTTACGGCCAGGATGATGTCATAATTCGGGTAAATATCACGATCCAGACTCAGCTGTCGGCCATCTGGCGCAAAGCACTCGTCTTCCAAGTCCACATTGCTGCCGCCTGTTTCCTCATAGGCGTAGATCTCGCCGCCCTGGTAGTTCATCGCCTCCAGCCCGCCGTCGCGCAGACCTTCATAAAAGATCTTGTGGCCATAATTCTGAATCGATAGCCGCGGATCCTTCAGGAATTTGAATCCCTCGATGTCGCGTGGATTCGGTAAATCGATCAACACGCAGATCCGTTCGCCATTGCCTGCACCGAAGGTCGTGCGCAGAAGCCGCTCAAGCGAAAATGGAGGGAATACTCTCTTTGATGCGTCAAGTTCCATAGCGTTGCCTTGTCAGTCTTTAGATTAACATGCCCATGCCAGGCCTTCTCGCCAGAAAGAAATGGTCTTGCCTGATTTTCCCTGCCCGCGAACCTGAGCCATGTGACCAATTCCGGGCAACTCTTGCTACTGCTGGACACCAGCACCCCAAGCCTACATGCCGGCCTGCTCGGCAGAGACGGTTGGCTCGCTCTCGAAGTAGGGGAGGGCGATGCACTGGAAAAGATCTTTCAGCTGGTTGAGGCCGCCCTTGGATCGGCTGGCGTTACACTCAACGATTGCCAGGGCTTCATACACTGCGAAGGTCCCGGCTCGCTTCTTGGCCTGCGACTGGCGGCAATGGCCATCGCGACATGGCGACAGCTCCCGGCGCTGAAGGATGCACCTCTCTGGGCCTACAGCTGTACAAGCGCTGCAGAGCAACTTGTCCGCTCGCAAACCCCCGAACCTGAGCCATATCATATCCTACTGCCGTTTCGCCGGAACCTCTTTTATACGCGCGATCACACTGGCGCTGAAACGCTGCTCGAAGCTACAGAACTTCACAACCTCTCTGGCACGACCTACTTCATCCCACAGCGAAATTTTGCCGAACCTCCAACTGGCGCGCGAGTTCTTGATTACAACCTGCGCCCGCTTGGGCAAATAATGCTGAGCGATATCACCGCGTCCCAGCCCACGTTCCTGGCGCCACGCTCCCAACCGAGAGTCTTCACGCCAAAGCCCCAGGAATACAAACGCTGGACCGGCCAACGCCATACGGCAGCCGATAGAAGTTAGTCAAAGTTGGAGAACGTCCGTTACATGCGAACGGTTAGTACGCGCCTTCAGTGAGCAAATGGAGGAAGGGCGGAATTATTCTGGGCCGGCGCACTGCTCGCATGGATCTGACTCAGACTGCTATGATATGCGCCTACGGCGCTGAAAATGAGTGGAGAGGGTGATTACGGACTTGGGGCTGTGACCCGGGCTGGAATAATTTACCTTGTCGGAGGGCCATACAATTCTGATTCCTGCGTTGGGTTTCGGTTCTCCCCGCCATTCCATTATTCCCACACTCCACCACTCCGGCTATCCGCGATCCGCTACCTCCACCCGCTCAATCCGGGTGGCAACGCCCTTATCCGTAAATTCCACCAGACAGCCGCAAAGGCGCACATCTGCCGTGGCCACCTCGGACTTTCGGGGCATTCCGTCGAGATACCGTGCGATCGAGGTCTGGATCTCTCTTCCCAGCACACCTTCATAGGGACCCGTCATGCCGGCGTCCGTCATGTAGGCCGTGCCTCGTGGCAATACTCGAGCGTCTGCCGTTGGCACATGAGTATGTGTGCCTATCACGGCTGTGGCCCGGCCGTCCATGTACCAGCCGTAACCAATCTTCTCGGATGTTGCCTCGGCATGAATTTCGGCGAGGAAGCCATCGCACTGCCCGCGCAACTCCTCCAGCAACTCATCACTGGCCCGAAATGCCGGAGCGTCGCACGAGATCTTCATAAATGTGCTTCCCAGCATGGTAAACACACCGAGTCGAAACCCACCGCGCTCCAGGATCAGGTAGCGTCGCCCCGGGCATTGCGCCGCCAGGTTGGCGGGCCGGCACACATTTTCCAGCGCGTTGATCTCGTCGCTAAAGCCCCGCTGGTCCCATACATGATCTCCCAGCGTAAATCCATCGACCCCAGCCTCGGTAAGTTCCTTGGCGATTGCGGCCGTAAAGCCAGCGCCTCCCGCAGCATTCTCGCCATTTGCGATAACAAAGTCCGCCTGCAGCTCTTCACGCAGGTCCTTGAGACGCTCCTCGACAATTCGCCGTCCCGGACGTCCAACAATATCTCCGATAAACAAAAGCCTCGGCATTAGGCGCAGAATTCCGCTTCTTCGCCGCGAACACAAGCCCTCAGCGCCTCCAGAAGAGCGCATCCGAAATTCGAAAACTCAATCCGGAAGGGGAAAGTGGACCGGCCGGGGTTCGGGAATCGCTTCGGGACGATGTGGGACAAACACAGGAGATGGCCGTGAAAGCCACTAGCGAGGCTGGGTTGTCAAACAGCTGGGACAAGCTCCGGTCGCTTGCTCCAATCTCTGCATCAATTGGGTATCAGACTTCTGATGTAGGATTTTGGACTTGGCTGTCACGCCTCTTGCAACGCCTCCTGAATCCACTCTGGCACCCGCATCGGGCGTCCCTCATGGTTCACGATCGGGTGCACCGTGTATCCTGAAGCAACTGGACGATCATCCTCGGCGTGCCAGATCTCGTAATCGAAACGCAGGCGCACTCGTCCCATCATCTTGGCCTCGACCCGCATCTGCAAGAGGTCGTCATACCGTGCCCGGCCGCTGTATTTAACATATGCCTCAGTTAGCGGCAGGAAGGCGCCGCGGCGCTCCCACTCGGTATAAGGCAGACCAATACTGCGGGCCAGTTCGCTTCGACCCACTTCAAACCATTCCAGGGCGCGCGCGTTATAGAACGTCCCCATCTGGTCCGTTTCAGCATACCGAATCCGAAAAGCATGGGTATGAGTTACCATTCAAAATTCGGTACCATCCTTACTTCCCAATCGCAAGATCCCTCACGCGGCTCATGCTCGCACCCTTTCTTCCTTTTCGGTTTTGGCATTTCTGATTTCCATGATCCACGGCCCATTTCCCATTCGATCCCCAAACGCTCGACACCTGTTCGAAGCCCGCCAAACTGCGCTCAATGCTCTGGCCGCTGTTTTCTGTGGATCAAGTTTGGGCAATCGCCCGCCCCGCGATGCTTTCAGGCGCTGCCTGCATGCTGGCCGTCGTGCTCCTCACGCTCGCGATAGCTTATCGGTTGCGCATGCTCTACATCGTTGCAGCGGCGGCTTTTTTTACATCGCTTCTTCCTATCTCACTGCACCCGGAGTTATTGCCGTTCTATGTTATCGAGACGCCCATAGCTTCCTGGTTGGCGTCGTTATCCGTCCTCGCGCCTCTCATCCTCCTGTCTTCATTCATTGCCTTTCAATTGCCTGCAGATCGTCGGGCTGACGTGCCTGTGGTTCTTCTGGGGCTGGTGTTTCTACTACCAATTATCTGGCTTTTCCTGGCGCCTTTTCTTCTCGGCTTAAGAGTTTTCAATGGTGCGCTTCTCCTGGGGGTGTGGCTGCCCACCTTGCTTGCAGTTTCGCTCTTCCTTCCACACTGGCGCAATCATCCCGCACGGCCCTTTCTTACCGCGGCCGGATTCTGCTTTCTCTCTGCGGCAAGCGTGCTCTATCTCGCAATGCAGTCATGGTGGCTCGGTCCAGCATCAGAGAGCCTTTACCTGCTCTCCCACATCGCAGCCATTTTCTTTCTCTCTGCCATTCCCATCCACGGCCAACTCCGTCACGCAAGACCCGAAAATGTCCGTTAGCGTGAGCAACGCCTCCTGGTGCAGGCGAACCAACTGTTCCTGAGGCTGACTCTGCCCGTATGATTCGCCTCTTCGAGGCTGGATCTGGGTTTAGGGTTCCCAGTTTCTCCCATCGTTTTTTGGCGCCCTCGTCTGATCCTGCCCTGCTGGTCGCCATTCCATTATTCTATTCTCCCACCTGTCTCAGGCAACGCGCGACCCGCTGCCCCCACAACGATCGTAGATGTCGCGCCAATGAGTATCACCCACGACCATGCCAGCGGCGAAAGCCCTGTTTCGGTCATCCAAAGCAGAATGCTGCTCACAATGGCCGAACTGACCATTGCAATCACGGACCACTTGTCACTGCCCCGCTGTGTAAGTAGCCCAAGTAGAAACACACCCAGCAATGAGCCAGCCGGTATGGAAGTTACCTTCAACGCCAGCCAAAGCATATCTTGCTCCTCTCGCATTAGCCATGCAATCAGCGGCAGCATGATTCCAAACACGATGACAAACACGCGGCACATCGCCAGGTAGTGGGATTCCGGCGCATTTTGCCGCACCAGTGGGCGGTAAAGATCCACCACTGTGCTGGAGCTCAAAGCCCCTAGGGCGCTGTCAATACTGCTCATGGCGGTAGCAAAGATCCCTGCTACGAGCAGCCCTTTCAGTCCAACGGGAAGAACGCTTTGGATAAAGTAGGGAAGCACCAGTCGATAATCCTGTGACGTTCCCCATGGCAAGTCCTCGATGGGTATGTTCAGAAAGTATCCATACAGTCCAATTCCAATGAAAAGAAAAACCGCCGCTACCGGTATGCCCGTGAACCCGCTAAGAATGACACTGCGCCGCGCCAGACGCACGTTCTTGCAGGTCAGCATCCGTTGGGTGAGATCTTGGTCTGCGCCGAGCGCAGCCGTGGTCCCGAGGAAGCCGCTGAGCAGGGCCACGTAAAGGAGCATTGGGTCGTTTATCCAATCCAGCAGGCTTGCGCCTTCGGGCCTTAGACGAAACAGCTCGAGCTTGCCGGCGTCCCGGGCGGTGGCTAGCAGCTCTCCCCAGCCCACTTCTACCTGTAGGAACACAATCACCGCGATACCGCTCGATATGAAGACACATGCCTGGATTGTGTCTGTCCAAATAATCGCGCGGATGCCGCCTGCATACGTATAGATTATAGCCGTCACTGTAAACAGGGCCAGTGACGCCCACAGCGGAACATCGAAGACCGCGGCCAGCGCAAATGTTGCGATATACAGACGGGCGGCCGAGGCGAGCACTCGGCCAATCAGGAAAAATCCAGTGGCCGAATATCGGGTGCCCGGCCCGAACCGTTTTCCCAGATACTCATACACGGTAAGCACCCCAAGCGCGTAGAAAACCCCGAGAAACACATACGCCACCACAAAACGGGCAACCAGGCTTCCTATTCCGAATTGTAGGTAATTGAGGTTTTCGCCAAACCCTACGGCTGGTACTCCGATAAACGTCGCCGCGCTAATCTCCGTTGCAACAATCGATGCCAGGACTGCCAGCCACGGTACCTGCCGGTTCCCGACTACAAAGCTTTCACTGTTCGTCTCGCCCCGGCTTTTCCACAGTCCCACCGCCAATACAGCGACAAAATATCCTCCGATAATCAGCCAATCAAGTAGCGAGAAGGCGCCCAGCATTCCTCTCATTTAGGAGCTCTCGCCTCTCCAGTGCAAGCCCACCGGCGCTAGCTTCGCTCTTGAGTCTGCCAATTCCGCCACGTCATTTTCACTTTTCATGCCTGGCGAGACCCCGGATTCAAGCGTTAGATCGAGAAACTGTTATTTTCAACGCAGCCGGTTCTGGACACAGAACCTCATGACCCCTATGGCTTTTGCTTATATTTCACTCCAAAACTATGGCCCATTCTCCTACCCAAGACACGGATCAGCATGATGCAGATCCTCGGTTACTTGACGCCTACTGGCGTAGAAACAAGCAAGTCATGCTTGTCCTGCTGGTTGCGTGGGCGGCCGTGAGTCTGGTTGCAGGCGTTCTCCTGGCAGACACCCTCAATCAGTGGAACCTACCCGGCACGGGATATCCATTGGGCTTCTGGTTTGCCCAACAGGGTAGCGTTGTTTGCTTCGTCTTTATCATCCTCGTCTACGCCATCGTGATGAATCGAATTGACGCTGCATACATCCGGAAGATCCGTCAGGCAGGGGAGGGGAAGTAATGGAAGTCAAAACATGGACCTTCATTTTCGTAGGCTTTACATTCGCTCTCTATCTGGCGGTCGCGTGGTATAGCCGCGTCAAAGACACCAAAGGCTTTTACGTGGCGGGTCGCGGTGTTCCGGCGCCGGCAAACGGTATGGCCACCGCAGCAGACTGGATGAGCGCCGCCTCGTTTATCTCCATGGCTGGCCTTATCTCCACGATGGGCTACGCCGGCGGTATCTACATCATGGGCTGGACGGGGGGCTTTGTCCTGCTCGCCCTACTCGTCGCCCCTTACCTGCGCAAGTTTGGGCGCTATACCGTGCCGGATTTCGTTGGCGACCGCTTTGACTCCAGCACCGCCCGTCTCGTAGCCGCAGCATGCGCAATCTTCGTCAGCTTCACCTACGTTGCCGGCCAGATGCGCGGGGTGGGGGTCGTCTTCAGCCGCTTTCTTGAGGTCGATGTCAACGTTGGCGTGCTCATTGGCATGGCCATCGTATTTGTTTACGCCACCCTCGGCGGCATGAACTTCGCCATCAGCAGCTACAGCGACCACCCGGA
>CAYSHY010000008.1:59236-67500 GCA_964430955.1 uncultured Puniceicoccaceae bacterium | reverse complement strand
CACCCTCGGCGGCATGAAGGGCATCACCTGGACCCAGGTTGTCCAATACTGGGTGCTCCTCACTGCTTTCCTCATCCCTGCAATCGCGATCTCCATCCAGATTACGGGTAACTTTCTCCCGCAGGCTGGCCTTGGCGGATCTATCGACAACGGCGGCGGCGTTTTCCTGCTCGAGAAGCTCGACCAGCTACAGCAGGATCTTGGATTTGCCAGTTATACAGAACCGTTTGTAGGCAGGTGGGATAAGATAAACGTGTTTCTGGTCGCCTTCACCCTTATGGTGGGCACCGCCGGCCTACCACACGTCATTGTTCGCTTTTACACCGTAAAGTCGGCACAGGCGGCGCGTTGGAGTGGGCTGTGGGCTCTCCTCTTCATTGCGTTGCTCTATATAAGCGCCCCGGCCGTTGCCGGCTTCGCCCGTTACTACATGCTCAGCACCCTCAATGGGGCCAGTGAACAACAGCTCCCCTCGTGGTTCAAGAATTGGGAAACCACTGGTCTCATCCTCTGGCTCGACGATGGCGACGGTCTCGTGCGTTATTCCGCTGGCGAAGACAATGAGATCTTCCGCCGTGGTGCGCTTCAGGAGGCAGTTTACACGGATCTCGTGCGACGCCACCAGCAGTGGATCGATACCGCCGGCGCCAGCGGGAAGGACGGCCGTGTCGAAATGCGTCAGCTCGGTCTCTCCGGTCCTGACCAGGATATAATTGTCCTCGCCACTCCTGAGATGGCCCAGCTTTCAAACTGGATCATCGCCTACGTCGCTGCAGGGGGACTGGCCGCCGCTCTGTCCACTGCCAGCGGGCTGCTCCTCGTCATTTCATCTAGCTTTGCCCACGACTTCTACTTCCGCATATGGAACCCGCGTGCGACTGAGCGACAGCGACTCCTGGTAGGGCGGGGCGTTATTGGTATTGCCGTTGTCTTCGCCGGTATCCTGGGGATTTATCCGCCCGGCTTTGTGAGCCAAGTCGTTGCATTTGCCTTCGGTCTGGCGGCATCTAGTTTCTTCCCGGCCATCGTCCTGGGCATCTTCAGCCGCCGCATCAGCGCCGTTCCCATCATTGCGGGCATGCTTTGCGGCATTGGTTTCACCGCAAGCTACATCATCGCAGTGGTCTTCTTCCACATGCCACAATGGACGTTTGGCTTTATCCCCGGAGGCATGAATCCTCAAGGGGTTGGCGCAATCGGCATGCTCATCAACTTTGCTGTGTCCTTGGGGCTAATGCCATTCTTCCCAAAGCCATCCAGCGAGATCCGCAACCTCGTCAATTCGATTCGGGAACCCGAGGACCTCGTAACCGTCCCTGTTGACATCGAGGAATCCATGGATCACTAGTCCGCCAAGGCGGAGTGTTTGGCTAATTCCTTCGCACAGCAGGCTTGGATCTTCCGGAGATTTCCGGAGCTGCGTGTTCTCGTCGAAAGTGGACGACTATTACGCGCCTACAGCGCTCTAGAAAGTGGGGCGAAATAATCCTGGGCCGGCGCTCTGCTCGCATCACTCGCATTGCTCTGACCCAGGCTGGAATAATTCGCCTTTTCGAGCTTAGCGCCTTTGGCGCATGGCTTCACGGAGTCGGTTCCTGCGTTGGGTTTCTCGGTTCTACCCACAATTCCAGCACTTCATCGTTCCGCCCCACCTCTTCACCCATTTCCGCCTTCGGCGATCGCCATGACTTGCGGATACAGCTGCTCAAACGCGCGACGGGCTGCGGTCCGGAACTGCTCGATCAGTTGGTTCTCTGTAGCTGCGATTGTGGATGCCTCACCAAGGAAAACGCCGAGCTCGACAGGCTCCCTGTCGGGAACATGTACCGTAACATGAAAGCGCGCCACCACCTCAGTTAGCGGTCTGCTCCGCCATTCCGTTAACCAGATCCGAATGGATTGGTTCTCCTTTGCCTCTGAGCCGGCAGGCCAGCGATCAAATACCAGTTCGCCTTGCCAGTTTCCCTCTTTTACGAAGACCTCTTCAAAGGCCTGCTTGATGTAAGAAAAAGCGCTCAGGTCGTCCACTGCCGAAACGCCGTCCGTGTTCACAACAATATGCAGCGTCTCATTTGGGTTGATGAGATCTGCAGGTGCAGTCGTCCGGGCGCGTGCAGTGGATTCTGCAGTAGGTGTTGGCGATTGGCAACCGGCCGCCAGCGCCGCAAAAGGAAGGATCAGCAATAGAAGTCGTGTTTTCATAGGTCGTTTTGTTGAGCCCTTTCGGGCGGATTACTCCCTAATACGTATGCCGAAGCAGGGCGGATGCATGCTGAATTATCACGCACGAGACATTGTTTGAAGCATCACTGGTTCCAGTTCAGATCACGCTGAGGGCAAATCCCAAAGGGACGGGGTAGCGAACTCGAGACTGTTCCCATGGGGATCGCGAAAGTAGATGCTGCGCGCTCCGTTTGGCCATTTGATCTCCTTCTCGATTCTTACCTTGTGGCTCTCCAGGCGCTGCCGCCAATCCTCCAACTCGTCTTCTGTTGCTGCAAATGCAAGATGTCCGGGGCCTTGTGCGCCGTGTTCGGGAACGTCTATCCCCTGGTTGTGAGATTCGATAGTGCTCTGCGGGTTAAACAGCAGGAGCATCCCTTTCCCGCAGCGCAGAAAGACGTGTCGGCCCGGTTCTGCTGTGACAAAATGCAGCCCCAGCACTTCTGTATAGAACCGGCGGGCAGCTTCCAAATCGTCCACATAAAGCGACGATTCCAAAATCCCACGCACGGGTCTCATATCACGTTTCCTCCGCTCAGTCGCAGCGCGCATCGCACCGCATTGTGAAAACTGCCCATTCTGGCCTCGCCTTTTCCAGCAATTGAAAAGGCAGTGCCATGGTCAGGGCTCGTGCGCACATAAGGCAGGCCTAGTGTTACATTTACCGCACTGTGAAAATCCACGGTTTTCAGTGGTCCCAACCCTTGGTCATGGTAGAGCGCCACAACGACATCAAACTCGCCTTCGATCGTCCTGTGAAACACTGTATCAGGCGGCAACGCCGACGAAAGCCCCGGAATTTGTGCGCGTAAGCGGTCCAGGAAGGGGTCGAGAAAGTCTCGCTCCTCTGTCCCCAGTATTCCGCCTTCTCCTGCATGGGGATTAAGGCCACAGACCGCAATTCTGGGGCGATTTGCTCCATACGCCTTTGCGAGTGCATCTGCTTGCTTGATAGCCCTGTTTACGATGGCTTCATCCAGTGCATTGGGCACTTCGCGCAGTGGTATGTGCCAGGTTGCAAGCACCACTTTCAAACGCTCGCCAACAAATCCCATCGTGGGCTCGCCGCCCCATCGCGCCGCAAAAAACTCGGTTTGTCCAGGATATGGGTAGCCCACTTTCGCCAGCCATCCCTTGCTCACCGGACCCGTCACCACCGCGCCATACTTCCCCTCCCGGCATCCCGCCGCCGCCTCTTCCATGGCTGCCAAGGCAATACGCGCACCGGCCTCGGTTGGTTGACCGGGGGTTGCCTCAAAATCCAAGCCTCCTACTGCCACCGTTGTAGACCCTGCAAGCGAATCCAGCCAGGTTTTCGGTCCCACAAAAACGCAGTCCTTCGCCAGATCAGAATTCTTGCGAGCCCATTGCTCGATAATTTCTGGTCCAACTCCGGCGGGATCACCGCATGTTATCGCTAAAGGCTTCATTGGCCGATCCCCCGCTGAGGCGAAGCAAAACCGCGTTTACCGGAAAGGAAAAACTCCAGAAATTGTCGGGCTTGCTCGCTTTTCACTCCCTTGGTCAATGCTTGTTCGGCAAGCTTTCGTCGATTGCCCAAAATTCCAAAGATTGTGCGATAAGCCTCCTTAAGCTCCACAACAGCCTCGCGATCAAATTTTCGCCGCTTCAGCCCCACTAGATTCAACCCGGACAGATGGTTTCGTTCGCTGACCATGCAGTAAGGTGCGGCGTCCATGGACAGTCGAGTCAGTCCACTGATCATCACGCTCTCGCCAATCCGGCAAAACTGGTGCACTCCTGCTCCGCCGCCTACAAAAGTGAAGGCGCCAACGGAAACGTGACCCGCCAACATTACATTATTAGCCAGAATCACATTGGAGTTCAAATGCGAGTCATGGCCTACGTGTGACGCCGCCATAAGTAGGCAGTTCGCTCCTACAACCGTAAATCCACCAGCGTGTGTTGAGCGGTGCACCGTCACATGTTCCCGCAGCACTGTTCCGGATTCGATGCGCACTCCGCTCTGGATCTGGGGATCAAAACTCAGATCCTGCGGAAGCCCTCCTACCACGGAAAAGGAATCAACCGTAACCCGTTCCTCCAGAACCGTTCCCGATCGGATGACTGCGTGTGCTCCAATGCGACAGTTAGCGCCAACTGTGGATCCCGCCTCGATGATGGCATAGGGGCCCACCTCTACGTTGGGAGCAAGATTTGCCGCTGAATCAACAATCGCCGTCGGGTGTATCCGTTCTGCCACATCACAAACAATGCTCCCCAAGCCTTACCCGTAAAGCCTGAATCATGCAGCCTATGACTCACAGACGCTGCAGGCGCCCTGCCCGCCGATCGCCGATGTTGCGTGAATGTCCTTATCGCAACCGGAGATTAATACGCCCTTCAGCACCCGCGACCTGGGCCTGCGACCCAAGCTGGTTTGATTCGCATCTTCGAGGCTGGCGCCTTTGACGCATACATATCTGCTCCCGGCATTGGGATTTCGATTCTACCCACCATTCCATCATTCCAATATTCCATTCCCCGCCCCTCCTTGCCCCCCTTTTCTCCTTTCAGATTTGCCGAAGCGCCTGCCCCCAGCCTAGCTTCTTCGCATGTCAGAGTTGATCGATACGCATTGTCATCTCGATTCCTTCGCCCGTCGAGGCGAGCTGCAGGACGTGCTTCAACGTGCTGCGGATGCTGGAGTTACCAGAATGATCGCTATCGGCACGAGCTCTGAAGACTGGTCACTGTATGCTCGTCTGGCAGAAGAACATCCCGGTAAAATCTACTGGACGGTTGGGCTTCACCCAAACCATGTCGAGGAGGACTGGCGCGAACAGGTCATGGAAATCTCCACTTGGTTTGGTCATGATCCACTTCCGGTTGCTTTGGGCGAGATTGGGCTCGATTACTTTCGCCTGCCTTCTGATCCATCGGAAAAAGAAGAAGTAATACAACGCCAACAACAGGCATTCGCCGCTCAGCTCGAGCTTGCCCTGCAGTTCGATTGCCCCGTTGTCATCCATTCCCGTAACAGCTTCGACGACTGCCTACGCATGATCGACAAGAGCGGCGTCGACTGGTCAAGGGTTGTCTTTCATTGCTTCACGAATGGCGCTGAGGAAGTTCGGGTGCTCAATGGCAGGGGAGGGCGCGCCTCCTTTACAGGCATCGTGACCTACAAAAATGGAGTCGACGTGCGGCAGGCTGCCGTAGAGCAAGGTCTGGAAAGGCTAATGGTAGAGACCGATGCGCCCTACCTTTCCCCGGAGCCGCACCGCGGCAAGCAAAACGAGCCCGCCAATATCGTCCACACAGCCGCTTCCCTAGCCAACGCGCTTAACGTTCCAGAGATTACCCTCCGGACCCAGACCACTGCCAACGCCGTCAGGTTCTTCAATCTCCAGTAAGCCTCCAATCCTATAGCTGACTTCCTACCGATCTTTGCCCCTTGGTTTTATGATTCCAAGATCGGCATGATTCATCGGTGAGTTATCTGGTCTTTCACGGCCCCTATCATGCTACAGCGTTCCCTTGGTTATGCAGTCGCCCGAACAGGAAGAGTCTTTTCATTTGGCAGCGCACGATGAACCTGAGGCCGCACCATCTCAGGGGCATCTTTCGCGCGCGGTTCAGAAGCTCGCGGATGAAGCAGAGAAGGGCCACCTTACTCTGGGACAGGCTGTTGAGCACTTACAGGAGAATGCTCCTCTACTTATGTGTGCGCTTCTCTCCCTCCCATTCTGTCAGCCAATTCCATTGCTTGGTGTGAGCATCCCCTTTGGCCTCTCCATAGCTTTTCTTTCCCTCAGTCTGCTCATCACCAATCATGCACGATTGCCGGAGCGCTTGGGGCGCGTCCGCATCCCAGCGCACTTTTTCCCGACGCTTCTCAATGTCACTGGATGGTTACTCGCTAAGATCGAGCGTATTACTCGGATTCGTTTGGCTTGGCTCACGCGTCGCCCGTGGAAGCAAGTGGCCGCGCTCATCATCGCCATCAACGCAGTCTTGCTGATGCTCCCTTTGCCCATCCCGTTCAGCAACACTTTCCCTGCCGCCACGATTCTGGCCCTATCAGTGGGGCTCCTGGAGGAAGACGGTCTGGCGGTGCTCCTTGGCTTCATAATGGCGCTGGCGACTGCAGTGTTCTTCTCAGTAATCGTTCTCGGCGCCGGCGCAATTGGCCACGCTGCCGCTGATTAAATCTACAACCATCTCGGTCGTAGGGTCAGGCTGTCGAGTGATAGAGCAGGATCGTTTTCTGTTGCGACCTTGTGTTATTTCTGTAGCATCTCATCCCTGCTCAAACCGGGCCTGCGATGGATGCCAGGAATACAGCTAACAGCTCAGGGACAAAAATTGTTTCTGTTGCCCGCGACGAAGGAGACTTCTTTGACTTTGGGGGCTTGGGTGTACGGTGGAAGTTGCCGTCATCTCTTTCCAAAGGGCGTTTCTCAGTCGTTCACCACCCAATAGCGCCCAAAGCCCTTGCGGCGCCCTTGCACTACCATCACAACGAAGACGAATACTCCTTTGTTATTCGAGGCAGGCTGGGCGCGCTATTGGGAGACGAGGTTGTGGAAGCAGGGGAGGGTGATTGGGTTTTCAAGCCACGTGGCCAGTGGCACACTTTCTGGAATCCCAGCGACGAGCCATGCGAAATAATAGAGATCATCTCTCCTGCAGGCTTCGAGAACTACTTCCGCGAAGTTGCCGCTGCTTGGGGAGATCTCGAAAAGTTTGCGGAAATTAACCTGAAGTATTCCCTCGATATGGACTTTTCCAGCGTCCCGGATCTCTGCTCCCGCTTCAACCTTACCTTCCCTCAGATCTGAGGCGACTGGAACTGACGACGCAGCGTGGATAGATAAGCGGTTGATTGACAAAGGCCCTTGTTGCGGCGCACGTCAAACAACTCGTTTCAGATCCAGGAGCTATTCGCCTGCCTCACTTCAGCGTCTCGCTTACGGCTACGCAGCTGATTTGTCCTTCCGACGCAACCACTGGCGTGCACCAACCATTCCAGCCATACCCAGAACGCCGAGCATAGCAACAGTCGCTGGCTCTGGAATCGGCTGTGGCCAATTGAAGAACTGGTTATAGAACTCGGTGTTGCCCGAGTAACTTCCCGCAATTAGCTGCCCTTTCATGGAACCCCAACCGGACGTCACATGCGCATCTGGGGCCAGCACTGAACCCAGGATTCCACCCAAACGGTCCAGCTTTACTTCCTCTGCGTTGTAGAAGTTGAACAGAATCTGGTTCGAGCTGATTCCCACGAGTTGGTTTTCGTTCATGCCCGTCCAGGCCTCGTGCAAATAGTGCGTATCTGGAACATTGAAAATCACTACGCTATCGCTCGCCCCGCTGATGTTAAACGTGTTGATGTTTTTCAACGTGGAGCCAGCGATGTTCACCACGTTTACCCCGCTGTTAAGCGAAAGGTTCATCACCCCGTAGGCGGACACCGTGAGTGAGTTATACGCGTCGGCCATCTGCGCCAGCTCCTGAGATTTGTTCTTGGCGCTCGAGTAGACGTTATTGAAATCGATAGGCACGCTGTTGTTCAGAGTTCCGTTTTTCACGGTCATGCCGGTGGCGTTTACCGTTCCACCGACATAGGCGCTGCCGTAAGAAATTTCACCGTTTGTGTAGGTCAGGTTCTTGCCCACCACCAATGTTGGATGGTCTGAGGCAACGCCCCCAAGCTCCACCCCCACATTGTAACCGGTAACAGTCATGGATCCCTTGACCCACAACGCACCATTCGTCTCCGTGTAGGTCGACGTAAAATCGCCAAATACAACGACGTTCGGCTGGTTCCCATGCGTTATGAACTGCCCGTGCAATATCCCCGGTACAGCAAGCAGTCCCCCCAATAATAGCGACAATTGAATTCTCATAGCCCCACCTGAATTCGATAACTAAGTAGTAATACCTAGAGAGATGTCAAGCGGAGTCAATAGGTAATACCTTGATAAAGTTTTACTCCCCTCGTCCCCAAAACTCCGGTGAAAACCTTATCAGTGTTCCGAGAGGGTGGTGCCCAGGGCGGGGCTCGAACCCGCACG
>CAYSHY010000008.1:31782-59136 GCA_964430955.1 uncultured Puniceicoccaceae bacterium | reverse complement strand
TGGTGCCCAGGGCGGGGCTCGAACCCGCACGACCTTTCGGTCAAAGGATTTTAAGTCCTCAGCGTCTGCCAATTCCGCCACCCGGGCAGTGAAGGGTCAAAGCATCTACCATCACTCGATCCCGTCAAGGCTAAGCGACAAGCAACACAGAACCTATAGTCAAAAAACACCCCAACCACAGCAACGTAGGCAGGGAGTCTTCCAATCTTTCCGTCCACCCGAGTCCATCTCCGTTCATCAGCTACCCGGGCAGTAAAGGATCAAAACATCTACCATGATTCGCGACAGGTCATGTGACATGCGGTGCATTTTGAGCTTACGGCTCAAGTAATACCGGACTATCCTCTCCAGGATGTGGAAAGCAGTGGCAGCTTACTTCACCGGCATGGTATCGGCATTGGTCGTCGCGTTTGCCGCGTTTGAGTTGGCCAGCAATAGGAAGGAGATCAAGAATCAGTTCATCCCCGAAGCCTGGAAAGTTAGCTTTGCTGTTACTATTCATGTTCCCGAGCCCATAGAAGAAAGAGTATTTGCTGGAATGGATGCACAAGCACTGCTGGATCGCCTCGACTTCCTGGTCGAACCTGAGCGAGCTGCGCTAGAATCCCTCTTCCATACTAGTATGCTTGCAGAGGTAACGCTGTCATACGACGCGGAGACCGAACTCAACCCTACCAGCTCATCCTTCTATATCAGAGAAGATAATGTCTACCGCATCCCGGCGAATCGAGAACATCCTTCACCATGATTCCCCCATCTCCCCTCGCTTGAACCACAGATCGTCATGTGGAAAATTGCCATCGCATTCATCGCTGGAGTAGCATCTGCCATAGCCCTCGTAGCAGCCTTTCTCTGGTTTGAAGTACAAGGTTTCCAAGATCTGATAGTAGTACCTGAGTCCGAAAGAGTAGATGCGAGTTTCACTGTTCGCGTACCTCATCCGGTAGATGTCATGGAGTTCGCCAGCATGGACAGTCGGGAAATTCTCGAGCGCTTTCAGTTCCTGGGCGAGACCGATCGGGCTGCTTTGAAGACTCTCTTTGACTCCAACATTCGCACGAAAGTAGAATTCGAGTTCAAAGACGAAGACAAACGTCGCAGCCAGGCCTTCTACATCAAGAACGGTCAGGTAGGAAACGTCTTTTACACATCTTCGTATCGAACTTCTGTCGATGTGATCTCCAAGGAGTCCGTTGATCCGGTACGTCTCTTCAAAATTATAGGATTTGACGAACCACAACCTGAGACTCTGCCTCCAGGATCCCCTTGATTTCACACACCCGAACGCTGCACCATCTGCGGAGCTTTGGACAAGTAACCTTGGCGGTCTTCATGGAAGTGGCAACGGGAAGTTACCGCTTTAAACGGATTCACGTTTTCAGCCGGTTCGCAGGCGCCGGCATTTGGACGCCCCCCACCCCAAGCTCGATCCGGTCATTCCTCCACAGCATCCACTGGATGCACCGCCCCAATGGGGCGCACCGGGTGCTGTAGCATCCGATGTATATATGGCAGGAGAGAGTCCAGGTGTGTTTCATGGCCGCCAATGTGTCCGTGCCATTGCGCCCGATCGCCAATGCCGAGCAAGTCATAGACTCGTTTTATCTTCGCAAAGTCATAGGCTGCGAGGGACGTGACAACAGCAGTGTCATAGTATCCATTTTCGACCACGAATCCCCTCGGCGCTGTCATCAGCGCCATCTCAGCATGGCCGAAGTGTGTGCCCATGCCGAACTTGAAAAGATCAAAACCCTCATGATAGAGGTTCGAGGCAGTCCAGTCTACGTTCAGCGCCCTCCTTGGCCAATCGCTGAAGAAACAGGAACTGACCGCAAACTTGAACTCCGGGACAAGGGGCGGAATGAAGAGTGCAGTCCGTCCGCCCCAGCTCAGGCCGTAGTAGCCCATGCGGTCTGCGTCCACATAGTCCAGCGTCTTCAGGAAGCGGATCGCCTGTTGGTATTGCGGCACGCCAAACGAGTAAACTGTGGCGCCGACAGGAAATGCCCGCTTCACATCGAAATGGAAGGGAACGTGTGCTGCGAAAACAATAAAGCCGCGCTCGCAAAGCCGGGACATTAGATTGTGATACGCGCCCTCCTTTGCATAGCTGCCGGGCATCCCTCCATGGCCGTGTTGCAGGACAACAACAGGACGTTTCTCTCCTTCCTGGATATCCTTCGGAACCGCAAGCACGCCGACGCCCCACACGCCGGGCAAGGCGTCATAGACTACCTCATATCCGCTCCAGTTCACCGACTCCATCACTTTGCGTTTGCGCACATTGAGCGGGGACAAGTTTTCGGCGTCGGGCAGTTTGCCGATGATCTCCTCGTAGAAATATTTCCGATAGGGCTCCATCGACTTGTCCCAGGCCGCAGGCGATGAAGTATCTCCCTGAAAGAATCGATACTTGTCGAAGTCGCTGTTTCGTCCCCAATCGATTAGGTGGGCCGAGAGGTTGTCAGAAATGCGATTTTGACGTCGTGTAGCATCTATTGCAATTGCAGGAGGTGGCGGGAGCGCGCCGGGTGATTGGTTCGCCTCATCGATACCGAGGGCCCCGAGAAACAGTCGGACGCTTTCGATCGACCAGGCATCCAAGGCTTCGTCGTTCCGCCCTTGAACAAAGTGAATCCTATCTCCGAAAGTGGATCCAACAAAGAACCCGCGTAGGCGCTCTACTTCTCCTCGCACGGCACGCGTTGTTCGCGTCTCTATACGTCCGTCGATTGCAGACTTCAGCGCCATGTCCTGAAACCAGTCAGCCTCATCGCCATCCCGTAGCGGCATCGGCGTTTGTACCGCATAATCCGGTTCCTTGCTGTGCTCGATGATTACCGTCCGGGGCAAAATCAGACTGGCGATCTCGGCGTCGCCAAACTCTTTAAGGAGCCCCCAAACAAGTCGCTCGGTCGGCTCGCTATACAGGTTCTCACGGGGACCAAAGTATCCGCTGACCAAGGCTACATCCACACGGGGATCCACGGCGGCGCCGTAAAGCGCAAGTAAGCCTCCCTCTCCGTAACCAGCGAATCCCAAAGGAATATTATTGGAAAAGCGCCGTTCAAACCAGTCCAAGCCTGCTGCTGCGCGTTGGAGCTCGTAACCGATCACATGTCGTCCCATGAGAAACGACTGTCTCCAGACGATTTCCCGGTTGCTCAGGTTCGATCGTAGCTTCCTCTTGGGGCCGCTCTCGGGAAGCCAGTCAAGAATCGGAATGGCGTCTATGCCTTCATCGATATAACGCATTTCCCGACTCACCAGCACTGGAATCAGAACCGCGACGCCGTTATCCGCCAGTAAGGCGGCAAATGGGTTAACGCTGGTAGATTCGTCTGTCCACCCGACTAAGGTTTCTGGCTGTTGGTCTGCATCCGGAAACGCAACCACAGCTGCTTTTACCTCTCCCCTTGGCAAGAGAAGCAGGCCCTCTCCCATCACTTTGTCGAATACCGGCCAGCGAACGGCTTGCACCGAATAGTTCTCGGTTTCCGAGAGGATCAGCTGGCCAAGGGCCTCGCTGTAGGCCTCCATGCGAGGCTCCGTTCGCTCGTCGACAAAGCCTGTGATCTGTTTCAGCTTCTCCCGATTCTTCTCTACAGACGCGACATACGCGGCTTCGGATTGTAGATCCCGGTTCCAGTATCGGTCGCGCTTAACCGCAAGCTCGTGAGTGTGATTCTCAAGGTACTTATCGATCTGATCGATGATGCGCTGACGCATCTCGACCTCGTAAGCCCGGTCGAAGGGCTTATCAAAATATGAGGCTTGATCTGCTTGGAGAACGGCTGCAAAAGACAGGATTGCAGTGAAGAGCAAACCGATGGGGTGGGGGAACTTACGGCACTTCATCAGGAGCTAACTGCCCTCTTGGCCGGATATCGTCAACATCCGAACACCGCTTCTTGAATTGTAGAAGCGGCCCCCTGCAAAACGTCTACTTAGGTTGCGGCTCGAATTCCTCATTGAGTCCTCTAAGTCGGCGGGCTTCCTTGTATATCTCAAGAATCCGTCCCGTCATCACATCGGGCGCAAAGCGTTCCTGGGCTGCCTTTCGTGCACGGCGTATGCGTTGCTGGTCCGGCCTGAGCAGCGCTTCGATCACCCCTTGAGCCAAGGCTACAGCATCTCCCGGTTCCACAAGGGTCCCCAAGTCCCCGTCATCGATGATCTCGGGAATGCCTCCCACCCTGCTCGCCACAATAGGCGTTTCGAGCATCATCCCCTCGATAACCACCAGCCCAAAGGGCTCCTCCAGCGAAGGCACGACATGCGCGTGTGCAGCCCGAACGAGGCGAGGCGCGTCAGTCCGAAAACCTAGCATCAGCACACGATCCTTCAGCCCAAGTTCCTCGATCAGGCTCTCAACCTTGGCAACATAGCCATGCTTCTGTTCCATGTTGCCAAAAATCAGGAAACGGGTCTCGGGCGCTTTTTGAAGGATCATGGGCGCCGCCTTCACCAGGACCTCCTGGCCCTTCCCCGGCGACACTCGGCCCGCCAGCGTTACGAGACGCGCGTTTGCAGGGAGTCCCAGTTCGGAGGTTACCTCGCGCCTCAACGACGACTTGCTTGTGCTGGCGGCGCCGTGTCGCATTGCGTCCGTGCCGTTATGAACCATGTGCAAGCGTTCGGCAGGCACATGGCATTCGTTCAGGTAATATTCCGAAACATAGCGGGAGACGGTGATCAGGCACCCCGTCTTGGCTGCCTCTTGAAAGATGCTGTCGTCCTTGAGAATATGCGCATGCGCCACCAACCCCACCGGCAGATCCTTGGCCACTTTCACGGCCAGTCGCGCCGCCCCTGTCAGGTGGGCGTGCAAAATATCAAACTGCCGCTCGCGCACATAGCGCCGCAAACGGGCGCCGGTGAAAAAGGAGTCCAACGGCACTTCCGCTACTTGTAGCCCACCTTCCTTGTAAATTCTTTCCAGGTCTCCACCACTCTTCACGGCCACCTCCACCTCGTGCCCTTGTCGCAGCAGTTCCCGCGATAGTGTCATGACCGATTGTTCGGAGCCTGCAAAATTACGAGATCGGATGAGTTGAAGTATGCGCATCTGGTTTGTCCTTATGCTTCGGCTTCGTTAGTTCTGCCGGTCAGCCCCTTATTTATGACCGAGGGAACGTTGGTGGTCAACAGCTTCGCCCCAAGTGCTCTCCAGGCGCGAGCTCGACCTGGATGATCAATCGTCCACACAGACAGCATCAAGGCGCCATCCGTATTGCCAAAAACATGGCGCCGAAGCAGGCTGCCGTACTGCAGTTTCTCCAGCCACAGGTCCGAAACTCCGAGCCCTGCAAGTCCCATTTGTCTGGCCTCCTTTGCAATCTCCGTCAGCGGCGTCTTTACGGCAGATGGTGGCGGCACAAGTCCCAGAATAGGCTTGCCCCCCACTTGCTTCGAGAGTTCACGGCAGGTCTCGAAATTGAAGCTCATGAACACATGTTGAGCGCTCCCATGCGCAGACTCGCCGACCACATCGAGCACCGGCGTCACACTCTCCGGTCCCTCCTTTAGCTCTATGAGCAGGAGGCGTTCTGGCGGCAACATTGCCAGCGTCTCCTCCAGCGTCGGGATTCGTTCTCCGGCATAGCTGGCGCCTTTCCATTTTCCGGCGTCCAGCCGCTTCAACTGTGCAACCGTCAGTTCGCTAACCCGACGCACATCGCCAGCTGTCCGCTCAAGCGTCTCGTCGTGAATAACCATGGGGTGGCCATCACGGCTGAGGCGCACATCGAACTCCACTCCGTCCGCTCCTTCAGAGATCGCAAGTGCAAATGCTGCCAATGTGTTCTCCGGGGCTTGCGCTGATGAGCCCCGATGTGCAATGATTTTCAAATCCCTTCCTTTCCCAGCCCGGGCGGAAGCTCGATCCCTCGTAGCTTTCCTCCTCGATCGATCTCTACATGAGCCACTGCCCACTGCCCTTCTGCCGCAACTTCGCCGCCTTCACCCACGATCTGGAACCGGTAATTCAGCGAGCGTCGTCCTATGCGTTCCAGCGTCAGTTCCACAAGCACCCTTTCATCAAAGCGCACAGGATGCAGAAATTTTACCTCAATGCCCACTTTTGGGAACCCTCGCGCCGCTCCATCGTCATCTATGGTGTAAAGCCTATGACCATGCTCTCTGAGAAACGACGTCTCCGCCTCTTCCACCCAGCAAAGCATTCGGCTAAAATGCGCTATGCCGGCTGCATCCGTGTCTGCAAACGCCACGCGGCGCTCGATCCTGATTCGCTTTAGTTCACTCACTGCAACAACAGGCCTTGATTCACCTTAGCCAGATCTGTAACTTTGGGGTCTTTTTTTAGTCAGTCAACTGTGCCGCTACGTAGCCCCAAGCGAGTTTACTCACCAGTCGCACTGGAGCACTGGTTCGCTCTGCTTTCTGATCCTTGGGAGCATTACTTCAAGGCTTCGGAGCTCGATCGCGGGCGCGATTTATACCGCTCGGGCGAGATTCGGCAGCTGGACCTGGACGAAACCTCCCTCATCGTCCACATGCGCCAGGGAAAGACTGATGTCTATACCGTGGTAGAGTGGGGCAAGAAGGGACCGCTTATTCGCTCGGGCATCAGCGACAAGGCGGAGGGCAGGGCGCTTGCCGCGGCTGGTCTCTACGAGACAGAGGAGCTGCTCTCCTTCGAGCTTCCTCCGGTGCCAGATGAGTCCTATTCAAACGGCGCCGAGCAAGCAGTAACGACGCCGGAACCTGTGGAGTCCAAACCAGAGGAACCCCGGGAAAAACCACACTTGCGAGTGCGGCTTACGCCGGTTCCTCAAGGCGTGCGCCTGCAGGGGTTTTGGGTAAAGAACCTGAGGGAGGAGCCTGCACTGGGCTCGCTGCGAGGTAAGGGGCAGGCCACTGAGGCAGAGCGGGAAATGCTTATCCGTCTCACGTCCCGTGCAAAGAAGGCGGGCTTCAGCTTCCGCACAGGCAAGGGCGATTTCATCCTCAACGACCCCTTTCGCATCCCTGCATTTCTTCGCAATGATCTTCCTGCGTGGCGGTCTGCATTCGATGTGCAGGCAGATCCACGTCTCGATCTGTTTGCCGAAGGCGTTCGCAGCGTACGGGTGAAGGCGCGCGCTGAGCTGCGTAAGAGCGGCGTTGCGCTGTCATGGAACGCCTACATCGACGGAAAGGTTCTTGAGGGCGTCAATGTTGCGCGCTTGCTTCGCAGGGCAGGTCAGGTTGTCGTTGCGCCAGAGCTCGGCCTGCTACGCGTGGATGAAGAACAGGCGAACGTCATCAACGAGCTCGGCGCGTCAATCGATCCCGGCGCTGATATTCCTCGCTACATGCTTTTCTCGCTGTTCCAGAAGGAGCAGCTTCCCCTGCAACTCACACGCGAGCTCAAGCAGTGGAGGGATCTCGTTGCCAACCCACCATCTCTTAACGGAGCCCTACCAGAGTTTTTGCGTCCATACCAAAAGCGTGGCGTGGCATGGATGCAGCATTTGGCGCTCAACGACTGCCACTCCTTGCTCGCAGACGAAATGGGCTTGGGGAAAACCGTTCAGGTCCTCTCGCTTCTGGCTCAGGAAATTCCATTTCAGCGCTCGAGTCTGATCGTCTGCCCAGCCAGCGTTGTTCCGGTCTGGAAGGCGGAAGCAGCCCGATTCTTCCCCAATTTGCCTGTGCGCGTCCTGCAGAACGGCCAGTCGTGGGAAGAGGACAAGACCCCGGCTCTTTGGGTGGCCAGTTACACCCAACTTCGCCGCCGCAGGCGCCTATTGCCGCAGATCGATTTCCTCTACGCCGTTCTTGACGAGGCACAGTTCATCAAGAACCCGGACGCCAAGGTCACCCAGTCTTGCATGGCGATCCGCGCAGACCGCCGTCTCGCCGTTACCGGCACCCCGATCGAAAATCGTGAACTCGATCTGTGGACAATCTTCCGCTTTTTGATGCCGGGTTTGCTCGGCGCACGCCGTCGCATTCTGGAATTGGCTGCCAAGGATCCAGATGGCCTGCGGGAGCAGTTGCGTCGCCAGGTTGCTCCATTTGTGTTGCGACGTACGAAAACAGATGTCGCTTCCGAGCTTCCGCCAAAAGTAGAGGCCGTACTCAATTGTCCGTTAACCCCCTTGCAGGAGCGTGAGTACCGCAAGCTCGCCCGCGAAGGCATCCAGACCTTCGGCGAAGATATAGAAGGCGCGATCAAGGAGCGCTCCATGACCTTCTTTGCGTTGCTTACCCGCCTGCGCCAAGCGTGTTGCGATCCCGGCTTGCTTCCCTGGCAGGAGAGTAATCCCAGGCAGAGCGGCAAGGTTCTCTCCCTTATCGAGAAGCTTCAGGAACCGGTGGCGCAGGGCAGGAAAGCGGTCATCTTCAGCCAGTTTGCCACATTCCTGCGCCGCGTCCAAGTCGCATTGAAGGAGGCGTTTCCAGAGCTTCCAATCCAGATGCTTACCGGCCAGACCACAAACCGTGCGAAGCCGGTCGCAGACTTTCAGAACACCAAGGGCCCAAGCGTCATTCTGGTCAGTCTCAAGGCGGGCGGAACCGGCATTACCCTGAATGCTGCAGATTATGTGTTCCTCTTGGACCCATGGTGGAACCCGGCTGTCGAGGCGCAGGCGATTGATCGGGTGCACCGCATCGGTCAGGACAAGACCGTCTTCGTTTATCGTCTCATCGCCCCCGGCACTGTGGAAGAACGTGTCGAGATGCTTAAGCAGGAGAAACGTGAACTCTTCGACGCCACTCTTGGACAGGTTCAGGACGTGTCTCAATTGAGCCACTACTTCAAGTCCTTCTCCGAGCTCCTCGGCGAGCTTCCTTCTGGAGCAGAATTGCGGGAGTAAATCTTCTCCTGCGACCGGATTCTTGAACTTCGCCCCATTCACGGGGAGGGGAGCTAGGCCGGGCTCCTTGCCTCTTGCCTGATCGCATCTATTGTAGTGAGATATCCCCTCCCCATGAGACTCGCTTTATTTTCGCTTTTTCTCACAGCACTACATCCTTTGCTCGCGGCCAGCTTTGAAGGCGTTGTTTCCGCCACCGATGCCGACAATGGCGTCATGTCGGTGGATCTCGGCAAAAACCGGGAGATTAGAGGCAAGGCTGGGGTGGGCGATCTTGCCATTTATACCGTTGGCGATCAGATCCGCGGCAAGTCAGTCCAGTCTGACGGGGTGACATTGCTGGAGAACATCTGGCCTGCAAATAAGACCAGCCTCAATATCATGCGCGCTGAGAATCAGCGCCTTCGCCGAGATACTGTGCAACGTGGCCGGAAAGTCTTTCGTTCGATTGGGGAGAAGCTCCCCCGTTTTGCGCTGTGGGATCAGAATGGCCAACTCTTCCAAAGCGACTCGCTCAATGGCAAGGTGGCCGTCATCAACTTCATTTTCACACGCTGCACCAGCCCAAACATGTGCCCGGCTGCAACTATGCGCATGAGTCAGCTGCAGGACCAGGTCCGCGAGGCGGGCATCACGAATGTTCACTTTGTATCCATTACGCTCGATCCTGACTATGATACGCCCGGCGTTTTTAATGCCTACGCGCGCAGCTACGGGATCGAGAATGACAACTTCTCATTCCTCGGTGGAGACGCACAGGCGGTGGAAGACCTAAAGTTGCAGCTTGGTATTCTTGCGGAGGAAGACCCTACCTATATCGTCAACCATACCATGCGCACAATCGTGGCAGACCCGACTGGCAAGATCGTTTATCAGGTCCCGGGCAGCGGTTGGGATAAGGACGACTTCTTCAAGCACATTAAAACTGCAGCCGGGAACTAAGATGGCGCGCACCAGGAATGTTCTCTTCATACAGACCGTCGCAATTACGGCAGTCTTTGGCGGCGCATATTTTCTGATTCGCGCCATGCCGGTGGAGGCGTGCGATGTAATGCATTACCGTGACTACATGAGCGCCAGTGGCGAAATCGAGTACTGCGGTCCCGGCGAGATCCAGTTCTTCGATATGCAGAAGATGCGCTTTCCCGTACAGGCGCAGCTCACTCCTCTTGAAAACCCTGTTCCCGGGCAGCCGATAAACTTTCGTCTAAGACTCACCGATTATCAGGGCGAACCCCTAACCGCAGAAGAGATCGCCGTTAGCCACACAGAACGCATTCATCTCATGGCGGTCGATGCTTCCCTGCAGGACTACCAGCACATTCACCCCACGCCCACTGGCGCTCCGGGGGAGTTCGCCTTTACTCTCACCCCGCGCTACGAAGGCAATTACGCGGTCTATCTGGACTTTATCCCCCTGCGGAGCGGGCGTCGCGTGCTCATTGAAAGCGGGTTTACCTCTGGCGAAGGCGCTTCGATTGAGCCCCGTTTCGCCAAGTCAGCTTTCGAGTACTCGGATGGAGACTATGTCTTTACGCTCGAGGGAGCTGACGATGGTCTGCGGCAAAAGAAGGAAAATCTTCTTCGGCTCTTGATCACCGACCCAGATGGCCGGCCAGCCAAGCTGGAGCCAGTCATGAATGCCTGGGCTCATTTGGTCGCCTTTGATGCAGGCCATACAGGATTCGCACACCTGCACCCGCTCACTATATATCTCAAAGGCCAAACCCTCCGATCCCCAGACGCTCTCGATTTCTCCTTCATGCCAGACCGTCCCGGCAACTACCGTCTCTGGGCTCAAGTTTCCATCCAAGGGCAGGAACGCTTCATCCCCTTCGACCTTGCGGTAAAGTAAAAGCATTCCGACCGCATCCCTCTTGGTCTTAGGTTTTGGAATTTGAGTTCCCCTACGGAAACAACCCCCGCAATCGCTTCGCTGTCACAACTCTCTCCACGCCGAGACTAAGCGCGCCCAATCTTCGGCTACATCCCAAACGTTCCGCCTGTGAGTCCACGTTATAACGGGCGCGATCGAGAATTTCGAACAGTCTTCGAAGCACCTCTTCTCGCTCCCAGAATAGGCTTTGCAAGTCCTGCACCCACTCAAAATAGGATACCGTCACGCCGCCGGCGTTGCACAAAATATCCGGAATAACTTCAATGTCTCCGCGCTTGTCGATGATTGAATCTGCTTCATTGGTTGTGGGACCATTGGCCGCTTCGGCAAGGAAGCGACAGCGTAGCTTTGCGGCATTCTTCTCGTTGATTACCCTTTCCAGGGCTGCGGGTATCAGCACCGTGCATTCAAGCTCCAGCAACTGCTCGTTGCTGATTGCGTCGCCGCCGTTCCAACCAGCCAACGTCTTCTTCTTCTCCACGTAGCGTATTGCGTCGTGGATATCCAGACCCCGTGCATTGTAGAAGCCTCCACTCACATCGCTGATTGCAATGATTCGGGCGCCGTACTCCAGCAAGCCCAAGGCTGCGTGCGAGCCCACATTACCAAAGCCTTGGATGGCTATTGTAGCCTGAGACGGTTTTACTCGGTAGTTTTCCAGATAACGCTTCACCAGGTAGGCTACACCTCTGCCGGTGGCTTCCAGCCGGCCTTGGGATCCACCAACCTCAATTGGTTTGCCCGTTACTACGGCGGGTTCTGAGTGCCCCACATGATTCGAGTAGGTGTCCATGAACCAGGCCATCGTCTGCGGCGTCGTGCCCATGTCGGGCGCCATAACGTCGGTGTGGGTGCCCACAAACGGCGCCATCTCCTGCATGTAACGTCTCGATAGCCGCTCAAGTTCGCCTTGGCTCAGCCGACCCGGATCAACAGCAACGCCCCCTTTGGCGCCGCCGTAGGGAAGCCCCACGAGCGCGCATTTCCAGCTCATCCACATGGCCAGCGCCGCAACTTCGCCAATGGTCACAGCCGGATGGAAACGCGTTCCGCCCTTGCAGGCGCCCATCGTCAGGTGGTGCTGAACCCGGTAGCCTTCAAATACTTTTACCCGCCCATCATCCATATGCACGGGAAGCGATACGATGAGGGCTCGTTTAGGGAGTCTTACGCGCTCGCGATCGTTTTCAGTGATCTCCAACAGATCGGCTACCCGCTCAAATTGGCGCAGTGCCTGATTATAGACTTCTGAGCTATAGAGGCTGCTTTTCATGTTTATCCCGGGTCGCCCGGAAGTGATTTACCTTACTTCGCCTCGGCGACTTTTCCTTTCCGTGCTTCTTATCCCATATCACCTTCAACGCGAGTCCGACAAGGGCTATCGCCGATATCCATATCAACCCGCTCTTGAGCGAGGATGTGTCGCGCCCGAAATATCCAATCGCTGCCGCCAGAGGAGCTATCCCAACAAATGTGGCGATCATGAACCGCATGTAGCCCATGCGCACTAGCCCTGCGATCAGGCTGATAGCATCGTTCGACAGGAATGGAGCCAGTCGCACGATCACCACGAACCAGAATCCATACGCACAGACCTGGTCCTCAACTTTCTCCAGCGTCTTTGCTCCGAGGAACCTCTCCAAGGCGCTCTCACTCAGAAACCGGCCTATGATATACCCCACCGTCGATGCCGCCAACACGGCCAATATGGAGATGACACTCCCCAGCACCGGCCCGTAGGCCAATACAGCGACAATCATCAATCCCCAGGAGGGCAGTACAAGCAGGAACATCTGCGCCACCATTGCCGCGATAATGATCAGCGGCCCCCAGAACCCAAACTGGCTCACCCATGCCTTGATCTGGTCATTGTCATCGCTTGTGAGGGCCGTCATTCCCTCATTCACGAACTCTCGGTACGCTGGCCAAATCCAATACAGCCCCACCACCAGTAGAAGCAATCCAAGCGATACATAGACGGGAGCATGCGACTTCCTTTCAGTCATGACGTTTCCTTACGCAACCACCCCCATAGCGCCCGCCATGCCGTTCACAGCTGCCCCTTGAAAGGCTTGGTTACTGTTTCGCCGACTCTCTGCAGCATTCCCCGCCGATTCCAGCGCCACGTGTGCACCCGGTCGCAGTAGCGCAGGTCCTCCTTGAAGTGGCTGTCCAGTTGCTTTACCACACTGACATCGCTCACCACTGCGGAGACTTCGTCATCCTTGCTGATCGATCGATTGTTGAAGTTTGTGGAGCCAACCATGGCCAGATCATCATCCACAAGGATCACTTTCGCGTGCATCATCGTCTTCTGGTAGCGATAGATCTCTACGCCTCCGTCGAGCAACTCCTGGAAAATGTCCTCACCGGCAAGCTGATCAAAACGCTGGTCCGTATAGCGTCCGGGCACAATTATCTTCACGTCCACGCCTGCCTGCACCTTTCCAATCAGCAGCTTTATATACAGGTCGTTCGGCACAAAGTAGGCAGTCGTGATGAACAACCGTTTCTGGGCTAGCCGCATCAGACCGGCGAGCAGCGCGCCGTTTTCGCTCCCTTCCCGCAGCGCATTCGATGCTACGATCTGCACCTGCGAATCGCCTGCCTTCCCATCCATTTGCGTCAAGCGCACTTCCGGCAGTTCGCTATAACCACGCATTTGAAACCAGTCGTCCCAGAAGGCGCCCGTCAGGCCAGACACGCAGCTCCCTTCCAGTCTCAAGTGCGTTTCCCGCCATTCATTCGGATTGCGCGCATCACCCTCCCATTCCTCTGCAATACCGACGCCCCCGGTGAATCCCACATGATTGTCGCATACAAGAGTTTTGCGGTGCGTGCGATTGTCCACGTTCCACACCTTCCAGCGCGTGATCGGTCTGAACCATTCCACATCCACACCGGCGTCTCGCATACGCTCAATTAGGGTCACAGGCATTTTTGCAGCACCAACCGCATCCAGCAGGACACGCACGTTGACGCCGCTAATCGCGCGTTCCGACAGCGCCTCTGCAAACTTCTCGGCAATGGTCCCGCTCCAGTAGACGTAGGTGAGCATCTCGATGCTGATTCGGGCGCCGCGTATCGCCTCCAGCATCGCCGGGAATATCTCAACCCCGTTTCGCAGCACTTCCACGCGATTGTCCGCGGAGAAATTAACTCCCAAAATTGTTTCAAGATATCGCCGCCGCAACCCCGGATCACTCATGTCCGGCCGCATGCCCTGTGCCGTTACTGGGTTCATTCCAATTCCTAACCCGATGCAACAAGATCCACGCCAGTTCCACGTCTGGAAACTTCTTAGTTGCTGTAGGGCTGAATGGATTGGGCTTGCCTCTCCTTAGCAGTCGCCACGCAGCGTCCAGCGACTTCACTTTCCTTTCCCGTCAACACAATGACATGGCTAGGCTCTTCAAACGCTGGATCCAGTCCGTTTGATTCTCCCGCGCCCTTCCCATCACAGACAGTCGCCTAAGAACCACCGGCAACCTGGAGCCGGCTTCGCTGCACATATTTTTTGAAACCCATGCTTGACTTCCCCAGTCGGTTTGGAAGTCTTCCAGCTTTCCTTTCCAACGGGCAAATCCGGTGGAAATTAGAAGAACCATGCTCGGGTGGCGGAATCGGCAGACGCGCTAGATTCAGGTTCTAGTGTCCGCAAGGACGTGGGGGTTCGACTCCCCCCTCGAGCACCATCTTCGCACTCTTCATCGCTCTCCTGCCAGCACTCCCGCGCGCAGTCCACGCTCTTCGCTGTAAGCCCAGCCCAGAAATGCCCGTCCAATAATCATCAGGGAAACGCTCATGTTCGCCAGCTTCATCACCACGCCGCCAAGCACCTGGTCCTCGATCGGGCTCAAGTCCACGATGCGTGGCGCAAAGGCGTAGGTAGGGTAGAGCACATCGCCGCTGAAGACCAGTATCCCAAACACGGGAGTCTGCGCTACCATAAGGGCGAACACAAAGAGGCACTGTGACCAGCGGCTGATTGGCGGTAACAACCGGCTGGGGGATGCGATGGGCCACCACATCAGGAAAGATACGGCAACCATCGTTAGATGCTCAAACACATGAAGGGGCTTATTGTGCAATGCTGCATCATAGAACGACGGCACGTGCCACACTGAGAAGACGAGTGTAAATGCGGCTCCAGCCACTACCGGCCTGCACCAGAACTTCGTCGCTTTGTACAAGCTCCCCGAGCGAATCAGCGCCGTATCGATCATCCAGTGTGGCAATCCCAGCAGCATGAGCAGCGGTGAAACGTACATCAGCACATTATGCTGCGCCATGTGGGCGCAAAACAGGAAGTTCTCACCCAGTGCATCCAGAGGAGAACCCACCGCGAGGTACAGGCTCAGCAACCCAAGGCCAAAGAGGATGCTCTGCTGTCGTGGAAAGACCGGCGCGCCTCCCGGTGCTCCTGCGAACAAGCGCGCTCGCATCGGCCCCACCAGCATTGCGTAGATCCAGCCAATCAACAGCAGCCCGCCAATCAGGAAGGGCTCCGTATGCCAGTGAAGCAGGGAAATCAAATTCTCCGTCTCCCTCTAGTATCCCAACGCGTCAGGACGCTTGGTGGGCGAAGCTATGTATGCCTGTGGTCTCGATCCGTGGATTCTGCTCTTCTTCGCCAATCAGGAACAGAAGCGCCGCCACGGTTCCTCCCGCCAAAGTAAGCCCGAGGATGAACAGTAGTGTCAGTAACAGCCGGTCCCAGCGCAGGTGCATGAAATACCACACCACCCCTACGAACTTTGCGAGCGACAGCACCACGAGTGTGGTGATCAGCAACGCCTTTGGAAACGGCAGGATGATCAGGATCAGCTCAACAAACGTGATCGCAACCAAGGCCACGGACAGGTTGAAGAACGTGAAGTAACGCTTCGATTCGGCCTCGAGCTGCTTCTCTGAGACCTTGGGGAAGTTTACGGAAATGCTGGAAGTAGTGCTCATTAGCCAATGATATATTCGAGGATATAGATGAAGGGGAAAATGATGATCCAAACGATGTCGACAAAGTGCCAGTAAAGGCCCGCTACTTCGACATCCAGCGCATGCTCCGCCTTGAAGTTTGGCGTGAATGAGTAGATTAGCCAGCCGGCTAGCCAGATCAGACCGATTGTCACGTGAATGCCGTGCGTGCCGGTGAGTGTGTAGAATGTGGAGCCAAACAGACTGCTTGAAAGCGTCAGGCCCTGATGGTGCACAAAGTGAGAGAACTCATACACCTGCGCCCCGACGAACATTCCGCCAAACAACAACACAAGCAGCGTGAACCAACGGAATGCCTTCACGTTGTGCTTGTGCATGGCGCTCACTGCCAGAGCCATAAAAAGTGAACTCATTAGCAGGATGAATGTGCTTCCTGATGTCAGTTCGATATCGAACACATCCCGCACGCTCTCATAGCCCGTCGTCTTGCGGTAGATAAGGTGCGTGCTGATCAGCGTGCCGAAAAACATGCAGTCCGACGCCAGGAAGGCCCACATCGCCAGCTTCTTGTTCGGAATTCCGGTGTTGGTGGGTGCTCCTTCATGGTCCCCGTGCACAATGGGAGTAGCTACTGCTGTACTCATTTTAGTCTAAGTTCTTTCGTAAAGAGGATTAAGATAGGGTAGTGGGGGCTGCGCCTCTCGCCAGGCCAGCACATTCGGTGTGTCGAAAACAACTTGTCAGGTGGTCGTTTACCATGCCAGCGGCCTGCATGTAGGCGTAGCAAATCGTCGAGCCGACAAATTTGAAACCGCGCCTACGCAGGTCCTTGCTCATGGCGTCGCTCTCTGCGGTGCTCGCAGGAACCTCGCTCAGCGTTCTCCACCTGTTCTGGACCGTATCTCCGCCGGTAAACTGCCAGATGTAGGCGTCGAAGCTGCCAAACGCCGCCTGCACTTCGAGAAATGCCCGAGCGTTTACAATAGCAGCGTTGATCTTGGCGCGGTTGCGCACGATAGAGGCATCCTGCATCAAGCGTTCTACATCGGAATCGGTAAAGCGGGAGACTTTCTCAGGCACAAAGCCGGCAAAGGCCCGGCGGTAACCTTCGCGCTTGCGGAGAATTGTGAGCCAGCTCAGTCCTGCCTGCGCTCCGTCCAGCACCAGAAATTCGTAGTGCTTCTGATCGTCATGCAGGGGCACTCCCCACTCCTGGTCGTGGTAGGCCACATAGAGCGGATCTTCCCCACACCATGGGCAACGGCCGGTCGCAGTTACTACGCTGCTCTGGTTCTCCTGCGTCATCCGCGTATTAACGCTCCATGGGTTCGTTCTCTTCCTTCGGGTGGAGGTGGTAACCGCCAGGACCTTCGGTCGCCCAGAGCACGATGCTCAGAAGCAACAGGCCTCCGCCTACCCAGAGCAGCTCGAGGTGATGCTGGAAGGAAAGTCCGAACAACGTGATCTCGCGGTTGTGGAATACCATCGCAAGGGCCATCACAAACACAGCAAACGATGCAGCCAATGGGTACCACGAGCGGTCGGGCATGTGAATTCCGTGGTGGTCTTCAGGCATATGCCCGTTCTTCTGCTCGGCCTTGCCGTACTTGTTTGCCCAGACCTGGTCGCGGCTCTTCACCACGGGCAGCCGGGCGAAGTTATAGCTCTTGGGCGGGTTGTCCGTCAGCCACTCGAGTGTGCGCGCATCCCAAGGATCCTTACCGGCGGGCTTGCCTTTGTGCCAGGCGTACACCATCTGGATCAGTGCGAAGGCGATCGTAATACCCAGAATCAGAGCGCCAATTGTTGACCAAAAGTTCCAGAACTCCCAGCCCATGCCTGCCTTATATGTGTGCGTGCGACGCGGCATGCCTGTCATCCCGAGGAAGTGCATTGGGAAGAATGCCAGGTTAAACCCGGCAAACATCAGCCAGAAAATGATTCGGCCAAGCTTCTCGCTCATCAGGCGTCCGCTCACCTTTGGGAACCAGTAGTAAATCCCGCTGAAGATGGCGAAGATCGAACCGCCGATCAACACGTAGTGGAAGTGGGCGATCACGAAGTAGCTGTCCTGCTGCTGGGCGTCCACTGGCACGCTCGCATGCATGACCCCGGTGAATCCGCCGATCATGAACATCCAGATAAAGCCAAGGGAGAAGAGCATCGCCGTTGAAAAGCGCAGCTTCCCGCCCCACAGCGTTCCTATCCAGTTGAAGATTTTTACACCCGTCGGGATCGCGATCAGCATCGTCATCAGCGAGAACGCGCTCGTTGCAACAACGCCCATGCCGGTTGTGAACATGTGGTGGCTCCACACGCCAAACCCGAGAAACCCAATCACGGCCCCTGAAAACACGATCAGCGGATAACCAAAGAGCGGCTTGCGCGAAAATACCGGAAGCACTTCCGACACAATACCCATTGCCGGGAGGATCAGAATATACACCTCAGGATGGCCGAAGATCCAGAACAGGTGCTGCCAAAGAATCGGCCGTCCCTGGTTCAACGCATCAAAGAAGTGCGTGCCAAAGTGTCGGTCCATCATCAGCTCCACCAACGCAATCGTAATCGCCGGAAAAGCCAGCACGATCAGGAAGCTTGTGATCAGGGTCATCCACGTGAACACCGGCATCCGCATGAGCGACATGCCCGGAGCACGCATGTTGATGATCGTGGTGATGAAATTGAACGAGGCTACAAGCGAAGCTACTCCAAGCACCTGCAGCGCCGATACCCAGAAGTCTGTCCCGATATCGGGATTATATGTGGTGCTCGTCAGCGGCGCATAGCCGAACCAGCCGATCGCCGGAGCGCCCCCTTCAAACAGGAACGACATGTTCAGCAGGATTCCCCCAAACACAAAGGTCCACAGGCTGAACGAATTAAGTCGCGGAAACGCCACGTCTCTCGCTCCGATCTGCAACGGCATGATGAAGTTGAAGAACGCAGAGCTTAGCGGCATCACGGCGAGAAAGATCATCGTGCTGCCGTGCATCGTGAACATCTGGTTGTAGAAGCGCGCATCGATGAATGCATTCTCCGGAAGCATCAGCTGCAGCCGGATCAGCAAGGCTTCTACGCCCCCAACAAGGAAGAACAGTAGCGCCACGGCAGCGTAGGCTATGCCTATCTTCTTGTGGTCAACGGTGGTCAGCCAATCCACGATCGGGTGACAGCCTTCCCCGGGCCGGCGCACGAGGCCGAAAAACGACCGTTGCGGCTTCACTGGGTGTTCATGGCCCTGCCGCTCTTCGGCAGGCAAGGTGGTTGTGTCGGCAGTGGGCATGGATCTCTCTCGAAATTTCTGGGTTAAACGTTTCTTGCAGGTTCGTTGGCCATTACTTCAGCAGGCTTAGGTAGGCCACGATTGATCGCACTTCGTCGTCGCTGAGGTCCTTCATTTTCAGACCTTCCATCACCCCGATGCCGGGTAGGGGCACGCCCTCCCACATGTAGTTCCCCGGCTTTACTTGGTGAGGCGTACGAATCCAGCGGTAAAGATTTTCCGGGGTGTTCTCCAGCCATCCAGCCGCCAACGTGCCGCGGCTCATCAGGTGAGTCAGGTTTGGTCCGGTTGCGCCGCCTTCGTTGTCGATCTTGTGACAGCTGAAGCAGTTCTTCATGAACGCTGCCTGGCCCGCGGCCACTAGTTGGTGGTCCTGTGCAAGCTCGGCGACTTGATCCGGTGTCGCCCGCAGTGGAACTTGTGCTGGAGCCTTCTGCTGTTCCAGCCACTGATCATACTCAGCATCGCTTACCGCTCGTGTGCGGAACAGCATGTAAGCGTGACTGTCGCCGCAGAATTCTGCGCACTGGCCGTAATAGACTCCCGGCTCGTCTGCCTGAAACCAGATAAAGTTCACCTGCCCCGGCACCAGGTCCACCTTCCCGGCGAGCTTTGGCAGCCAGAAGGAGTGGATGACGTCTGCGGAGCGTAGCTGCACCTTTACAGGGCGACCCACGGGCACCACAATCTCGTTGGCCGTTGTCAGGCTTTCGTTCGGGTATTCAAACTCCCACCACCACTGGAAGCCGGTGGCGTTGATTACAATCGCGTCCTCCCGGTCATACTCCTCCGGCACCGAATTCATAAACACGATACCCTTCAGGGTCGGCACCGCGATAATGACAAGACATAGCGCGGAAAAGACGATCAGGCCCGCTTCCACAAGGGGATGCCCGTGACTCTGCTTTGGCAGCACGTTTGGGTCTTCATGCTTGCGCTGCCGGAAACGCCACACCGCATACAGCAGCGTTCCCCCTACCGTGACCCACAAGAACGTGGTCACGTAGAGCGTTACCATAAACGCGTCATATTGGTTCTGAGCCACTGGGCCCTTGGGGTCCAGTGCGCTTTGAGGGCTATCCCACTCAACGCATCCACTAATCAACAGGGGCAGTAGCAGGAGCGCTGGGCGTAGGAGATATCGAGTCAGTCGTTTGCGATTCATCCGCTAAGTGTCAAAAGAGATAGTAGTCAACCAGAAGGGTCAGCATGAACGCTGGGAGAAAAATGATGGAACCAAAGAACAGCCTGCGTGCGCTGCGATCCTTGTCTTCCGCGCGATAAAAGCGCCATGCATCTCCAAGGAACCACAGGCAGAGTAGGGGGCCGCCAATCATGAACAAGGCGCCGCTGCCCGCTGCACGAATCGTTGCGAGGCAGACCAGGAGCAAGATCGCCGTCCAGCAAAGGGCAGATAGCGCCACCGACCTGGCGCCGCCTTCGTCGAGCGACAGCATACGGTATCCGCCGCGCTCGTAGTCTTCCCGGAACATCCAGGAAATGGCCATGAAGTGCGGAATCTGCCAGGCAAAGAGAATCCCGAACAAGCACCAGCCCAGCAGCCCCAGTCCGTGCCCTGCGGCGGCCCAGCCAATCAACGGGGGCAGTGCACCAGGTAATGCGCCTACTTCCGTCGCCAAGTGCGTGACGCGCTTCAGGGGCGTGTAAATCAGGATGTAGGTCAGGATCGTCAGCGCCGTGAGTGCAGAGGCCAAGGCATTTGCGCCTGCTAACAGGATCAATGGGCCAGCGACGCACAGAACCCCACCATAGATCAACGCCGCAGTCGGGTTAAGGCGGCCGGCGGGTAGAGGGCGATCCTGTGTGCGCTTCATCAGGCCATCAGGTCCGCGTTCCATCCATTGGTTGATCGCAGCAGCTCCGCCTGCGGCCAGCGCCGTTCCTCCAAGGACAGACAAAAAGCTCAGTGGATCACGCTGCGGCGCGGCCATCAAATAGCCGGCCACCGCTGTGATTACGCTCATCAGGCTTAGCCGGGGCTTCGTCAGCTCAAGATAGTCATTCCAGGTCGCGCGCCGGGTTGCAGCCCGGTCAGGGCTTGTTGTCCGAAGGCTGACTGTCTTCTGAAAATCCATGGGGTAAACGGAGTAATGACGTATAAATTGTTAGGGTAGGGCAGGGGCTTAGCCGTTTGCGTGAGCGGTGGTTGTCTCCACCGCGTATTCTCGCGCGGGAACTACCCTCCTGTTCGGGTTGAAAAGCAACAGCACCGCAGCCCAGGTGATTGCGAGCAAGACGGCCCCGTTTACAACGTGCAGGGTCGTTACAAGCGGTTGCAGCAATGTCCATATTGACATTGCGCCCAGAGCGATCTGCAGGAACACCAGAAGCAACGAGATGCTCACAAGAGTTCGAAAGCCGCTGTTCTTCGGTCCTTTGTGTAGCGCCTTCCTCGCAAACAGGATTACCTTGATGAAAATCAGCAGCGCGAGGAAGCGGTGCAGGAAATGGACGCCCGTAAAGTGATTCCACACGTCAGGCAGTAGCGGAAGCGGGAAGGACGGCATCGCCAGGCCGGCATTTGTATGGCGCACGGTTGCTCCGAGGATCAACTGCAGGACAATGCTGGCGACCAGCCCGATGCCAAAGCCGCGCAGCTTGCGCACCTGTCGTTCAGTTCCCGGCTCTATACTGAAGTTGTGCCACAATCTGCTGCACGCCAAGGCAACGGCAACAAGGGCACATACGGTGATCTGGGCAAAGACTCCATGCACAAGGGCAAGCGTCTGGCTGTTACCCAGCACGCGCATGCCGCCCAACACGCCCTGAATGATCACCATCAGTAGCGCCACGGTGCTCAGGACCCGCACCCAGTTTCGCGAATCTTTCAGCCACACCAGCGTCGTCAGGGCGATTGTCGCCAACCCGACAAACATCCCCAGCAAGCGGTGGCTATGCTCCGCCAACATGGCGATATTCTGAGTCCAGCCTTCGGGATTGAGCGATCCATTCGACAATGGCCAATCCTCGAACACCATTCCCGCTTCGATTGATGTCGTGAAGGCGCCCGCGTATACCAGCAGCAACACACCCGCCAAACCCAAAAGGGCAAGGCCGGCTATTGCTGGCTTATATTGGTCGTTTCTCATGTCTACTGGCGCCGGTCGGCGGGCAGTGCAGGACCTTCCAATGATTTTGCATCCCGATCTGAGTCGCTTTGCAGTCGCCCGATCAGGATGAAACGACTATTGAGAAGGTTTCCCACAAGAGATTCAACCCATAATCTGGCTTAATAGCTCAAATCACTTCCATTATTAGTTTTACTGCCCTTTGGGGCCGCGCACCTGTAACCATCCCTTATTCGATCATTAAGAATGACTTCCCAATCACCACGCTTGGCAGCCCTTTGTAGTTCACTCGGATGACCCGAAATTATTCCATCCCGGTAAGGTTCCTCGACTGGCTGCATGTCCTTTCGTTGGATGCGCCCTTGGTGGCCGTATCATGGCTCGTGCTAATCGAAGGGATCGATGCACTGCACCTGTCAGCTTCACGTTACCTGGTCCTCTTCATGGCCTGTTGGGTGGCGTATGTCGGGGACCGTTGCTTCGATGCGATCCGCCTTGGACGGGCATGCGCCACGGGGCGGCACGCATTCTATGCGCGGTTCATCAGGCTAATACTCCCCCTTTGGCTGCTCGTTGCTGCAGCAACCCTCATCCTGGCGTGGCGGGTCCTCCTGCCTCAGACTTTCTTTGCGGGCATTGCCATCGCTGGGCTTACTGCGCTTCACTATCTTGCTGTGCGCCTCGGTCTGCGCCGCCGCAGGCAGTTCCTGCTCAAGGAAGCCAGTGTGGCCTTCATTTTTAGCCTGGGTGTACTCACCTTTGCCTGGGAGCGGATGCCGGGCTGGGAGCTCCTTAGGCAACACACGATATTCTTCCTTCTTTGCCTGCTCAACCTCTCTATCAACTCAGGGCGGGAAATGGCGCAGGAGGAAACCGGGGAGGGCTTTTCCCGAAAACTTTACGAGCGAGCCAACATCATAATCGGGGCGATCATCATGATTGCAGCTATTCCCTTGGCCATCTCCGGCCGGCCTGTTCTTGCATTTGCCGCGGTTATTTGCGTCGCGGCCATGCTCTGGGTGAGCTTGCGGTTCAGTCGAATGGACTATGGCCCCTTCGGCGCCATTGTCGATGTGGCGTTTGCCCTCCCGGCCCTTATTATTGCGGTGCTTCTTGGCCCCTAGAAGCCTTTCGCCAAGACTTGGTTTTTTGGGAAGCTTTTTGCTCTGGGCTTGCGATAGGTGGCAACCGTGAGCTATCTTATTCAGTGATGCAGAAGGACGTCGTCGAGACATCAGTCAAGGGGGTCATGCCCACAACAGGCGGGTGTGCCGTATTCCTTGGCCCGCCGGAGAAGACGTTCATCATCTATGTCGACCAGTACATCGGCAACGCCATGCAAATGGCCCTCAAAGGCGTGCGCAAGGAACGACCGCTTACACACGATTTCATCACGAACATCTTTCGCGGCTTTGACATCACGATGGAGCGCGTCGTCATCAACGACCGCACCGAGGACACCTTTTTCGCAAGGGTGATCCTCAGCATGCGAAACGAAGTGGCCAGCAAGGTTGTCGAGATCGACGCGCGTCCAAGCGACTCCATCGTCCTGGCTTTGCAAATGCGCCGCCCAGTCTACGTCGCCCGCAACGTCCTTGATTCCGTCGAAGACATGACCGAGCTCCTCGACCGCATCATGAACGAACAACAGGAAGGCTAGGGATCTCTTAAGCCTATTCTCCTCTGACCTGGTCTTTCTTCCTCGCCCACGACGCTCGTCCCATTTCCTCACCGTCTGGTTTCGGGTATGGGATTCCAGATTTGGGCCTTGGTTCTTCCTCCCTGCTGCCTACTCAATAAACGGCGAGTATTCGGGCACGTGCTTCTTCAGTAGTTGCTTTACGGCATTGCGATCGAGCGAGCCCAGTGCGCCGCGCAACTCCTCAAACTCCTGCCGCACCTGCTCATATTCCCGCGCTTCGCATACAAACCGGAAGATTCGTGGATGCTGAGTCTCGGCATGCCGCTCGTCGTGGTGCTTCAGCTCTTCGAAAAGCTTCTCACCCGGTCGCAAGCCAATGAATTTGATGTCGATGTCCACATCCGGGCGGTAGCCTGAGAGGCGAATCATCTGGCGAGCCAGATCAACGATCTTCACCGGCGTGCCCATATCCAGGACAAAGATTTCGCCTCCGCTGCCCAAGGTGCCGCATTGCAGTACCAGACCTACCGCTTCTGGAATCGTCATGAAGAAGCGTGTGACTTCTGGATGGGTCACGGTTACCGGGCCACCCTCCGCGATCTGCTTCCGAAACACCGGCACCACGCTTCCAGACGAGTTCAGCACGTTGCCAAAACGCACAGCCATGAAGCGCGTCTGATGCCCGTTGGATAGGCTCTTTGCCTGTAGGTAAATCTCCGCCAGCCGCTTGCTGGCGCCCATGGCGCTTGTTGGATTTATAGCCTTGTCCGTCGAAACAAGCACAAAGCGATCTACTTTGAACTCAGCGGCGAGTTCGGCGAGTTTTGCCGACGCAAGGGAGTTGTTAAGGATCGCTGCCTCAGGCTGCCGTTCCATGATCGGCACGTGTTTGTGCGCAGCGGCATGAAACACGACGTCTGGGCGATATTGATCAAAAATCCGCCGCATGCGTTCTTCATCGCACACATTGCAGATCACCGGGGCGACCCCGCTCCAAAGTCCCTCCTCCCGCAGTCGGTTCTCGAGGTTGAACAGCGCGATCTCCGCCTGTTCTACCAGAACGAGGCGCTTCGGGCCATAACCGGCAATCTGTCGCGCCAACTCGCTGCCAATGCTGCCGCCTGCGCCAGTAACCATTACTACCCGATTCTGCAACATCTGCCGGATATTCTCCGAGTTCAGGTTGATCTGGTCGCGACCCAGCAAGTCCTCGATCTCCACCGGACGCACGCGGCTGGCCTTCACCCGGCCGCTGGTGATCTCGGACAGTGACGGCACAATCTCGGCATTTACCGACGTTTCGTTCGCCAGCTCCACGATCTCGCGAATCCGTTTCGCCGAGGCCGATGGCATTGCAATGATTACCCTGTCGATGCCGTACTTCTGCTTGATCAGGCCCAGCGCATCGGGGCTGTCTACTACAGGTATTCCGTGCACGCGCCTGCGTAGCTTGCTTACATCATCATCAAGAAAGACGACCGGGCGCATTCCAAGACCTGAGCGAGCGAGCATGTCCGCGGCTACTTGCGCACCCACATCGCCGGCGCCGGCTATCGCCACGCGATTCACATTTTTCTTTCGGTCGCTCTCGTGCGTCAGGTATCGCTCGCGCAGAATGCGCAAGGTCGTGCGGAATCCCACCAGGGCGAATAGCGACACCACGAAATTGCCCAGAACAACGCTACGCGGCGGCGCCAGCAGCTCATGACCGGACCAGAACATCGCATACCAGACGCCCAACAGAATCAGCGCTGCGATTCCCAGCGCCATTACGACGCGGTACAAGTCCGGCATCCGGAAGTATCCAAGCAACACCCCAAACTGCCCAAATAGGAAAAGCAGGAAAAGCTCCAGCGGGATCACCCACGCAATGTTTGTGTAGTACACCTGCATGTACGACTTCGGCACCACGAAGTCGAAGCGCAGAAGGTACGCTATATACAGGCTGAGTATCAGTAACACAGTGTACCCGCCCACAAGAAAAAGCGTGCGCACAAACAGAATCTGCCGCGCCAGGAATAAAAGCGATCGAAAAAGAGAAGTTGCCATTGCGATATTTCCGTCCGCTTTACGGACGTGCCCCCGAAAAATTTAGCTATCCTCGCGAATAAAGCGTCGCCGTCGTTCCTTGCGCCACGCCAAGGTCCATTACGTCGCTCATGATCTCCTGGAAAAGCTCATCACTGTGCAGTTTGTTCAACGGCACGTTCGCGTTAATGCGGATAAAAAGCTGCTCTGGTTTCCCCTGCGTCAGGTTGCGCATGAAATCCCGCACAAACTTTACAGGATGCGGGAACCGATTGAGCCGTTTACCGTAATCATAGACCCCGTCGCCGACGAGGTGCCAGTAGTAAACGTATTCTGTATGGCCGGACACCTCGAAAGAGCGAACCTCTCCGGGTTTAGTCTGCCGCCCGCCAAATGTCATTATTTGCTGGTACTCTGCGCTGGAAGTTTGCCAGCCATTTTCCACCCAACAACGGTCAGGGGTGTGCACTGCCACCATGCGGGTGTCCATGCGCCCGGGGCCCCAGTAGCCAATGTATACGGTCAGGGCCTCTTGTCCGCGGCTATATTTGCGCACGACGTAAGAATCCAGCTGCAGCGTCCTCTCCGAGCGCTCGTTTAGCGATTCCGTCGCGCCCAGCGGCTGATCTTCAACGACCCAACCTGTGGCCTCCCGTGGCAACGCATCCGCAAGGGACACGGCCAAGTCCTCCTCACGGGTCTTGTCGACCGTTACAAACTGGAGGCCGGTCGCCGTTAGGAGCGTCGCCAAAAGTAGTACTAGAATACCTTCTTTCATCTACAGGCTGAGAGCGTAGCCATAATGCCACCAGGCGGGTGGCTCTCAAGGCAAAAGGAGCAACGCTTTGCTAATCGGGAATCGCTTGTCCTCGCGCGTTCTGTCCGAAACGTCTGGCTAACTCTGACTTAGGTAACTCAAAAAATGTTGGCTTGCCATAGGGGTCCGCCACAGGATTGCCGCACGAAAGTAACCTTTTGAGCAGTCCCATCATCTCCTGCTCGTTAGTCGTGGGTGGTGTCCGCGCAGCGCGCGAAGCCGCAAGTCGGGCAAAAGCCTGTCTTGCCAACTGCGCATCCTCCCCCGGCCGAATCCCCCGCTCCTCGATCAGCGCCGCCGCATCCCTGACAAATGCCTCGCACTGGTCCGACTCAAACCATGCAGGCACTGCCTCCACCATGAACATCCGCCCGCCAAACGCCTCGAGATCGAATCCGTTTTCCCGAAAAAATCCGGCATGGGTCTCGAGGACATCTGCAAGGAGTGGATCCAGCTCAAATGTTATGGGGAACAGGAGTGACTGCCTCGCCAGCTTACCACTTTCCAGTGAACTGAGAAAATCTTCATACAGCACGCGCACCTGCGCGTTGCGGCGGTTCAGGCATACGATGCCATCCGGGGACTCGAATACCGCATAGTCTCCGTGCGCTCCTCCAAGATACCGCCACCGTCGCAGCGCTTCTTTGGGCGATTCAGGGAGCTGTTCAGTATCAGGAACAGGCGCAGCCTGGACAGGAGCAGGAGTGGGGCGGGGTGGGGGCGCTACTGGACGTACCTGTAAACCACGCTCCTTGAGCAATCGCGCTGCCATGCTCACCCCGTCTTCTTGCGACGGTTCAGTTGGATCTGCTTGAACTGGATCGTTGGAATCCTT
>CAYSHY010000008.1:0-31682 GCA_964430955.1 uncultured Puniceicoccaceae bacterium | reverse complement strand
GAATCCTTATGCGGATGCGTGGCTGCAGCCGAGCCATTCGCGCTCGCTGCTGTCGAATAATTTCCGCGGGCCGCCCGATCCAGGGTCTCGAGCAGCGCTTCGATCACGAACCGTCTTACGCCCCCCTCGTCTCGAAACCGCACCTCTCGCTTGGCGGGGTGCACATTCACATCCAGCGCATGCGGTTCAATCTCGAGGAAGAGGAACGCCAACGGATACCGCCCCTTGGGGATATAGGTGTGGTAGCCTTCGATTAGCGCATATGTCAGCGTTCGGCTTTCGACCGGCCGGTTGTTCACGTAGCAAATCAAGTCTTGTCGCGTTGAGCGGCCCACGCCGGGTCGCCCAATCAATCCGCTAAGCTTCATGTGCGGTTGTTCGCGTCTTAACTCGATCAAATCCTGGCAGATTCCGCGCCCAAAGACTTCTCCAATCCGTTCCTGTAGGCTCGGACATACTGGCGACTGAAAGACGCGCCGTCCGTCCTCGATCAGGCTAAACGACACCTCGGGGTGTGCAATTGCCAGCAACCGGCAAAGCTGCACAATGTGTGCGGCTTCCGTTTTATCCGTCTTCAGAAACTTTCTGCGCGCCGGCACGGAGTTGAACAGGTGAGATACCTCAATACAGGTTCCCACCGGCATTCCGACCTCGCGCGTCTCCAGGTGCCGGCCCCCATTCACTACCACTTCTGTTCCATGCTCCCAACCCTCAGCCCGGGTCCTCAGGCAAAATCTCGACACGCTGGCGATGCTTGGCAACGCCTCTCCACGGAATCCGAAGCTCTGGATGCTGTTTAGGTCTTCCGCCTCTCGAATCTTGCTCGTGGCGTGACGCTCAAGCGCCAACATAGCATCGTCCGGGCTCATTCCACACCCGTTATCCTCAACCCGGATCAAGCGCTTGCCCCCTTGCCTGAACTCGATCTCAACGCGGGTAGCTCCTGCATCCAGACTGTTCTCCACCAACTCCTTCACCACGGCCACAGGCCGCTCCACAACCTCCCCCGCCGCAATCTGGTTGGCGACACGGTCAGGCAACACGCGAATCAATGAGCCTCGTTTGGCAGCTGATAATACTTCAGACATCAGTCAGGCGCAGGTCCTTCCTGCATCTTCACCCTCTTAGACCAATCTCTCTCTGCCTTCAAGCGCTCTCCCCATTCGTTCAGGACTCTACCCGCCAACGAGCTCCAATCTTCACAATACCCCGACGACGCCAAAACTCAGTCCCCGCCCCCACTGCGTCGCGAAGCGATGTGGAGTGCGCGGCTCACCTTCGCCTTCTCATTAAGAAAAAGGGGTGGCCAATTATGGCCACCCCTCCCACACATATGGACTCTTACGCGCGATCAGGGGGCAGGCGTACCATCATCTTCCCATACGTTGCCGGTCCAGACTACCGTCCCATCCAGCGCGCGGATGTTGTATTGGTAATCGCGACCAAACTGATTATCTGTGATGACCACGTTTGTCGGCGCGCCGTGGCCAGTGCCCTTGTCGCGGATCTGCACGCTTACCGAACCTCCGTTGATCCAGTTGGCGTCAATCAGCACATCATCGATTGGCCCGTTATTCGTCTGTACGAGAATAACCTGTGAGTTGGTGTATCCCGGCTCATCATGGGGCATATCGAAATTGTTCCAGCGGATGATCCCGTCACCGCCGCTGACCATTTGGACGCCGTCCGAATGCGAGCCCGAGATGAATCCAAGGTGGTGAATGTAGCTGGACTCGATCGTGAAGTTCGTTCCCGGTTTGAAAGCGTCTGCTCCCATGTCGTGAATGTGCAGTCGACGCGCAACAAAGTTACTTCCATAAACGGCTGCTGACTGCTGGCCGGTAATTTCGGTGTCTTCGATGACAAGGCCGGTGTACCCGTAGGTGCACTGAATGCCATAGGTGCCGCCGTGCTGGATCTTGCAATTGCGAATGGTCACATTGTTGGCCTTCACATGCACGGTGCCTGTGATGTTCAGATTCTGGATCACAGCTCCGTTTGTCGTGATCGTCATGCCAGAGCTATTGGTGAGCGAGCCAGTGTAACCGGTGTTGCTTGCGTTGGGTTTTGTGATGCCAGAGCCGCTGTCCGAGGCCACGAGGTTGTCAAACTGGGCGCTGTCGTTCTTTGTGCCAAAGCCGACCTTCCCGCCGCTAAAGGTCGAGTCGCTGATTGACGCAACCTGCGAACTGTTGATCCGTACAACGATCGAGTTGCCGGTCCGGTCGACTTCCACAGTATAGTCGGTATTGGCTGATATCGAGAGCGCGCCAAAATCAGCTATCTCTGTTGGTGTGCCGTTCACTACCTTCAACACGCCTTTCGTGTTCCCGTCATTGCTCTCATTTAGCGAGACATAGTAGTAGTTGTTGCTGTTTTGGTAGCCGAATATAAGGGCGGCGTCATCCCAGATTGCCGATGTGCCGACGATGCGCACGAGAGCGCTCACGCTGTAGTCGCCGCTCAGGGTCGTGTTGTGGACGCTGATGTTACCTAGCAGTCCAAGTCCTCCAGTTACAGGATTGCTGAGAACGTAGCGGCCGCCGCTAACGTTCCAGTCGCCTCCGGCCACTTCTGTGAAGTTGGAAGCGCTGGAGCTGAAGGTTTCATTGATTGATGCGCCGTGCGTGACGCCTGTGAGACCGAGAATTCCGGCACAGAGCAGGGCAGCGCCAAGGGAGCGATGCCATGTGGGTTTTTGGAGTTTGGTAGTGATCTTATTGCTCATGTTTTTATTGGCGGGTCTTCGTGACCGCGCCTGGGGTGCATGTATGTTACGGTTAGTCCCGGAGATTTGGCTTATCTTGGCTGGCAAGCGACCTGCCGGGATCTCCTAAAGCTCCACCGCGCTGTTACATCCGCAACTAGGCAGTTGTGGCACAGTTACATTACTGTCGCTAAATGGAGAGTGCTCTTGAAAAGCCGTTATTCTGAGTTCATTCTGTTTCGTTATGGGGGGCAGACCGGTTTTTCCGATTTCGCTTAAACCAGATGAACGATCGGTACTTGAACGCCGCGTCGCCTCTGCCAGCCCGGAGAAGGTTGTCCGTGAGAACATCATTCTATTGAGAGCTACTGGTTACTCTCAGGCTCAAGTAGCGCAGACGCTCAACTGTAGCCCCAGGACGGTTGCCCGCATCTGCTCGCGCTTTCGCAAGACGGGCATGAAGGTCTTCGCTACGCCTCATCCTGAGCGCGCCAACGGCGTCTCAAAAAGATTGCAGTCGAGAGAAGACATGCACTCCAGACGGAGCCAGACATCCTTGGGCGCTCCTACGATGCGCCTTGTAGCAGCGCTTGCGGGCGTCAGCGTAGCCACGGTCTCTCGCGCATTGCGCAATCACCCCAGCGTACATCCAGACACTTCAAGGCATGTATGGGCAGTCGCTACTCGTGCCGGCTATAAGCCCGACCCCGGCCTGCGTCAGCTCATGGTTCGGCTACGCAAGCACAAGGTGACACGCCTTCAGGGCACAATTTGCTCCATACAGGCACGAGCATGGGCGTTCGCGCGCAGCCAGCATTACTTTGGTCGCCTGATTGACAGTGCCCGGAGCAGGGCCGTCGAGCTGGGATTTTCCTGGGAGACCCTGGCCTACGAGGACTTGATTGCGCGCCCTTCCCGCTTCGAAAAAATCCTTCGCAACCGAAACATTGAGGGCATCCTCATTCCTCCGCTTCCACTACTGCTCCAGCATCAACAGCTTCCTGAGCAGCTGGACTGGAGCGCCTTCTCCGTTATCGTGGCGACTTACTCCATTCGTGAACCGCCATTCAGGCGCGTGGTGCCCGACTATTTCCGCAATCTCACCATTGTCTGCGAGTGCCTGGCGCGGCAGGGGTATCGGAAAATTGGACTCCTGATTTCGCAGGAGCTTGAAACACGCACCAACTATCATCTCTCGGGCGCCTTCCTGGCATTTCATCAGCGATCCGGCGTTGTGCCAATGCCGCCATTGTTCTATCCCTATCAGGTGGATGAACTCTGCCTTCGTAATTGGATCTTGGATCACCAGCCAGACGCAGTGATTGTCGATACTCCATGCGCCGCTCGGAGGATCGCGGCGGCCGCAGGCATCCCGCTCGATGGTCCGGTCAAAATTGCGGCGATCTCCTGCTCCGGTCACGAGGTCGCAGGCATCGATGAATGCCCAGAGAAAATTGGAGCCATTTCCTCCGAACTTCTCAGCAATATGATAGCCCGTAGTGAAAGGGGAGTTCCCACCAATCCCACTGCCACCATGGTTGAAGGCGTCTGGCAGGATCAGAACGTGGTACTCTCATCTGCACGAGCCTGAACGCTTCGCCTCTTCTCTGACCAAGCGGTTGAACGTTCAGCACGATTTGCCGCCGCTGCTTCCAGCTGGTCTTTCAACGGATCGAACCGTAGCGGCTTTGTCAGATAGGCATCCACGCCGGCTTCAAATGCAGCTTCCCGGTCGCTGCTCATGGCCCCGGCAGTGAGCGCAATGATCAATGGCTGTTTCTCTCTGGGCATTGCGCTGCGAATTGTCTGCGTGGCTTCGATCCCGTCCATTTCCGGCATTTGGACGTCCATTAACACAACGTCAAAATTGCCCTTCAGCGTCATCTCAACTGCTTCGCGACCGTTCGCGGCAAACTGTGGCGTGACCCCCATCTTTCGTAGCAGCAGCACAGCCACCCGCTGATTCACAGGGTTATCCTCTGCAAGCAGTACATTCAGCTTCGAAAGCATCGTCCCTTCAATATACTCAAATGAGCCTATGGTAGCGGATTCCTCCTTGAAAGGCTTGTCGAACATTTCCTCAAGATCGGAGAGCAGGCGGCGACACCGCCATGGCTTCGTCTGCGTTTTCGAGATTGCAGGATGAGTCACTGTCTGGAGCGGCAATCGCATGACAAGCAACAGGGGACGAGCACTCTGCATAGCGGCGACTGCATCAGCCGTTTTTCTCCAATCGTCGCCGTGTCCACAATCCAGGATAATTACGTCTGCTCCAGCTCCCGTAACAGCTTGGGGTCCTTGTTTCAACGTACAGGCCTGGGCCGTATAACCACATCCTTCCAAGGTTGAGCAGAAGGCAACGGACCGATTTTTGCAGTCGTCAATCAGCAGCACCTTACGCGCTGGGGATTTCATCGAAGTGGCCTCGAATCGTCTCCCAATTGCCAGTGGTATTGTTGCAAAAAATGTCGAGCCCCTGCCTTCAACACTGTTCACGGTGATCGTTCCACCCATCCGCTCGATCAACCGTTTCGTGATCGCCAGACCCAGCCCGCTGCCGCCATAGATGCGCGTGTTTGAGGCATCCAGTTGGGTAAACGCGCTAAAGAGTCTGTCGATTCGCTCAGGCGCAATGCCAATGCCTGTGTCACGCACTGCAAAGACGACATCTGCCTGATCCGAGCCGTTTGTGCGTGCGCTCACCCGCATTTCGACTTCGCCTTCGGCTGTAAACTTCAGCGCATTGGAGACCAGGTTTACCAGAATCTGCTGGATCCTCGTTGTATCCCCAACCAGTTCTTCGGGCACGGATGAGTCCACCGATCCAAACAGTTCAACTCCTTTTTCATTGGACTTCTCCGCAAGGATATCCAGCACGTCCTCAATCAGATCAATGGGACGGAACGGAATGGCTTCAAAAACGATTTGATCGGCTTCGATCTTGGAGTAGTCCAGCACGTCGTTGACAATGGTCAGCAGCAAGTTGCCGCTCTTGTTGACGATTTCAACAAGCTCTCGCTGGTCGGGCGACAAGGGAGTCTGGGCGAGGAGTTCCGTGGTGGCGACAACGCCATTCATCGGTGTCCGTATCTCATGACTCATGTTAGCCAGAAAACGGCTCTTTACCTCCGCCGCCGTTGTTGCGCTCGCCAGTGCCTCGCGAAGCTTATGGTTCGTTTCATCCAGTTCGTGCGTACGCGAAGCAACCAGGGCGGCTAGGCGTTGGCGGTCATGGTCTGCCCGCCGTTGCGCGAGCTTTATAATCAGTGCAAGCAAAAACCCTGTAAAGATAACCCCGCCAAAGTAGCTCTTCCAGGTGCGGTACCATGGGGGTAGTATTCTGATTGGAAGGATCGTAGTCGCACCGTTGCTGATGCCGCGGTCCAGCACGTCAATTTCCAATCGGTAATCGCCTTCTGGGAGATTGGTGAGACTAATCGCAGGCTCCGTAAACGGAGCGCTCCATTCAGGCGAAAAGCCGGCAATTCGATACCGATACTGAGGCGGCGCCGGCAGTGAATAGGTGTTGGGATAAAAACGAATTCGCAGATTGTTCTGGGAGTAGGCGAGCTCGCCCAGCTGCTCTGGCGCGTATGTCAGCACGTGGTTCGGCAAGCCTCCTTTTTTCAGGACCTCTATCTCCGTGATGACAGGTTTCAGTTCCCGGTAGTCCGGGCTGGGCAGGTTCGGATTAAAACGATAAATTGCCCGCTGAGTGCTAAACCAGCCGTAGCCGTCATCATCCTCATGCACAATAGGGTAGGGCGCAACCACCTGCCGTAGCACCTCATGGTCAAAGTCGTATTCGCCCCGCTCATTAACCTTCGCAAGCAACATCCCCTTGCTTGTGGGGGCATAGACAAATCCGTTACTGCTTTTCACTGGCCGGGTCACCGCTATCCCTTTGCGCCCGCGCAATAGCGCGTCTAGCTCCTTGGTTTTCGTGAACTGCCCCAACGTCTCATCAAATTTCCAAGTCAGCTCATCGGTGCTAAGGTAGACGGATCCTTCAAATTCACTCAGACTCCACCAGCGGTCTTCGATTCCCTCTATCCCTTCAAAGACCTGGGAATGCATCGCGTCTTCCATAATCGTCAGACGGCTAATCCTGCCTATCCCATGCTCTATCCAGATTGAGCCGTCCGATGCCTCCAATACGACAGATGGCGCCCCAGCCGCGGACTGACGGTCCAGCTCACGGAAACGACCGCTCTTTTTCTTGAGCAGCACGTTCTCAAATTGCCCGAGTATGATGATAGAATCGTCTCCGGTTTTCGGCGACACCATCCGCCATCCGCCGTCTGAGTCGGTAACTCTGTAGCTTGTGCCGTCCGCCTGTCTGCATGTTATCTTTCCGTTGGCGTTGATGAGCAGTTGGTTACCTGAGACGCCTATCGTGTGAATGTATTCCACTCCTTCAATTTCAAGTAGATCGAAGTTGCGCAGTCTATCGATCTCATCTCGCCTTCCTTCGTAAACACGACCCACCGTATGGAACAGCAAGCCGTCGTCGTAACGGTGGACCTTTGGCCACTCCAGCGACATTCCAAAACGGTAATCATACTGGGTGACATGCGACGGGAAGTAGATCTTCGCCAACCCGTTTGGAAGCGTTGCCCAGAGGATGCCTCGCTCCTGTTGAAATAGCTCGAAGACGCTCCCAAAGTTCGGATCCTGGCGCGTCGTAATCTGCATGACGACCTCCCCTTTGGGATCCAGAGCAAGGATGCCATATGTGGATGCAGCAACAGCCACATAGCCATCTCCCAGGTGCGCCAGGGCAGATATCCCCTTGGCGAACATCGAATCGGCTACTGTCTGCCAGCGTTCCAGTTGACCATTCTCAAGCCGGTACAGCTCGCCCGACTGCGTGCCCAGCAACATTGTTTCCGCGCTTAGTTGCGTAGCGCAGAGCACTTGGTTGGAGCTTTTGAGCTTCTCGGTCCCTTTCAGAACTTCCCACTCATCATTAACGAGCCTGAGCAAACCGGTGTCTGCGCCCGCAAGGTAAACGTCACCGCCACTGACAAATCCAGTGTTGATATACCGCAAATCATCCCAATAACGCTCTTCGCCCTCACTGTTGCGGCGCACAACGCCAAAGTCCCCAATGAAGTAAGTCGAGGTGTCCTGAAACAGCACTTCAATGAAGCGGATATGCTTCCCCCAATTGGGGTCTGAGTTTTCAAACCTGGAGACTTCGTAGTCTCCGTCGGGCAGAACCTTCAATTCACCCCACTTCCCGATGCAGCCAACGTAGAGTTTCCCATCTGGACCAGTCCGGGCGATTATCGGCGAATCCGGGTTCTTCCCAAGTCCATGCTCAAACTTCGCACGCCACGAATGTCCGTCGAACGGCAGTATGCTGATTTCGTCCAGGACCAGAAGTCGACCATAAGGGTCTTCGGACAGCCTCGGTGTCTGTGTGCCGGCCCCAACCTGCTCAAAGGCATAAATGCTGTAGTAGGGCACTCCATCCAGAGCAAAGCCAGCTGCATCTTCATCTTCGGCATGCGCCGAGGCCGCGCATCCAATCAGAACCAACACGGGCCCCAACACATGCGCAGCTATATTTAGCAACCGCCTCAACTGTTCTTGTAGTTTCAATATCTGTAGCGTTCGTAGTCTTTCTTTAGGCCTAAATACTTCTCGGTTACCAAACTTACCCATTAAGCCCGGGCCACATGCATTTGTCTTTCCGACTCTCGCCCGCCGCCGCTCACATGTAACCTTCGTCTCATCGAATTTACTCTGAAATTCTCAATCCCTTTCAAGGCTTTTGAAGTTCACACATTCCCCGCTCTCAATCCCCCAACAGAGTTACGATTTCTGAATTTCCCATCCTTGAATCCTACCCCGGACTGACCTTCCGCCCGGTCTCTCTCCGTTTTCGACAGGCTCCCTTGGCGGTTTCGATTTCCCCTCTAATACATCGAGCCCGCGTAGAAGTACCAGCCCAGTCCCAGCGTAAACATGAAGTCGCCCCACAACCCGTGTTCGATCGTGCACTGAAGCAGACTTCGCGTTCGGGCAAATGTGCGTGCAAAGAGCCAACCGCCTGCAGCTGAGAAGACAAAGGCCACCCACGTCCCAAGAAAGGCGTGTCCCCAGCCAAACGCGAGTGCGCTCGCGATCACCATGCTCCGCTCGGTTCTGAAGATCGGGGCGTAGCGGTGGAAAAAGAACGCACGATAGATAATCTCCTGTGGGTAGGCCGCCACTGGCGTATATAGAACCATCACGATTACCCACAGCCAAAAGGCCCGCCTTGGAAAGCTCAGTATCCTATCAGGCTCAAACAGCCACATGAACGCCACAGCGATCAATGCAAGCGGAACAAACACCTTCAGCGTCCGCAGCAGGCGCGGCCAGAATTCGTGAGCGTTCCACATCCAGCGTCTGTCAAAGCTCTTGTCCCACAGCAATAGGCCAATAGCCGGAATCGCGGCCGTCCACATAATCGGGAATAGCCAGCCCACGATGTTTTCCCGCATCAGGATCATGATTCCCGGTATGCCGCCAAAAAGCGCAAGGCACTCCACCCATCGCAGGGCCTGCCTGACTGGCCCCGATGCTTCATCGCGGACTTCAGGTTCCCTCGGCTTCTTGTCCTCTGTTCCCATTCCTTTTTCTGGTGCGTCCGTTTGTCCTTCCAATCTCTCTCTGTAGCGTCTTGCTTTATCTGTGCCGATGAATCGACTCGCCAACGAAAAGAGCCTCTATCTTAGGCAACACGCAAACAACCCGGTGGATTGGTTCCCCTGGGGGGCCGACGCACTGCAAAAGGCTCGGGAGGAAGACAAGCCCATCCTGGTCTCGATAGGCTACAGTGCGTGTCACTGGTGCCACGTTATGGCCCACGAGTCGTTCGAGGATGATTACATCGCTCGCCTCATGAACAAGCACTTCGTGTGCATCAAGATCGACCGCGAAGAGCGGCCGGATCTAGACCAGATATTCATGGAGGCTGTGCAAATGATGAACGGCCACGGCGGCTGGCCGCTAAATGTCTTCTGCCTCCCGGATGGACGACCTTTTGCTGGCGGCACCTATTTCCCGCCAGAAGATCGTGGGCAGAATATCATTCCCTGGCCGCAACTCCTCATGCGCGTCGCCGACTTTTTTCAACGCAACCGCAAGGATCTGGAGGAGAATGCAGACGCCATTATCGGCAACATTTCCCTGTCAAACACTCCTCCGGATTCCGAGGACAACAACGATGATATTTCCCCTGCGGATCTGATTGAGGCTGCCCGGCTTATCTGTCGGGATCATGATACCGGTCACGGCGGCTTCGGTAGCTCTCCGAAGTTTCCGCCAGCCATGGCGCTTGCGTTCCTGATCAACGTGCGTAGCGCGCGCGCCATCGATGAAGGCGACGAGGACCTCGCACGGCGGATTGATGGCGTTGTAAATACCACGCTGACAGCGATGGCGCGTGGAGGCATATTTGATCAGCTTGGCGGGGGCTTCGCTCGCTACAGCGTCGACCGCGATTGGATAATCCCGCACTTCGAGAAAATGCTCTACGACAATGGCCTCCTGCTCGACGCCTACGTCAAGGGCTGGCTCTCCTACCGAAAGCCGATCTACAGGAGCATCACCGAGGAAACCATCGCCTGGTTACAGCGTGAGATGCATAATCACGATGGCGCCTTTTGCGCAAGCATCGACGCCGACAGCGAAGGAGAGGAAGGTAAGTACTACGTCTGGACTCCATCCGAGGTCGAAGCGGTCCTTGGAAAGGAAGAGGCTGAGAAATTCTGCCAGGCCTACGGCATTTCAGAGCAAGGCAACTTTGAGCATGGCGCCTCGAACCCTACCTTGCGGGTAACGGAGGCGGAGGATCGTGATTCTTTTGCTGACGCCCGCCACAAACTACTCCAGGCGCGGCAGCAGCGGGTTCCCCCGGGGAAGGATACGAAGGAGATCGTTTCTTGGAATGCGCTGGCAATTCGTGGGCTGGCGGAAGCGGGTTTCTGGCTGGGCAGGAAGGAGTGGCTCCAAATGGCTTTCAAGGCTGCCGAGTCCCTCTGGGTGCGAATGCGGCGAGACGGCGACCGCCTTTATAGCGTGGCCTACGGCGACGAAGCCCGACACAATGGCGTCTTGGATGATTACGCCTTTCTCGCGGAAGCCTATCTCGCGCTCGCAGGAAAGGTCGACTGGCTCCAGCCAGGCCTCTCCGCACAGTGCCTGGAACGCGCCATCACCCTGACAGAGTCGGTATTTGCACACTTCGCAGATCAGGACGGCGTACCTGGCTTTTTCTTTACCAGTGACGATCACGAAGAGATTCCCGCCCGTCGCAAGGAATGGTTCGATAATGCGATGCCGAGCGGCAACTCATCGATGGCCAACGTCCTTGTGAGCCTTTATGCCCTCACCGGCAACGCTCGCTACGCGGAACACCTTGCCGGGCTGAAGAAGATGTGTGCCGGTCTTGCCTCTAAGGCGCCACGCGCTGTCTCTCACTTACTCTCGGCCCTCACTGATCAGGCTCTCGGGGTCTGCACCATCAAGGCAAGAGACGTTTCGCTAGACGACCTCCAACAGGCACTGTCTGGCCGACCATGGCGCCGACTCTTCATCCAGCACGTAACAGATTCAAACCAGCCGACCGGCTACCAGCTCTGCGTCGGCACGGAATGCCTTGCACCCACAACGTCCGCAACCGAACTAGCTGAAAAACTGTAGGACTATTCTGGCGCCCGCACATTTAGGCGCTTCCTTGGGTTTTGAAATAGAAATTCCGAATCTGATTATCCACGTCCCCTGCTACCACGAGCCATCGCCTCTCCCAAGCTATTGGCCACGGGCGCGAGACCGGTCAATAGTGCTCCTGCGGCTACAACAGAAATGCCCAGCAGGCGTCCCAAATCCAGATAGGTATCAGGTGTAAACCGAACGAGAGCCACGCCCACATCCGTCAGGCTGGGCGCTGCGATCGCCAGGGCAGCCACAGCTGCAGAGCCCAATGCGGTCGGCTTGAGCCAGCTGGTCCGCGCTTCCTCGATGGTTACGATTTCTTCCGCGTCAACCTTTGCCATGAGCTGGCTCATAAACGCGGCGCCGTCCAGCGGTTGATCCTTCTGGCTCAGGATCGCTAACAGCTTGGGGTCCAGATCTTCGTTGTTTCTGTTGTTTTTCATAGCTGTCCCTTCAATCGCTGTTGCAGTGTTTGTAGTGCGCCGCGCACACGTGTTTTTACTGTTCCCAAAGGTAAACGCAATGCCTGTGCCGCCTCGCTGTGAGACATCCCTTTGCGATATACGAGGTCAATGACTGCCGCGTCCTCAGTCGGTAGCAGGGTGAGCAGTGTTTCGTAGTCTCCCAAGCCTTCGTCAGAGGTGGCGGCTTCAGTGTCCAGTTCATCTGTGGCCACTTCATGTTGCCGCGCACGACGGCTGCGGCTGTGGTCGATAAATTTTCGATAGGCGATACTGAAGAGCCAGGAACGAAATCTCTCTGGTTTTTCCAGTCGCGCCAATGATCTGTAAGCTTGAAGAAATGCATCCTGTGCGAGTTCGTCTGCCAGTTGCCAGTCTTCGCGGGTCAACCGCCTCATGAAGTTTCGCAGCTCTGATTGATGGCATTGTACGAGCCGGCCGAAGGCGTCTTTGCTGCCCCTTCGCGCAGATACCACCAGTTCTGCAATTTCCGCTTCAAGGTTCATTCTGCCGATGCGCTTTTTCGGCGAACGGCATATATGCAAATGTAGGCCAGCCCAATCAATCCCGGTATCGCTCCCACGCCTGCTATATGCTCGATGCCCAGCACAATCAGCATGACGCTGATTCCCAGCCCTGCGCCCAGCAACACCAGTCCAGTCCGCAGGTCGTTAATCGGGCTGGTGTCTTTCTTTTCGTTGGGTTCGAGTAGATCGAGGTTCGAAATATCCACTCCGCGCTCGGCAAGCGCCAGCAGTGTTTCATGACGCATTTTGGATCGGCGATAAGCGAAATACAGCGCCATGATCGTGATCAGCGTCGGTAACCCAAAGACGGTGAGTACCCCCACTACTGGAACGATCGCGCCATGCCAGCTTTGCCCGGTATCAAAGTCTACCTCAGCCGTAATCCGCCGCCGTTTCTCGCCACCCTGAGCATCATCCGTGCTTCCGGTCGCCGCTGCAGGCTTTGCCACAACTGACCCGGCGACTTGCTCCTGGGCGACAGCTGGCGGTTCTTCGATGTCCTGCTGCGCATGTAGCGATTGTCCACTCAGAATAAGCAGGCACACGCCTGCTAGCGCTCCATGGCCAATTTTCAGAATTCCAGTCTTCATATACCCCCTAAGACGTAACCTGTTGCCCAATCAGATTTAACTTTTTTCAAGTTTCCTCAACACTCGATCCCCACAACCGTTCTAGCCCCATTTCGATAACGTTCGACTCTTGGATTTCGGGTTTTGGTTGTCTACCTACTTCAGCGGTCGCATCCCCATGAAATCCGTCCGAACAAGTTCGGTGTGAAAGCGTGTTTCGGAGACCCGTTCACGCAGGCTTGAATGTGCAAGCCTTCTAGCTCCATGGCGATCAGGGTTTTTCGCGTTCATCATACTCAGTGCGGCCATGACTGCTGTCGGTGAACCTTCCTGTGTCGTAGAAGAGGCGGCGCCATCAGCGAAATCCTTACGGCCAACCAGTGAATGCCAACGGTCAATAAGTTTGTAGAAGTTCATATTGGTTCCTTTGCGACTGCGCCCTCTCTGGTGGAGGGCATGATTGCGTTTACATACTAAGACGAAGTACACCCACCGATCGGATTGGGTTTTTTTGATTTTTTTTTCTGCCCCTTGGATTTCTCTCCGGAAATCAAGCTCCACCGCCGCAGTTGATTTTGCGTAAGCGACCGCTAGATTGGCGACTTATGGATTTAATGCTCACTCCAGAGGAGGTTCGCGTTCTGGGCAGCCTGATTGAGAAAGCCGTCACCACGCCAGAATACTATCCCCTCACCCTTAATAGTCTCACCTTGGCCTGCAATCAGCGTTCGAATCGCAATCCCGTGGTTGACTACGACGAAGAGCAAGTGCTTGCCGCCCTGGATTCGCTCAGGGAGAAGGGGTTGGTTCGTCGCGTCGACACTGCAGGAGGTAGGGCGCCAAAATTCCGTCACCTTCTGGCAGAGGCCCTGCCGCTAAGTCAGCCTCAGTTGGCCATCTTGTGTGTGATGTTTCTCAGGGGCGCACAGACTCTCGGTGAGATCCGCGCCCGTACCGGTCGTCTCTTTGAGTTTCGCGATCTTTCCCATGTCGAAGAGGTCCTGCAGACACTGGTGGAGCCAAAAGAGGAAGACGGTCTTGACGAGCCAATGGTTGCTCCCTTGCCCCTGCGACCGGGCAGCAGGGAAGTCCGCTTCATTCATTTGTTTGGCGCGTTCTCCCCTCAGGAAGATGAGGTTGCCACTGATTCAGAACACTCTTTCGCTCCGGTACTGGAGCCTCGCGCAACAAAGGCGGAGGTCGAGACGCTTCGTGAAGAGATCAACGCACTGCGCGCTCAATTGGAGGCTCTTCAGAATGATTTTAATGCTCTCAAAGCCGAGCTGACTTAAGGCGATTATGTATCTCGCTGATATCCAATTGGTTGTAATTATTTTTCGAAAAAATCCAGATTTCTTGAACGAAATCGAACTACGAGGCGACTAAGTAATTGAATCGAACAGAGCGAGAGCAACAGTTCATAGTTTCAGTCTAGTTTGTAGTTTGGTAAAGCACTTGGGAAAGCACCGCCGGCGTGATTCACCGGCGGTGTTTTTTTTGCGCCCGCCAGGGAGCACAAAAGAAAAGCCCCGCTGCATGAGCGGGGCTTCTTCAAATCAGTTTTAGGTGCTTATCGGTGGCTACATTTGCGGCCGAGACCAGACGCTAATAAGTCCACTGGTTTTCCTTCGTGCTCCAGAACCACGGGTAGTCATTGGAGTTGCTGTATCCCCAATCGTGCCGGTCAAAGCTGTAGAACCAGAATCCGGAATCAGCATCTTCGCCTTGGATCCAAAGCCAGCCCAGATGTTCATGGTAGATATAGGAGAGGACGTCGAAGTAGATCGACCCAAACCAGTCGGAGCCATACCAGCCGCTTTCGCCAAACTTGTACAAGTCGCCAAAGAACTCAGGTTCGAGGTCCGAGATTGGCTCTTCAGGCTCCTGCGGTTCCTCCGGTTGCTCAGGCTCCTCTGGCGTCCATACCGAGCCATCGGTGTTGATGCGCAACTCGGCAACTTCTATGGAGCCCGTATCGCTGCCAAAGCTGAGACGTATAAACCGGTCGGCTCGGTCCATTTTAAAGGTCAGGCTCCCGTTTGCGGCGCGCACTGTTGCGTCATCAAGAATCCTCGTTACGCCAGACTTCATTTCCTCGTCCGCGGAGGTTTCTATGGTCAATGCATAGGTCTGGGTTGCGCCACCCGGGAAGTCGATTGTCAGATTCTCTACGTCCTTGCCTTCCGGCACGCGTAACTGAAGCCAGGATCCATTCTTGGCTTTCCAGCCGCTTCCAGATTTGCCGTCAAGCACCCGCGCAGGATGGCTATCGCCGTCATGGCTGCTTGCAGACACTGCGGGCGCAGCCTCTGGCCCCACGTCAGAAGGACGTTTCATGCCCTTCTCTAGGGTAAGAATGAAACGGTCAAACTCGAAGCCATCCTCACGCATCGAGAACTGGATTGTGTGCTCGCCGGCCTCCTCAATATCCAGCCAGATCTTTCCGAGTTCGCCTGTATGGTTCGCGTCGGTGCGCTGCCTCGAGTCCCAGTACCAGGAGTTCTTGCCCGACGCCCACTGCATGCGCTGCCCTGTAGAAGGCCATTTTCCGTTCAAACCGACGTGAAGTCCATTGTCTTCCGTATTCGTCGAGTAGGTGCGCACCCAGACATAGTAACGCCCGGGCGTGGTGATATATACAGGGTAGGACAACACCCCTGCCTTGCCGGGATCCGGGAAGAAGTTCTCTCCTTGTTTCAGGGTATCGCCGTGCGATGTGCGCGTATCCGGGAGCGCCTCTAGGTAAGCGCCTCCACCGGCTCCGCTTACGTGGGGGCCGTCCGGATCGGGTTTTACATCGGGCTTGTTCTTGGCGTCAAATCGGTACCAGGAGCGTTTGCTCGTGCTGGTCTGCGAGGAGAAGTCCTCGGCTTCAACAGTCAGCTCTCCCCCGGTTTCTACAGAGCGAAGAATATTTGACTGTGCGTGCAGGGCAGTTCCGCCCAATGCAAGAATGGCCAGTAAGCCACAGGTCTTTACGTTGCTACCAGGCATGGCTCATCTGAGACTGCCATGGTAAGATTAGGCTCCAAAGTATTTTTGATCAGACCTATAAGTGTTCATTAACAAGGATCTTATGGATTGTGATTTTTCTGTGTAAGTGGTGGAAATCTGAGTTCCTAACGATTTTTTCGAGCCGAACATCGTGGTTCCAAAGCAATCTCGATTGTTGACAATTTACAATTGACGGAACGCGGCAGCCCTGCCACTACTGGCCCCGCAACTTATACCCACGTTGATTCACCACGTCCCCCTGGATCGACCGCATGGTCGGTTTCATGGAAGGAGCGACCCGGACTGCTGCTCCATGTGGCGGTCCGGGTTGCCCACGGTGAATCAGCTCGTAAAGCAAGGATGCATTGTGAGCCACCCACTACCTCCGGATTCCCTTGAAGAGTCGTCCGTAGCACGATCTGCCGTTAAGAACCGCCGCGTCCGCCCGGAGGACCGAGTATCGCTGGGGGCCAAGCTGCTCTACGGGAGCGGAGGAATCTGTTTCCAATTTGGCCGTGATGCGATCGTGCAGTTGGCCAACCCCATCTACAATATTGTCCTTGGTGTAAACCCGCTTCTGGTGGGATGGGTGCTTACTGCGAGTCGGGTCTGGGACGCCATTACAGATCCGATCATGGGCACCATATCGGACAACCACCGTTCCCGCATGGGGCGTCGTCGTCCTTTCGTGGTGGCCGGGGCAATCCTCAGCGGAATTACATTCCCGCTTATGTGGTTCGTTTCCACGGATATGTCAGAGATGGGAGCGTTTTATTACTTCCTTCTTACGGCGTTCTTTTTCTACCTGGCGTTCACGGTATTCAGCGTTCCGTACGAGAGTTTGGGCTATGAGCTGACTCCGGACTACAACGAGCGCACGAACATCTTTGGCGTGCGCATGTTTGTATCCCAGGTAGCCATGCTGCTCATGCCCTGGCTCTTCCGCCTTACCCAGGCGGATATCTTTGGTGATCCCGTCACGGGCGCCAGGTGGGTAGGGATTTTTATCGGAGTGCTTATTCTGGTTCTGGGGGCCCTGCCCGGTTTCTTCATGGTGGAGCGATACCGAAAGCTGGCGGATGCCCAAGAGAAGCGAAGCTTCTCGGAGGCGATAGCGGCCCCTCTTCAGAACGGCCCTTTCATGCTAATAGTCTCCCTGGTGCTCATGTTTGCCGTGGGCAGTAGCATGGCCAGCTCACTGGGGATCTATGTCAACATCTACTACGTAACGGAGGGCGATACCAAGCAGGGCGCCCAACTGGTGGGCATTTTCGGAGTGATCTCGACGATTGGCGGCGTGATTGGCTCCCTCCTGGTGGGTAAGATTGCCGCGCGTTTTGGCAAGTTGCGCACACTCTATGGATGCATCATACTTTGTATGATCGCTTCATTGCTAAAGTGGCCGCTATTTACACCAGAGGCGCCATACCTTCAGATGATTGTTGCGGTTATCCTGGGGCCCGCGACGGCTGCCTTCTGGTCTCTGAATTATTCCCTCAAGGCCGACATTTGCGATTACGACGAGTGGAAGTCCGGTATGCGGCGAGAAGGCATTTATGGAGCCGCCGCTGCATGGCTTCACAAGGCAGGAAGCTCGCTGACGTATATCCTCTCCAATGCAATTCTCGTTTACACTGGCTACCGGCAGGAACTTGGCGCCAACCAGAGCGAGGAAACGCTGTTCCTCATGCGCGTCTTCTTTACCGGCCTGCCAGTGGCAGTTTACATAATCGCGCTTATTGTCCTCCAGTTCTACCCGCTCGACGACGAGCGCGCCCAACAAATGCGCCGGGATCTTGAGGCCCGGAGGAGTTCGGTCTGATGCGGCCAAACATCATCCTGATTACTTCCGATCAGCATCGGGCAGACACGATGGGATGCGCCGGGCATCCTTGTGTGCGTACGCCGCATCTTGACCGGCTTGCCGCAATGGGGACGCGCTTTACCCGAGCCTACGCAGACTGCCCCGTCTGTGTGCCTCAACGCACGACCTGGGTGACGGGACGCCAAGCGCACGTCAATGGGGCGCCGTTCTACTCCGAGACACATCATATCCAGCGCGATCCCTCACAGTTTCTGGGCTCGCTTATTACCAGCGCCGGTTATCAGTCTATTCTTATTGGAAAGTCGCATTGGCACACCGACCCTGACTTTGCAGGCGGTTTTGAGCGATGGATTCCCTTCACCCAACTCGCGGAGAAAATTAAGGAGCACACCGGTCGCCCGGGTGTTAACTATAGTGGGCTGGGATATAACGAGATTAATCCCAGCCTGAGTTACCTTCCTCCCGGCCTTTACAGCACAGATTGGGCTGTGGATCAGGCTCTCCGGGTCATCGAGCAACGGGATTTCCAACGGCCGCTTTTCCTCTGGCTTTCGCTCACGGATCCACACCCGCCAAATGTGATCCATGAGCCATACTACAGCATGTACCGCAACGCTGGGGAAGAGATCCCCCCGCCGATCTCGGCGGATTGGTGTGAGAACCTTCCTCTGGATCTCGCATCGCGGTGGCTGCCGTTTCCCCGGATGAATCCACAGGAGCTCCGGGATGCCCGTGCTGTTTACTATGGGAAGATCACGAATATTGATCACCAGCTCGGCCGCCTCTTTGGCGCTTTGGAGTGGAATGGAATTTGGGAGAACTCACTGGTCGTCTATACCTCAGATCACGGAGAAATGCTCGGAGACTTCGGGGGGAGTGCGAAGAGTTGCTTCCTGGATGCTGCAGCAAGGGTCCCGCTCATGGTCCGGGCGCCCACATCTGCAGGTGTGGGTCCAGGAGCCTTGATTTCCACGACTGTTGGTATGGACGACCTCCTCCCAACGCTTTGTGATTACGCCGAGGCTACGCCTCCCGAGGACGTAACCGGCCAATCCTGGCGGCCTCTGCTGGAAGGTAGGGAAGGATATCGCCGCGAGTTCTTCCACGGCCACATTGACGACAGCCACCTCTACTACGACGGCCGCTACAAGTATCTCTATTTCTGCCAGGACGGCGCAGAGCTTGTCTTCGATATGGATTCGCCTGAAGGCGAGACCCGTGACCTGTCGTCCGATAAGGAACTCGTCGCGCGTCTCCGCTCTGCGCTCGAGAAACATCTTCGGGATGAGAATCATCCACATTGCGAATCCGGCAGGTTGCTCAACAGAAACGTTGCGCGGCCAAGCGATCGTGAGCTACGGGCCAGGAATGTCACAGGCTGGATAGCTACTGGCGCCAACTGTTACCCCGTCTAGGTCCTGCCACGGGTACAAAAAAAGGGCCAGGCGACCTACGACACGAGGTACCTGGCTACCGTTGCTGCCTTCCGGCCCTGGCGGGGTTTGCCGGCCCTGCGTTGCATAGGACCCGGCCCAACCCCTACAGTCACGGGCTTTCATGAATTGTTCAATAGAAATCCACAACAATTAGGGAAAGTGGAGGCCGCCACAGGAAGCAATCACTTGGGGCTTCTTTATTGCGCGCCTCTTTTATGGATAGTAAGTTTTCGTTAGCTATGTCTCGGGACCCTCAAAATTCAGCCGCGAGGGTGAATCTTTCGGCCATTCACTACGCCGCGCTGCTTGAAGAGGATTTTAGCATTCCGCTTCTCCTCTCTCTGGGATTTTGCGGGGCGGATCTCGATGCTGCCTTCGACCAGGGAATACTTCAGGAAACCGCTCCTGGGGTAGCGCAATTTGCGGATCAGGAGCTGAGGCGTCGCAAGATTGAAGAGCTCTCCTGGTCTGCACAACGACAGGCTCGGTTGGCGATCGCAAAGGCGATGCAGGCGCACAGTTTACCGTGCTTCAAGGTTGCTGAGCAGCTTCTGGCGGCCCATGCTTACGAGCAGGCGCGCGAGATTCTGGTTGCTTCCGCCGACAAGGCCTGTGCCGCGCGTGACTTCCAAAGCGCATTGGAGTGTCTCCAGAAAGCCCTTGAGCTATGGCCCCGTGGCGCAGAGTCCGCGGAACGCCGCCGGGTCGAATTTTTGTTGGGCCGGTGCGCTCGCAATTGCGCGCAAGCGGATATCGAGCGCGCCGCATGGCAGTCCTTCATTGAAGATTCACCAGAGGACGAGGCAGCCCCGGAACGTGCAGAGGCGTACGCGGCTCTCGCTGATCTTGCTCAAATGGAGGGGCGCTTGCTCGACGTTCTGGAATGTCTAAAGGCATCCGCCGCAAGTGCAGACCTGTCTGCCGATCATTCGCTTCGTGCGCGACGGTGGATGGCCCTTGCAAGCTTTCATACCGATCGTCTCAAAATGACAGACGCCGCCTCCGCAATCGCCGTGGCGAGACAAGCAGCGAAGAAGGCGGAAAATATGGTTCTACTGTCGGAGGTCGTTGGGGTAGAGGGCCTCATCGCCGCCATTCGTGATGAGCCCGATAAGGCAACCGAGCTTGTGCAGCTCTCCATGGAATTGGCCTTGCAGACGGGCCAGCCAGAGGCGATTGCGCTAGCGCAGCGCCGCTTCGGCAACATCGCCGACTACGCATCCGATTTCGTGGCCGAGCGCGACTTCCACCTCAAGACGATTCAGTACTGCGAGACAATCGGTGAGGAATACGGCGTTCGTTCCTGCAAGAGCTGTCTCTCTTATACGCTCATGCGCACCGGCGATTGGCCGCGTGCGTTGAAGGTTGCCGAGGAGGTTTTCAACGATTCGACAGCCAGCGAGGAATTGCGCGACCTTGCGGAACTCATGTGGTCTCTTGTGCGTGTGTTCCGGGGGGAACTCAAGTCTGTCGAGCCGCGTATCGATAAAGTCCTCCGATCCATGCGCAAGCACGGTATCCTCGTGGCGGAGTTTTTCGCCCTTTGGCTTCGAGCAATGTTCGAGTCCCAATCGGGCCGGCCCACTGAGGCTGCAGCCGCATATGAGGAGGTGCTCGCTCTCTGGTCTGACACAGAAGACCGCACCGGCGCCACAATTGTGCTGCTTTTCGGTGCGATCTGTTTTGCCCGTCAGCGCAACCGCACCCTCCTGTTAACTGTCCTTGATGCGCTCAACCTGATGAGCGGCGATGGAACGAACCGCGAACGCCGCGGCGCAACACGAGCTGTCCGTGCAGAGGTTTACAATCTTGACGGGGATTACGAACAGGCATGCCAGATGATGGCGGCGGCCGTTGCCGATTATAACACAATTGAGAGCATGCCGGAGTGGGGCGTCCTTCGCTGGCGTTATGGGGAGATGCTTCTACATGCTGGTCAAACTGCACGGGCTCACTCCGAGTGGGAGGAGGGCGAGAAGCTTGCGCGCCGTCTGGGTTGGCGTCACCTGTGCGGTGTTATTGAAGCATCCCGGGCTGCCGCGATGCATTATCAGGAGACGATCTCTGTGCCTGATGCCGCCGTTTCCCCGCTTACCCAGCGCCAGTGTGAGGTCCTTAGCCTGATCGCAAGCGGGCTCAGTAACAAGGAGGCCGCATCCCGCCTCTCCCTCAGTCCCCGCACGGTTGAGATGCATGTGGCCCGGATTATCGAGCGCCTGAACTGTCGCACCCGCACCGAAGCGATCAGCAGGGCATCCCAGGCCGGTTGGCTGCAGCAGATACGGTAGTTGCTTACCGTGATCGTAGGTGCTCATTACCGTAGTTCATCGACTTACGCCCCCCATATTCGCTGCGATATCCTGTTGGCGAACATCAAAAACAGGAAATGTTATGTGTCTATTATGTGAATCAAAGCGTCTGAATCCTGAAGCACTCGATGCCTTTGGCGGCAGGATTCTCGAAATGATGAACAGCGCGGCGTCCACCTTGATGATATCCCTTGGATATCGAAGCGGCCTGTTCGAGGCGATGAAGGGTCTTGAACCATCCACAAGCCAGGAGATTGCAGAAGCTGCTGGTCTCAACGAACGTTACGTTCGCGAATGGCTTGGCGCCATGACCTGCGCCAGGATCGTCGAGTGCGATCCATCTGGAAAGCGCTTTAACCTCCCTCCTGAGCACGCTGCGATGCTCACAAAGGGTGGCGAGGGCGAGTGCATGGCCCACATGGCCCAGTACATTGGTCTCATGGGTGGAGTGGAATCCAGGATCCTGGATTGCTTCTTCCATGGCGGCGGCGTCCCTTACAGCGCTTTCGAGCGTTTTCATGAGGTGATGGCCGAGGACAGCGGCCAGTCCGTCCTCCCGGCCTTGACCGACCACATCCTCCCGTTGGTTCCGGGTCTCACCGTAAAACTGAACAGGGGTATAGACGTTCTCGATGTGGGATGCGGACGGGGAGAAGCGATGATCATGCTCGCAGAGCAATTCCCGCGCAGCAACTTCTGGGGGTTCGATCTCTCTGCGGAAGCAATAGCCTACGCCCGTGAAAAGGCGGAGCGACTCGGCCTGAGGAATGTTCTCTTCCAGATTCGTGACCTTGCCACGTTTCATGAGGATGCTCCCATCGCGGCGTTTGATCTCGTAACGGCCTTCGATGCGATCCATGACCAGGGGCGGCCGGATCATATGTTGCGGGGCGTGCGCCGCGCCCTCAAGCCCGGTGGCGTCTTCCTCGCCCAGGACATCGCCGCGGATTCAAACGTGGCGAAAAATCTGGAGCATCCCATTGGCGCCCTCATCTACACGATCTCGTGCATGCACTGCATGACAGTGTCCCTGGCCCAGGAAGGCGGTCTCGGCGTTGGCGCCGCGTGGGGCGAGCAGATGACCATCCAGTTCATGGAAGAGGCGGGATTCTCCAAGGTCGAAAGGCACAAGCTGTCACACGATATCCAGAACTACTACTACGTCGCTCGCCCCTAATCCGCGCGTCTGCATGGCGCAACCGGCGTCGCGTCAACTGGAGCATGCGAGTGTTCCGGCTCGTTCAGCCGCTTTAAGGACGCCCGCCGCGCAGTCACGTCAACTATCTATCCGCACCGCCACCCATGGAAAACGCATCATTCAATATTCGCTACTTGTCGCTTGGATTCTGGCCCGTGATCAACGGGAGGCCGCTTTCAGGATCCAGCTCACGTCGCAGCTCCATCGGAGTTTCGCGCACTACGACTTCCAGCGTTGGCCAGACGCGGCCCATTTTGAGGTCGCCCCCAACGCACGAACCATCTCGCCGGCCCAGCACGGCGTGCACGTGAACCTTCGGCGCCTCGTCCGCCAGGGCAATGTCGCCAATAAAGGAGAGAACTTCTGTCTGTTCTTCGACCGGTATCGGCTCGTATCTCTTGCTGCGCCGGTCGAAGAACGACAGCTCTGCCCCTTCGAATGCGCCTATTGCGGTGAAGCTCGCGCCCTTGATTCCGCGGCTCCGGGCAAATTCCAGCAGCCCGCTCACGGCTTCTTCTCCAGATTCAAACACGACAACATGCACGCGGACGTCATCCGCGATTACTGATCGGTATTTCATGGCTTTAGTCTTGGGTTGAGCCGCCAGCCGCGGCGTTGTGTTCTTCTGCCTTGAGAGCGAGCCGCAAGACCTCTGCCAGGTGCAGGGGCTGCGTTTGTGGGTGCAGGTCTTCCACCTGCTCGCGGCAACTGAAGCCATTGGTGATGAACATCACATCCTTCTCTGCGGTGCGGAGTTCCGGCAGCAGGGCACGCTCGGCGCAGGCAACCGAAACGTCATACTTCTCCGCTTCAAATCCGAATGAGCCGGCCATCCCGCAGCACCCCGAATCGAGCACGCGGTAGTCCAGCCCAAGCTTATCCAGCACCCTGCGTTCGGCGGAAGGGTTCAGGACGCTCTTCTGGTGGCAGTGCAGGTGAACCATGGCCCGACCTTCCAGCCGCGGAAGTTCAACTCCCTCCTCGTCGAGAAACTCGCTCAGGAGCTTTACTTGTCGGGACAATAGGCGGGCGCGATCATCGTCGGGAAAGAGGTTCTTCAACTCATCCCTGAACACGGCAACGCAACTTGGCTCCATGCCTACGATTGTGACGCCGCTGCGTATCTCTGGCTCCATGACATCGAGTATCTGCAGCAATAGCTTGCGCGCCCGCCCAAGCAGCCCGAAGTCGTACAACGGCCGCCCACAGCAAAGTGGCCTTCGGGGCAGATCGACTTCATAACCGAGCATCTCCAGCGCTTCGACTGTTGCCTGTCCCACATTGCTGCTCAGGTAGTTGTTGAATGTGTCCGGCCAGAGGATGATTCGTTTGCCGCCGCGCTTCTTTCCGCGCTTTTGATACCATTTCCGCAGCGTTGTGCGCGCAAAGGTTGGCAGCTTTCGCTCCGGGGCGAGCCCCGCAACCCGCTTCAGCAGGCCTGCCCAAGGTTCCTTCCGCATCGCGATGTTCGTCACTCTCGGAAAGCGGCTGGCGATCCGGGCCCAGCAGTCGATATAGCCCATCGCATATGCTTGTGTTGGCCGGAGCCGCCCCTTGTAATAGTGTGCAAAGAATTCGGCCTTGTAGGTCGCCATATCCACGTTGACTGGGCACTCCGCCTTGCAGGCCTTGCACGCGAGACACATGTCCAGCGCCTCGCGCACGACTTCGTCTCGCCACCCATTCTTCCCAATAACGTCGCTCCGCATCAGCTCGAACAGCAGATGCGCGCGCCCGCGGGTTGCGTGCATTTCATCTCGGGTCGCCATGTAGCTCGGGCACATGGCGCCTCCCTCTAGCCGCCGGCACTTTCCCACGCCCACACAGCGCTCGGTCGCGTGAGTGAAGCTACCGGCGTCTTCAGGATACTTGAAAAATGTCTTGGGATGTCGCGGCTGGTGAATGGGACCCAACCTGAGGTTCTCATCCACACGGTAAGGCCTCACCACCTTGTGCGGGTTCATCTTGTTAGCTGGGTCCCATAGGGCCTTGAACTCCTCAAAGGCCCGGACAAGTTCTTCGCCGTACATCTTGTACAGCCATTCACCCCGGCTTTGACCGTCGCCATGTTCGCCAGACAGAGATCCGCCATGTTTGACAACAAGGTCGGACGCCTCATCCGTAAACCGGCGATACTTCTCAACCCCTTCGACGGTCTTCAAATCAAAGTCGATCCGCGTATGCACCAGTCCCTGGCCGAAGTGCCCGTAGAACGGTCCACTATAACCATACTTGTCGAAGAGCTTTCGGAAATCACGGAGGAACTCTCCCAACCGCTCGGGCGCCACGGCGCTGTCTTCCCATCCTTCCCACGCATTCGGCTCTCCGGGGACATGTGCGGTCGCGCCCAAACCTTCCTCACGGGCTTGCCATATTCCCCGCTGTAACAGCTCGTCAGTGTATAGGCGCACTCTACAGCTGTGGCCCCGCTGCTCAACATGCCTTATCAGCTTTTCGGCCTTTTCGCGGGCTTCCTCGATGCCCGATCCACCAAACTCCAGGATCAGCCATCCATCGCCATCGGGAAACAGGTTCAGCGTCTGGCGATGCAGGTTCTTTTTCCTCATCTTCTGCATCAACCGATCGTCGAAGCCCTCGAGCGCGTCCGGCCTGAATTCCAGATACTCCGGGACATGGTCGGCCGCCTTGTAAACATCATCGTATCCAAGCACGACCAAAACCTTCGCCCGCCGCTCCTCGATCAGCAGCAACTCGGCGGCGAGATACAACACGCAGGTCCCTTCTGTGCCGGCCAGCGCCCTTGCCACGTTAAAGCCGTTTTCAGGCAGAAGTTCGTCCAGGTTATAACCCGATACGCGGCGCGGGATCTTGGGATAACGGGCGCGCACGAGGTCGCCGTATGTGTCCCGGATCCGCTTCAGTCCTGCATAGATCTCGCCGCGCCTGCCGCCTGCGCTGATGAACCCTTCCAATGCTTCGTCTGTTGTCGGCCCCACTTCCATGCGGAGCCCGTCGTAGGTAAGGATCTCAAGAGTGGCTATATTATCGCTGGTGCGTGCGCCGTGACCGGCGAAATACGACTGCACGCTGTGCATCCCGCATGCATTGTTCCCGATCATCCCTCCTATCGTGCAGTTGTTGTGCGTGGAGGGATCAGGTCCAAATCGCAGCCCCTTTGGTTTTGTGACGCCGTGTAACGAGTCCAGAACGATCCCGGGCTCAACCCGCACCCGTTGCCCTTCGAAATCCAGACTCAGGATTCGGTTCATGTGCTTCGACATGTCGAAGACGACCGCAGCGTTGCATGTTTGCCCGGCCAGGCTGGTCCCGCCTCCGCGAGTCAGGATCGGCGCTTCAAATCTGCGGCATATCTCGACGGCCCGCAACACGTCCTCCTGGTCCCGTGGAATGACGAGACCCAGCGGGACTTGTCGGTAGTTTGAGGAATCTGTGGCGTAGAGCGCCCGGTCCCCGTCCCGATACCGCACCTCGCCTTTTACTGCCTCCTCAAGCGTCTTAAATAGCTCTCGCCTCAATCGCTGGTCCATTGAGGCCGGGCGTACTGCCTTTTCCAGTTCAGCCATCGTTCAGGGTAGGGGAGTCATCGCGGCCTCTCTCCGGGCAAGGGCGCAACTTTCCGTTTGATTAGCCTAACCTGCCGGTTTCAGCAAGTTCTCAATCCCCGAATGGCTGCTGAATAGCCCCCTTCCATCCACCGCCCCTATCACAGTTATCCGTTTAGACCAGTTCCTTGATCTTGTTCTTTGTCACAGTCTTGATGATCTTCGAGCGGTATTTCTCCCCACGTAGCATCGACGCCGCAAAGTTCACCGCCTGGTCCATGCTGATCTTGCCGGGCATTGGCGGCTCATTCTTGTCGACCACGGCGTCCACCACAACCGGCCCATCGTGCGCCAGCGCCTCGTCAAGGACGCTGCCTATCCGTTCGGGATCGTCACAGCGCAGCCCCTTTGCTCCACAGGCTTCAGCCACTTTGGCAAAGTCAATTGGCTGCAGGTCATTCCCATACTCCGGATTCCCGAGGAAGACCATCTGCTCCCACTTGATCTGCCCAAGCGTCCCATTGTTGATGATGATTACCTTGATTGGCAGTTTGTACTTCACGGCTGTCGCCAGCTCCGCCATCAGCATCGAAAATCCTCCGTCGCCCACAAAAGCGATGCATTGCCGGGTAGGGTAGGCCAGCTGCGCGGCAATGGTGTATGGCAGCCCATTGGCCATCGTAGCCAGCGTTCCGGAGAGCGAAAACATCTGCCCCCGCCGCGCCGGTATCTGCCGGGCAAACCACGTTGCAATGGTTCCCGAATCCGAGCTCACGATTGCATCGTCCTTCAGCCGCTTGCCCAACTCCCAGGCCACCACCTGCGGCTTCATCGGTTTATCCAGCCTCGATCCGCGCTCCGCCATCAGGTCCAGCCACTGCCGGTAATCTTTTTGCAGTCCATTCAGCCACTTGCGGTCCTCCTTCCGCTGAACCCTCCCTGTCAGGAGCGCGAGGGTGCGCTTGCTATCGCCCACGAGTCCCACATCCGTGGGGTAGCGCAGCCCGATTCGCGTGGGGTTTATATCTATCTGTACGCACCGCGCCTGCCCCGGCTTAGGATAGAACTCCAGATATGGGAAGGAGGTTCCGACCATCAATAGCGTGTCGCAGGTCTCCATCGCCTCTTGAGAGGGCGCCGTGCCCAGCAAGCCGACCCCGCCCGTAGTCATGGGATGATCATCCGGCACACAAGCCTTCCCAAGCAACGCCTTTAGGATCGGAGCGCCCAGCTTCTCCGCCAGGGCAATTAGCTCATCGGTGGCATGCAGCGCGCCCTGACCGGCAAGAATGGCAACTTGCTTACCTTCATCGAGGATCTTTGCTGCCGCATCCACCTCGCCGGCGTCCGGCTCGTTCAGCCGGTGTCCCAGCACTTTCTTGTAGTCAAACGGCTGGTTGCGCTTGGAGGCATTCCCCTCATCACAAGGCAATGACTGCGTGTCCACCGGGAAATTGATATGCGCCACCCCTCGCTGCGATAAGGCAGTGCGTATCGCCAGATGCACCACGTTCTCCACATGTTTCGGCCCCATGATACGCGTGTTATACACGCTCACGTCTTCAAAAACCTGGTTTAGGTCCACGTCCTGTTGGGCCTTGGTATCGATCAGGTCGTGGTAGTGGTGGCCCGTGATCGCCAGAACTGGCGCCTGATCCAGCTTCGCATCATACAACCCATTGAGCAGATGAATTCCACCCGGTCCGCTGGTCGCAAGACAAACCCCGATTCGCCGCGTGAACTTCGCATAAGCACAGGCCATCATCGCGGCGGACTCCTCATGTCGAACCTGGATGAAGCGTATCTTGTCCTTCTTTTGCCGCAGCGACTCCATCAAGCCATTGATGCCGTCGCCCGGTAGTCCAAACACCGTGTCCACGCCCCACTGGATTAAGTTATCAATCAATACGTCTGCTGCTGTCGAAGCCATGTCTTTGCCGGGTAGATTGTTTTATCGCTGCCGCCCAAAATCACTCAGCAAAGCAAACGCCAGTTCCCAACCTCCACCATAAATCAAGAACGGTAGAGAGGCGGGTCCCTCATCTTCCGTAAACATACAGACACCCCGCGCCGCCAGGATTATCAGTAAACCCACATCCTCCCGAAACAGAAATGCTCCCGCCGAGCGCAACAAGCAACGCGAAGGCTCAGAATGATCGCAGCCTCCACATACACCAAGCACTGAAAGTGCGTAATCAGCAGAGACTTCACTGGACATAGACTGATTATCGTTTTCCTTGCCCGCTGTTGATTATGGACAGCGAGGTATAGCCGAAGTTATTTTTGACTGTTGCCCAATGTGATGCAATCAGAGAAGGATAGTATGGGCGGTAGCGATACTGATTAGGGCTGAGGTAATGGGTTGGCGTTCCATCTGTAGGGCCATGCGGATTGAATATAAGTTTCTGACTGCAAACGGTAACTAGCGCTTAACCTCGAAATACTTGACTGAGTCGTTTAAACTTAAGTTTAAAATCAGTTGCTTTTAATTTCGCAAAAGCGGAAGTTTGTGTATTGACTATACGTTATCTTGACGCTAAAGATACGGACTATCCTCTGAGCCATTTCACAGTGTGAGAGCCGTAACTCTTTCGCCAAGAATGGCCAGGGATACCATCACTGCTTCCCATCCCTACCCTGACAATTCTGGGTTACTTGATTCTGTTCGGGAAACGCCATGGGTTAGTTTTTCATATGATCGACTTGGCCGAAGGGCTTCGGTGACAGACGCATTTGGAGTGCGCACTTTCTCTTACGATTCAACTACTGGCCGATTGGACAAGGAACAGTTGTCGAGTGACTTGCATAGCCTTATCCTAGACTATGATATTTTGGATACGATTACTCAGCGCAAGCGGCGTCTGAAGCTGGGAAAAAGTGGCAATCCTGCGCAGTATTTGAACGTTTATCAGACTTGGTCGACAGTTCATGGGCGCTTGGCTACGATTCAAAGTCAGACATCGAGTAGTGTAACGGAGTTTCAGGTGGGATACGCTTACGCCACAAACTCAGATGTGAGGCAGTCTGTGTCCAGCTACAAATATACCGCGGGGACACCCACGGAATGGCATTACCAGTATTTGGATGTGGATTCTGTAAGGGGCATCCTGGAGGAGTATCGTTCAGAGGCCAAGGGCAAGCTATTGGCAAAATATACTTACGGGTATGATCCGATTGCGAAGCAAGTACAGTCTGCCATCCACAGCGGAAAAATCTTTGAAGCCTACGGCAGTGGCGGATCCGTGCACTTGGAATATGCATATAATAGCCGTGGCGAGCTAACGGACGTGGATGCGCTTACTGGGCCAGGCGGGGCGAGATTGCCCGCGCATGAGTTTGGTGCGGCCTATGATATGGCCGGAAACCGCACCCGACACGATTTCCGGGGATACGGATCCGCCAGTCAGACGTATACGATAAATGGACTCAATCAGATCACATCTCGTAGCAACTACGGCAAAGTTTTGATCGGCGCTAAAGGCGGAGGCGATCTTGAGATCAATGGTGGAACGGTTGCTCCGACAAATCCTGGTGGCGGTGGTTATTACTACGAGGAAGTCTCGTTGTCGAATAGCAGCGCCCCCGCTTGGGCATCAATCAACGTTTCAGCAGGCGGGGACAGTGATTCAGTTACGGGATACGTCCGGAAGGCCACGGAGGCTTTCGCTTACGATCAGGATGGCAATCTGACTTCGGACTCGGTTTTCATCTACAAGTATGATGCCGAAAACCGCTTGGTCTGGATTGAAGACACCCGGCGTAACCGGGGAATGCGCATTGTTTACGACTACCTGTCTAGACGGTCCCGTGAAATTGTATATAATATGAGCACCAGCGCAGTGCTTTCCGACCGCAAGTTCATTTATTCTGGACCGCACCTGATTGCCGAGGTGGCGACTTCCTCTGGCGCGGTGCTCAAGACCTTTGTCTGGGGGGTGGATATCAGTAATACGGAAGGCGGCGCTGCAGGGATTGGTGGGCTTGTCATGATCAACGACAAGGTTGCCGGCAAGACCTACTTCCCCGGTTACGACGGTCGCGGCAACGTGACGCACCTGGTCCAGGGAGACACTCTGGAACTGGTCGCCGCTTTCGAGTACAGTCCCTTTGGGCGGGTGATCCGCGCCACAGGCGACACCACAATCACCCCTTTCCGATATCAGACCAAGTGGGCGATAGACTATCGCAACAGCGAACTCGCGCACTGGCCCACCGACCTCTACGACTATGGGCTACGCTTATATAACGCATCGCTCGGCCGCTTCCAGAACCGCGACCCGATCGAGGAAGAGGGTGGGGAGAACCTGTATCGGTTCGTTTCGAACGATCCGGTGAATCGCTGGGATTTGTTGGGGTTGGCTCCAAATCAGGATGGAGCTACCGACCCGCAATTCCACCTGGAGCTGCTTCGGTCACAGGAGCAGGCCCTAGGTGATGGCTCGCTGACGTTCGGAGATTTGTCGAACCAATTTGGGGGGAATGAGAATCGATATTTCTACACAGACAACTATGGATGGGTTGATGCGCGACATTTCTATGAAGCAGCTGATTGGGGTCAAAACATCGGTGAACTCCCTACTGATGTCTTAGGTTTCCTTAACGAGGTTGTTCAATGGTTAACAGAATGGGGCGATGATTATAGAAGCGGATTTTCGCCCGAAGATATTCCAAGTAACGCTGCAGGAGCTGAGTTCGGAGCGAGCTATCTGGGCACGGAGGGCGAAAGTGCAGCGGATTCTTTCAGCCGTTGGCTCGCTGACAATGGCGGCAGAGTTAAAGATGATCAGATGTCGGGTTACGACGAGTTGCCCAAAACCGACCCATCAGTTTTGGGTGGTGATGGACGAGGCTCGTCAAACGGATCAAGCGATAATCCAGATGGGCCTACTGCCAGCCAGCTGGAAGCTGATGCTTCATTAGTCGAGCAACTTGAAGAGTAAGGATTGCAAACTTATGAACAAGATCATAGTATTAAAGTGTTTCGGACTTTTGGTTCAGTTCTGCGCTTTTGGCCTCATTATACCTCCTTTACAATCTACGCCCGAAAGTAAACTAGAGCCTTATCCTGCAGTGCTAGTAGCGACCGTGTTGTTTCTGTTGGGCTGTGCCTTAGCTAAATGGAGACCAGATCGTTGTGAAATGTTGTTAATAGGTTTTAAAGTGATAGCTTTCTTTATGTATGGACATATCCTTTATTGGAGGGTAAGTGAAGGAAGTTTCTAACGCTGATTGAACAGACGATTAAAGTGCAGGCTTTGCAGGCCCCGCGATGGTTTTATCTCCCGGCACCCGACCCCCGGCACTCGACTCTCGCAGCAGGTGTTTCATTGGCAACGTCGTCGGCCTCCTCGACAAAAGCAACGCCTTTACCGTTGCGGAATATGTTCCGAGCGAAGCGACATCCTGTCGGCGAAGCCCGACCG
>CAYSHY010000007.1:45907-85367 GCA_964430955.1 uncultured Puniceicoccaceae bacterium | reverse complement strand
ACGACGATCGAGTAGATGATGGCGCTGCGCTGGCCTGCGTCTGGATCGCCGATGAGAGTCACTTCTGCTTTTCCTGGAAGCAACCAGAGCGTCGGTCTCTGAGAAAATGGCTTGGGGGTCCAAATTGTCTCACGAGAAGACTTTGAGGTGACCAGGAAGAACAAAGGCGCCTACAGTATGCGTCTTTCAAGCAGGATGCGGCGCCTGGAATGGGTGGCCGATGCGCTTTACTTTGGCCTTTGGGCAGCAAGCCAGTCGTTGTGAAGCTTCTTTACGATGCCAATATCACTTTGACGGATGTTGCCGCGGGCCGCCTTACGTTGAAGATTATCTATGAGGTCTTCCCAGTCCCTGGCTTCGGGGGTGTAGTCGGTGCGCGACTCGAAGCGAGCGCGGTGTACGATCCAGGCGCCATCCTCCCGCACCAGCTTGAAGGTGATTTTTATCCGCTTCCCGGTCTCTTCGTCACGACGGCTCCAACTGAGATCAAAGGTCATCCTCGTTCTATTGGGAAACAACGGCAGGCAGGGTGTCGATCCAAAAGCCCCAGCCTGTTCTGCTGCAGGGGCTGAGCCTAGCGGTCGGCTCTTAGTGGTTCATTTTTCGAGACCGACGTCCAATCGCACCGTAGCTCCGAAGATTGGTGTAACTTCGTCACTCACAAGATATTTCCTGCTTTCCCGGCGTGGTAATGAGGATGAGTTTGATTGATAACTGCTTCTCTGTCGTTAAGCTGGCTTGCGCTGAGATTCTCGTTCGGTCTTAATTAGTTACGTTCGGTTCATTCCGCAGACAGGATCAACAGAGACCTGCCCGGGATGCGCCTTCAACTCACCCCCCATTGCAGAATATGTGCTTCTCTATGTTTAATTCCCTGTATTCCCGAGCAGGAACTTACCTTGGCGTCGCCTGCCTAGCCGCCGCTTCGCTCCAAGCGGAGACGTTCTTCGTTGATTTTGAGAACGGCAATCCGATGAGCGGAGGCAAACTGACAACGGAGCAGGCCTACTCCGGGAACCAGTCCATCTATCTTGGCGCCAGCGACCAAGCCACGTTGAAGGTTCCCCAGGACATGCTCGGCAAGGCGCTGATCGTCGAAATGATGGTGTTCGACATGGCCAAATGGATTGACCGTAGCGTAACAAATTATCCCACATCGTCCTATGGCCCTCGCTGGGGAGTCAGCACCGGGGCGCATACGAACGCGCAGACGATGGGGGTCTCCATTCTTGAGCGCACTTTTGTTAGCTCCGCGCAGGGCTACGGCATCAATGGAATCAATGGCGAGGGTAACGACACGCGCTTTGCCCCGCAGTGGTTTAGCCCGACATTTATGTCTGGAGGTCGCGAGGCAGATCTTCTGCCCGGGACCGGCGGCAGTTACGTAGATGGCGTATGGGAAGCTGGGCCCGGCGGCATAGGGCGTTGGAGCAAGTGGACATTCTTTGTGGATGCCGAGGGCCGCGGAACGATTACGCTCAACGACACCCGGACAGTTCGCCCGCACGATATTGGCTCTGCGATTACGGAGGTGTGGATCTACGGTGGCCGCTCGCAGCAGAACCTGGCGCTTGGCGGGGTTTACGTGGATGATATTAGCATTCGCGTGGCGGCAGACGCAAATCTCGTCCGGGTGTCCACACCGCCAACGATCGACGGGATAAAGGAAGACGGATGGCTTGCCAGCCCACGCAAGCCGATTGCGACCGTTACAAACGGAGTCGCCCCGACCGACCACGCAGATCTCAGCGCGAACTGGTACGGACTTTACGACGAAGACAACTTCTACCTGGCAATCGATATTCGCGACGAAAGCCTGAATGATGATGCGGCGAGCGAAGAGTGGATGAACGACCGCATTGAGGTTTACTTTAACATGGACGACGGCCGGCCTGCCGGAAACGCCCGCACCGGAGACAACTACCAGTATGTCTTTGCTTTGAACAACGATACAGCTTCCGTCTCGGGCTCCGGCTCGCTGACGGGTGTTGTGTTCAAGCAATCCAGCAGTGCACAGGGCTGGTTTGTGGAAATCGCCTTCCCATGGGATACACTCTTTCTCAATACCACCGGCGCCGACGTTAAGCAGGGCTACCAATTCGGTTTTGACGTCGGTGTCGTAGACAACGATGGCGGTGCGAACTACGACAGCATTGCTTTCTGGCACAGCCAGACGGGCGGACTTTGGGGCAATATGGATAGTGCCGGAACGGTGGAGATGGCCGGTCTGTTTGATGGAAATTACGCCCCGGTTATTGCACATTTCGACGAGATCCAGGAAGCGGAGGTTGGCAAGACATCTGTCTATACAATCACAGCTACAGACCTCAACGGCTCCGACACGCTGACGTATTCCGGGTCCAATCTACCATCGTTCGTCACGGTGACGAAGACGGACAACAATACGGCGACCGTGACTGTCGCTCCAAAATCCGGAGACGCGAACGTGTATTCCTTCAACGTCTCTGTGAGCGACGGGACATATACGGACACCACCACCGTGCAGATGGTTGTCCGTAAAGCGGGTGTTACAGAAAATCAGGCGCCCGAATTTGCCTCGGTCGCCCCAGTGTCAGTAGACCAGGGTGGCTCAATTGAGATTCCACTTTCCGTTACCGATCTGGACAGCTTCACAGTGACGCTCAGCCTCGCAGACGGCGCCTTGGAATGGGCAAGCGTAATCGATAACGGGGACAAGACCGGAGTCCTCACGCTTTCCCCGCCGCTGAATACGGTGGCTGGAGACTATGCAGTCACAGTTCTGGCAACGGACGCTGAGGGCCTGGTAAACGAGATTGAAGTAGAAATCGAGGTCATCCAGGTTACTGCTTCAGAAGATTGGTGGACACTGTATGGGGATCCAGATGAAGGATGGGTTGATACTGGATCCTTCCTCGGCCATATCTGGTTTGCAGAGGCTCCGTGGTTCTTCCATTCCGGAACCAACAGCTGGCTATACGTCGACCACACCGTTGTTATTCCGGGGCAGGGCGCCTGGATTTTCAGCCCGGCGCTTGTCCGCGGCTCGTCTTCGATTCCCAACAACTGGGAAGGTTACCAAAGAAGTGGTGGATGGGTATGGACAGCCTTTGAATGGCTCTACGTTGGGAATGATCCATACGTATACAGCCATACGCTCAACACTTGGTTCTATGTGGATTCGCTAGGTGAGGGAGGCTCATGGATTTACTTCTACGACCTTAATGACGTCACGCCCCCGAGTTCGCCAATAAGGGTTGAGGCAACACCTGTAAGTGACACCCGGATTGACATCACCTGGCGCGCAGCGACGGATAACCTGTGGGTGGAGGGCTACGATGTTTACCGTGGCTCGGAGTATCTTGGTTCGGTGGAAAAGGGTATGACCTACACCGACACAGGCCTGAATCCGCAGACCAGTTATACATACACCGTCTATGCCTACGACGCGGCTGGCAATCGGTCACCAGCATCCTCTCCGGCAACTGGCGCAACCCACGAATCCCGGGCAGAAGTGGACGCCTCCTGGCAAGCAGCCTGGGACTCCTGGGATGAAGCCACGATCGAGGCTTGGTACCATAATAACACCGGGCCGATTGCCCTGGGCATCGAAGAGGATGACATGTGGAACCCGACGCCGAATGGCCTGACAATCAACCAGAGCTGGTTGGACCAGAACTCAGGCAATGGCCACGTTTACCAGGAGAATGGCCGATGGATTGTGGAAGGCGTAAAGGCAGGCTGGTTCAGCGTGAGCGTGAGCCCTGTTACCCTTCGCGGCTGCCTGGCTCTTCTGCCAAACAGCACGCCCGGAATGGCTATCACCCGAACAGGCGGCGGCACGCTCATTGTCGAGTATTGTGAGGTGCGTGCAGCGCCCGGCGTCGTTCCAAACGTCCGCGCCATCGAGGGTTCAAACATGATCGTGCGCAACTGTCGCGTGGGGCCGGGGATGGACGGCGCTTCCGGCTACCGCCCATCGACGGATTGCCATCTCGAGTATAACTGGGTGTTTGGCCTCACCGGCCACCATTCTGGCATAGCGATTCGCGGCAATAACACAGTGGCCCGACGCAATTACAGCGAGATTGGCACTTCAGCTTCACTGTTCATCTACGCGCACGATACCGGCGCTCCGGATGACGGATTGAACAACATCCTGGTCGAAGAGAACTACATCAACTCGCCGATTTCATACTACGGCATGAATCCCGGCGGCGAACGTAACGAAAAGGCGCAATCTGCCACAAACGTTCGCGTTCTGCTGAATCGCTGGGGCGAAAAGAACTTCTGGCCGGACGACACTCACGACATTGGTGGTTCGCACCGCACATGGCTCGGCGATATCCCTGCCGGCGACTGGGTGGACGCGCGCGGAAATATCTGGGGTGGTAACCACTGGATTGCCACTGGCAACTATATCAGCCCAAAGACCAGCCAGTTTGCCTGGGATCACCCCGACCATACCTATAACGACCCGTGGATCGCAGCACATCCACAGGAATAGGCTAATCCCCAGAAAGGGTGGGGCGCGCTGATTGCGCAAGTATCTACTTCAGGGCGGCGGGACTCCAAGAGGGCCCCGCCGCCCTTTGTCTTTCACTCAGTTGTGGAGACGCGGAAAAAATGGAATGTCGCCCGCAGAGCGGGATCAGGCAACGACGCCCGGGAATGGCCGGAGGGCGGACCCGGTAGTGAGATGGCGAATGGGGGAAGCTGAAAACACATTCGAGTTGTGTGCGTCGTGCGCTAGTTCGACATTCAGCCTCAAGGAGGCGTGCTATACCAGACTAGGGCAACGGGGATACCTGAACTCCCAACACATCAAGTCCTTTAGGGGCGGCCTCATCATCGTAAAACGGGTATACCGACTTTAACGTTTATTAAATTTGTGTCTTAAAAACACGTCATGTTTTGACATGTTCCAAGATCATGCCATATTGGGGCATGATGGCAGCCCTTACGCAACCAACGCCCAAACCAATCGATCTGCGTTCACCCGAGGCGGGGCGAGTCGCTCTGAAAGGCTTCTTTGGCATTACACAGGACTGGAAGTTGACCGGTAAAGAGCAACAGGCGCTGCTCGGGGACATTGCTCGGCCCACCTTGGACAAGTATCGTAAGGCGCCGCCGACACGCCTTTCACGTGATCAGGTGGATCGTATTTCCTACATTTTTGGCATTCACAAGGCCCTGATGATTCACTTTGGCGACATCGAGTACATCGCTGACTGGATCCGCAGGCCGAACAATAACGCGCCGTTTCACGGCCAAAGCATGCTCAGCTACATGATTGACCATGGCCTTGTCGGGCTCGCCGAAACGCGTCGCCACCTGGATGCGTGGCGCGGATAACGCCAGTCTGCACATCCGGTTGATTTCACCGACGCCCGGCCCGCTTATCCGATGCCTCTTCCCACTCCTGATTCCTGTGATGTGCTTTGGCCATGGGCTTATCGGCTGATCCCGTCGCGATTTCCGCCAATCAACGTCTTTGAACGCTACTACGACTCAAGCGACGAGATGGAGATCGCCTTCGCCCTGGAGTCCCATACCAATCCGCGGCTGCTGAACGAAGCGGGCCAGCTCCGGGCTGTTCCGCGCGAAGAATGGGTGTGGGGCGTTGGCGCATCATGGATCATGGCGGCGTTTACCCACTACGGACAATCCTCCCGATTCTCGAATGGCGACTACGGGGTTTACTACGCTGCGGAGTCGCTCCAGACGGCGATTGCCGAGACCTGCTTTCACCGAGAGCGATTCCTCCGCGGGGCGGACTCGCCATCGATCGTCCTTCATATGCGAGTACTGCGCAACCGTGTTGTCCAGCCCTTGCACGATCTGCGCGATAACCGATTTGAGTCGCTGCTCCAGCCTGAACTCTCCACGTATCCAGTCGCTCAAGCCTTCGCGCGTCATATGTGTGACGCCGGTTCATGGGGGCTGCTTTACCCCAGCGTTCGCAACTCCGGCGGCGAGTGCGCGGCAGTCTTTCGCCCACGTGCGCTCAGCCTACCCACCGCGGAGAAGCATCTGGCATATCACTGGGACGGCGAATCCCAATCCATCACCCAAGTGAGTGAGCTACCCTGAACCTTGGGAACACCAGGAATCCACATCGCTCGCCCCAAGGGAAAGGGAAAGGACCACCCTCTGCCGATCGCTCCGCAAGCCGCGCTTTAGGCCTGTCCCGGGCGGAGTAGCGAAAATTTAATAGGTGTGCCGTTTTTTTTCTCAAGTGGCTCTTCCACCGGGCGTCTTTATGAGGTGCCGACGCAAATCATGCCGAGGCCGGCCAGAATGGCTGAATAGTAGTAAACCGAAGAAATCAGGTATTAAAATGGCAGACATCGCCCTCTCAGCGAGCATTCGCTCCAATCTATTCTCTCTCCAGAAGACCTCCCGTCTGATGGAGCAGACCACAAACCGGCTCGCCACCGGTCGCAAGGTCAGCAAGGCAATCGATAACCCGACAAACTTTTTCGCAGCAAAGTCCTACACCGACCGCGCTACAAGTCTCTCTGCCCGTCTCGATGGCATGGGCGAGGCCGTCCAGCAGATCAAGGCCGCTGACAACGGCATCACAGCCATCCGCGGCATCCTCTCCCAAATGAAGGGGGTCGCCAATGATGCTCTCGCCAATACCGACCCAAATGAACGCGCAGCCCTGGGCGCTCAGTTCAATGAGCTCATCACCCAGGCGAGCACGCTTGCCCGTGATAGCAACTATGCGGGCATCAACCTCCTGAATGGCGGTTCCCGCACCGTTCAGTTCAACGAAAAGAACGGTGGATCCGAGCTCGAGATCAAGGGCTTCACCGTTGAGAAGGATGGCGACGACCTCTCGTTTGACGATGGCGTCGAACTCACGATTACCGCTCACGGAGCGAGTCGCGACTGGTCCGCCGATGGCGACTTGCTTGATGCGGACCTCGATACCGCAGGCAACGGCGTAAAGGACTACATCGACATCATCAATACCTCCGTCCAGGAGATCGAGGCAGTCGAGCAAGGCCTGAAGCTGCAAGCCAGCAAGATGGCCAGCAACCTGGCGATCATCACCCAGCGTGAAGACTTCACCATCCAGCAGATCAATGTCCTGCAAGAAGGCGCAGACAAGCTTACCTTGGCAGACATGAATGAAGAAGGCGCCAACCTTCTGGCGCTGCAAACAGCTGCTCAACTGGGCACGCAGTCTCTCTCGCTTGCGTCACAACAAAGCCAACAGGTTCTCCGAATCCTCGGATAATTTTCTCGGGTATTACTACTAAATCCTGATTGGCGTAGAGGGGAGCGGTTCAACCGCTCCCCTCTTTTCGTACGTGCGCCCGGCAGGGCGCACCGCAAGCCTATTCCTTCAAGTTTCGGATCTCGAACTAGGGACCCGCGCGGCCCGTTAGCCTCAAATTCCCAACGCCTTCCGCACTAAACCATGAACCTCCCAGTTCTCAACCCACCCGGGGATGGCCTCGCTTCCCGGGCCGAAAGCAGCGCATTCCGCAACGTCCCCTGTGTGGTTTCCGGTTGTCCACATCACCGCGAGATGGTCTGCCTGGTATGGGAGCAGCATCTGGTTCAGGGATTTGCGTGGCGTATCGAGCCCGAAGTCTTCGGGACGAATCGCCCGGGCCACCTCGCGTGCTTGGTCCGTGGTAAGTTGAAGCCCCAGCTGCTGCGCCAGCGCCTCCTGGAGTCGCGATACAGTCATTGCGCCGCCAAGGTTCTGCAGCAGGCGCTCGTAGCTGCTCGTTACGTTGCCTAGGTTCAGGAAGCGCTCCTTGCTCTGCGAATAACCGGGACCCGCACCGTGAAGCATAAAGCCGCCAGTACCGTGGTCGGTTGTAATGATCACCAGCGTGTCGTCGCGACCTTCAACGAACTTGCGCACGAGGCCAATGCAGCGGTCAAACTCGAGCTGGTCAAATATCGTTGCTGCAGGGTCATTCGAGTGCGCCCCGTGGTCAACGCGACCACCTTCTACCTGCAAGAGGAAGCCGTTCGGCATGGCATCAAGCCGCTTCAGCGCCACCTGCATCATTTCAGACAATGTAGGCGTGAGCCGGCGCAGTCTTTCGTCATGAGCCAGGTCTACGGAGAACGGGATATGGGACTTTGCAAATGAACCGAGCAACCGGCCATTACCCCGGAGCGCTTCGAGTTCTGCACGGTTCTTCGCGATCGAGTAGCCCGCCTTGCGGAAAGCCTCAAACAGGTCAAAGCCATCCTTTCTCTGTTCTGGCTCGAAGAAGGACTGTCCGCCGCCAAGAAGAACATCCACTTCGCGATCAAAATATTGACGGGCGATATCCTCGTAAGAATTCCGACTCAGCGCATTCGCTACGAATCCAGCCGGGGTCGCATGCGGTAGGGTTGTGGTTGTTACGAGACCGGTCGCTTTTCCAGCTTGCCGCGCATAGGTGTACAGCGGGGTGAGGTCTTCACCAGCGTCTCCAATATTCACACGCCCATTCTTAATACGTCGACCGCAGCCCCAGGCGCTCGAGGCAGCCGATGAGTCGGTGACAATGCTGTCTCCCGAGTGCGTTTCACAGATGATCCGCTTCGCTACCCCTTCCCGGTAGAGACGCATCCACTCCGAGTCACGGTTTTCGGTGATGTTCAAGTAGTGGTTTGCCCCGGCAAATGTTCCATGACCCATCCCGTCAGACACCATGAAGATCAGGTTCTTTGCCTTACCTGATCCAGAGCCTCCACCACTCTTCGGCTTGTCGCCGCGGCGTGAACGCCAGTTTGCGGCAGAGGCTGCTGCGGGCAGACCGCCAATTACTGTAGCAGCGCCAGCCGCTTTGATGAAGTCGCGTCTCGAGGTCATTTTTAGGGATAAGTGAAAATACTGTTGCTGGGCATGCACCCTGTGCAGGTGCAGGACATCTTAGCGGGGACGCTCCGGAAAGCCAGCCTTCCGGTAAACCTTCGCGAGCATCTTGTAGGCGCGCTTTTGCGCGGCCTCAGCGCCGTTACGAAGGACGTTGTCCAGATACTCCTTATTGTCCTTGATCTCTTCGTAACGCTCACGGATCGGCGTCAGCAGCTCGACGACGGCGTCCGCAACCACCGCCTTGAACTCGCCATAGCTGAGCCCTGCGTTCTCTTTCTCGAGATCCTCGATCGCCCTGCCAGTGCATGCGCTCAGAATCGAGAGCAGGTTCGAGATCCCCGGCTTGTCTTCCCGTGCCACGATCTCCCGACCCGAGTCTGTGACGGCAGAGCCAATCTTCTTCCGGATCATTTCGGGAGTATCGAGCAGGTAAATGCACCCACTCTGGTTCGGGTCGCTCTTCGACATTTTCTTTGTCGGGTCCTGCAGCGACTTGATCCGCGCTCCCGCCTTCGGGATCATTACATCCGGGACTTTGAAGGTTTCCGAGTAGGTGCTGTTGAACTTGATGGCCAGATCACGAGTAAGCTCTACGTGCTGCTTCTGGTCCTCTCCAACAGGTACTGCGTCTGCGTTATATAGCAGGATGTCCGCAGCCATGAGCACAGGGTAGTATAGCAGGCCGGAATTCACGGACTCGCCGGCGCGCTGGCTCTTGTCCTTGAACTGCGTCATGCGCTCCAGTTGCCCGAGCGGCGCGATGCAGGCCAGCACCCAAGCCAGTTCCGTATGCCCGATGATGTGCGACTGGGCGAAAAGGTGGCACTTCTGCGGGTCCAGACCACACGCAATATACAGGGCGAGGGTGGAGTATACGCTCTTGCGCAGCTCAGCTGGCGTGTAAGGCACAGTGATCGCGTGCATATCCACGATCCCGAAAAAGCACTCATAATCGTCGATGAGCGGGGTCCAGTTCTTGGCTGCGCCAAAATAATTGCCCAGGTGAAGCTTTCCCGTGGGCTGCATGCATGTAAGAATTACCTTCTTTTCCTCGCTCATTTCTCTGCTGGCAGTGTGACTCTTTCTCTGTGTTTGCCTTGGCAGGCAAAGATACAGGGTTTATGCCCTCTCACGCATACCAATCAACCCGAAACGCTGCCCGCTTAGCAATCGCAATAGAATCGCCATGAGTCAGACCGCCATCATTGTGCCCGCAAGGCTGGGCTCGACCCGCTTTCCCAGAAAACTGTTGCACTCAGTCAGGGGGCGCCCGTTGATCCTTTGGACAGCTGAGCGCATTCGCAATGAAGCTCCCGATCTTCCGCTCCACTTCGCAGTAGGCGAGCAGGAGCTTGCAGATGTTCTGGTGGCGCATGGCTATTCCGCGATTCTTACGGATCCTGATCTCCCGAGCGGCACAGACCGGCTTGCAAAGGCAAACGAGACCGTTCAGGCCGAGCACGTAATCAATGTCCAGGCGGACGAGCCGTTGGTCACAGGCCGCCAAATCAGCGCACTCCAGGAGCTCATTACCAGCGGCGATTGCTCGATGGCGACACTCGGCGTTCGCTTCAAGAGCGAGCAGGACTATCGTAACCCCAACCGCGTCAAGGTGATCATGGGCGAGGGGGGTCGCGCTATCTATTTCTCGCGTGCGCCTATCCCATTCTCACGGGACACCCAAGGGACTGTAGATCAATCCTTCCTCCAGAACGCACCTGTTATGCTTCATCTGGGCCTCTACGCCTACACTGCCGAGTTTCTATCTGTCTTCCCCCGGCTTCCCCATGGTCGTCTCGAGTCGATTGAGAAGCTGGAGCAATTGCGCGCCCTGGAAAACGGCTACCAGATCAGGGTTGCAGAAAGCAATCAGGGCACAATCGGCATCGACGTCCCGGATGACGTCGCGCACCTCGAACTACATCTTGCCTAGTCCCGCCTCCGTTACACTTTCCGCCTGAGCCGGTATCGAATATAGTCTCGGTTCACACCCAGCAGCCTTGCTGCGCCGGAAACGTTGCCGCCAGTTTGATCGAGCGCCTTGCGAATCAGGCGGTTGATCGCTTCCTCCAGATCGAAACCTCCCACCTCTGGAAATCGGAAACCGGGATTGAGCCAGTCATCTGTCGGTAGTCCCGTAGATTCCCCGGGCTCGAACGCTTCGCTCGGGGGCCCGCCTTCCAGATGCGCGAGGTCCAGATCCTCCTCGCCCATGGAAAGCACCAGGGCCCGTTCAAGCTCATGGGCCAGCTCTCGAACATTACCCGGCCAAGCGTACCGCTGCAGGCGCGCCTTGCCCTGTGGCGATATCTTTACCCCTGTCAGCCGATATTTTTGGCAAAGGTTTTCCAGAAGATGATCAGCAAGCGCCGGAATCTCGTTGCTTCGCGCCCTCAGAGGCGGAATGCGCACCCTCAACAGGTCCAGCCGATGGTAGAGGTCCTCACGGAACTCTCCGTCCTGCACCATCTGCCGCAGATCACGATTGCTTGCGGCGATCAACTGCACATCCACGCTGATCTCCCGACGGCCGCCCACACGGCGTATCTTGCGATCCTCGATCGCTACCAGCAGCTTGGTTTGCGTCGCCGGCGATAGTGCCGCAACCTCGTCCAGGAAAAGTGTCCCTCCATCCGCAGCCTCAAACAGACCGATACGAGAACTCTTCGCGTCTGTGAATGCACCACGCTCATGCCCAAACAGTTCACTCTCAGCGAGGGTTTCCGGTAGCGCCGCGCAGTTTACCTCCACAAGGGGCTTTGTCCCGCGACTTCCCTCTCTGTGCAACCAGCGGGCAATGCTTGTCTTTCCCGAGCCGGTCTCACCTTCGATCAAAATTGGCGGCAATCCTTCTCGCAACCGTTTGTCCGCTGCAAGGATGCGGCTCAGCTGCTCCTCTACATCCTTCATCCCTGCACCCAGAAACAGACTCCAGCCCCGGTTCGTGCTTCGTGAACTGTGCTCGATCATCCGTTCGCTCTGCCGGGCCTTGAGCGCGCGTTGAAAAACCAGTGGTAGCTCCTCTGGATCAAAGGGTTTTGTCAGGTAGTCGGCTGCCCCCACACGCATCGCCTCGACAGCGATTTGCACCCCGCCCTCGGCCGTCATTACAACAACACTGGTTGTCGCGGGCATCAGGCCATTCTTAAGCAAATCCAGGCCGTTTCCATCGGGGAGATTTATATCCAGCAGCACGTAGTCAAACGGCATTGTTTCCAGAGCGTTCTGAGCATGAGAGACGGTTCCTACAGCCGTAACGCTAGCTCCAAGCCTCTCAAGGAATGCGCCCAGGCGTCGTCTCAATAGCTGCTCATCCTCAACAATGAGAACTTCGCTCCCCTCAAGGATACTGCGGGCCATTCAAGATACTAATAGACTCCAAACCCAAAACCGCAACCTTTCCTGCTGATGGGGCCTGTTTCCCCATTTCATCTTTGGGAAATTGCGGGCGGGGCAGCTTGCCTTTGTGTTCACCCGGGATAACCTAGCCGATTTTTACCGCTACTTTCTGCACGCCACATGAGCGACAACGTATATGTAATCGGTCACCGTAACCCAGACGCAGACGCTGTCTGTTCTGCAATTGCCTACGCCGCATACAAGCACGCGAAAGGGGAAACCAACTGTGTGGCTGCTCGCTGTGGCAACACAAACGAGCGCATCGATGCTATTCTCAATCGTTTCAAGCAGCCGGCGCCCGTTTTCCTTGGTGATGTAACGCCGCGCGTTCGTGATATCATGACGCGAAACGTCTATAGCGTCACTGCGACCCAAACCTGTGCGGAGGCCTTGGAGCTGATCGACAAATACGATGTACGCGCGCTTCCGGTTACCAGCGATGACGGTGTTCTCCAGGGCTACCTTTCTGTGTTCCAGCTCGGAGACTACTTTATCCCCAAGCCCCGGGCCCAGCGCGAGATGCGCCACGTGCATACATCCATCTCAGATATTGTTCGCTCGCTGAAGGCCCACACTGTCAATCTCGTCGAACCCGATCGGCTCGAAGACCTTTACGTGCGTGTTGGCGCCATGGATATTCGCACGTTTGGGACCTTCACTGTCGAGGATCCGACGCTAGCTGAGCAGTCCATCATCGTCGTCGGCGACCGCTACGACATCCAGGCAAAGTCTGTATCAGCCGGCGTTCGGTTGCTGGTTATCACGGGGAGCCTGCAGGTGGAGCCGGAAATTATCCAGCTGGCCCAGATGAAGAACGTCTGCGTCGTGGTCAGCCCCTACGACAGCGCGACGACCTCGTGGATCATCCGCTCGGCCTCGCGCGTGGAGCGCGTCTTTGATCCCAACGTTGTCAGTTTCAGCCCCGAGGAGAAGATATCGGTTGTTCGCCGCCGCATTCTTAATCAGGTCTCGCCGGCCTACATGGTTGTTGACGACTCCCAGCGTCTGATCGGGATTTTCACCAAGAGCGATCTCATCAAGCCTTCCCGCACACAGCTTATCCTTGTGGACCACAATGAGCTGTCGCAGGCGGTGAGCGGAGCGGAGCAGGTAAACATCAAAGAGATAATAGACCACCATCGCCTCAACAACCCGCCCACAAACCAACCGATTTTGTTCTTCAACGAGCCAGTGGGATCTACCTGCACCATCGTTGCAGATATGTTCCGCCGCGATGGCGTCGCCCCCTCAAAGGAAATTGCAGGCATCTTGATGAGCGGAGTGATCTCCGACACCCTTATGCTCAACAGCCCCACCTCTACTGCCAAGGACTCAGAGATCCTCGACTGGCTCTCAACCATAGCAGAGACCGACGCACGCGAACTTTCCGAACTCATCTTCTCGTCCGGCAGTGTGATTCTCGGCATGACCCCGGAAGAGGTCATCCGTAACGACATGAAGATCTACGAGCAGGGGGACACCCGATATTCCGTCTCGCAGGTTGAGGAGCTTGGGTTCGACAACTTCTGGAAGAACCAAGAGCAGCTCGAGAAGGCTCTCGAGGAAGTGCGCGGCAAGGAGAACCTCTTCTTCTCTGCGCTTCTCGTGACTGATATAAATACACAGAACAGCTTGTTGCTCGTAAGCGGCGATCAGGAGGTGGTGGAACAGATCCATTATCCGTATATCGAGACCGACGACGTCTTTGAGTTACAAGGCATCGTCAGCCGAAAGAAGCAGCTCATCCCATATCTCACCAGCCTGCTGAGCAGCATTGGCATCAACGCTGCGCGTAGCTGATAAATTTTCTGATGACGATTGAAGATGGCGGCGAGCTGAGGCTTGAATTCTCAACGCCAGAGGACTTGGAGGCCGCTCTCGCTGAGCGGGGGCTCGTCGTAGTTTCCCGGCTCGAACACCTAAATCAGGCGCACGATGAAGGTCTCGTCGCACTTGCAGCTGGTTCTGCTTATTGGGTGATCCAGCACGAGGGAGTCTATCTTCTGATCGTCGAGAGGAGGTACGCAGAGCTCTTGCAGCGTCAACTGCCCATCTATCGGCAGGAACAGGCGATGCCTCGCAAGCGTCCGCCCGGCATACCAAGAGGGAAACCGATTCGTACGCCCATTCTGCTGCAGCCAATCGTGGTCTGGGTGTGCATGCACTTGCTTCAGTTGAGGTTTCCCATGGTTAGGGAATCCGGCCTGTCCGGCGCCCAGTATGTTCTTCACGAGGGTGAGTGGAGTAGGGTGGTGACGGCCCTCACCTTGCACGGCGATGTCGGCCACCTGGTTTCCAACTGCGTTGGCTGGATACTACTCGGAGGTTTCCTGGCAAGCCATGTAGGCGCGGGAATGGCCTTTCTTCTTGCTACTATTGCAGGAGCTCTGGGAAACGCGATCAACCTTGTGGTTATGGCAGGCGCTGATCACAGATCCCTTGGCGCTTCGACCGCGCTCTTTGCGGCGCTGGGCGCACAGGCCGCTCTCGCAATCTTTTTCACTCCCGGGGGGCCGCTCCGCAAAATCCTCGTCCCCGTGTTGTCCGCCATGTCGCTCCTTGCGCTGATGGGGGCAGGGCAACCGGGCGACAACACGGATGTGGGCGCTCACCTCTGGGGATTTGTAGCCGGCTTTCTCCTAGCGCTCCCACTTGGCCGCAAAGCTCACGCCATTCGTCTTTCCGGCGTGCAGGATTACCTATATGCATTTGCCGCTTTGGCGATGCTGGCTCTGGCTTGGTCCTTCCGTATCTAACGCCTCGTTTTCGGCAGTGGCTCGCTTGCGACTCTTTGGACCTCCACTCCAAACTCGACACCAGTCACCCGTCGATTGACACTTCATTTGCTCCCATGATTGGTCTTGAGAATATTTCGCTGCGGTATGGCCAGAAGGTGCTCTTCAATGAAGCAAGCGCCATCATTGGCGCGCGCGATCGTATCGGTCTTGTAGGCCCGAACGGAGCAGGCAAGACCACGCTCCTGCGCATTCTTACCGGGCAAGAGCAGACAGACTCAGGTGGGATCGAGAAGGCGGGTTACGTTACCATTGGCTACCTGCCGCAGGAAACGCTTGCAGCGACGGGACGATCTGTTTTCGACGAAGCAGCTTCTGCATTCGAGGATATTCGTGCCCTTCAGGGCCGGTATGAGGCGGCCTCGCAGGCCCTCGCCGACCTGTCCGCAGATTCTCAGGAATACCACGACACGCTGCAGGTTATGGGCGAGCTACAGCACCGGCTCGAAGCACTGGAGGCTCACAAGCTCCAATCGCAGGTCGAGACTGTCCTGCAAGGGTTGGGCTTCCAGATGAGCGACATGCAGCGGGACTGCGGCGAGTTCAGCGGTGGTTGGCAGATGCGCATCGCCTTGGCGCGCCTTCTTCTGCGGGAGCCGTCGCTTCTGTTGCTCGACGAACCTACGAATCACCTCGATCTCGACTCATTGCGCTGGCTTGAGAGTTACTTGTCCAATTACGAGGGCGCTCTGCTTATCGTTAGCCACGATCGCGCTTTCCTTGACCGTCTCTGCAATCGTATCTTCGCATTGCGCCACGGTCGCCTGGAAACCTATACCGGGAACTATTCAAAGTATGAAGAGGAGGCGGCTGCGCGCTATGAGCAGCTCCTCAAGGCCCAAAAGTCCCAAGAGCGCAAGATCGCTCAAACCGAGCGCTTTATCGAGCGGTTCCGCGCCAAGGCGACAAAAGCCCGTCAGGTGCAAAGTCGCATCAAGGCTCTCGACCGGATTGAACGCATCGAGATCGAGGACGATGAATCCGAGATTGGCTTCCGTTTTCCGCCTCCCGCCCGCACGGGGCATGTCGTCATCAAGGCCACAGGCCTCACCAAGCGCTACGGTTCGCTCACCGTGCTGGACAACCTTGATCTCGAGATCAACCGGGGCGATCGCGTGGCGGTTGTTGGCGTCAATGGAGCGGGCAAATCCACGCTCTCGCGTGTGCTGGCCGGGGTAGAACCCTTTGATGCGGGTGAGCGCATAATTGGGCACAACGTCTCCCTCAGTTATTTTGGGCAACATCAGGCCGCCGAGCTTCCACTAGATTCGACGGTCCTGGCGGTTGCTACAGATGGTGCAGTGGAGGAATTGCGGCCCAAAGTTCGCACCATTCTCGGAAGTTTCCTTTTTCGCGGCGATGATGTCTTCAAGCCTGTGCGTGTGCTTTCAGGGGGGGAGAAGAATCGTTTGGCTTTGGCCCGCATGCTTTTGCGCCCGGCAAACTTCCTCATACTCGACGAACCAACGAACCACCTCGACATGGCCTCCAAGGAGATTCTGCAGGAGGCTCTGGAAGATTGGGGTGGGGCCTTCCTCATTGTCAGCCACGATCGCGCGTTTCTCGATCCCATCGTCAATCGAGTTCTCGAGGTGAGCCCGGGGCGTGTGCGCTCCTTTCCGGGAAATGTTTCAGAATACATTCAAAAGGTGGATGCTGAGCGGGAAGCCATGGCGGCAACACAGGCTGTTATGGATAAGAGCGCTCAGGCCGACCGTGATGCATCCAACCCTCGAGAGCGTCGCCGGCAGGAGGCTGCCCGCCGCCAGCAGCTTGCGCCACTAAAGCGCGAGGCCGAGAAGTTGGAGAAGGCAGTTGCCGATAAAGAAGCAACCATCGCCCGCATTGAGGAAGAACTTGCGGATCCTGTGTTCTACAAGAGTGAGCAGGCAGCTGCCAGGCTACAGGAATACAATCGCCTGAAGGCAGAGATAGACATTGATACAGACAATTGGATGTCTCTGCTTTCAAGGATCGAGGAAATTGAATCTTCCTAGGCTACTCGGACGTCTTTGGAGCGAGTACGACACGAAAGCCAATCTCTGCACTGGATGTCCGGGGATCCATTCGCTCGCGCGCGGCGGAGCGGCAACGATCCGCATAATCGGCCCAGCTTCCTCCCCTTACCGGACGATCGCGACCACTGGAAGGACCGGTCCAGTCGATAACCGTGCCTCCGCTGAGCCTGCTGTTGAAAAGGTTCAAACACCACTCTGCGGCGTTACCGTGCATGTCGTGCAAGCCCCAGGAGTTTGCCGTGTAGCTGCCAACGGGGACAAAGCCATACTTTGCCGCAGGCGCCTCAAGATTATGGCTTCGGGGATAACGCCCCTGCAGATTGGCGTCTGCCGGAGTGGCGATCATCCCGAAGTTAAAAGGTGTTTCGGTTCCTGCCCGGCACGCATACTCCCACTCTGCCTCTGTGGGCAATCTGTAAACATATCCGGAAGGCAATCGGCCGCTCTCGCGCTCCCGCTCTGTAAGTCGCCGGCAAAACTCCATTGCATCCTGCCAGCTCACATTGTGCACAGGCAGTTGCTCTCCCTTCTGGGAACTGGGATTCTCTCCCATCACCTGTTCATACACCAGCTGCGTGACTTCGACCGTGCCCATCCAAAAGCCGCTTGTAAATACCGCCTCCGTTTGGGGGCCTTCATTTGGCCGGTTCTCCAACTCCCCACGCGGACTGCCCATTCGGAATGATCCCGGATCGATCCACACCATGTTTTGATTAAGATATGGTATCACCCAGTCGTGCCCGATTTCGGCGCCGGGAATTGGAACCAGACGCACATCCCACCGAATCGCTTCATTTGGAGAGGGAACAAGACGTCTACGCACCGTCAGATAGTTGCGTGCAAATACGGCGACCTCCACTTCCTTCCCAGGCTCGAGCCGTACCGGGCCTTGTGAGCCCACGGGCTTCCCGTCCACCTGTATCGTAAAATCATCAACAGCCGTCCCTAGCGTTAGCAACAGTTCGGCAGGCTTGGGTTGCAGCACCAGGTTCGTTTCGAAGTTCTCCCGGTCCTTCAACTCCAGAACCGTTTCTGTAGGTTCGAAATCAGGATGTTCCGCGCGCAGAACATGTGTTCCGCTGCTGACATTAATTAGCTCGCCCGGCGCGATTGCTTTCCCGTCCATTGAGAGACGCACCCCTGTGCGTTGCAGGCCATCGGCAAATGAAACTCTGGCTGAAATTGTGGCGACTTCAGGCTCGAGCTCGCCGAGATCGATTTCGCCTGTCTTCTGCGCTGTCCAACGCATCTGCTTTTGCCTGTAACCTGTCGCGCGAGCTTCAATCAATAGCTCATCGCCAATGCGCACGCCATCTAGCGATAATGGCGCAGAGCCCGCCAGTTGCCCGTTGATCCAGATTTCCGCACCCTTCGGTCCCGCCTTTACCATCACCGCAGCTGGGGCTGCCATTAATGGCAATTTCAGCGAGGGATTTTCGTCCATTTGCAGGTTCGCGTCGACCTGCTGAGTCTCGAACCCCTCAGCACTAACAAGGAGAGTGTGTCTTCCAGCAAGTAGGCGTCGGTTGAGATCCAGAATGCCTCTGGCGTCCGCCGTACCCAGGAACAGGCGCTGCCCGTCCTCTCCAAGGCGCTCAATCTGAGCAAATGGTTGAGTGTGAATCTCTACCTGCGCGAAAGCCGGTTTCAGCGCGATATTCAACTCCAATGGGCGCTTCTCGAAGTTCGTCTCCACTGTCTCCGGCAGATGTCCTTCGGCATGCGCCTTGATGACGTAATCGCCGGACGGAGCTTTTACGGCGACCACACCGGTCTTTGTTAGCAGTGAACCCTTTGCCGTGCCTGAGAACTCCACCCTGGCTGGCGTAGAGTCAACCCGTATGATGATATCTGCCGTTTCGGGAGTGGTCGGCGTTACGAAGCGACTGTCGCCAATGCTGCTGTTTGATACGCGCCAGCTTACACCCAGAGCCACCAGAATTGCCGCAGTCACCCCAACCAAAGCCTTCAAGTGCTCATCCGGAATGCGGATTCGTATCCGCCTCTTCTTCCTTTGAGCTTTGCTTGTCTTTTCGTCCCACAATCCCCCCCTTTCCTCGATGTTGTCCAGGTTTCTTAAATCTGCTTCAACCTGCTGAATCGACGTATATCGTCCCTGATCTTCCACGCAAAGGCAGCGACCAATGAGCGTACTCCACTGCTTTGCTATGTGAGGGTTCAGCTTATGCGGCGCTGGGGACTGTTCATTCTGGAAGCGCCTTCCCGTCAAAAGAAAATATGCCAGCGAACCGAAGTGAAAGATATCGCTGGCCCGTGTCAGTTGCGCTCCAGCCTGAACTTCTGGGCTGCGCACATCCGTGATCAACAGCGTCTTCTCCTTCAGATCTGTCCGCACTGGGGGTACGGAAGCCGAAGCCAGCTTTTGGAACTGCTCCATCGCCAACTGCTGCACCAACCCAAACCCACCCAGCTTGATGCTCTCATCATCCAGGATCAGGATGGACGAAGGAACGAGATTGAAGTGGCAGACATCCTTCGCGTGGCACTCTGCCAGCGCTCCCGCAAGTGAGCGTAGAATCTCCCCGGCCCGTTCCTCATTCATTGGAGTAGGAGAGTTCTCATCTCGAGCCCCGTCATCGATCAGCCACTGCTCGAGGGTTTGCCCCTTGATTGCCTCCATCTCTATCGCGCATCGGCCGTCCGACCAGTCAACGCGATTCATTTTCAGGAGGTTCTGGTGTTGGATCGATGTCAGCCGCTTGTTTGCCTTGTTCAGGCGTAGCCGCACCTCCGGGTCCTTTGCGACAGACGATGGCAGCACCCAAAGCGACACTTCTCGCCGTTCTGCGCGAACAATCCCGCTGTACAGCCCTCCCATCATCCCAAACGCAATCAACCCTGTAATCGTATACGGGCCGATTATTGTCCCGGGCTGCAGTAGGTCAGCTGCCAGACTGGATCCCAGAACTGGAAATTTTGGAAGGGTGACTTGCGGCATCTGTCGCTTCCAATGATCTCGGCCAAATACCCTCTCGGGTTAAGTCCTCGCTTTGGGTTGTTCCGTTAGAGCTCCACTGGTCTCATCCCGGAAAACATCCTTCGAGCGCCTGGATGCAGGTTTGGGACTGTGGCTCGAAAAGCTGTCGACTCACCTTGAATGTCGATCAATCGTCAGCGTGTAGGATCTGGTAATGTTCGCCCTTGCCCGGGTATACGGTGAGGTGCGGTAGGGCGATCTCTATGCCTTCCTCATCAAAAGCAGTCTTCAGTTCCTTTAGAATACTGTTCCGAAGATCCAGAAAGCGGGTCTTCTCAAACCATAGGCCGAGCAGCAGCTCCACGCCGTGCTCGCCCAGCTTTTGCACGAGAATCAGCGGTTTCGGTTCATCCATGCATATAGGATTCCGGGCCGCAGTTCGTTCAAGCACCTCCATCACTCGTGTTAGGTCGTTCCTATAGGACACGCGCAGGTTGATATCCATGCGCCGTATCGGGAAGCGGGTGATGTTGACCACCTCGCTCTTGATCATCGTTTCATTGGGGATTCGGATAAACAGGTTGTCGAATGTGCGCAGCTTAACCGACATAAGGTCGATGCTGAGAATGATCCCCGTCGTCGATCCTACACGGACAATATCTCCGATCTGAAATGGCTTCTCGATGACCAGAAAGATTCCGCTGATCAGGTTCGATAAGCTTGTCTGGGCTGCAAAACCAATGGCCACGGTTGCGACACCGGCGGTCGCCATGACAGCAGTCAGATCCAGTCCCATCTCAGCCAGAACAAGGAGTATGACAATGACCCACCCGCCATAAACCACTCCCTTGCGCACCAGCAGAGCCAAATGATTGTTAGCCCGTCTCTGGGTAAGCTTACCCAGAGAGGTTCCAAGCAGATACGCGATCAACAATCCTCCAACGAGGATGATGGCGGCCCGCATCACTTGCCCTACGAATTCTTCCGGTAACGAGATCATGGTTAATAAAGCTGGCGCGCGCTCTGCGCCAACCAGCTAATACTCCGCCTTACAAGGTTTGCCGGCTTTTCCTTTGCCGTATGGAGTCGTTGCAAGTGGTCTTCGTATACAGGCGGACCATGGCTGTAGTTGACGATGCTGGGTGCGCCGCCTCCGCTTTCGCAGACATTGATCTCGCTGCTCCACATGTGATCGCGACCGCGGTAAATGTCCGCGTGCTCGAGGTGCAGGCAGACTTTTTCAAATGTCAGCCCTTCCGTTCCCTTGTTTTCGATCATCACAGGGCAAACCGCGTGATTCGGCCCAGGCTCCAGATCCTCGTGGTCGCGCGCTGCGCTGACTCTCAATGCGTAACACAGAACTCCATCCATCGTGTCTCCAAACCAAGTGTCAGACATGATCATGGATGGTATCGTCTTGAGATCTGCGGTCTTTGATGGATCGTCGCCAGACATTGCAATGAACTTCAGGAACACCGGAGCCCGTGCGAAGAATACTGCTTTCTGTTTGGGTGGTAAGAGGATGGGGCGAGTGCCGCGCAACACCACAGGTCTATCTGGCGGGACGGGCATTACAGTAAAATCGCGGAACTCGGGACTCAACACGATGGGATCCCATTCCAGACCCGCGGGAGCAACGTCCAGTGGAACCATGGAGCAGTCCCTGATGCGTGCATTCTCTCCACGCTCCACTGCAAACAGCCACTCGTCTTTATCGCGTTGCAGCCATACCCGCACCGGGCCCAGCCGCCATAGTGCCGCCTTGCCATGGGGCAGCGTCCGTGGAACCCAGAAGTTGCCGCTATCCGTCATTCGCCCGCGAGTCTTGCACCATTCCTGTTCTTTTCAAGCGCGGCGTTAGTTACTGCGTAGGGATTTACAGACAAGCTCCGCCGCGATAAGTCATTGCAAGGCTGCGCCAATCCGCATCAGGCATGAACCGGCTCTTGCAGGTTGAATACCTCCCGACCCAGTGAGTAAAGATCGTCATGAACGCCCTTTACCGGCTCGTCCTGTAGCTGCTCCCGTGAATGGCTGCCCGTTGAGACGACATAAACATCCATGCCAACCGCGTTCCCCGTCTGAACATCAAATGGACTATCGCCGATTAACACTGCCTCTTGTGCTGTTACGCCAATCCGCTTCAGCAGCTCGTTTGTAAACTCAGGCTGCGGTTTTCTCCATGGCGTGTCGCCGGTCCCCATGACAATGCCTGCAAGCTCTGTCAGTTCCAGATAGTCCACCACAGCTCGGGCGGCGTTCCCCTGCTTGTTTGTGAAAATCGCTCGCCTGATTCCCTTCTCTTTCAGACCCTCAAGTATCCAACGTGCGCCGGGGAGGATTCGCAGGTCTTCCTTCCATATTTCCGTGAAGCGCTCCTCGTATAAGGGATAGGCCTTCTCCACGTTTTCCTCCCCGAAAAGTCTCTGTAGCGTTACCTTGATCGAGCCCCCAACAACACCGCATACCTGGGCGCGAGTGCTCAGTGGCATCCCCAGTTTTTCCTGGGCAAAATTAATACAGCGGGTGATCGTGTCGAAGTGATCCACCAGCGTTCCGTCCAAATCAAACAATACCGCTTTGGGCGTCATAACGCGCACGCTACTCATACCCTCGGTTAAGCCAAGCTTCTCTCTTGCTTATCTATCCATGACTCCAGCTCCTTCATTTTGCATGGAACAGTCTTTGCGCTTGTGTTTTCATATCACTCTTGTTCAAGTTTAAGTAGCGGCGAGCCATCGTCGCTCCAGATATTTGCGGTCTGCGGGGAAAGGCAATGAATCCCTTCACCTGGCATTCTCAAGCGGTTCTACCGCCGGGTTGTTCGAGCAGGCCGCCTTCCCCAATCAAAGACAGACCATAATGGATACAAGTGAAGCCGTGTTGGACACGGCCATTGAAACGACGACCTTTGCCGATCTCGGCCTTCCAGAGCATGTTCTGAAGGCGGTAACGGAGACAGGTTATAAGTCGCCAACCCCCATTCAGGCTCAGGCAATTCCTGAGCTTTTGAAAGGGAGAGACCTGATCGGCGGTTCCCAGACGGGAACTGGCAAGACAGCAGCTTTTGCCCTGCCGATCATCAGTCTGCTCGGCAGACACAAGGGACCACGCGCCCTTATCCTGGAACCTACCCGTGAGCTTGCCCAGCAAGTTTACGAATCGTTCAAGAAGTACGCCAAATACTCGGATCTCCGTCTTGCCTTGCTGTACGGCGGCGTGCGATACGGCAAGCAGCGTGAGCAACTCGCGGCAGATCCAGACATTATCATCGCAACTCCCGGTCGCCTTCTCGATCACCTCGGCCAGAAGTCGCTGTCCCTCAAGAAGGTGGAGGTGCTTGTTTTGGATGAGGCCGACCGTATGCTGGACATGGGTTTCCTGCCCGACGTTCGTAAGATCATCGGCTTCACACCCAAGAAGCGCCAAAGCTTGCTCTTTTCCGCAACCGTCCAGCCAGAAATTGAACGCCTATCGAAGTGGATGCTCGAGGATCCGGTGACCGTCAAGATTGGCACCGGCGTAAGCACTGCAGACACCGTTACACACAGCATCTATCCAGTCGATGACCGACAGAAATTCGATCTGTTGCTGGCTCTGCTCAATCATCTCGATTACAAGAGCATATTGATCTTCTGCCGCACGCGAATGGGCGCAGACACAATCGCCCGCTGGCTGGAGAATCATGGTCACCGGGTAGGCGTGCTTCACAGCGACCGTAGCCAGCGCGAGCGTGATGATGCGCTCAATGCCTTCCGTTCGGGGGAAAAAGAAATCCTGGTCGCAACAGATATCGTCGCTCGCGGCATTGATATATCAGGCATCAGCCATGTTATCAATTACGACATTCCACAGCACCCGGAAGATTACGTGCACCGCATTGGACGCACCGGCCGCGCCCAGCGGGAAGGGGATGCAGTCACCCTTTTCACCGCCGGCGAAGAAGATCATCTCCGCGCAATCGAGCGTTTTATTGGCCGGGAGATTCCCCGGTCGAAGCTGGAAGGTTTTAACTATGCCTGGTCGCCTGTTCTGCAGGACCAGCAAGCGCCCAAGCGCAAACGCCGTAATCGCGGCTTCAACAGCGCTCCGCAAATAAACTGGGGCAGACGTTAAATCCCAACAATCTCCTTGCCTGTGAAGCCGGTTGTAAGATCCTTCGCTTTTCTGCTTATACTTTCGGCCGTGATGGCGGTGCTTACAGCCGCCTTCCATCCCAAGGCGCCATCCTGGTCCGGTAGTCGACTCGACCAAGGTTCCATCACCGTCCAGGAAGCGCTGGGAAGCGACAATCTGGTGTGGTTGGATGCCAGAAGCTCGGCCAAGTATACGCTTGGACATGTTGAAGGAGCCATCTCCCTCAATGAAGACGACTGGAACACGGGCATGGATGAGGTGCTCGCTGTGTGGACGGGCGCCGAGACTTTTGTAGTTTACTGCGAAGGTGGCGGCTGTCACGCCAGCAAGGCCGTGGCAGAACGCCTTCGTGAGGAACTGGGCCTCGAGAACGTCTACTACCTGCACGACGGCTGGGATGCCCTTCTTGAAGCTGGGTTAGTCGAACAATGAGCCGCAACTTGAACAAATCAACAAGAGGATGGGGGAGCATTGGCCTCTTGCTCGCTACCCTGTTCCTCATACTGGTCTTTGCCATCTCAGGGGGGCTGAAACTTGCCAATCCCGCTCGCTTCCTTCTCGACGTTCAGGCATTCGAGGTTTTCCCATTCCCGATCGCATTCGTCTCGTCGCTATTGGTGCCGTGGCTGGAGGTCTTGTGCGCCATAGCACTTATCTTCCGCAGTTTAGCGGCGGGTGCAGCCCTTATATTGACAGCCCTCACCACCAGCTTCATAGCGCTTATCGGCTACGCGTGGGCAAGTGGCCTCCACCTTGATTGTGGTTGTTTTGGAGAGTGGCTCGTGTTTCCAAATTTCGCTTCCCACATCGGCTTTAACCTTCTCTTGCTTCTGCTCCTCGTTTACATACTCGTGGCTCGATGGCCACGCAGGGACAGAATCTAGAGGAGCTTTTTGACGTCGTAGATGAAGAGGACCGGGTGATTCGGCAGGCGCCACGGCGACTTGTCCATGCAAACGGCTGGTTCCACCGCGCAGTGCATGTCTTGGTTTTCAACTCTCGGGGCGAGGTTTTTCTCCAAAGACGTTCGCGTTACAAGGATATGCATCCAGGACTTTGGGATTCTTCCTGTTCAGGTCATCTCGATGCCGGGGAGGATTACGACGAAGCTGCAAACCGGGAATTTCAGGAAGAACTGGGTGTCGCCGCTCCGGCAGTGCATCGCCTCCGACGTTTACAGGCGTGCAAGGAAACCGGGCAGGAGTTTGTGTGGGTTTACAAGGCGCGGCACGATGGGCCGTTTCATCTCAATCCCAACGAAATTGAGGAGGGGCGCTGGCTATTGCCTACTCAACTCGATGGAGAGATAGCTGCCATGCCGGAGAGTTTCTCTCCGTGTTTTGTTTTCGTCTGGAATTCCGTTCAGGCTTGCTGAGCTATACTACCGCCTATCCTGCGCGTAGTTCAATATCCACGATCTCCTCGCAGCCTTCGATTTCTCTAACGCTCTGCAGGATCTTGTGACGCCTGAACAATAGCTCACGGCGAAGGATCGGATTACTTACATTGATCACCAGTCGCCCACGCCCGTCGATGCGCTCGGGCGAGCATCGGTGCGCATCCTTTGGTCCCATGATCTGCGCCCAGTTCTCCATGATTGCCTGCTCAGGGCGCACCTTTCCGATGCTGTATCGCTCGATTAGCACTTCCATCAGGCTGTCCACGGGCTTTGTATCCCGCTCGCGCGACCTGTCCGTCGGGCGGGGAAGGCCGCGAAACTCGGCTATGACGTCTTCAATGTGCGCTGGAAATCGCATCGATAAACTCCGGAAGGTCAGAGAGTCCTTTCAGATCTTTGCCCAGAATAGCAGCGCTCCATCCCGCCTGTCGAGCGCCCTCCCCATCATGTCGTTCGCTGTCTCCCACATGAAGAATCTCATTAGGCTTCGCCTGGAGCTCATTTACAACGTGTTCGAACAGCCGGGGGTCCGGTTTCTCGTACCCGATTTCTGATGAGAGGAACACTTGCTTGCAGTAACCGAGCAGACCCAGGTCCTGCAGAACCCGCCGAAACCTGCTGTCAGAGTTGCTTAGAACAACGATCTGCAATCCCCGATTCCTGAGCGTGCTTAGGACTTCTTCGGCCGCCGTATCAGCTCGCCAGTTCTTACCGGTGGCGAATGCACGAAATGCCCGATTGAAAACGTTATCCAACTTCACCGCTGGACACCACGGTTCGATGGATTCTCTCACGATCTCCAGCCAGAATGCCCTTTCTGCCGCTTCATCCGTGCGAGGACGTAATTGGCGGGTCTGCCTTGCAAAGACCGCTTTGAATCGGGAGTCGATTTCCTGCGCAGGCGCGTCTTCTCCCACATCGCGCAAAATCTCGGCGTAGACCTCTCCAACGGGCCGCTTTGTGTGAATCAGGGTGCCGCCTGCATCGAAAGAAACGATCCGAATCCGCCTCTGCACTGCTGTCATGTCGCAAAGTTTTATCTTCTTGAAGATGAGTCAAGGGCACATGGCTTGCTCAAATGCTGCGAATGCCAAGGGAGCTGGGTTCAGATCTTCCGTCGGGCCTGTGTTTCTCGTGTGATACCGAGCCAGGCTATGTCCGCCGTCGCTTTGGAAAGGGCTTCTGTTACTACTGTCCGGACGGTTCCAAACTTTCTGATCAAGAGGATCTGAAACGAATTCGTAGTCTCGCCATTCCGCCAGCCTATCGGGATGTCTGGATCTGTACTCGACCGGAAGGCCACCTGCAGGCAACTGGCTATGATGACCGGCGCCGCAAGCAGTACCGTTATCACCCTCTCTTTCAGGAATTTCAGAACGCACTGAAGTTTTCCAGAATGGAAGGCTTTGCCCGTCGACTGCCCAAGATCAGACAGGCTGTACGGGAAGGGATCCGTCGCCGCAAACTTGATCGGGAGAAGGTGCTCGCCACAGCCGTTTACGTCCTCGATAGCACGGGCATTCGTGTGGGTTCTCCAAAATACACTGAGGCCAACAGTTCCTATGGCCTCACCACGCTTCAGGATGACCACGTGGAGTTCGATCGCTCGGAGGTTAAATTCAGTTTCCGGGGAAAAAGTGGGAAAGAGCGGAAGCTTAGTATCCGGCATCCGACCGTCTCCAGGATCATTCGCAACTGCCAAGAGCTTCCGGGGGAGGATTTGCTCGTCTATCAGGATGAGAACGGAGGCGTGCACCGTATAACCTCGGGTGATATTAACGCCTACTTGCGATCCATCAGCGGCGCAGAGGTCTTTGCAAAGGACTTTCGTACCTGGCTTGGCAGCCTTTCCGCCATGGAATATCTGCTCGAATCGTTGCCAACCGAGGATAAGCCATTGAAGAAAACAGCCGTCGAGGCCATCAAGTTCGCATCACGGGTCCTCGGTAACACGCCCGCCACCGCCCGTAAGTATTACGTCAATCCAATCATCATCGATACTTACCTGAGCGGGGGGCTTGGACAATACCAGCCCATTCAAAGTGATCCCACCGGCATTTATCCGGCGGAGCTAAAGCCACTCGAAAAGGCGCTGCTGAAACTCGTTCGCCAAACTGCCTTGCAGTAATGTTTCTGTCGCCTATACCCGGCGAATACGGCTACCCATTTTCTTGCAACGTCCGGTAACTGAGCATTGAATGCGCCTACGTTATGCCCATTCCTCAGTTCCAGGATACCTCTATTATCGATAGCGATCAGTTTGAAATGCTCATCGAGACTGGCGAAGACGAAGCAGCGCAAATGCTTCAGGAACTTCTGGATCTCTTTGTTGACGAAACGGGCCGTAAATTGCCGGAACTGGAGCAAGCCGCCAGAGAGGGAGATCGGCATCGCTGCAATCGGATCGCGCACGCCATCGCTGGTTCAAGCGCCAATCTAGGGGGTCTTCGACTTTCATCATTCGCAAGAGCATATGAAGCCGCAGCCGCCACTGCTTTACAGGACGATCTGATTCAGGACGCTCGCTCAATGAAGCTGCTTTACGACGAAACGGTCGCTGCTATCCAATCTGAGATTCAGAAGCTTTAGGATGCCAATTGCCAAGGATCTCATCGCTTTCAGGGAGTTTGGACGTGAGACGATCCAGTTACCGCTTCAGGATTCTGCTGTCGAGACGCCCGTCTATGTAAACGAGTTTTGGACGGCCAGACAGCGGGCCGCTCACAGTCTGCACGAAATTAGTTACCGGGCGTGCTTTAAGCCCCAACTACCCCGGTTCTTCATTGATCGCCTGACAAATCCTGGTGATTTTGTCTTCGATCCGTTCATGGGACGAGGCACGACCGTGCTCGAAGCAGCTCTGTTGAACAGGCGCTGCGGTGGCGCCGACATCAACCCGCTCAGCAGCATCATGCTGAGACCAAGGTTGCGCCCGCCGTCACTGGCTGAGCTGGACAAGGCGATTGACTCGCTTCCACTTGATGCCGACCCGCGCGAGTATCCCGAGGACCTTCTGGTTTTTTATCACCCGAAGACACTCCGGCAACTGTGCGCCCTCCGGGAGTTTTTCATAGAGGCTGAATCATCTGGCCAGATGACAGATGCGCTTCATTGGGTGCGCATGGTTTCCCTGAATCGACTGACTGGCCATTCACCGGGCTTTTTCTCCGTTTACACGCTTCCGCCCAATCAGGCAACGAGCGTCAAGGCCCAGATCCGCATCAATCAGCGCAGGAAGCAAACTCCCCCAGAGCGCGACATCCGTGGCATCATTCGCAAGAAGAGTCTCTCACTACTAACCGACCTTTTGCCGGAGGAGCGCAGCACTCTGCATTCAATCGATCCGCTGCTGATCACCGGAAGTGCAGAGCAGCTTGATGGACTGCCTGATGAGTCTGTCAGCCTGGTTGTTACAAGCCCGCCGTTCCTGGATGTCGTGGATTACACAGGCGATAACTGGCTGCGTGGCTGGTTCTGCGGTATCGACACCAGGAAGATCCAGATCGCACAGTATCGTAAACTGGAAGACTGGCAGGGCTTCATGACGGGCGTATTCAGGCGGTTGCGGAAAGCTTTGATTTCCGGAGGTCACATTGCTTTTGAAGTCGGCGAAGTCCGCGGCGGAAAGATCAAGTTGGAAAATGCGGTTGTCGACGCCGCTTCGGATGCTGGGCTGGAGCCACGCTTGGTTCTCATTAACGACCAGAAGTTTACCAAGACAGCTAATTGTTGGGGCGTTGACAACAACGGGAAGGGTACCAATACAAACCGAATAGTCCTGCTCCGTAAGAGCTAGTGCCTCTAGGGCCGTTTGGCTTTCCTGGAGGAAGAGACGCCCTTGTCTTCGATCTCAAGACCAAACTCTTCAAAGTATCCCTTGAGAGCTTTGGGGTAGCTTTCCACATCCATGGTTTCTCCTTGCCAGCGGTAGGCTCCGTCGTAACCACGCCCAGTCTCGTCTCCCAACAACATTCCCAAAGTCTGGCCGGCCCTGCAGAATTTTGCTTCGGCGACGCCTGCTGTTCCGGGCGTCAGGCAAAAGTAGGCATCCAAGTACAGCTCGCGTAGCGGTTTTAAGAGTTTTGGCAGCTGGTGTTCCTCATCGAAGAGTACGAGCTTGTCCGCCAGGGGGTGAAGCTCGTCGCCACACTCCCGGGGAGCGATAATTGTCAGATGCACGTCGGGGCGTCCGCGTCTTATCGCCGGTATCCACTCAACTGCAATCTTCGCCAGATCCGGCTCTTCTGGGAGTCTAAAGGCAAAGAAGGTCCGCCGGGGGAGTTCGGGCAGTCCTTCCATTTCCAGGGCCTTTTCCAGGTAGTCGTTCTTGTGTTGGAGCGACAACCGTTCAGAGGGTCGATTACGAATCTTCCAACGCTGGTGCCCCCACAACCAATCCGCGCACGCATCATCGTTGGCTTCTAAAAGTCGCTGCAGCTTCCAGTGAGCCTTTACTGTTGCTGTGGCCGTATCCTCTGGCACGCCGAGAGGATAAGCCTCAATGTCTGCACTCCAGAACCCTCGCCTGCGCGGAAAGAGTAGAATATTCTCAGTCTTGGTTTTACTGAGGAGAATGCCGGGCAGGTCCGTCGCTGAGCAGACCCTGCCAAAGAACAGCACCAGTGCACCTATTTTCCCTGCGTTCTGATCAAAGAGGATACCAGCCGCGGCGCCTTGTTTCAGGTTATCCCGAGCCCGCAACAAGCCTTCGCGACGTGACACCAACTCCATCCCAAAACGCTCTCGGGCCTGCTTAACATAGGCATCCGCTGGCGCAAAATCCAGAGGTCTGTAGAGGGTTACAATATGGGGCAACTCCCGGTGAAGCATCGGCAAGAGCACAAGGCTCTCGGTCATCGTCGAGTGGGGCGTTTGCAAAATGAATCCCCGCTGGTCCGCAATCCGGTCGAGTTGATCTGTTGTCCCCGGTGTAAATCGGATCTGCTTCCTCAACGTCGCCTCAGACATATGAGGCATCGCTAGTGGGAACAGGAACATTTCAAGCATCCGGGTGATGGACTTGCGGCCAATGCGCTGACGCCACGCCTCTGGTCGATCCGGGAAGGCGTGATGCAGATTCCTCAGAATCACCGTTCGGCGTGAAGTAAAGTTCCACGCAATCCAACCAAGAGTCTCGCAAAGGAGCTTTGGCCCCAGTGGTTGCGTACGCGCCAAGAGCCATCCCAAGCCGGAAATCAAGGCAAAGCTGAGCCGGTCGCCCAGCTTTGCGCGATCCTTTACTTCATCTTTCACTTCCTACCTTCGCCTTTCATCAGTTCCCGGTAGAGAGCCAGGTTTCCTTCCGCCATGGCCTCGGTCGAAAGCTCTTTCTCTGCCAATCGTCTTGCTTCCATGCCCATGCGGTTGCGCAAGTCGGCGTCCGTAAGCAATCTCACAAGCTTTTGTGCAATCTGTTCGGGCGACAAGGGATCAACGAGGTAACCGGTCTCGCCATCACGCACTACTTCGGGGATTCCCCCGGCTCGGCCGGCAACGACCGGAACCGCACACGCAGCCGCCTGCAGGATAACAACGCCCAGCCCTTCCATCTGCGCTGGGTGCGCAAGCACATCGCACCCGGGGAGAATTCGGTTAAAATCATCTCTGAAGCCCGGGACCAGCACCCGTTCGCCAAATGGTTTGGCTTCCTCTCGGACTTTCTCCAGTAGCGGTCCCTTGCCGAGCAGGAGAAAGCGGGTCCGTGGTTGGGCTTTCACCACTGCAGGGATTGCCCGCAAAAGCATTTCATGTCCCTTGCGAGGAATGAACTGCGCGGCCATCACAACGAGTTTCTCATCTGTCTGTACACCAAATTGCTCCTCGATCCAGCGACGCGCCTGGGCATCCGGTCTCCACTCCTGTGTATCAACGCCACTTCGTATGCACCGAATCTTGTGGGTGCTTACTCCACCCGCTCGCATCACTCGACAGATCTCTTCCGAAATCCCAACCACAATGTCAGCAGCCGCATACCGAAACTTTACCAGCACCTTGGGCTCGGGATTGTCCACCCTCCGCGTTACAATCAGTCGCCGCTTCGATCGTGCTGCCGCGAGCACCCCCCAGACGTCCGCCCCGCGCCGGCTATGCACATGGACGATATCCGGCTTCCAGCTATCGATGATTCGACGCAGTGCGAAGTAGGCGCCCACGCTTCCATCTCCCAGTAGCGGGATAGTATGTACAGGCAGTTGGTGTTCCTCTGCTGCGATTGCGATGGCGCTTCCATGCGGGCACGCCAGCAGGTTCTGCACGTCGCTCGATTTCCGCAGCAAGCGCATCAGGCTGAGCACCTGGTAAGGTCCGCCATAAAGGTTCTTTCCACCCTCGATATGCAAAACGCGGATCCGGCTCATCTCATTGCCTCCTTCAGGGCCTTATAGGCCGCGTCAACAGTCAGCTGCCGCATGCAGGTAAATGCGCCGTTGCACGTTGGGTGTCGTCTGCAGGGTGAGCAGTCCATCCAGGTGTAGAGGATTTTTCCCGGTAGCGGAGACGCATCCACATAGCCACACGTTGACCCGAACAGCACGACTGTTGGCGTCTTCAACCCTATGCTTATGTGACTGAGTCCCGTGTCGACCCCCACCGAGCCTGCCGCACACTGGATGATGCCCATCTTTTCGCCCAGGTTCGACTGCCAGCCTGCAACGACCTTTGTGATAGCGCCGCCCGATGCCTCCGCCATTCTCTTAGCGGCTTCTTCGTCGTGGGGGCCGCCCAGAATCCACACCGGATGTCCATCACTGGCGAAACGTTTGGATAGCTCTACCCAACGTTCCTCAAACCAGTGCTTCTGTGGGCGCGTCGTAAATGGGAAGAGGAGGATCGGCTTCTTTGTCCCCGGCGAGAGAAGTTCCTGTGCAGCGCGTATAGCCCTGCTGCTGGGATTGAGTCCCAGCTCAAACGGCTCTACAACAATGCCGAGGTGCTCGATCAGGTTGCGATACTCGTGGCACATGCGCCCCCGATGATCCAGTTGTGGATACACGACTGCATGCATTAGAACTTGGCTGCCCTCCTTGGATCCCAGCCCGATGCGATACTTGCCGCCTGCGATGCGCGCCCAAAGCCCGCTACGCAACAGGCCCTGCGCATCCAGAGTAAGATCGGGCTTCAATCTCCGAAGCTCTCTTGCGAACCGCCACAGTTCTCTCGAAAGTTGCAGATACTTTCGCTCCTTCGAGAATATCCGCCATCGCCTCCGTGGAGCAACAATCACCCGTTCGATATAGCGGTTCTCTTCCAGCAGTTCCGCCCCGATCTCCTCTGTCAGCCAATAGATCTTTGCATCCGGATACGCCCTCCGTAGCGGAGGCAACAGACTCGTCGCCATGGCGACATCGCCAATGGCGCTCAACCGCACGATCAGTATGTGCTCAACTCTGGAGGGTAGCTTGGCCAATTTCCGCTTAAAGCCCCGTCTATACCTAACCCACCTCCAACCCTCAAGCACCACTACGCCCCTCATCCACAATTCCCCCGCGATCTTCACCCGATGAAAGAACATCGACTCTTTTTCCTGCCGCCCGCCGCTCGGTCCCCGGCAGCTTCTCTTACCCAACATTCCATCACTCCGGCGCTCAGCGCCTCTTCCACCGGCTTGCTTGCGCCACGCTCCACTGATACTTCCTGCGGTGTTCCCGAATCAGGAATGGCATTTCCCAAACTTTCACCAGCTCGAAGCCGGTCCCAAGCTCTCTCTCGAGCGCCTTGATCAGCTCTGGTTCGCCGTGCCTTCCAGACAGCCAATTCTCTCGCGGTGTGTATTCTTCAAGCCAGGTCTCAGGCGTTGTGATAAAGAGCTGTCCTCCCGGCTTCACGAGCTCTGGCAGTCTCTGAAGCAGTCTCTTGGGTTCCCTCAAGCGACAGAGCAGGTTGCAGCACAATACAGCGTCAAAACTACCCAATCCCGGATCGAGTTCATGGGCGTCTCCTTGAAGAAATCGAACACGGCGCCGCGTCTCTACCGGTACCTCGATATGCGCCGTCGATTGCTGCTCTCCGCTCTCGGTGAAGCTGAACTCGAGCGCCCCTTGTTCTTTTAGGGAGTTTGCTGCTCGGATGAACTGGTGGGAGTAGTCGATCCCTACGACCCGGGTAAATTGCCTAGCCAGTGCAAAGCTCGAGCCTCCCACTGCGCAGCCAATATCCAAGGCCGAATTTGCTCCTGCAGGTATCAGTTTGGAATCAATTCCTTCATCCGCGCATCTTTGCGCGAAACGAAGCGCCTCTTTTGGCCCGTTTCCCCAAGGCAGGTTCTGTTGATCGCTGCCATAATGGAAGAGCAGGTATTGCGATAGCAGCCCGGGGTTCTCGTAGGGATTGTTCAGATTAACTGCTTCGCTTGGCATATCGGGCGATGATTGGCAGAAATGCTGGCAGTACGCGAGAAGCCTTCACCTCACCGATTCCATGCAGTCCCAGCGCCTGGTCTCTCGTCAATGGCTTGGATGCGGCGAGCGATTCCAGGGCTCGGTTTGTAAAGATCTGGTAGGGCGGCACTCCTCGCGCGGCCGCGATCTCGGATCGCTTACGCTTCAATGCCTCTAATAAGTCAACATCCGGCGGTCCCTCTGATGAAAGGATAAAGCCATCATTGCCTGAGCGGCGTTTCAGGGCGTCCGGGTCGGGCCAGACGAGTTCCGGGTTCAGCTCTCCTTTCATTGCCTTGGTTCCGGCGCTTGTAAGGGTGATTGTGGGCCGCTCGCCGCCACTGCTCCGCAGCAGGCCCATGCGAAGACACTCTTCCAGCAGCGCCCGAACAAAATCCATCCCCTGCTCCGCAAGGATTCCAAATGTCGACAAGCGATGCAGCCCGTTCTCACGTATGGGTCCCTTATGCCTGCCACACAGAACCTCACAGATTCGCACGATTCCATAGAGACCTTCCCAATCCGTGGCCCCGTGGCGGCGTGACATGCGGGCTACGCCGCTCAAGGCCTTGCGCAGCACCTCCATTTCCTCCGGCCTCAGTTCCCTCAGGTCTTCACGTTTCTCGCGGGTGCACCAGTCGCAACGCCCGCATTGGCGAGAGCTATCGTCGCCAAAATAGCGTAGGATCCAGCTCTGTCGGCAGCCACCGCTCAAGCCGTAATCCACTACCGCCTGCAACCGCGCCCGATCTCGCCGATCCTTCTCCTCCAGCGCTTCCTCGTCAATTTCCAGCTTGGTGGCCGGCGTATTGCGCTTCAGCAAGCGGGTGCCTCGTATCCGCGAACCCTGTATATCAAAGCGCTCCGCATAGCCGGAACGGAGGAGCACACCGAGCGCTGAACCTACCGCCATTTCATTCTCCGCGCCTAGCTCCTGCGCCAGCGCCTGAATCGAAACTCTCACTTCGTTCTGTTCGTCGGCAATCCTTCGCAGATACTCCCAGACTTCCCAAATGGTTTCTTTCGATGGATTGCTCCCATCGATGAAGAACTCCTGCACGCGGCGGTCTGCCTGGCAAAACAGCAAGTCGCACTTCGACGGTTTTCCGTCCCGTCCCGCGCGCCCGGCTTCCTGATAATATGCCTCGATGGAACCGGGGAGCTCGAAGTGCGCCACAAACCGGATGTCAGATCGGTCGATCCCCATCCCAAAGGCGTTCGTGGCAATGGCAATGTCCGCCTTCCCGCTCACAAACTCCTCCTGCGCGTTTGAGCGGGCTTCGTCATCCATTCCCGCATGGTACGCGATGGATCGCACTCCCCAGGAGGCGACTTCTTCTGCAACTTCCTCCACGCGCTTTCGGGTCGCGCAGTAGATCACGCCGGTCTTCTCCTTGCGAACCAGCTCCCGCAAATGGGCGAACTTATCCCTCCTCCGGGGGGTGTTCAGCACCCTGAATGACAGATTTGGTCGGGCAAATCCCGTTACGAAGCTGGCCGGATCACGCAACTTCAGGAAGCGCATGATATCCGTGCGAACGTCCGGCGTTGCTGTAGCTGTGAACGCAGCAATCTGTGGCCGTCCCATCAACTCTGCCGCGCGGCCAATCTTCAGGTAGTCCGGCCGAAAATCATGCCCCCACTGGCTAACGCAGTGTGCTTCGTCAACGGCCACAAACGAGATCTTTATCCTCCGCAAGGCATCGACGAACCTGCGGTGTCCAAATCGCTCTGGCGCGATATATACCAGCTTAACCTCGCCAGCTTCCATCGCTTCGATTCGCCGCTGCTGTTCGTTGGGAGATAGTGTGCTATTGATCGTCGTGGCTGGAATCCCCCGCGCTTCAAGGGCATCCACCTGATCCTTCATCAGGGCGATCAGTGGCGAGATCACCAATGCCACTCCATCCATCAACAGCGCAGGAAGCTGGTAGCATAAGGATTTCCCGCCCCCGGTGGGCATTACAATCAGCGCATCTCTGCCAGATAGTACGCTTTGCACAATCTCTGCCTGCCCATCTCGAAAATCAGGAAAGCCAAAGTATTGCTGCAGTGCCGCCCGCGCATCCATGCCCGAAGTATCCAAAACATGTCCAAATGTTCAAGCCCCACCTTTCCAGCCAGCCTCTCCCCCTCCGTCATTCCCCGGCCCATTCTCCACAACGGCCCTCCGCCCACTCACCTCAACGCTTCCCGCATCGCCTGCATCTTAAGCACGGTTTCTTTGTCTTCACTTTCAGGAACAGATCCTTCCACAACACCGGCGCCGGCGTAGAGTGTGGCGGAGTTTCCATCGATCAATCCAGAACGGATGGTTACCACCAATTCGCCCTCGGCGTTATCGCCTATCCAGCCCGCTGCACCTGCGTAGAGCCCTCGAGTCCCCGGCTCGATACGTCGAATTGCATCGATCGCCGCATCCCTCGGTAATCCGCCAACCGCCGGGGTGGGGTGGAGCCTGCCTGCAATCTCCAGTAAGCGCGCCACTTCTGGAAGCTTGACGCTGAATGGACTGTGCAGGTGTTGTACGTTCGAAAGTTTCAGCAAGCGCGGACGCGCCGGCGCCTCCACTGTCAGGCCCGCCTCAAGGAGTCTATCCTGGATAAACGCAGACACAGCCTCGTGCTCGCGCCGATCCTTGTCGCTCTCCAGCAGCGCTGCAGCCTGTAATGCGTCTTCAGCGGCGGTAAGCCCCCGTGGCGCCGATCCCGCAATCGCCTCGGTCTCCAGAATTCCATCCCGCCCGCGAACCAGGCGTTCAGGCGTGGCGCCGATCAGGCTCTGCCCCGCGCCATTGCCAAATGAAAAGGCGTGGCACGATGGGAAACGGTTGCGTAGCCGGTTCAGCATTCTCAGTGGGCGTAGCGGCCCTGAGCTTTCAAACCTGCGGCGCCGTGCGAGAACAACCTTCTGGTAGAGCCCCGCCCCGATCTCTTTCAGCGCTGTTTCAACCAATCTCGCATAGTCGTCGGCCACCTCTGTTTCACGGATGGATGCAACCTCTTCGGCTTGCTCTGGCTCGCTGTAGTCGAAGCAGGAGAACTTCTCGTGCGCCGCCAGGATCCTTTGGGCCTGCGCTTGTACGTCGCCATCAGGCTCCACAAGCAAGCACGCCGTTGCAACATAGGCGCCTTCTGCAGATGTCACCAGCCAGCGCGGCACAAACAAGTGTGCTGGCGGAAACGGCGCATCGGGAGGGAGGTCATTCTCAAAGGCAAACGTTGCGAAGATTTTTGGCCCGCTCAGCGGCAGATCTAGTTGCCCAACAGCCACCGTGTTCTCCAGCACCTCATCGCAGAAGTCCTGGGCTTGGGCGAAGCGATCCGGGCCGCTGAAGGATCGTTCTATCACCGCCTCCGCTCCGGCAATGGCTTCCCCGGTCTGTGGCTGTTCCAGGTAAGCGTGGCGCTCGCCCGGTTCATAGATCGACTCCAGCACCGCCAGCGGATCAATATGCTTTGCTGCGAGGGATACGCTCACGAGCTTCCAGCGACCATCTTCGCGGGCCTCCTCCTGTACGGCCTCCAGAAACTTCAGGAAAGCCTCGGGATCGCGATCCAGGGGGCCGGTGGGTATCCGTTCCATGGCCGCTACTCCGCCGCTACCTTCAACTCGGGCTTTGGGAAGAGAATCGTCTTTGCGCCCAGCTTGTTGCCCTTTAAACGCTGGCCCCAATCCAGTTCGTCCTTCCACAGCCCGACTTCCTCAAGTCCCAGCAGCTCGTAGATCTTGTTTGCGATGTTTGGCATTACGGGAGCAAGCGCCGCCACTGCCAGCCGCAGGCCCTCAGCCATTGTCGCCAGGGATGTTTCAAGCTTGCGCAGGTCATTCTCATCCGAACTCTTCGCCAGCTTCCATGGAGCCCGTTGCTCTGCATAACGATTGATCGCTGTAATGAAGTTGAACGTCCGCTCCAAGGCCGCGTGGAACTGCAGTCCGTCACAAAGCTCGAGCACCTGCTTCTTCGTTGTCTCCCAGTGCTCCTGAAGCTTGGTTTCAAGCTCCTCCTCCACTGTCGCGCCCGGCAGGCCATCCGGGAAGCTTCGCCCCGTCATGTTCAGCAGCCGGCTTACGAGGTTGCCAAGGTCATTCGCAAGGTCCCCATTGTAGCGCGAAAGAAAAAGCTCTGGCGTAAAGTCGCTGTCCTGACCGACGTTCATTTCGCGCATCAGGAAGTAGCGAAGCGCGTCCGGACCAAACTGTTCGCTCAAGTCAAACGGATCTATCGTGATGCCTGAGCTCTTTGAGAGCTTCTGACCGCTCATGTGCCACCAGCCATGCACCAACAGCCCCTTGGGGAGGGGCACGTCCAGCGCCTTGAGCATGATCGGCCAGTACACCGCATGCGAGGGCACAAGAATGTCCTTCCCGATCACATGCCAGTCTGCTGGCCAATACTCTCCAAACTTCTCCCCGAACAGACCCACGGCCGTCGCATAGTTCAACAATGCGTCAAACCATACGTACGTCACATAGTCCTCGTCAAAGGGTAGGGGAATGCCCCACTCCAGCCGCTCTTTCGGGCGGGATATGCACAAGTCGTTGATCGGGTCCTTCAGAAATTCCTGCACCTGCTTCTGACGAAACTTCGGGAAGACGAAGTCGTTTCCTGCCAAAAAGTTAATCAACCAGTCCTGGTGATTGCTCAGGCGGAAGTAGTAGTTTGGTTCAGAGATCTCGGTAACCTCGCCATAAATCTCCGGCCAGCTTCCATCCGGCAAGCGCTCCTTCTCCATCACAAACTGTTCCTGCCGTACGGAGTAGAAGCCCTTGTACTCACCCTTGTAGATATCGCCCTTATCGTACAGACGCTGCAGTGCCTCGCGCACAAGATCCTTATGGCGCGGCTCGGTCGTGCGGATGAAGTCGTCGTTGGATATCAGCAGCGTCTCGCACAGCTTTTTGAACTGAGGCGCGACCTTGTCCACAAACGCCTGCGGCTCGATACCCGCCTTACGTGCGCTCTGCTGCACCTTGGTCCCGTGCTCATCCAGGCCCGTCAGGAAGTGCACCGGCATCCCCATGTGTCGCTTGTGGCGTGCAATCACATCTGTGAGCACCTTCTCGTAAGCATGCCCAAGATGCGGAGATCCATTCGCGTAGTCGATCGCAGTCGTTAAGTAAAAGCGCTTCATGGCGGAAAGAAAAAACCTGCAGCATGCGCTAAACCATTGCCAGCCAAAACAAGCCAACAACCCCAGCCCACACCACACCAAACTCTACCTCACCCAATTCCACCAAGCAACGCACCAATCCCTTATTTCCCGTGCAAACTAGAGTGGAAGCGGCGTCCCTCTGCTTTGAACCTCACGCACCGGCAGATTCTCCACGAAATCTACAGATGACCATCCGACTACGCGCGAGCAAAGTGGAAGCGGCGTCTCGCCGCTTGGGCCGCTCCAAAGCGCCCACAAAGCCACTCTTGCCATTTCTCAATCCCACCGCCTCCATCCACCTCTTTCACGCCGATTCGCCTTCCCCCACCGATCCCTCCCTTGCCGCCACCTGCCCCAGAGCCCCCAGTACGCTGCCTCCGGCCCCCCGGCCCCCAGGTCCCCTCCACTTCGTCCACTAAGTCCAC
>CAYSHY010000007.1:33709-45807 GCA_964430955.1 uncultured Puniceicoccaceae bacterium | reverse complement strand
GCCGAACCGGCCTTCAAAGTAGAATCAGCCTTCTCCCACGGGCTAATCCACGGATCTACGCTATTTTCCCGCCATATCTGGAGGTATTGTTGACGATTTTTCCTGAAGCCAGTGATCGAAGCCATTTCGCCTCTAGCGGCACCGTACACAAAGAAACCCCGGATCCTGGCGCCGCCGCAAGGACGGGAGAAGGATACTCGGGGCGCATATTGCAAAGAATCATATACTTCCGCAGAAACTGCAACGGTCGTTGCCATCGACCGCTTCCAAAGCGTCCAGACAAACGGGCTCAATCCTTGGATCCACCAGATCCAATCCCGTTGGCCAAAATCCTAAACCGTTACTCGCTGATTCAATTTTGTTCCGTTCAGGTAAATGAACCGAACCGCGGGAACCGATTCGTACCAACTGTCACGCGGAACAACGCAACAACACGCGTCCTGATCACTTGGCCTTCCCGATTCGTCGTTTTTTTCGCGCCTCCCCCATTCCCCCATCCCCGGTTCCCCCATTCTCCACCCCCGCGCCAGCTCGCCCCGCTACCCACGCCCCAAGGTTACACGCCCGCACCAGCGCCTCCTTCAGATCCACCGTCTCGCTCACGCGCTGCCGCCCAAGATCCGTGAGCAGCGAACCCAGAAACGCGTCCCCCGCGCCCACCGTATCCACGACTTTCACTTCCGGGCCACGCCCTGAATACACCTGCTCCCCAACCCTCAACAAGGCCCCGCGTTCGCCCAGTGTGAGGCATGCCATGTCGCACTCAGCCCATTCTTGTAGACCCGCAAGCGCCGCTTCGTCCGTTGCCCCCTCCGGCACGCCCGCCAACCGACACGCCTCTGCTCGGTTCGCCTTTACAAAATCACACATCGACGCCAACTCCCGCGCCAGCTCAACATCCACAAAAGGCGGCCGCAGGTTTACGTCCATCGCCTTCAACGGCCCCGGAATTTTCAAAAGTTGCCTGACAACCTTCAAGTTATGCTCACTGCGCGCCGACAACGTATTCACTGCCAGCACCTGCGCGCTCCCAACCACATCCAGGAGGTCGGCAGGCAAGGGAATACGGTCCCACGCCACCGGCTCCGCGATCACATAGACTGGCTCTCCATCCTTGAGACTCACATCAACCACCCCCGTCCCCAGCTTTGGGTCGACAGTCACAAACTCATCCCGCACGCCCAGCCTCCGCAGCGCCTTCAGAACCTGCCTCCCCAGAACATCATCCCCCACAGCTGACACCAGATAGCCCACCGCCCCGCAACGCACTGCATGCGCCACCATATTCAACGGCGCACCTCCCAGATGCACCCCCTCCGGCATCCGGTCCCACAACACCTCCCCAAAACTCACAATTACAGGTCGCATCCCTTCCCCCATTCAATCACTCCCTTCGTCGGTGGGGTCAACTACTTGTGGGCTAGCGCTTCCTCGTCAGGCGCCCACGCCTTCCATCACCCTCCATTCGGGTCAATTCCCCGCCACGCCCGCCAACGTCCGATCGACCGCGAAAAGCTTCGACGGACTTCCCCCTCGATTCTCGACACCCGGCGCACGAAACAGTTAACCTGCGCATATTGCTGACATGCGCCACTTACCCGTCGCACTCCTCCTTTTATTCCCGCTTTTGGTCATATATTCCCTTTCTGGAGCTGACATAATGTCACCGGCTTTGAACCACTGGCCCGCCCCGACCCCCGAGAACCGACCCGGCGTGTTCTGGTGGTGGATGGGCAGCGCGGTGGACCCTGAGAACATTACACAGAATCTCGAAGCGCTCCACGAAGCCGGCATCGGCGGCGTAACAATTGTTCCAATCTACGGCGCCAAGGGCTACGAAGACCGCTACATTCCATACCTCTCGCCAAAGTGGCTCGAAATGCTCGATCATTCTGTACGCGAGGCCGGCCGCCTTGGCATGTGGGTCGACATGTCCACCACAACCGGTTGGCCCTTCGGCGGTCCCGACGTTTCTGAACAGGATCAGGACGCCGTGGCAGTGCTTGAGAATGGGAGGGTGGGGCAGGTGTTTTCGGGGCGCAGTGTGAAGCGCGCCGCTCTCGGTGGAGAGGGCCCGGCCATCAATCCCTATTCCCCTGCTGCAATGACGCATTATCTGGAGCGCTTTGACGCTGCATTCGCCGATTCGGATCTCGCCCGCCCCCGCGCCCAATACCACGACTCCTTTGAATATGCCGGCAACTGGACTCAAAACCTCCCACAACAGTTCCACGAACGCCGCGGCTACGATCTCCTCCAACACCTCCCGGCCCTGTCCGGTGAGGGCGACCCCGAATTCGTCGCCCGCGTAAAAGCCGACTACCGCCAAACCCTCGCCGAGCTTCACTTCGAATACATGCAAACATGGACGGACTGGGCGGCCAGTCACGGCTTCGAAACGCGCAACCAGGCCCACGGCGCTCCCGGGAACCTGCTCGACCTCTACGCCCTCGCCACAATCCCCGAAACTGAGACCTTCGGCGCGAGCAAGTTCGCCATCCCCGGCCTCCGTCGCGAGCCTGACAACGTCGCCAAGGATCAGCCCCAGCCGCTGATCAACAGCATGGCCGCTTCTGCCGCTCACGTAGTCGGCCGCCGCCTCGTTTCTTCCGAAAGCACAACCTGGCTGCGCAACCACTTCCGCACCGCCCTGTCCCAGATCCGGCCCGAGATAGACCAGCTTTTCCTTAGCGGCGTCAACCACATCGTCTTTCACGGCTCCATCTACAGCCCGCGAGACGCCCCCTGGCCCGGCTGGCTCTTTTACGCCTCCACCCAATACAACCCGCGCAACTCCATCTGGCGGGATGCCCCGCTACTCAACGCCTACATCACCCGCGTCCAGTCCTTTCTCCAGAGCGGCCAGCACGGCAACGAGGCCTGCGTTTACTGGCCCATCCACGACATCTGGCATAACCCCCGGGGCATGCAGCAAATGCTCACCGTCCACGAGGTCGACTGGATGACCGGCTCTGCCGCCGGCCGTCTCGGCGAGTGGCTCAAGCAAGACGGCTACGGCTTCGACTTCATCTCCGATCGCCAAATCCTCGACGGCCTCGCTAAGCCATACAAGGTCGTCCTCGTCCCCCAGACCCGCCACATGCCGCTCGAAACCATGCAGGCGCTGATGAAGCTTCGCGATTCCGGCCAGCAGGTCCTCTTCATTGACGACCTGCCTCGGGACGTCCCCGGCCTACATAACTTCGCGCAACGTCGCGAATCCCTGGCCCAGCTCCGGAAGGGCAGGGGAGAACTCATTGTGAAACAGGACTCCCTCCAGGAGCGCCTCGAAAGTATGGGCTCCCTCCGCGAGTCCATGACCAGTCTCGGCCTCTCCTTCATCCGCAGAAAGGATGACGACGGCTGGTTCTACTTCATCGCCAACCACTCCGTCGGGCCCGTCGATCAATGGGTTACCCTCGCGGCTCCGCTCAAGGGCGCCCTCATCCTCGATCCCGACTCCGCCCAAGTTGGCCGCGCCCCACAGCAAGGCTCCAAAATCTACCTGCAGCTGGAGCCCGGCGAGACCCGCATCATCCGGACTTTCCTTCATCGCGACGTCTCTGCTCCAGAGTGGCCAATCCTGCGGCCCATGGGAGAGCCCACTGAGCTACAGGGCGAGTGGAGGGTGGAGTTCATCAGTGGCGGGCCAGAACTCCCCGAGCCGTTTACCAGTTCAACGCTCGGCTCTTGGACCGATGCGCCAGACCCGGAGCCCAAACGCTTCGCTGGAACTGCTCGCTACACGCTCGAGTTCCACCTACCTGACAATCCAAGCGCCGCCGACTACCGACTCAGCCTCGGCGACGTTCGCGAAAGCGCCCGCATCATCATCAACGGCCAGTCCGCAGCCAACCTCTGGAGCATCCCCTTCGAGGCCAACGTCGGCCGCTTCCTTAAGCCGGGCAAAAACACGATTCAGATCGAAGTCACCAACCTGTCCGCGAATCGCATCCGCGACCTGGACCAGCGCGGTGTTGAGTGGCGTACCTTTCACGATATCAACTTCGTGGATATCCACTATCATGCATTCGATGCCTCCAAGTGGTCACTCACGCCATCCGGTTTGCTTGGACCGGTGACCATCACTGCCTTGGAAAAGCGCGAAGATCTATAGCTCTGTGAAAAGCAACGGGCAGCCCGGCCCATGCCGCTGCTGCCCGTCGTCAAGGTTGCCAAGTTCGAAGTATCCTTAGTTACGGGGAACGAAACCCCATGCGCCAGAGGTCGTCACAAAGTCCTCAGGTAGATACATCCACTCTTCCACGCTCCAAACCCAAATCCATGGGTCGTAGGCAACGTTGATATGGCCAAGGAAGCTACCTGTGTCCACGTCTCCAGCTTCGCTGCGAGTCCAGTCTGCCCAGGTTCCGTCTGGATCTTCCGGGTCCTCTGGATCTTCAGGATCCTCGGGATCTTCTGGATCTTCTGGGTCTTCAGGGTCGCTGGGTTCCTCCGTTGCCGAGATTGTCACGTTATCAACGCGGATATCGGCAAGCTTTGAGGCTACGTAAAAACCATAGCCGGTAACTGCTCCAGCAGGCATTCCCGCGCTACCCATTGCAAGCGAGCTGCCGGGCGTATAGTTCAGGGAGTTCCAGACCGTCGTCCCTACATCAACAACATGCTGATCAAAGAAAACCGGATCTGTGGTGCCGTAGACGCTTTCGGAAACATACCATTCACCTCCGACATTTAATGCAAGATGCACCTCCTCGAGAACGTTGCTGTTGCGAAGTTCAAAGCTAATGGTGGTGAGGCTTGCAAATTGCCCGAGGATCAGGGATTCGGCATAGACGAAGAGTGGCGCGTTTGGCGCAAGGTTGTTCGAGATGAACAGGAAATCCGCTCCGGACACGACTGGCGCTGCAGACGTGGTGGTCGCGTTTGCGTCATATAATGCGCCGCCAGCGCCAGCTGCCTGTAGCAAGATGCTAGATATCGGAGCGTTCCCGCTCGGCAACGTGTTGTCGAACGTTTCCGTGTGCACTATCACCTGAGCGAGTGCAGAGGTGGATAGGCCCATGGCAAGGCATACAGGAATCAAGAGGGGGTTCTTCATTTTTGGTAATAGAGTGGCGCCTGATTGGTTAACCTCTCGGTTCTACTCAGGCGCATATTCTGGTTAGCGATTTGTTGTTTTATAAGGCTGCTATTTCTCCAGCAGGCTCGGACTGAATAGCAGGGGCTTTGCCAAAAACATGAGATTGCTGTGTTCGCCCGTCCATTGACTGGCAGGCATCATCCCAGTGTGCACGCTCCTGTTGCCGTCTACTTTATCTTCAAAAGCCTTGGTGATTGGCTTGTCCTCTCCAGTTACCTCAGACACAACGTGTTAAGTAACTCCCTTCGCTACTCCATATGAGGAAACCAGTCTCAGCCAGCAAAATGGCGTCGATGATACGCACCCAGGATGGGCGAGAGTATCTCTACTTCGGAGGGTCCAACTATCTCGGCCTTAACTGTGATGCGGCCGTCTTGGGTGCGCTGGCGACAGGCCTGAGCAACTGGGGCTTTGGCGCCGGTGCATCCCGGTCCACAAGTGGCGAAACGGACGCCTACCTGGCGCTGGAATCCGAACTCCGCACACTGCTCAATGCCTCTTTCGCCGCCGTGGCGCCGAGCACGGCTGTAGGGTCGCTGATCATGATGGAGATTCTCTCCCGGCGGGTGGCTTCTGTCGTAGCCGACGCGGCGCTCCACCCGTCGTTGAAGGCCGCAATAGCTGCTGCCGGCCTTCCTTGTCATTCCTATTGTTCAGCAGACGTTGGGCATGCCGCAGAGGTTCTTGCAGCGGCCAGAGCAAGCGGTGACGAGGTCCTCCTGTGCACAGACGGCGTCAACCCAGTGACCGGTGCAATCTATCCTCTCGGTGAGCTCCACGAACTGGCCACCGCACAGGATTCCATGCTGCTGGTGGACGACGCGCATGGTTTTGGCATTCTTGGCGACGGACTTGGTTCCCCAGCCCATTGCAACCTGCGCCTTGACAGCGACCGCATTGAATACATCGCCAGTTTCAGTAAGGCGGTCGGCGCCATCGGAGGCGTGATTGCTTCCAATCAGATCACCCACGCGGAGCGTCGCAATTCTGTTCACTTTGCCACTTCCACACCGTTCCCACCCTTTATCGCAGAGGGAATCCGTGCTGCCATCCGCACCGGTGTCTTGTCTCCAGATCGGCGCAGAAGAGTTATTGACGGAGCCCGTCAGCTACGATCCAGCCTCAAGGGTATGGGGCTGGATATCGTGGACACAGAGATGCCTCTCATCGCTTTCTCCTTGGGCGATCCGATGCGAAACGAAGCTCTCTATAGCGCCTTGCTCGATCAGGGTATTTGGATTCCGCTCATCCAGTATCCATCGCAGAGTAACGAGAGCGTGTTCAGGCTATCCGTATCCGCGCTGCACACGCCTGCCCATCTTTCTCAGGTTGCTGCAGTTCTCGGTCGCCTGCTCTAATGCAGGACTCTGCGCCGTGTGCGTGGGTTCAGGACTTGAGGCTTGCAGACTTTGCCAGCGGTTCTCTCCAAGTCAGCGCGTGACAAATGCCAACAGCAGAGGCGTCGGCCTCGTCAGAGGGCAGTTCCTCTCGCATCTTCAGAAGCCCCCGCACCTGGCCCTGCACCTGTTCCTTGCTCGCGCGTCCGAAGCCCGCCACAGCCTGCTTCACCCTTAGGGGCGGGTATTCAAACACCGGCAAATGCTTTACGGCCGCCGCCGCAATCGCTGCGCCCCGGGCCGCACCCAGGATTTGCGCCGTCTGGAAGTTCTGCACATAGATCGTCTGCTCCAGGGCTACGTGCCTCACGTCATGCCGATCCAGCAGTTCTGTCACCGCAGTGAATATCGCTCCAAGACATTGCGGCAGCGAGTAGGTCGTCTTCAGCTTTAGCGTAAAACTCTCCAGCAGCTCCATCTGCTGCCCGGCTACCCGCAACACAGCCAGGCCGCTACCTCGCAGGCTGGGGTCGATTCCCGCCACGATTCCATGAAATGGCCTGCTATTGACGTTCGTCAGCGGCAGGCTTGCGTCTGCGACAGTCTCGCGACCTGCGAGCTTCGCGGCCCACATAGCCCTGGTCGAACGGCTGCCCATTATTAGCTGGAGAAGAGGTTAATCAGGCTCTGCACGATGCTAATGTTAAAGAGCAGGTCCACTCCCGCGACAACGATGAATATCCAAATTAGCGTCTCGAATACCCGCTGGTTCAAGTAACCCACAACCAGCCGCCCAAAGAACACCCCCGCCACCGCCGCCGGCATCAGCATCGCGCTCACCCCCATCGACGCCGTGTTTATCAACCCCAACTCCACCTGAAACGGTACCTTGAACAGATTCAGAATGAAGAACGTCCACGCTGTGGTTCCCACAAAAAACATCTTTGGTAGCCCCACTGCCAGAAAGTAAAGCGCAGCCACAGGCCCAGCCGCATTCGCCACCATCGTTGCAAATCCTCCCATGGTTCCAGTGGACGACCGGAACCACAATGTGTGCGGCACAGGATCCGGCCCCTCTGCATTGCGCAGCATCCATTTCCGCGAGAAGTGCACCACCGTCATCAGCAGCAAAATCCCGCCAATCAGGATCCGCACCATGTTGCTATCGATCCGATCCAGCGTGAAGTAGCCAATCACTACCCCGACAACCATCCACGGCAACAATCGCCACACATACGCCCACTCCGCATGCCGACGGTAAAGCACCACCGCCACACAATCCGCCGCAATCAGCACCGGCAGCAATAGCCCCACACTCTCCCGCGCATCAAACGTCACCGCATACAGCGCCACCGTCAGATTCCCGATCCCCGGCAACCCGCCCTTAGCCGCACCCATCATAAAAGCGCCAGTCAACCCCAGCGCCCACTGCCACATTTCCAGCTCCACCAGCCACACCTAGGAGGCAAAGTAACAAGGGGCAAGTGGCAAGTAGCGAGTGTCAGGTGTCAGGTGGCGCGTGATAAGTGCCGAGGAAGAAGGGGGCCGTGCAAAGTTACGAATCCGCGCCAACAAAGTAGAAGCGCCGTCCCGGCGATTTCTGGGCAACATCGTCCGTTCGCCAAGTGCCGAGGAAGAAGGTCCACGCAAAGTTACGAATCCGCACCAACAAAGTAGAAGCGCCCGTCTCGGCGCTTTGGCGCGTTCCAATCTTCCGATATCGCCCGAATACCCAATGCTTCTGGGGGTAGGGAGGCTGGTCCTCCAGCCTCCGTAAATCCGAAGATGTCCCGCGTCACGAATACAGTCATTAAACCCAAGCCTGTCCCTATCGGCATCAAAGGAGCGAGTCGGTCAAGCGGCAAATCGCCAGGGAGAGGGAGCCGAATGGGAGATCGCGGAACCAAAATACCTCTTGCGTCCCCCCAAGCGGCATCAGACCCAACCGCGCCATCAAAGTAGAAGCGCCCGTCCAGGCGCTTTCTGGGCAACGCCGTCCGACCGCCAAGTGCCGACGCCGTCGAGTGCCGCATACCGATGCTGAATTCGTACCCGTGCTGAAAGCACTCAGGATCAAAGCCCCAGGTTTCAATCCGGGGATACTTTCACCTCCAAATCGCGTCCTGGAGGGACGCCGGAGTCATCGTTCCACTAACTCCCGTCGAAACGTCCAGCCACTTCCGTTTCCGTCCATCACGTTATACCGTACATCACTGTCGGCTGACGCACCTCCGCCGCCGGGGTTCAGCCAAGACTGCTGGCGCTCATTTCTCACTATCCCTTCTGCATCTCCCTATCCAGCCATGACTGAATATCTATATTGTCAGGGATGTTCATGCCGGGGTATCGCTTCTGGATTAGTTCCCTGGATATCTCCTGGAGGATGACGACCCGTCCCGGCGTATGGTCTCGGCTGATCGATACCATAAATCGTTCACTCCGGAACAGCGTTTGGAGTCGATACTCCTTATCCTGAACGCCTGCTGGATAATCCGCGTGAAAGAAAGACAAGTCGAACATTCGTCTCCCGGAACCATGTGGTTTGATAGAATAAACTTTTATCGGAGAAAAAGCCCGCAGGTCTGCTGACCAATCAAATTGATCCTCGATAAATTCGGCGGCGTACCATCTGCCCTCCTGGATCGTGAAACGAGCGCCGCTTCCACCTTGCAAAGGTTTACTGTGGAAACTGCCATTCATTGAAATCTGACCTTTGTTCAGGATTGAAAAGGTGTCCACACCTCCCCGGCCCCCGGCCCCCGGCCCCTCTAGCGCCGCCGCTAGTAACTCTTCGCCCAGACCACTCTTTGCTTACTCGGCTTCCCGCTGAACGGATCCACACCCTCTTCAGCCTCCCCATTAAACGGGATGCAGCGGATCGTTACCTTCAGGTCCTTTGAGATTTGCTCGGCGGTTTCTTCTGTGCCGTCCCAGTGGGTGAGGGCGAAGCCGCCGTGGATCTCGGGCCGATCGGCGTTCTTCGGCGTGAAGTAGCTGTAGAAGTCGTCCTTTGTGTCGATCCGCTTGGTGTTTTCGTCGCGGAATGCGCGGGCGCGGTTGAGCAGGTTTGCCTGAATCTCGTTAAGCAGCTCGCCCACAGTCTGGACGAATTCGCTGCGGGATACGCCCTTCTTCTCGCCTGTGTCGCGGCGGGCCATGAATACGCTGTCATTCGCGATGTCGCGCGGCCCAATCTCAATGCGAATCGGTACGCCCTTCTTGACCCACTGCCAGGCCTTCTCGCCGCCGCGCAGATCGCGATCGTCGAGGTGCACCTCCAGCCCGCGCCTGTCCCAAATCATGTCGCGCAGCTCGTCGCGCAGGCGCGTGCAATATTCCATGACCTCGGCGCGCACATTCTCCTTGGGAATCACGGGTAGGATAACCACGTGAATGGGCGCAAGGCGCGGCGGCATGATCACGCCATCGTCGTCGCCATGCGTCATGATCAACCCGCCGACCAGACGCGTCGACACGCCCCACGACGTTGTCCAGGCATACTCTTCCTGCCCCTGCTCCGACTGGAACTTGATCTCGGCGGCCTTGGCAAAATTCTGCCCCAGGAAGTGGCTGGTCCCTGCCTGCAGCGCCTTGCGATCCTGCATCATTGCCTCGATACACAGCGTCGACACCGCACCGGGGAAACGCTCGCCGGCAGTCTTCTCGCCTTGAATGACCGGCATCGCCATGTAGTTCTCCGCAAAGTCGGCATAGACCCCAAGCATCTTCCGCGTCTCTTCCCATGCTTCTTCGCTGGTGGCGTGAGCGGTGTGCCCCTCCTGCCATAGAAACTCTGCCGTGCGCAAGAACAGCCGGGTGCGCATTTCCCAGCGCACGACGTTGGCCCACTGGTTGATCAGCAGGGGCAGGTCGCGGTAGCTCTGCACCCACTTGGCGTACATCTCGCCAATGATGGTCTCGCTTGTTGGCCGTACGATCAGCGGCTCCTCAAGCGGGCTGGCCGGGACAAGCTTGCCGTTCTCATCCAGCTCCAGCCGGCTGTGCGTCACTACCGCACACTCCTTGGCGAAGCCCTCCACGTGCTGGGCCTCCTTTTCCAGGTAGCTTTTCGGAATGAACAGCGGGAAGTAGGCGTTCACATGCCCCGTGTCCTTGAACATCTTGTCCAGCACCCGCTGCATGTTTTCCCACAGCGTATAGCCCCACGGCTTGATGACCATGCACCCGCGCACTGGCGAGTTCTCCGCCAGGTCTGCGGCCTTGATGACCTGCTGATACCACTCCGGGTAATCTTCCGCACGTGTTGGTGTGATGGCTGTCTGGCGCTGCTTGCCCATAAAGGGCAAGAGGTTTGAAAGCCTGTGCCCGAAAGGCAAGCGAAGAGTGGACCGGCGGAGCCGGTGTTGGGTGTCGAGTGCAAGTGGCGAGTGAAAGGGAATGTTGGAATAATGGGAGAGAGACTCACTGAGCGACTACGCCACGAGTAGGAAAAAGGAAGAATCGGCGAGAGGGCGAAAAGGATCTAAGGGACTTGAAGATCAGGAGCCGGGACGTGGCTTTAACTATTCCACTATTCCAGCATTTCATCGTTCTTCAGGTCTTTTATGTCCTTTTCTTTCCACCTTCTCCCAATCCCTTGCGTCCGCCGCTGGCCTTTTCTTGTGAACCCCACAATCACCTCCAGTCATCCAATACTCCAATACTCCATGGTCCAGCCCTCCGTCTCTCCACGCTCCCTCCTCTTTTCTTTGCGTATTCGCCTTTCATGGGTGAGGCTCTGCTTTCTGTGAAACTGTTTCTACTACCTGCAGGGGTTGTGCTGGGATTGCTGTTTTCGGCGACGATGATGGCCGGACCTGTATGGGCTGCCCAGGTTTCACGAGCAGGTGGGGTAGGCAAGGGGATGGCTGCCGCCGCGGGCTTTGCCATGGGGCAGGCAGTCTGGTCTGCCCTGGCTGCCTGCGCCCTGTTTTCTGTCGGGACAGCTTACTGGCGCGTGGATTTATGGTTTCGCATCGGTGCGATGGCCGTATTGGCGATCCTATTGTTGAATCTTGTTCGGGCGCCGCGCCTGCAATGGCTTCAACTACATCAGAGCCCGCATCGCCCCCTCCTTTACACACTGCGGGCGACGTTACGCATGCCACTCCGCCTCAGCGGCTATCTCGCCCTGATCGTTGCGGTGAACCTGCCCCTGCGCGTTCACGGGCTGTCCAATGCTCTTCTTTTCGCAACCGGCGTCTTCACTGGAGTCGTATTGTGGATGGGCTTTTTCGTGCTCGTGGCACACTTTGGACGCAATGTTCCAGAGTCAGTCTGCATCCGCAGCCTAAACAAGCTAAGAACCCTCGGAGTGGCCGTCCTCATTGGCCTCATCCTCATCTGCGCCGGCCCCCTCTTCATGAATACGTACGCCAGAGCTTTTCTTTAGCCGCTTCACAGCGTGCCGAGGAGCGAGTTGGCGAACCGGTGAATGTCTCCCTTCGGTCCCCTTCGGCCCTTCTGTCCCTTGCGTGAGATACCTCTGCTGCATAGGCTCTTAATTGGGATTTCAGGTTTAGGATTTCCGGCGCAGCCGGTTTCCCTCCACTCAACACTCCAATCCTCTGTCCACCACTCCCGGCGCCGCCGCACCCTTCCTCTCCCATTCTCCGCGTCCCCCGTTCCCTCGTTCAGCGCGAAGCGCCCCCACGGCC
>CAYSHY010000007.1:0-33609 GCA_964430955.1 uncultured Puniceicoccaceae bacterium | reverse complement strand
CCACGGCCCACGACCCATTTTACGCCGTCAATTCCAGCACCTCGCCGCTCATGAAGTCTGCAGTTACCTCGGTCAGTCGCACCTTCGCCAGACGGTTTCGCAGCGGCAGCTCGCTGCGCGTCACCACGCGCACGTAGTCCTTCGTCAAGCCCGGCCAGATATCTTCGCGCGGATCTTCAAAAAGCACCTCCGTGATCTGGCCCACATGCCCGGCATGCCAATCATAGAGTTTCTTCGCGCTGAGCCTGCGCAAGTGATTCGCCCGGCGCATCCGCTCTTCTCGCGGCACGGCAGGATAGTCCTTTTTCATCACCAGCGTTCCATCCCGCTCCGAGTACGGAAATACATGGCAATACGAAAATGGCGCATCCAGGAACACTTGGCAGGTTTCCTCAAACTGATCCTCAGATTCTCCGGGGAAGCCCACCATGATGTCGGTGCCCAGACAAAGTCCCGGAGCACGCCGCATGGCCTCGGAGACGAATTCCAGATACTCCGCCACAGTGTAGCGCCGCCGCATGTTGCGCAAAGTCTCGTCATTCCCCGCCTGTAGGGGAAGGTGCAAATATGGCATTAGCTTGTGCCGTGGACTCGCCATCCGGTCGATCAGCTCCAGAGGGACGGTTGTAGGCTCGATGCTGCTAATCCGTATCCGCCACAGATCCGGTAATGCATCCAGCGCGTCCACAAGGTCTACGATTTTACGCCCCCCGCTCTCGTAGAGCCCTATGTTCACCCCGGTAAGCACAAGCTCGCGCACGCCGCGCGCCGTTAGGCTGCGGGCCTCTTCCAACATGTTGTCCCAGTCCCGGCTGCGAGCCCTTCCGCGCGCGAAAGGTATGATGCAGAAGGAACACAGGAAGTCGCACCCATCCTGTATCTTCAAATTCGCTCGCTTGGGGTAGGGGAGCTCCCCGGCAAACGTCATCGTAAAATCCTGTGGGTTGATTCTGTCCCTCAGAATTATGGGCCGCTCGTTCTTTTCGCCGACGCGCGCGAAGTCCAGCACGCTCATCTTATCTTGGTTGCCGACAATCAGGTCGATTCCCGCGATGCGGCTCAGCGCCTCGGCGCCCGTCTGCGAGTAACAGCCTATCACTGCCGTGAACGCCTGCGGGTTCTCCCGGACGAACTTCCTGATGACCTGCCGGCATTTCGACTCCGCCTGCCGCGTCACCGTGCACGTATTGATGATCCCAAGGTCGGCAGCCTCTCCCCAGGGCACGACTTCATACCCCGCAGCCTGTAGTTTATCCTGCAGATTCAGCGACTCAGCCTGATTCAGACGGCAGCCTAACGTTGTAATTGATGCGCGCACGCAACTGTAGTTCGCAAACTTGCGCCCCCATTTGTCAAGAACCCACTGCGCCGCAATCCGCATGCGGTGTGCCGTGTTCCGCGTGCCGTGAATGGGAGAATGGGCGCCCCCAAACCGCCCTTCGTCCCTTCCGTCACATCTCCCAACCACCACTCCGTGGCGTAGCCGCACCCTTTCTCATACTCCCAATCAGCCGCATTTCAGGCCTGCCCGCAACGGGGGTCCACTTGCGGAAGGGCAATAGCAACTGTTTGACTGACCAATCAGATTGCGCATACGAAAGAAATAGAACGGATATATTAATGAAAGCTGTTGCAGCCCTGTTCCGGGCGCGTCTCAGGAAGGATGTCGAACCGGTCGCGGTCCCAGTGAACTCCATGCGCGAAATCTCCGGTTTCTGATATTACCCAACATTCCACCACTCTGCGGCAGCCGCTCTTCCCCTCTTCCCCTCGGCCCTCGGCGCCCGCCACCCGGGAATCCGGCTCCGCCGGCCTAAAACCTATCCCACGATTCCAGCATTCCGCCCCGAAACCGCGCAATCGCGACAACATTGGTTTTTCGTCCCACTGTCGTTCCAACGCTTGTCCCTACGCCGACATTGCCGCCGCCGGTGCCAACGCCCAGCCCGATGCCGAGCCCGGGCGACTCCTTTACGTAAATCCATACTTCGGTCTGTCCCTGTTCGTCGGTCTCCACCTCCACGTGGTCAGGGTTTCCCCACGCAACGCGCACCTGCATTGGTGTGAATCCTTCTTCCACGCGACCCTCCAGCACAGCCTCTTGCACCTCTGGAGCCCATTGCTCAAACTCCGCCTGATGAGTCTTGGCGCGCGAGGACGGAGTGTTCGTCTGGCATCCTGAGAGTATGAACGCCATTACGACAGATACAATCGAGAGTGTTCGCATAGATTGCAATTAGCGCATTTCAGGCCACCTCGCAATGTCCCCCACTCATGTCTATACCAGTACGGAGACGCAGAAACACAAGAAGAGAGCAGACGTTTCATAGTCGTTGGTATTTTGAAGGATGATCAGAACGGCGGCCAGCCCGGAGCCGCTTTGTCTCCGAGTCGTCGCCAGATCCTCTACTAAGCTCGACTCCCCAGCCTCTCCCAAGCCTCCATCGCCACCTGTTCCGGACGCGTTTCGGGAGGGATGCCTGCGGCCTCTAACCATGATTCCAGCCGCTCATCCCCCCGGCACAGCGCCCGCAGTTGCTTCCTGCGCTGCTGGAACAGCTTTCGGATCCGATCGCGGTCCTGGGAGCTGAACAGAATCGGGTCGCGTCTTCGTTCAAGATGGAGCAAGACGCTTGAAACATCCGGGGCAGGGTAAAAGCAATTCTTTGAAACGACGTGGCCGGGCCGGCGCTCAAACGCTCCCTGCACAAAAACAGATATTGCTCCAAACGCCTTTGTCCCCGGAAGCGCCAGGTACCGGTCGGCGGCCTCCTTCTGCAGCATCAGCACCGCTCGTTCCGGTAGCGAAAGCTCCAGCAGTTGCTCAAACCACGGGCTTGAAATCGCATACGGTAAATTGGCCACGACTTTGTACGGACCTTTCGAAGGATCCAGATTCGCCACCGGGTGATCCACGGCGTCTCCCTGCATCAAAATCAGGCGCGGCTCTCCGGCGAACTTGTTCGCCAGATAGGCATGCAGCTTCAGGTCCAGCTCCACTGCAAAGACTGTGGCGCCTGCCGCCAGCAAGGCCTCCGTCAGCGTGCCCAAGCCCGGGCCCACTTCCACGACAGCGTCCCCGGCCTTTACCTTTGCCAATTCCAGAGACTTCGCCACGATGTTGCCATCGATAAGGAAGTTCTGCCCAAGGCTCTTGCGCGGGTTCTGTCCTATATCCCGGAGGATCGTGCGCGTTTCTGACGGCGTCAGCGGCATATGCGGGCCAGGATGCGTTACAGCGTGTGCAGATCCCGGATAAATGCTTCCGGATCCTCGCTCTTCATCAGGGCCTCGCCAATCAACACCGCATCTGCCCCGGCTTCACGCACCCGTGCTGCATCCTCATAGCTGAATATGCCGCTCTCACTGATCTTTACGATACTGTCCGGGATCTGAGGAATCAGCCGCTCGGAGAACTCCAGATCTGTGACAAAGCGCCCAAGATCACGGTTGTTCACCCCTACAATCTTGGCCTCCATATCCAGCGCGGCTTCCAACTCCTTCTCAGTATGTACTTCAAAAAGGGCGTCCAGTCCGGCCGCCTCCGCCGTGTCATAGAGTCTCAAGGCCTCATCGCGAGTCAGCGCCCGCACGATGATCAGGATCGCGCGTGCGCCAGCCTCCGCAGCCTCCACAACCTGGATCGGGTGGAAAAAGAAGTCCTTGCGCAGGGTCGGCGGGCAGTCGTCGCGATTTCCCAACAGGTCGTTTACATCCCAAAGGTCTTTGATTGTGCCGCCAAAGTACTTCTCGTCAGTGAGCACCGAGATAGCGTCCGCCTCGGCATTATAATAGGTGCGCGCTTGCTCTGAAGCGTCCGGCAGGTTGCGAATTTCACCAGCGCTTGGGGAGCGTCGCTTGATTTCTGCAATGACAGACAGGTGAGAGCGTTTCAGGGCATCGATAAACGTAGCCCCAGAGCGCCGCATCCGGCTCAGTCGCTCCAGCTCCCGATCCGGGATGGGGCGTATCCGCGGCGCTACCTCCTGCCGCTTCCACTCCATGATCTCCAGCAGTTTGTCCATTTCTCTTAAGCTGTTCTGGTGATTTTCGCCGCAGGCGCTACACAATAAGCTCTGTGAACGCACTTCAAGACCTTAGGCGCACTGTCGCTCGCCTCCGCGCTCCCGGTGGATGTCCGTGGGATCGCGAACAAACGCATCAGAGCCTCGCCCAGTACCTCATCGAGGAAACGGCCGAGCTTCTCGACACCATCGACAAGCTCGACATGGAGCACATGCGCGAAGAGCTCGGCGACGTACTGCTTCAAGTATACCTGCATGCTCAGATTGCAGAGGAGAATGGGCACTTTGACATCCAGGACGTTGCCCATGACATCGATGCGAAGCTTATTCGCCGCCATCCCCATGTCTTTGGAGATGACCAGCTCGACAACTCCGAACAGGTCCTCAAGCGTTGGGCGGAGATCAAGGCTCAGGAGAAGGCGGGTAAACCTGCTGCTTCAAGTATTTTTGACTCAGTTCCTCGCAATTTGCCCGCTTTGCTGTTTGCTCTGGAGGTATATAAGAAGGCAAGTGCAGCAAACCTGGACACCGCTGAGTATGCCGATTCTGGCCGCGTCACACAACTTTCCGAGGGACTCGATGAAGAAAAGGCAGGGCGATTGCTATTTGAGGCGACTGCCGCTTGTAGGGTCGCAAAAATTGACCCCGAGTCGGCGCTCCGCCGATATGCCAAGAAACTCATCCAGCAGGCGAAATCGTAGTCTCGCTCCCAGCAGTCGTATCTGTGAGATCCAGACCCCGCGCGGCGCCGTCTTACTTCCGTATGAGTTCAGACGATCCGCACGGTCGAAGTACCTGCGACTCAGCGTCACCGACAGTAGCCATGTCGTTCTTCGGGTGCCCACAGATATCTCTGAGCGTTCGGCAGTGGAATTCCTTCGTAGTCAGGCTGATTGGTTGCTTGAGTCTCTTGACCGGGTGCCAAAGAAGATTTCGCTGGACGAGCATCTGCGCCTGCGCCCGTGGATTTCCATTCATGGAAAGAAGTCCTCTGTGATCCTCGAACCAAAACACGGTGACGCCGATTGGGCTGTGGATACTGAGAAGGGACAGGTTCTCATTCGCTTCGATCCAGCAGAGGACTCGGACGACGCTCTATTACCGGTGTTGTTACAGATCGCCCGAGCCTTATTGCCAGACTATGTTGCCCGCCTCGCAGGCAAAGTGGGGGTTTCTTCACCAACAGTCTGCATCAGAGACCAGCGGACCCTTTGGGGCTCTTGCACTTCAGGAAAATCCCTGTCGCTAAATTGGCGACTGTTGCTCCTGCCTCCACCCCTACAGGACTACATCATTTACCACGAGCTCGCTCATCTTACCCACATGGATCACTCAGGCCGCTTCCATAAGCTTCTCCACGCTTACGATCCACGGGCTGCCGAGCATGACCATCTTGTAAGCAAGCTTTCGCCAGAACTAATGCTCCTCGGACGCCGAATACCCCCACACGCATAAGTGGGCGTCAATCAAGCCGTCGGACTGCAATAAGGTAATCCGTTCTAAGAGACGTCAGGCAGGGATCTTACTCCTCCCCGGACAGTTCCAGGTCCTCGATCGAATCGTCCAACCAGTCGATAGGCATGTTCGCCAGCTTCTCCGCCAACGCGTTGACGACTTCCTCTGGCGGATAATCTGGATCGCTGGCAAGCTGCTTCCCGCGCTCAACCATCTCTGGCCGAACGTCAGGCATGTTCATCAGCTTCTCAACCAAGTTTTGACGAGCAATTTGGTCGTGAACGCCATCCGTCCCGTCTTTCGCTGGTGCGGGTTCTTTCGATGCAAGACGCGTCACCCCCCTTAGAGTAATCGGTTGCTGACGTCTGATAGGGTCTATGTCCACAGCTTTGATAGTTGTATTGATCGGATGCGCGTCCATGAAAGTTAATCGTAAAGTGTAATACTTTCCAGCGAAGTCGCTAAATTCTGGGCGGAAGGGTCCTAAAGACGCAGTAGGCAACGAAGTCCGTGAAGCGGCGTGGACTCTGAAGTATTCCGCCTGCGGGGTCAAATGGGTAGGGATTGTACGTTGCGCGGCTGGCAAACTCCCGTGCTGCATAGGCCACCTCAGGATCCGCGCTGTCAAACACAGCGTCAATCGCCCAAATGATCTGCCCCGTTTCAAGGTCCAGCAGCTTTGCACGTACCCCCAACGCTATCGGACGATACAGCTCACTTACGGTAAGGTCAGAGAAAAGCACCGCATCAGCGCCGGTTTCTTCACGAATTTTCCGTAGAAAACTAGCGGGCAATAACTCAACAGAACCGGCCTGTTCCTTCCCAACGAGCGCTTGCAGCCGGTCGCGGCTCACCGGCACAACCTCAAATGATCTCGATTGCCCCAGCGCCAACTGGAACTGCCGGTCCATGTCGTGGAGAAATTCTGCTCGCCCGTCGTCACGCCAGTAGAGGGGGAGTGCAGCAACCCGTCGCACATGCGCCGGAATCACTTCATGTGCGATTGTGTTTACGGGTTCATAATCAGGCCGATACGCTTCGCGTGCAACGGGGCGCGTTTGGCAACCACTCAAAACGAGCGTTACCAACAGTAAGGTCTGGACTATCAGCCTGCACTTCATCGCGTTTTCCGTTTTATCGGGCGCTCTCGATTTTTGCTTAAGCAGATTGAGCAGTCATTTGGCTCGGCTTGGAAATATGTCAGTCTCCCTGCGAGAAACATATTCTGAGTCGTCTTGACAAGCGCTGCCCTCTATCTAACTTTGATGACTCAAAGTATGAGGCGCAGGTCTTCAAAGTTTCTTGGTTGGATTGGTCTGACTGTTGCGATACTCAGCGCAGCATTGTTAATCGGCTGCTCGCAGGCACAGAATGAGGCGGAAAAGCCCCTTCGTATTGTCGCCACAACCACGATGGCCGCCGATCTCGCCAGAGCGATTGCTGGAGATCACGCCCAGGTGGAGGGCCTGATGGGCCCGGGCGTTGATCCGCATCTCTATAAGGCAACCGCATCAGACATCAGCCGCCTGGCGCGTGCAGATGTCGTTGTCTACAATGGGCTGCATCTGGAAGGGCGGATGAACGAAGTCCTGGAGCGCATGGTAGACGAGGATATTGAGGTGGTCGAGCTCGCACGCTACATCCCGGAGAGTAGACTAATCACCCAGGCAAACGCTCCCGATCCTCATATATGGTTTGATCCCGATTTGTGGGCGCATGCAGCCCGCGGTTTGGCGCAAAGACTCGCAGAGATAGATCCTGAGTCCGCTCCGCAATATCGGGAGAATCTGGTGCGAGTGGAGCAGATGCTCCGGGAGCTGGCAGATTGGGCTCGTATGGAGATATCCCAGATCCCTGAACCCCAGCGGGTTCTCGTCACGAGCCATGACGCCTATAACTACTTTGGGCGGGCGTTTGACATACAGGTTTTAGGGGTCCAGGGCCTATCCACTGTCGCCGAGGCCGGGTTGGCCGATATTGGGGCGGCGATAGACTTTGTACGGGATCGTGGAATCAAGGCGATCTTTGTGGAGACCAGCGTCTCTCCTGCAGCGATCGAGCGAATTAGCCGAGACTCGGGCGCCCGCATTGGCGGGCAGCTTTTTTCCGACGCGATGGGTATTCCCGGACAAATGGAAACACGCGGCGGTTTCACATATGATCTGGGGACTTACGAGGGCATGTTCCGCCACAACGTTCTTGTTATCATCGAGGGATTACGATGAAACCAGCGCCTCCTCTTGAAGTACATGATCTTACGGTAGCCTACGGCCGGCAGCCAGTGCTGTATGGGTTGGATTTCACCGTGGGCCCCGGCCAGTTAGTAGGTATTGTTGGGCCAAACGGGGCCGGCAAATCCACTTTCATCAAGGCCGCGATGGGGATCGTTAAGCCCGTCAGCGGTTGGGTTCGGTTTTATGGTCAATCCTTCTCCCGGATGGCGCGACGCGTGGGTTATGTGCCGCAACGCGAAAGCGTGGATTGGGATTTCCCGGTAAACGTGTTCGATGTAGTACTGATGGGGCGCTATGGCCGGCTGCCCCTCATTGGACGGCCGAGTAAGAAGGATCGCGAAGCAGCGCTACAGTGTCTGGAGAGGGTAGGGATGCTCCAATATAAAGACCGGCAGATCTCCAATCTCTCAGGCGGTCAGCAGCAGCGAGTATTCCTTGCCCGAGCATTGGCCCAGGAAAGCGACATCTACTTCATGGATGAGCCTTTCGCCGGCGTCGATGCATCTACAGAATCTGCGATCGTGCAGCTGTTCAAGGAGCTGAAGGCGATGGGCAAAAGCATCCTGGTGGTTCACCACGACCTTACTACAGCGCGACAGTACTTTGATCAACTGCTACTCCTCAATATGCGCATGGTGGCCTATGGGCCTACCCGCGAGGTGTTCACTGTTGAGAATCTGCAGCGCACATACGGAGGGAGACTTACAATCCTCAGCGAAGTTGCAGGGAACCGGAACGCGATCGCGGTAGCCGAAGGCCGCGGAGTCGAACAGCGTTGAACATGCACATGGGCGCCTACTTTCCAGTATTCTTCGCTGCGCGTATTGGAGAGCTTTCCGACCTCTCCTGGTTGGAGCAGGCCAAGCGGTTTGTGACGTTTTCAGATCCGGCTGTTTTCCTCGCGGTGGTCGGGTGCATCATGCTGGGCATAGCATGTGGGCTTATGGGCTCGTTTATTGTCGTAAGGCGCATGGCTTTGCTTGGAGATACGCTTTCACATGCCGTCTTGCCCGGTATCGCCGCTGCATTCCTTTGGAGTCAGACGCGCAACCCGCTCATTATGCTCGGCGGCGCTCTCGCTGCCGGTCTCGCGGCCGCGTGGCTGGTCAATGCAATCCGGTCGACAACGATCATTAAGGAGGACAGCGCCATGGGGATGGTGCTGGGAGGTTTCTATGGGTTGGGGATCGTTATCATTACAATCATCCAAGGCGCCCAACTGGAGAACAAGGCTGGTATAGACAAGATATTCTTTGGACAGGCCGCAGCACTTTCGATGGGCGATGTGGTCATCATGGCCGCCTCCGCCTTTGCCGCCGCAATCCTGATCACCTTTTTCTATAAGGGACTATTATGTAGTGCGTTCGATCCCGCGTACGCGCGAAGCTTACTCCTTCCCGTGCGCCTTCTGCAGGGGTTAATAGCGTTTCTTCTTACACTGTCTGTCGTTGCGGCTCTCCAGGCGGTCGGCGTGGTGCTGGTTTCCGCCATGTTGATCATTCCGGCGGCTACGGCGATCATGCTGTCCAATCGGATGCATGGCGTCCTCATCCTTTCGGCAGTGTTCGGTAGCCTTTCCGGCATAGTCGGAGCATTTCTTTCATTTCTGGGTGCCGGTCTTCCCACCGGCCCGCTCATCGTTCTTGTGGCGGTGATCCTGTTTTGGGGTGCTTTCTTGCTCGCACCTCAACGCGGCTTAATAGCTCGGTGGATCGCCCGATCCCGGCGCAGCCGGATTATCTACCTGGAGAATCTTCTAAAGAATACATACCAGATTCTCGAGCGGGACGAGGCCTCAACTGGAGTGGTTACGCAAGCAGGGCTCGCCGAGTTGCGAAGGGAGTCTCTCTCCGACGCCGCTCGGGCGGTGCGGGACTTGGTTAGATCGGGCCTCGCAGAATACTCCCCCAAGCACGATCCGAACGCTCTCGATCCAGCCCAGCAGTTTCAACTCACAGACGAAGGAGCTGCCCGTGCGCGCAGAATTGTGCGCAGTCACCGCATTTGGGAACTCTATCTGACAAACCGCGCAAAGCTGGCGCCGGATCACGTTCATGACGACGCAGACGTCATTGAGCACATACTCGAGGACGACATGCTCGACCGTCTGGAGAAGGCTTTGCAGAACCCTACTCACGATCCGCACGGCAGTCGCATTCCGGTATCGGGCAACGACGATATAACCAGTTCTGCTCGATCATCATGAGCAAATTGACCTTTAGCGCGATCCAGAGATGAACTCGCTCATTCAGCCATTTGATTTCGACGCTGTCTTCATCGCGCCTTGGCGTGAACTGGGAGGCATCCACATATGGGTGGTCGTAATGGGCTTCCTTACTTGCCTTGCGTGCGGTATGGTGGGGGTCTTCCTGGTATTACGCCGGTTGGCGCTGACAGGCGACGCTATCAGCCACAGTCTGCTACCGGGAATCGTGCTGGCGTTTCTGATCACAGGCGCGCGCAACACCGGGTCCATGATACTGGGCGCCATTGCCGCTGCGGTGGTCGCGGTGGTTCTGATTGAGTTCATTCATTCACGATCCCGTATCAAGACGGACGCTGCGATGGGCATCGTCTTCTCGGGGCTTTTTGCCCTCGGAGTGCTCCTCATCTCTCTCTTTGCAGACAGTGTAGACCTGGACGCAGATTGCGTCTTGTATGGTGAGATCGCATTCGTTGGGTTGGAGACGCCGGTGCGTTTGCTCGGTGTTCCATTGGGACCTATCCAGGTCGTGCGCATGGGCGTGGTTGTTCTCGTCATGCTCTGCTTGCTTATTTGCTTTTACCGGCAGATTCTCGTCACATCGTTTGATCCCGCGCTCGCTCGGTCGATCGGCGCCAATCCGGCAGTCTATCATTACGGGCTGATGATCGCCCTGGCCGTGGTTGCCGTGAGTGCTTTTGAAGCCGTCGGCTCCATCTTGGTCGTTGCGATGCTGGTCTTTCCGGGCGCCACCGCACAATTGTTTTGCACGCGACTTCCTGCGATCCTTTTTTCCACGGTTCCGCTTGCCCTGTTATACAGCTTGGGCGGCTTTCATCTTGCGATTTACCTAAACGCCTCGATTGCTGCCTCCATGACCGTGGTTGCTGGAACAATCTTTGCCTGCGCATGGTTCGCAAAGCTCCTTTACAAGGCATGGCTGGAGAACTGTCGATTTTCTTCGAAGGAGTCGGTCAGAGGCGCTCAAAGTGCATAAACCTGAGCCAAGCCGCGAAGGATTGTAGCCTAGCAGGATCGCACCAGCCTCTTATACCAAGGTTCGGTCGTCAGCTGTTAGCGAAGCCGCATTTTAAGGGCGCTGTCCGTATAAAATTTGTAAATCTTCTTTGATTTATTCCCGGTGGCATGACGTGCCCGACATCCGGCTTGCTTTTGGGTTGGCGACTTTGATTATGCCGCGTTCGATGAACCTCTCTCGCCTTGTAGCTTATTCACTGGTTGTTGCTTGTACATTTGGATCTTCGGCAGTGCGCGCCCAGCAGGTCCATATTCTCCACGAGTTCCAGAATGACATCTCACAACTCTACGAGAGCCCGACTGGCCGTAATCCAGATGACGGGCTCACGCTTGGTCCAGATGGCAACTTCTACGGCGTCACGTCCTCGGGCGGTCAGTCGCCGACCGGCTATGCAGACTACGGCGTCGTTTATCGGATGACGCCCGATGGTGAGGTCACTGTCCTTCACACCTTCACAAATAGCACATCTAACCTTCAGGGGGGTCTCACCGTGGGTGCAGACGGTCATCTATACGGAGTGAAGGGATGGGACGCCTTTCGGATCACCTTGGATGGAGAGCTCACCTACATCGCAGAGCTCGAGCATAGTGTGAATGACAAGCTCACGCTGGCGAGCGATGGTAACTTTTACGGGTTGGTTGCTGGTGGCGTGGGCTCGATCTTCAGGATGACCCACGAAGGGGAAGTCACAACGCTCTATGAGTTTGCTGAGAATCAGTACGGAGTTTCTCCGCGCGGCGCATTGGTTGAAGCCGACGACGGTAAGCTCTACGGGGTCACCTACGGAGGCGGCGACTATCTGCAAGGCAGTATCTTCCGCATTTCCAAAGATGGGAATTACGAACTGCTTTACTCGTTCAACGGTTCTGACGACTACAGTAAGTACGGGGTCTTCCCGTACGATGGCCTTGTAAAAGGACCTGATGGTTATCTCTATGGGACTACCAACATCGGTGGCCAGGTGGAGGCGCCCCATTCCGGGCCCAAAGGAGTGATTTTTCGGATCAGTACGGACGGCGAGTATTCAATTGTCCACAGTTTCTACACGTGGACCGAAGGGATGCCCTGCAATTGCGGTTTCGGCGCTCCTTATGGAGGTCTGTTGCTCGCCAGCGATGGCAACTTCTATGGCGTGGCCAGTGGCGGGTTTGCCTTGGGCGGAACTACCGTATACAAGATGTCTCCCGATGGTTTGGTGAGCGAGTTTGCCGTCATTGAGGATGGCGAGGTGAACAGCATGCTGGTTGAGGGTAAGGATGGTCACTTGTACGGAGTCACCAGCCGGGGCGGCGCCGATTGGGCCGGCACAATTTTTCGTATAGAGATGCCCGATGCCGACCCGCAACCTAAACCAACTTGGAAAGGGTTTCCCATTGATGAGACGCGAAGCGTTGATACCGGCGCTATTGTTGGCTGGCTCTACGCCCCGGGCGATGACGGCTGGGCATACAGTTGGGACCTTGACCGCTGGATCTATTTTGCCGATGCGACAGAAGCTGGTATGTGGTCGTTCTTTCCGGCGAAGTTCCCGATCAACTTGAACGAGGAGCCGGGAGAAAAGTGGTCCATCTTTCCGATCGATGAAGGCGGCAACGTTGATACCCAGTCGATCCTTGGATGGATTCTCATCATGGACTCGAGCGGGTGGGTCTTTTCCTGGGACTACACAGACTGGTTCTTCGCGCCCGAAACGTCAGTTTCGGAATATGGCGCCTGGATCTATCTCGCAAACACCTAGAGCGGATTCCGGGGTAAACTATCTCTCCCAAGCCTAACATAATTCTGGTGAGTTGTTTGGCGGAATGTTTGAATGAGATTGAGCAAGAATCTGGCTCAACGGGTAAAGCACTCGTTGATACTGCAGATGCTGCTTTTTCGGACTGATTGGGTTGTGTCTCCTGGGGCGCCGACGACCGGAGGTCCAAACATGAACCCAATTATGAACCCAAGATTCCTATTCCTGATTTTCGCTACGTTATTTGCAGCGGTCCTTCCAGTCCATGGGCAGCTTTTTACGGTCAGTCCCTTGGACGGTGTCACTTGGTCGCCACCGGCATGGGAGGAAGACCCGGGAAAGTCCAACTTCGATAACCTCATTGATCTTCTGGAAACTCTGGAGGCGTCCGTAGAAGAAGTGGAGGAGCTCTGGTTCCTGAAAATGCACTTTGAGGGAATCCGCAGACTCGCGCAGGTTTATCCACCCAGCGATAGCCAAGCTAGCGATCTGATCGAGACGTTCACGGATCCACAGAGAGGCGCCAGCCTGAGCGCCTATATCAATGGCAAACGGGAGCTGATTTTTGCATATGAGTCCGATGCTGGCGGCGTGCTTTCCTACGTGCGGTATGCGCTGCCCTTGCGGTGGAATCCCAATGCAATGTACCCTTTGTATGTGTGGGCGCGCGGCGGCGGCAGTCGGCCATATCCAGCGGATGTGGCAGGTAGCGATGGAGTATATGATGATCAGATCAAGGACCGCGTTATTTTGGGCACCCCTTCCGGCCATTTTGCGCACGGCCTGACCATCCAGCCCGGCGCCCTTGGGGGGCGCGGCTACACCGGTGATGAAGAGGTTGATTTTCTTCATGGCCTGGATCTTTTCCGCTCGATGTTTCGCACGGATCCCCGCCGCTACTACTTTGGCGGTTTCTCAAATGGTGGTAAGGCCGCTTACCTGATCGGCGCCCGCACCGTCGATAGATACCATTGGGCGGCACTCGGAATGTGCGCCCCCGCCATCCGTCAGAATCTTAACGCCGACTATGCTGCGCCACTCGCTGGAACGCCAATATGGATCGGGGTGGGGCAAAATGACAGTTTGCTACAGACCGCACGCGACCTGCGCGATGTCCTGACCGATCTCGACTCTCCTCCAGAACACTATGAAGAGGTCGCCAATCTGGGGCATATGTGGACTTGGGAGTTCCAGACTAGCATGTATGATTTCTTCAATTTGAGGGAGTACGTTGCTCCCGGCGGACCTCCTCCTGCTCCCCAGAATTTGAGGATTCAGACGGCGACTCCAACCGCCGTAACGATTGCCTGGGACTTGCCGCCTGAGCTCGCTGACGCCCAAGTCAGCGTCCAATGGGCGGTGGGCTCTACTGCAAACTTTCGTACAACTCCGCGGTACATCGCACCCGCCGGCGCCACCAGCTATACGGATACCGGATTAGCGCCCGGCCAGACATATAGATTCCGACTTTGGGCGTATGATGAAACGGGCGACTCTGATTACTCCAACGAAATCGAGGTAACGGTCCCGGAGCAATCTGGAGAACTCTGGGACATCTACCCGAAGGATGAGGAAGGTAATGTCGACACCGGTGAGTTCCTGGGTTGGATCAATGTTGAGGAAGGCGATTGGATCTGGAGCTGGCGCTTTCACTCATGGCTCTACCTGCCGGAGTCGTTCGTCGAACCCAGCGGCGCCTGGTCTTTCCTTCCGAGGTAGCCGGCCGCCGGGGGCGCCGGGCCCGACATTTCTGGCTTCCGAAGAGTCGATTGCTGCCTATAGGATCAGCAGAATCTTGAATCCGCTTATCATCGATCCTCCCGGCGGCGATCCGCTCGGCACGATTATCTTCCTCCATGGTCTCGGCGCAAATGGGTACGACTTCGAGCCCGTTGCGCGGCAATTGATGCCTCTGTTGCCCATGAGATGGGTGCTACCGCATGCCCCAGAGATGCCCGTCACCCTCAACAATGGGTGGCGCATGCCAGCCTGGTTCGACATAATTTCGCTCGATAAGCCGAATGATGTTGATTGGGATTCGGTGGATCAGGCGAAGGCCTTTGCGCATAAGACAATCGAACGTGAGGCTGCAATGACGCCGCGGCGTCTGTTTATCGGCGGCTTCTCCCAGGGCGGCGCAGTTTCCCTGAATAGCGCCTTTGATGCGCCGGCAAAGGTGGATGGCGTTGTCGCACTATCCACATTTCTCCTCCAACGGCCCGGTGAGACTGGCTTGCCCCGGGGTCTCAATCCGCGCACCGCTCCTCCCGTCTTCATGGCTCACGGTACGACTGACGGCATTGTGCCGCTTCACTTTGCCTTTCAGGGAAAAAAGACGCTGGAGAATGCCGGGTTGGCCATCAATTGGCGCGAGTACCCCATGCAACACAGCGTCTGCCAGCGTGAGATCGAGGATCTCCTGAGCTGGCTTTCCGCTATCTGCCATTCAAAAGGTTAGGACAGCGCATTCCGTCAGACGGCAACGGGGATTGTGAGAGTGGCCGTCAAACCACCCTCACAACCTCCATAACCCGCAGGCAGATGCCTTCAGGGCTTACTCGGCAGCCAAAGCGAGCGCCTCCTTGGTCAGGCGCGTAATTTCGTCGAAACGCTTTTCTTGGACCAACTTCTGGTCAACAAACCAGGAGCCGCCAATCGCCGCTACACTGGGGATCTTCAGGTAATCGGCCGCGTTCTTGGCGTTGATTCCCCCAGTCGGCACGAAGCGAATACCCGTGTGTCCGTAGGGACCCGCAAGCGCTTTCACCATCTTTGCACCGCCAGCTGCCTCGGCCGGGAAGAATTTCAAGACCTTCAGTCCCAACTTCCGCGCGCGATCAATCTCGGTGGGGGTGATTACTCCGGGTACAATCGGGAGGTCGCGCTCACGCGCTGCGCCAACGACCTGCTCATTGAGACCCGGAGTCACCAGAAAGCGCACATCAAGCTGCTGCAGTTCATGCACCGACTCGGCGTTCAGCACGGTCCCGGCGCCAACGGCCATCTCCGGCAGACGCTCGATGATACGCCGGATCGACTCCATCGCAGAGGGAGTCCTTAGCGTGATCTCAATTACCTTCAGGCCCGCTTCCAATAGCGCCTCGGCAAGCGGTAGCGCCAATTCCGCATCGGGGATGACTGCAACGGGTACAAGCCGCTGCTTCAAATAGGAGTCTACTGTGTTCATTTGTTTTCCTTACAACAAGAAATGGTCTAAAAATTGTTGACGCAGAAATAAATCGGGTCCAGCTTTTCTATAAGGTGATATCCCAGAAACAGGTTTCAGAAAAGCCTTCGCGCACCTTGATGTATGATTTTTCGGTGTTGCGGGCGCTTCGGAAGCGGGAGGGCCTGACAATTGGTCAGGTTTCGGAACGCTCTGGGATCTCTGTTGCCGTGATATCAAAGCTCGAACGTAACCAGAGCTCTGCGGAGCTGGAGACCCTGTACAAGCTGGGCCGGGCGTTTGGAATGACTGCAACGGATCTCCTCGCAATGGCGGAGAGCCCGCTTGCCCACCTTCAGGAAAGCAGCCGCTATCGTTCAGGCGATTTTTCATTCGAGCGCGTCCGTTACTCGAACGTTACCTGTATGCACGCCAGAGCCAAGGCTGGAGCTCGCACACATCGTCCAGAGGTCCATCGCGACGATTACGAGGTCTGTTGGGTTACGGAGGGTCGCATTCGCCTTTCCCTGCCGCATGAGACGCATGAGCTCGCTGCAGGTATGAGCCTCCAGTTCGACGCGATTCAGGAACATTCGTACGAGGCGCTTGAGGATACACGCATGACCATTCTGCATCTGCGCAAGGACAAGCGCTTCTAAAACTTTAATCGACCAACCGTTATTTACATGAAGATTGACCATACGCTCACCCCATCGGACCTAAAGCCAGCGCTCGAAAAGTTCTGGAAGCTTTCCGGAGAAAAGATCGATCTGATCAACGAGCAGTACGATATCTCCCAGGGCTCTCCTGTGTTCACCTACAACGGCCGCTACACCACCCGCGGTTGGACGGAGTGGACTCAGGGCTTCATGTATGGCTCGGAGATCCTTCAGTTTGATGCAACCGGGGACGAGCGTTACCTGGAGATGGGGCGTAAGAACACTGTGAAGTATATGGCGCCGCACGTTAGCCATATCGGTGTTCACGATCATGGTTTCAACAACGTTTCAACCTACGGCAACCTCCTGCGCCTCACCCGCGAGGGCAAGATCAACTCTTCCCAGGATGCGGTGGATTTCTATGAGCTGGCGCTGAAGGTTTCGGGCGCCGTGCAGGCCAGCCGCTGGACGCAGATCATTGATGGCGGCTTTATTCATAGTTTCAACGGGCCGCACTCGCTTTTCGTTGATACGATTCGTTCGTGCCGCGCCCTGATGGTGAGCCATAAGCTGGGTCACTCGCTGATGGCTGAGAACGACAAGTCCATTAGCCTTCTTGAGCGCGCTCTCCAGCATATAAAGGCCACAGCCAGATTCTCCATTTACTATGGCGAAGGTCGCGACTCCTACGACGAGTGGGGCCGCACCGCACACGAAGCGATCTTTAACACCAAGGACGGCAACTTCCGGGCGCCAAATTCCCAACAGGGCTTCAGCGGTTTCACAACGTGGACCCGTGGTCTGGCATGGGCAATGGTTGGTTTCCCTGAGGAGCTCGAGTTTCTCAAGCAGGTGAGCGACGAGGAGCTGGAAGCCTTCGGTGGTCGTCAGGAAATCGAGGCGATTATGCTCAAGGCTGCCCGCGCCACTTGCGACTGGTACATTGAGAACACACCGCTCGATGGCGTTCCCTACTGGGACGGCGGCGCTCCAAATCTGCATCGCCTCGGCGACTGGCGCAACCGCAACGCCGAGATCAACAATGATTGGGAGCCGGTTGATAGCTCTGCAGCCGCCATTGGCGCCCAAGGTCTCCTGCGCCTTGGCCGTTACCTGGGCGTCGATACCGAGGATGGCAAGCGTTACTTCCAAGCCGGCCTGACAGTGCTTCGCACGTTGCTCACGGACGATTACCTGAGCATCGATCCATCGCACCAGGGGCTCTTGCTACACAGCGTCTATCACCGCCCGAATGGCTGGGATAACATTCCAGAAGGATACAAAGTTCCAGCGGGTGAATCGAGCATGTGGGGCGACTACCATGCGCGTGAGCTGGCGCTCTATGTGAGCCGTATTGCGGAGAACGGCGAATACTACACGTTCTTCCGGGGCGTCTGCTAAGCAGGGGCGGATTTTCTGGCGTCACACCTCACTTTTGGGAATCTTACCATCATGGAAAGCGAAGCAAAACCCCTCGAGACGCTCGATCGCCTCTGTATTCACACCATTACCAACAAGCCTTGGTCACTCCGCAAGATCATCCCCGAGTACGCCAAGGCCGGAGTCAAGGGTATCACGGTCTGGCGGGATGCGCTCGATGGCCATGATATTCGTGCAATGGGCGACATGATCCGCGACAATGGTTTGGAGATTGTGTCGTTGTGTCGTGGAGGGTTCTTCCCGGCTTCCACTTCAGCGGGAAAGCAGAAGGCATTTGCAGATAACCGTCTTGCAATCGATCAAGCGGCAGAGCTTGGCGCTCCCATGATTGTGCTGGTTTGCGGCGCAATCCCGTCACAGTCGCTGGAGACCTCGCGCCAACAGATTCGTGACGGTATCGAGGCGCTTCTGCCTCACTGTGAGGCGCACAACGTGAAGCTGGCCATCGAGCCGCTCCACCCGATGTACGCCGACGACCGCTCCGCTATCAATACGCTGGCGCAGGCCAATGACCTGGCCGAGGCAATCAATCACTCGCATGTTGGCGTGGCTGTGGATGTTTATCACTTGTGGTGGGATCCGAGTCTCGAGCAGGAGATCGAGCGTTGCGGTCGCAATAATCATCTCTTCGCCTTCCATATCTGCGATTGGCGTACGCCTACCGAGGACATGCTTTTGGACCGCGGCTTGATGGGCGAGGGGTGCATCCCCATCCGCAAGATTCGCAGTTGGGTGGAGAAGGCGGGCTTCAATGGCTTTAACGAGGTGGAGATTTTCTCGAAGCGCCACTGGGCTCGCGATCAGAACGAGTTCCTCGGCGACATCATCAAGGCCTACAAGGACCTTTGTTAACCCTCCCCGGACTCATTAACCGATAATCCCTTCCCTCAGACTTAAATGAAGACTCATACCGTTGGTATCATCATGAACGGCGTAACGGGCCGCATGGGTACAAATCAGCACCTCATGCGCTCCATCGCCGCCATCATCAAGCAGGGCGGTCTGCTCATTTCTCCAGACGAGCGCATTATGCCCGACCCAATCCTGGTCGGCCGTAATCAGAACAAGCTCGATGAACTGGTTAAGATGAGCGGCGTTACAAAGACATCCACGGATCTTGATTCCGTTCTGTCCGACCCGCACTACACAATTTACTTCGACTCGCAGACCACGGGCCGCCGCGCCGATGGCGTGCGCAAGGCTGTTGAAGCTGGCAAGCACCTCTACTGTGAAAAGCCCACTGCGGTCGATACAGAGACCGCTCTGGAGCTCTACCGCCTGGCAAAGAACGCTGGTCTGAAAAATGGCGTCGTTCAGGACAAGCTTTGGCTCTCCAGCTTCCGCAAGATTGCGCGCCTCAAGCAGCAGGGCTTTTTCGGTAAGATCCTGAGCGTGCGCGGTGAGTTTGGCTACTGGGTTTTCGAGGGCGACAACATCCCGGCTCAGCGTCCTTCCTGGAACTACCGCAAGGAAGACGACGGCGGTATCATCGTCGACATGCTTTGCCACTGGCGCTACGTGCTGGACAACCTCTTTGGCAACGTTAAGGCAGTCAGCTGCTACGGCGCCACCCACATCAAGGAGCGTGTGGACGAGCGGGGTGCAAAGTACACGGCTACCGCAGACGATGCAGCCTATTCAACCTTCGAGCTCGAGGGGGATGTGGTTGCACACTTCAACTCTTCATGGGTGACTCGCGTACGTCGCGATGACCTTCTCACCGTGCAGGTTGACGGCACCCATGGCTCTGCGGTGGCGGGCCTTCGCGACGTTTATATCCAGCACTACGGCGCTACGCCAAAGCCGACCTGGAACCCTGACGTTCCGCAGCCGATCGACTTCTACGAGACCTGGCAAAAGGTTCCCGATCAGGAGTCTTACGACAACGCCTTCAAGGTGCAGTGGGAGCTCTTCCTGAAGCACGTCGTCAAGGACGATCCATTCCCATGGACTCTCCTCGAAGGGGCAAAAGGTGTTCAGTTGGCTGAAAAAGGCCTTGAATCCTGGGCGAAACGTAGTTGGGTAGATGTGCCTGAACTAAAGGCATAATCATTTTTCCGTTCTTCCCTCCTGCCAATATGGCAGGACCCTCGTCCCAACGGCCCCGGCGCTCCCTCGCCGGGGCCAACTTCTGTACGCGTTAGTTGATCCACCGCTGCAGCATCCCGATGATCTCACGGGTCTTGTCAACTTCGCTCCTTACCCGCTCTTCCTTCCATTCTCCGAACTCTAGATCGGGAATTGACGCCTTAGGGTTTCATAAGTATTATTCAAAATTAAAGAATATTACCCCTCTCAATCATGAAGATTCTATTTCCGGCCTTGTTGTTGATGAGTTTTGGCTTGGCGCATGTGCCACCTGTTCTGGCGGATGAGATTGATGACGCCATCAATGACGCGCTGTTGTTTTCGCAGGATCAGGCTGAGAGACTGACTGAGATTCTAGGGAATGATCCTGAACGGTTTGTGGATTACACAAATCGGAGCGGAAAGTGGGCGTTGAAGAATGAGAATGTCTGGACCAGCGGTTTCGTTCCGGGGCTGTTTTGGCGGCTTTATGATGTGACTGGAGACAAGAAATGGGAGACTCATGCCCGCCACTGGACCATGGGGCTAAATTCGCGAACGACAGCTGCCGACAACGACATCGGCTTCCAGGTGTTTGACAGCCTCGGGCTCGCATACCTCTACACTGGTATCGAGGGGTATAAGACGCTGACGCTGAAAGGCGCGCGCTACATGGTGGAAACTCGCTTCAATGACAATGCCCGGATGTTTCGCAGTTGGCCCGCGGAGACTATTGATCCATATGCCACGAACCGGGAGTTCGAGGTCAACATAGACCAGATGATGAACCTGGAGCTGCCGCTTTGGGCCGGGCTGAACGGGGGAGAGCCCGAGTGGGCGGAGATGGCGGTGAGACACGCCGATGCGTCCTGGGCGCACCTGCACCGCGAGGATGCCAGCACCTACCATGTAGTCATCCTTAACCCGACCACAGGAGAGGTGGAGGGCAAGCGGACCCACCAGGGCTGGCAGCGAGACTCGACTTGGACCCGGGGCCAGGCGTGGGCCGTTTACGGAAATGTGATGGTGTATCGCTACACAGGCGAGGATAGATTCCTGGAGCGGTCGATTGCCAGTTACGACTATTTTCTGAGTGCGCTGCAGGAAACGAGCGATGACTGGGTTCCACCGTCAGACTTTGATGCCCCTCCCTCGGCAGATAATCCAAAGGATAGCTCGGCGTCAGCGATTGTGGCCTCTGCGCTTGTGGAGCTTTACGCGGTGACAGGAGACGAGCGCTACATTAACGACGCGCGCTCATTCCTATATGACCTCTCGACCACATATCTCGCAGACGGAAACCCTGCATTTGAGTCGATCCTGTTGGAAGGATCTGAGAAGTGGGGAACTGCTGGTAAGGTCGGCACGATGTTTGGGGACTATTTTTTCGTAGAGGCGATCGCGCGCTACAAGAGACTCTTCCCCAATGGCTTTGATCACGACCCGGATGCATGGCGTGACGATGGCAAGTACGCGGATTTTGATCTCCTGGAGGGTGATTATGCCGACACGGGTGATTGGCTCGGAATGCTTTACGTAGGTCTGCATCCATGGGTGTATTGCTACAAAGTGGACCGCTGGACGTACCTGCCAGAGGACAATATCGACCTGAACGGCGCCTGGGTATTCTGGAGTAGATAAGACGCCGGCTTCGCCGGAGGGCCGAGGTGGATCCAAATTCCGCACACCAACCATGGCCGGATGCAAGGGTAGGGAAGCTGGTCTTCCCGCCTCAGTCCAATCGCAACCTCCAACCCAGCCTCCGCCCGCCACGCGCCAGCAACGTTGAAGCGGCGTCTCGCCGCTTTAGACGCTCGAATCACTTATCGCCCTCCGTTATCAGCGCACGCTCGGCCCATGCCCTTGCCTCTCCGGCATAGCCGGATCTACAGCCTTGACCGCTACGGCTTCCTGGCTGAGACCTAATAGCAGCAAATGCAGGGCAGGTCCTGCATGAATCACGACTTTAAGAAAATCATGGCTATAGAAGCGAAGAGAACCGCTCTCGTTACAGGGGGCTCCAGGGGTATCGGGCTCGGCATTGCGCTGGCGCTTGCCCGCGAGGGATTCGATCTCGGGATCAACGGCGTGCGCGATGAGTCTGCCGTTGCCGAGTCTATTAAGCAGCTGCGCGATGCAGGAGCGAAGGTCGTCTATTGCCGGGGAGACATTGGTTCTTCCGAGTCCCGCAAGAGAATCCTCGACACGTTCTTTTCCGAGTTTGATCAGCTGAACATTCTCGTGAACAACGCAGGAGTGGGCCCCAAACAGCGTCTCGACTTGTTGGAGACAACAGAGGAAAGCTATGACTTTGTGGTGGGCACGAACCTGAAGGGACCGTTTTTCCTGAGCCAGGCGGCCGCGCGCCACATGGTGGAGCAGAAGGAGAAGGACGCTGAGTTCAAGGCCTCGATCATTAATGTCTCTTCGATATCGGCCACCGTCGTGAGTATAAACCGTGGCGAGTATTGCGTAGCTAAAGCCGGCCTGTCGATGGTTACCCAACTTTTCGCCACCCGCCTCGGAGAGATCGGCATCCCGGTCTATGAAGTGCGTCCCGGCGTCATCAAGACAGACATGACGGCAGGCGTTACCGACAAATACGAGAAGCTGATCAAGGAAGGTCTTTGCGTGCAGCCACGCTGGGGCCAACCCGATGATATTGGCAAGGTGGTGGCCTCGCTGGCCCGCGGCGATTTTCCGTATTCCACCGGCCAGGTGGTTATGGTCGATGGTGGACTCACCATCCCACGCCTGTAGGCCCCGCCGGCTTCGCCGGTAAATCCCAAAGAACCGACCGCGAAAAGGGCCGAATACCCAGGGCCGCAACAGCCGAAACAGCTGTGGCGCTCCCACTCACGGCGAGGTAAGGGTCGGACGCAACGATGTCCGAAATCCCCTGGCGGCTCCACCTGCGAAGACTGACGGATTAACGAGCTACGTTCTGATTTCAGACTAAACAATCCGAGCTTGCCGAAGTAGCTGTTGGACCATCGAAGGTGACAACCTAAGGCGGGTAGGGAGGCTGGTCCTCCAGCCTCCGTACATCCGTACCTCCCTGCGCCACCCGGATCACGATTAGACCCGCATCCCCCCCATCGGAGCCCGTGCCCCTGCTCAGACGCGCCAGCACTCGACAGCCCGGCCCCTGTCCTCGGCCACGGCCCACCATTGCATTTCCCCCACATTTCGCTACACTCTCGCTTCACGCCCCAACCTCGAAATCATGTTACGTGACACACCCTTGCAACCTCAGAACGACTCCGAGAGTTCGCCCCATTTGGTAGTGCTTACTGGCGCCGGAATGAGCGTCGAGAGTGGACTGCCGACATATAGAGGTTCGGGCGGGTTATGGCGCAATCACTCTTTCGAGCGGCTGGCAAGCATCGCGGGTTGGAGGGAGAATCCGGAGCTGGTGCTGGAGTTTTACAATGATCGTCGCGCTCAGTTGGCCACAGTGAAGCCCAATGCCGGACATCTGGGCCTTGTGTGTCTGGAAAGCAAGTTCCGGGTGTCGGTTATTACCCAAAATGTTGACGACCTGCACGAGCGAGCCGGCAGTAGTAACATCCTGCACCTGCATGGCCTCCTCACGCAGGCTCGAAGCACTTTGGATGAAACTTACGTTAAGGACATCGGCTACCAGACGCTCCGCATGGGAGACTGCTGCCCTCGGGGCGGACAACTTCGGCCCAACGTGGTCTGGTTTGGCGAACTTGTGCCGAATATGGACCATGCGGCAGAGATCGTGGAATCAGCGGACTATCTCGTTGTTATCGGCACGTCGCTAAACGTATATCCGGCGGCGCTTCTGCTAAACTATGCGCCCAGTCACTGCCGCATCTTCGCGATCGATCCTGAGCCGCCATCGATAGCCTCTGGACTGAACGCCCATATCATCCAAGCCGGCGCGTCGGACGGCGTTGGAACGCTTGCACGCCTACTACTCGAGGAGCAGGCGTCCGGACGAGGGGCTTACTGAGACCCAATTCGTCTGTAGCAGGATGGGGATTAGGCAGAGGCTCGTACGCGGCGATAGATCTGAACGCTTCCGCCAAAGAGGCCAATCGCACATAGGGCGCCGCCGACGGTTGTCATGCCCAAGCCTGCACTTACGGCTCGTTCCTTTGTTACGCATTCAGTTCCCCCGCCACAGCCGCAGTCCATGTGCCCCAGTGGAGTGATTTCGCTCTTGGAGAACTGGCCGGAAAAGTTCATTGCTGCGCCGCACAAAACAAGCGCCAAGGGTAGCCCCATCAGATAGCGTTTCATGCCCCAGAAGGGTCTCTTTTGATGCGCCCTCGTCAAGCCTGCCGACCGGGAGTCGGTGATTATTAGCGGTTTTAGGGATATTTATAAGAATTCTCTGTGGAGCCTATGTTCAGGTTTTCAACTCAGAGTCCTTTCCTCTCCTCTTCACTGTGCTTGTTTCCGTTCTTCCTGATTGGCTGCGATGAGCATGCATATCCCCATCTGGTGATCCTCAGAATCCTCGTAAACCATGAAACATGCTGACCGGGGAACCGCCTCTGTCATCGCTAACAGGATACTTGTGAGAATTAAGATGCCGGTGTATTCTACGAGCTCGTCTGAGCAACGCCAATCGGCAACTGCAAGCTAGGCGCCAGAGCGCAAGCACAACTCTCAGCATGGTTTTTCAGTGGGTCTCAGTATCGCCATCATTCTCTTGATTGGGTACGGCGGAGTGGTTGCCTGGGCCATCATTGCAGAGCGTCTCCACCCTTACATCGGAGGTTTCCTGCTCGCGGCAAATATTATAGCATTCCTCTGCTATGCGATTGACAAAGCTGCCGCCCCAAAAGCACGCCGGCGCATCAGCGAAGCGATGCTTCATACCCTCGAACTCCTTGGCGGCTGGCCAAGCGCTCTCCTCGCTCAACAGATCTTTCGCCACAAAACCAGAAAGCTCAGCTTTCAGGTCACATTCTATGTCGTAGCCCTCATCAACACCGTCATCCTGATTTACCTCATCTTCCCTCGGCTCTTTCAACTTTGAATCCGGCCGTTTCCCTCGCTCTGCTCGATCGCTAAAACGGCAGCAAGCAACCGAACTCCATCCGCCTCTAACCTCCACGCTCCATCAACGTAGAAGCAAGGTCTCGCTGTTGTAGGTCCTTCGATCCTCTCGCTGCTTCCTATTTCAGCGACATTTTCACCCTGGCCACTCGCCCGTTCACCCATTCACGGCGAATCCGCTCAGCGGGCGTCACTCCATCACTCCCCGCCAGCCTTTAGCCCCAAAGGGGCATATCATACCAGCCCGGGGTAGAGGGAAGCGAGCGCCACGAGCAGACCGGCGCCCCGGGGAGAATTAAACAAAACATCAAGCGCTGAAAGTGCGTACTTATCGCGTGCCTCACGCAGAAGGTGCGACTCCGCCGTGGCAAGAGGGACTGGGGTCGAGTGCCAAATTCACACAGCACAAAGAAAGGGACACAAGCGACCTAAAGGACCCAAAAGGGAAGGCGCTCCCGTTTGCTGTTTCCCACCACGGCCCGCGGCCCCCGGCCCCCGGCCCTCTCGCCACAGCGAAGCTGTCTCCCATTTGCCGTCTTGCGCTTACGCGCCGCGCGCCGCTCCGACTTCGCCGTTTCCTCTTCCCAGCCCCGACCAAGCAATCCCCAGCGTGCAAATCGAGCTGATCGGCATCAAGATCGCCGCCATTAGCGGATGCATATGACCCATCAGGCAGAGGGTCACCGTGATGACGTTGTAGGCCACTGCAAAGGAGAACATCACCTTCACCGTCTGCTCCCGTCTCCGGGCGGTGGCAAAGAGGATCGGAAGACTGCGCAGGCTCCGGCCAAAGAAGAAAAAGTCGGATGCGCTCTCGAGGACATTACGATCCACCACAGGCGTGCCGCGGCAAATTGCGCGCTTGAAAGCGAGGCTGTCGTTTGCGCCATCGCCGATCATCATCGCAGCGCCGGGAGCCTTCTCACCAAGCCAACGCGCCTTCTCCTCCGGGGAGCATTCGCCCAATGCGTTTTCGGTCTTCACTCCCAATGCATCTGCCACAGCCGACACCCGGTGCTGCGCGTCGCCGCTCAGAATCGCCACTTCGTGCCCTGTCGACTGTAGCCACGCTACGCTTTCGACAGCATCGTCGCGCACATCATCTGAGAGGTGGAACGCCCCGCGAAGCTCCCCATCCACACGGAGAACTGTTGCCGCGCCAATCTTCCAGTCCTGTCCGGTCGCCAGCCATTCCGGCTTCCCGAGGCTCCAGCGGCGTCCTTGGGCGTCATAGGTAAAAACTCCCTGCCCCACGACTTCCTCGACAGGCTTGAAGGACTCGCTGCTCTGCCGCAGTTCTTTCCACGATTGCTCGTGGGCCAGCAATGCCGCCCGCAGGCAGCGCGCCACGGGGTGCAGGTTCTCCTTTACCAGCGCAAACAGCGCATGCCGGGCTTCTGTGTCGAGCTCGTCCAGCGCTTCAGGGTTTCGCAGCTCGGGGGTGTCCATCGTCAGCGTGCCGGTCTTGTCGAAAACGACTTTCTTCACCGCACGCAGCCTTGGCCAGATCATGGAATGCTTGATGAACAACCCGCATCGCCGCAGCCGGTTAATGGCAAACTCATCGGCCATCGGCAGGGCGACTCCCAGCGCGCAGGGGCACGACACGACCAGGATCGAGATCATCACCTGCACCGCTTTTAGCAGGTCGCCACCAGCGAAATACCAGTATCCAAAGCCGGCGATCGAGAGCAGCAACACGATCGTCAGGTAGACCTGTAGGATACGCTGCATTCGTGTGTTCGTCAGGTTGTCCGAGCTCTTCTCGAGCAACCTTGCGAGCAAGCTGTCTTTCCAGCTTTCCCGTGCGCGCACCACACGCACCTTCAAGCCCACGTTGATCGCTCCGGCCGGTATTGTCTTGCCTGTGTTGACCGCCACTGGGTCTGCCTCGCCATTGATCCACTCCAGGCTGATCAGGGCGCTGTCGTCCACCAGGTCCGCCGCCACCGGGTTTACGTCTCCCGGTTGCAACACATAGACCAACCCGGGTTCGACCTGCGAGACCGGCAATCTGGCCCGCTCTTGGTCTTCGTCCATCGTAATGACGAATTGCGGGGCCGGATTACGCCGCTCGATGTGGGCCTGGTTCTTTTCCAGGGCAAACTCCTGCAGCCAGCGGCCGCCCAGCATCAGGAAGATGAAGGTGGCTACAAAATCGAAGTAGATCAGCGTCGTATAGCCCGCGAGCCAACCGGCCACGGATCCCACATACGCTGCGGCAATGCCCAAAGCGATCGGCAGATCTATGTGCAGCACGCCCAGTCGCGCGCTTTTCCACGCCCGCTTGAAGAAATAGCTCCCGCCAAAGAGGAGACTCAGGGTTGCAAAGAGGGCCGCCAGTGCATCAAACGCCGGGGCCAGGAAGAACTCGCGGCTCATGCCAAGGTAGCTGGGCAATGTGAACAGCATTGTGTTCATTAGGAATGCGCCGCAAAGTCCCAGGCGTCTGGCCAGACGCGAGGACGCCGCCACCTTTTCTTTGCTCTTTTCCAGCGGGGCCAGACCGTATCCAAGATCCTTCAGCTCCTCCGCAAAGGCCTCGCCGTTGAACGTCCCCTTCTCCCAGGACAGCTCGATGCGGTGCGACTGCACGTCGATGCGGGCTTCCACAGCGCCGGGACAACGATTGAAGAGCGCTTCAACCTGCCAAACGCAGCCAACGCACGACACGCCTTGCAGATGGAAGCTGGCGCGAGCGATCGGTCCCTGTGCTTCCGATTCTGCATGCGAGATTTGCTCAGCCAGCCAGTCGAAGTTAGACTTTTGGAACACACGCGAGCTTACCGGGGGCAGCGTCTGTCCGCCTTTTAGTTCATAGAATCGGCCAAAACCCTTCTCCTCGCGCAGACGCGCAACATAAGCACATCCCTGGCTGCAGTACTTCTCGTCGCTCTTGGGTGTGAAGAGTGTTCCGCAGTGCGAGCAGCTAATGGCGTTCTTCTTGAGTTGTATCATTGTTCGTCCCTTCCTCCAGCGGCACGCTCTCTGTCGGGTGCTGGGTTGAGATGTAGATCAGCGTGCCCCACGCGCACATCAGCGCCACGAAGGCGCCCGTTACCCAGGCCCAAAGCGTCCAGTTCACTTTCCTTTTCATTTCAACAACGCAGGGTTAGGCCCCAGGAACTCCACCTTGGCCTGTTTGATCACTTCTCCCGCTTCATTCAAAAGTTGCAGTTCCAGCGGAAACTGGCCGTGGTAGTCTTCCTTTGAGATGCTGATCACCAGTGGTCGCAGCAGCTCTTCCATTGGCTTTACATGCAGCGGTTCATCTATCCCTTGGGCGGTGAATTGCTGACCCTCTGCCAGAGCCACGAGCCGATACTCGGCGAGCTCCTCTGTCTTGTTTATCACCCGCACCATGTACTGGTTGCGCAAGCCATTGTCCGTGATGAAGTAGGGGGCGCCGGTCATGCGCACCACGTTCATGTTGGCGCTGGTGATACGGGAAATGGAGAACAGCATGACGCTTGCGCCAACTGCGATCAGCGCGAGGTAAAGGAAGATTCGCGGGCGGATGAAGCGCCGCTTTCTGCCGCTAAGCCCGTTCAGGGAGTCGTAGCGTATGAGACCCGTGGGACGCCCGAGCTTCGTCATGATTGTGTCGCATGCGTCAATGCACGCAGCGCAACCTATGCACTCAATCTGCAGGCCCTGCCTAATGTCGATTCCAGTCGGGCAGACTTGCACGCACCGATTGCAGTCCACGCAGTCGCCGATGCCCGTCAAAGTGGCTTTCCCCCGTGGCTCGCCCCGCTTCTCGTCGTAACCGATCAGCAACGTGTCATCGTCCGCCAGGGCCGATTGCAGCCGTCCATAGGGACAGATAACCAAACAAAGCTGCTCGCGAAACCACGCAAAGTTGAAGTAAAGCGCCCCGCTCGTAACGATGATGAACAGGAATGCGCTCCAGTGCTCCAGCGGGCTGTTGAGCATCCATCCCCACAGCTGAGGCCAGGACACAAACAGCGCGCTGAATGAGTGCGCGATCACGAGCGAAACCAGGACGAAGGCAAAGTGCTTCACGCAACGCTTGATCACCTTCTCCGTCGTCCACGGGGCCTTATCCAGACGTCGCCGCTTTGCTGCATCACCCTCGATCCACCGCTCGATGCGTCGGTAAACGTGCTCTAGGAACACTGTTTGGGGACAGGCCCAGCCGCACCATAATCGCCCGAACAGGGCAGAGAGCACAAACAGCGAAAAACCAACCCCGGTGATCAGGAAGAACGTCAGCCACAGGTCTTGAGCGGTAAAGGTGGTTCCCAGGATATGAAATCGCCGATTAGCGATATCCAGGAACAGGGCAGGGTGCCCCTTCACCGGAATCCAGGGAAGCACAAGATACAGTACGATCAGGACATACCCGAACCAGCGCCGCGCCGTGGTGAACTTCCCTTTTACATCCGCCGGATGCAGGAAGATGCGAGATCCGTCGTTATCGATGGTTGTTACGCGTTCCCGCGTTGGCCGTTGTAGTGGAGCTCGTGCTGCCATGGCGCCCCCTCCTACGGGTTCACCTGCGCAGCTTTCTCAAGTGTTGCGCGGTCGTTCTGGCTGATGATGAATGACACCACCTCAGCGATTCTCTTTTGGCCCAGCAGACTTTCCCAGGCCTGCATCCCCTTGTCGGGCACTCCATACTGGACGGTGCGATAGATGCTTGCGGGGCTAGCTCCGTGCACCCACTCCTCATCCACAAGGTTGAACCCGATCCCGCCCTTCAAATCCGGGCCGTGGCACGGCAGGCAGTTGGCCATGTAGATCTCCCGCCCGGCCTTCACGAAGGTTTCGTTCTCGCTCATTGTCCAGAACATCGCGTTGTTGGTCACATCGATTGAGTTTTGCAGTCGCAGCGTTTCAACCCGGGCAAGCTGGGCGTCGATCTGGGCATTCTCAGGCTTGTCGCTAAACGGATGGCTGAGCAGCCAATACACAGCTGCAAAGACCATCGCGCCATAAAGCGTCATGAGCCACCACCGGGGCAGCCGCTGGTCGTATTCGCGGATGCCGTCGTAAGTATGCTCTTTGAGCACCACGCCCTCCGGCAGCGGTTCGTCCATTACGTCGCTTCCTTTATGAACTTCGTTATTCATGACCAGCCTCCGTCGCCGCCTCGGTTTCCAGCGGCATGTTCGCCAGCTTTTCCCTCTCGTTTTTCTTCAGCAGCAGGGCGCGGATCGACGCGCCCATGAACACGCCAAACGTCAGCAGAAACGCCGCTATCGGCACGATCGTTGTCCATTCTTCGTAAATGATGCGCTTGAACATCCTGGGTCCTGTTTAGCGGTTGGCTGTTGCGCCCGGCTCTGCGGGGGTGACTGCTTCCAGGGCCTTGCCAGCTTCGACTTCCCTGTAGGCGCCCAGCTTCTGCAGGTAGGCGATCAGCGCGACAATCTGCTTGTCTGGCGCCACAAGGGCGCCCTTCTCTGCAAGCCGGTCCACGATCTCCTGTTCCTGCGCGTCCACCTGCGCCTGGATCTCCTCCTCGGACAGCGAGAGCGGGTAGGGCGCCCCTAGGCGTCGCATCGCGTCAATCTTGGAGGGAAGCGCCCGGGTGTTCGTTTCTTTCACAAACAGCCACGGATAACTCGGCATGTTTGACTCCGGCGACACATCGCGCGGATTCAGCATGTGGTAGAAATGCCAGTCGTCAGACCGCTTGCCACCTTCGCGTGCAAGGTCCGGGCCGGTGCGCTTTGAGCCCCACTGATACGGGAAGTCGAAGATCGATTCGCCAAGCCGCGAGTAGTCGCCGTAGCGCAGCACGTCTGGCACAAGCGTGCGGATCATCTGCGAGTGGCAGTTGTAGCAGCCCTCGCTCACGTAGATATCGCGTCCCGCCAGTTCCAGCGGCGTGTAGGGAACCTGTATGCGGCCCTCCACATTCTTGGCGCGCTGCATCGTAACGGTCGGGATGATCTGGATCGCTCCGCCAATGGCAGCCGTGATCAGCGTGAGCACCGTGAAGGCCACGCTGTGCTCCAGCAGCTTGTCATACCAGTCAGACCACTTCGCGCCACTGACTTCGAAGTGCGCCAGCGCGAGCAGTGTGGTTCCCGCCGCCAGCCCCAGCCCCACGATGAACCAGAGACCGGTCGAGAAGACGGCAAGCGCGGCAAAGGCCAGAATAAGCGTGGTATAGATCACCGGCGCGTTCAGCACTGCGCGGAACTTGCGCCGTGACGCAGCCGCCTCGCTGGCCGCACGGTTCACTTCCACCGTGCCATTGACCGGCGTGCCGCTCTTCGCGGTCTTCCAGATGTTGTAGGCCATCATGCCGAAGCCGATCAAATAGAGCGTCCCGCCGATGGCGCGCGTGTGCATCATGGGCCGGATGGCCTGCAGCGTCTCAAGGAAGTTCGGGTACTGAAGCAGCGTGCCGCCGTCTGTTGTAGCGTTCAGCATCAGCCCCTGCATGATCCCGCCAACCCACATCGAGGCCACGTACAGGAGGATGCCCACCATCCCCAGCCAGAAGTGCATGTTGGCCATCGCAGTGGAGTATAGCTTCGTGTTCCACAGCCGCGGCGCCAGCCAGTAGAACATGCCGGCGGCCATGAAGCCGTTCCAGCCCAGCGTGCCGGCGTGCACGTGGCCGATCGTCCAGTCCGTGTAGTGCGAGAGCGCGTTTACAGACTTGATGGAGAGCAGCGGCCCTTCAAATGTGGCCATGCCGTAGAAGGTCACGCCTGCGGCAAAGAACTTCACCACCGGGTCGGTGCGCAGCTTGTCCCACGCGCCGCGGAGCGTGAGCAATCCGTTCAGCATCCCGCCCCAGCTTGGCGCCCACAACATCAGGCTGAACAGCATGCCCAGCGATTGCAGCCAGGAGGGCAACGCCGTGTTCAGCAAGTGGTGCGGACCCGCCCAGATGTAGATAAACACCAGCGACCAGAAGTGGATCACCGAGAGCCGGTAGGAGTAAACCGGCCGGTTCACCGACTTCGGCACAAAGTAATACATGATCCCCAGGATCGGAGTGGTCAGGAAGAACGCCACGGCGTTGTGCCCATACCACCACTGCACCAGCGCGTCCTGCACCCCGCCAAAGATCGGGTAGCTGTGCAGCAGGCTCGTCGGCATCGACAAGTGGTTGACGATGTAAAGCATCGCCACTGTCACAATCGTGGCGATGTAGAACCAGATCGCCACATACAGGGACTTCTCGTTTCGCTTCGCCAGCGTCCAGAAGAAGTTGATCGCAAAGATCACCCACACCACCACCACGGCTATGTTGATCGGCCAGATCAACTCTGCGTATTCTTTCCCGCGGCTGTAGCCCAGTGGCAGCGTTATCGCCGCAGCGACAATGATGCCCTGCCAGCCCCAAAAGTGCAGCTTCGTCAACAGGTCAGACGCCAGGCGCACCCGGCACAGCCGCTGGGTTGAGTAGTAGATGCCGGCAAACATCATGTTGCCCACAAACGCAAAGATCGCCGCATTTGTGTGCAGTGGCCGCAATCGCCCAAACGTCAGCCACTCAAGGTTGAAGTTCGCCTTCCAGAAACTCAGCTGCGTCGCCACGAGCACCCCGACTCCCAGCCCCACAAGGGCCCAGAGGATCGCCGCGATCATGAAGGCCCTAACGGCCCCATCGTCATACTCGATCGTTACAACGTCGCCTCGTGCCGGTTGCGCCGGGCGCTTGGAGCCGGCCTTTCCTCCCGGAACGGCAATAGCGACTCCTGCTCCGGCCCCTTCCGGTCCCGGCTGGCCTGATTTCTCAGGAACAACATCAGGAACAGCGCCGCCAGCAGCAGACTTAAGAACACTGTCAGTATTAGAATTTCCACCGTGCCTCATGGATTCGTTTTAAACCTCGTTTCGGTGCGCGCCGTAGCCCGCTCCACTTCAGTTTCCCCAAAGATCTGTCGCAGGTGATGTTCAATCGCCCGGATCGCCTCGGTCCGTTCGCTTGCCGAGAACTCCGAGTCCACGTCCCACTCCTCTGCAAGAACTGCGGCAAACGCCTCCACGCCTGCCTGTAACAACAGACTAGGCGCCCAAGGCCCCTCGGCCCGGCGGCTCGGCTGCTTCCCTTCAAGCGCCTCCACCACCTGTTCAAAGGCGTCCGTAAGCTCCTGCAGCAGCGCATGCTCCGCGCTCCGCGGGAAAGGCTCTCCCTCGGGAATGGCGGCTCCAGTCAACCAGTTCTCGATAATCTCCCCCTGGTTGTCGCGGAGGTATGATGCGAGACGTTCCTGCACGACCCGGCGAGTATGCCATTTTGCACCCCCGCATTTCTCCGCATATTACGCACATTCCTGCGCAAATTTTACCCGGCAGAGCCAAGCGGGCCGGATTCTCCGTGTGCTCAGTGCCTCCCTGAGAGACAATTCCGAACTCTGGGACACTGGCCTTATTCTTCTCTCTGCGCTCTCTGCGGCTCTGCGTGAGGTTAGATTGGTTGCAGCCGCACGTTCCCTCCCGTTTGCTGTTTCCCACCACGGCCCGCGGCCCCCGGCCCTCTTGCCCCCAGCCCACGGCCCCCGGCCCCCGGCCCCCGGCCCCCGGCCCTCTCGCCACAGCGAAGCTGCCTCTCTCCC